>BQMY01000092.1 GCA_022181065.1 Melioribacteraceae bacterium | reverse complement strand
CCAACCATGGAGCTTCAACAACAGGAGTAAAATTAACAAATCCCATCAGTGCTGCTACTATGTACCCTACAACTATTCCCACAAAAATTGGTATAAGTCCGATAATTCCTTTTCCTTTTAATACAACGGCGATTGTCGTTACAAGAGCTATGAGCGCAACAATCAATGCTTGATAATCTACAGAATCACCACCATCAAAATTTTTGGTCATACCAATTGCAACCGGGGCGAGTTTAAGTCCGATTACCATAATTACTGGTCCGGTAACAACAGCCGGCAGATATTTTTCGATAACTTCCGGTCCGCGTAGTTTAATGAGATAAGCCAATAGAATATAAACTACACCCGCCGATGCCAGTCCGCCTAAAGTTTCACCCAATCCAAATTCACTAATTCCAAATTGAATGGGTGCTATAAACGCAAAAGAGCTCGCCAAAAATACAGGGACCGAGCTCTTCGTAATAAAGTGAAATATAAGCGTGCCTACACCGGCTGTAAACAACGCTATTGACGGATCGAGGCCCGTCAGAAGCGGGACAAGTACAAGTGCCCCGAATGCAACAAAGAGCATTTGCAGCCCAAGGATAATTTGTTTCCCCGTTGATGTGTTCTCTCCCATAAACATACCTTATTGTATTATTAGATTGTCAGAAATTATAAATTTTACAAAATTAGTAATTTATTAAAAATATATCAACATACTAATATCCTTAAATATTTAAAGAAACATATTATCTCTAATTGCATCTATCGTTAATAATTAAAGAATAAGGAAACAGGATGCGATATCTAATAATTGTTTTTATTTTTTCAAACACCATAATTGGACATAATCTTGATTCACTAAAAACAATATACGGTTTGCAAAAATCGATTTATAATCTTTCCAAATGCGAAGAAATATTATATCAAATTAGAATATTGCAAGATGATGACTGGGTCTTTAATGAAGAAATATCAATAGCCGAATTAAAAGGAAATCATGGTAAAGCTGTTGAACTTATTTCGGATAATACTTTATATGCTCAGTCTATTGTTGGTAAAGTAAGACTTACGAATAACCTAATTAAGATGAAGGACTATGAGTCCGCGTCAATTATATTTTCCACAATTGATTCAAGTGACTATAATTTCACTCTATATGAAAAAGCAGGTGATGCATATTTAGGAAGGGCTATTATTGATACAGCGTTAGAATATTATAGATCAAGTATAAAAACTGGTAATAGTAGTTCGGCAATATTTCTCAAATTATCACGCTTGTATGTTCAGACTGAAAATTATGAAATTGCAAAAGATATTTTGTATAAAGCTGTCAACTTGCATCCGTATGATACCAAATTGTTAAAGCTATATACAGAAGTTTTGTTTACACTTAAAGACTATTTAAATACAGTTAATATTGGATTACGAGTAATTGATAAAGGTGATACTACATATTCAATTACACAGAAACTGGGACTCGCTTACTATTTTATTGCGGAGGAGAATGTTTCACGTGGAACTGATATAAAATATCGTGAATCCTTAAAATATCTACGTCTCTCAAGTCAACTGGATGAAAAAGATCCATTAAATTATTTTTACATCGGCATGAATTACAGTTCAATGGAAGTCTATGATTCAGCCGCTTCTTATTTTAATAAATCAATTGATTCGTTTTATCCTTCGTACGTTGCCGATGTATATATACAATTAGGATCTGTATTTCAAAAAGATAATCAATATGCCAAAGCCATAAAAAACTACAGAAAAGCTTTTGAATTCGCAGCGCATCGTAGAAATATACTTTTTTATCTCGCTAATGTTTATGATCACTATTATTATGATAAAAAGCCCGCTAAAAACACCTATCAAAAATTTCTCAACAATAACAATTCCTCGGATCAAAAATTACTTGATTATGCCAATCTGAGAATTGAGGAATTAGTTGAGCAAATTCACTTCAGGGATTAAAATAATCATAACTTATTGTGAATAAGTCAATTAGATAAATCTATGCATTGATATAGAATCTTTAATGTATTAGATTTAAAGATTTATTTATAATATATATGATGAATATCGATCTAAATAATGACACAATATCAGCGCTCGCAACTTCACCCTCTGAAGGCGCAATTGCCGTAATACGTGTGAGTGGCAAAAATGCCTTTAATATTTGCGATAAAATATTTGTCGGCAAGAAAAAAATATCAAATGCGGCTTCTCACACAATTCACTATGGTAATATCATAGAATCTGACAATATAGTTGATGATGTATTGGTCTCGATTTTTAAGAGTCCGAATTCTTATACCGGAGAAGATGTTGTTGAAATTAGCTCACATGGCAGTTTTCTTATAATAAAAAGAATATTGGAGCTCCTAAATGATAATGGCGCCAGAAATGCCGAGCCGGGTGAATTTACCAGAAGAGCATTTTTAAATGGTAAACTTGATCTTGTTCAGGCTGAAGCTGTAGCAGACATAATTAATTCGCGTACAGAGGTATCTTTAAGGGGTGCTCGTAATCAACTTGATGGTTTACTTAGCGCAAAGGTAAAATATCTAAGGGATTCACTTGTTAATTCATCTTCTTTGATGGAACTCGAACTCGATTTTTCAGAAGAAGATGTTGAATTTATTAATGCTGATGTTGCCAGAAAGAAAATTACTGAAATAGTTTCTGAAATTGATTTACTTCTGTCTTCTTATTCTTTTGGTAAAGTCGTCAGGGATGGTGTAAATGTTTCACTGGTAGGTGTACCGAATGTTGGTAAATCGTCATTGATGAATTACATATTAAAAGAATCAAGAGCAATAGTAAGTGAAATACCTGGTACAACCAGAGATATTATCAGAGAAGAAATATCAATTGATGGAGTATTGTTTCGACTCACAGATACTGCCGGTATTCGCTTTACTGAGGATGAAATTGAAAAACAAGGTGTTTTTCGCAGCAGGGAAGCAATAAAAAATAGTGATCTAGTATTATTCATAAATGATATAAGAGAAGGCGTTTCTGAAGAATTGTATAATGAACTTCTCAATATTGTTTCACGTGAAACTATAATCACAGTGATGAATAAACTTGATTTGAAACCTGAATACGTTGACGAGGAAGTTGTTTCAATATCAGCCAAAACAGGAGAAGGTATTTCCAGGCTGTTTGAGAAGATGAAAGAGATAGCTTATGGCGGAAAAGCGTATAGTGAAAAAAGCGCAATTGTTACAAATAGCAGACACTATTCAGCGCTAAAAAAGGCTAAAGAAAGTTTGGGTATGGCAATAGATTCCATTAGTAGTGGAATGACAGGGGAGTTTATCGCGGTTGATTTAAGAAACGCTGAAAACGCACTTGGCGAAATTATTGGTGAAGTAACGTCAGATGATATACTGAATAATATATTTTCAAAGTTTTGTATTGGTAAATAGATTTGTTTCACGTGGAACAAAAACGTGAACTCAGAAAGGAATAGATGAGAGAATTTGATGTAATCGTAGTTGGTGGAGGTCACGCAGGGATTGAAGCGGCAGTAGCCGCAGCCAAAATAGGGGTGAAAACAGCTATGGTTACTATGGATAAAAACGCGATTGGCAGAATGTCTTGCAATCCCGCTATTGGTGGAAGCGCGAAAGGACATCTTGTGCATGAGATAGATGCGCTTGGTGGCGTTATGGGTTTGATCGCAGATAAAACTGGAATACAGTTCAGAACGTTAAATAAATCAAAAGGTCCGGCTGTTTGGGCGGGAAGATGCCAGTCAGATAGAGAATTGTATTCCGCGGAAGCGTCCCGTATAATTCAAACCACTCCCGGAATTGAAATAATTGAAGATGCTGTAATAGAAGCATTCGAAGAAAATAAAAAAATATCTTATGTAAAAACACTTTCGGGTGAAGAGATTAAATGTAAATCCCTTATAGTCTGTTCCGGTACTTTTATGAACGGACTAATGCACACGGGGTTAAATCAGGTGAAAGGTGGACGCTTTGGTGAACAGCCTTCCACAGGACTCACAAAATCATTTGAGGATATGGGATTTGTTTCCGGCAGATTAAAAACCGGAACGCCACCAAGACTGGCGAAAAATTCTTTGAATTATGATGTACTTGAAGAACAGCCAGGCGATGAGATACCGCTTCCATTTTCCTTGAGGACAGATAAATCATTATTTCCATATTTACCTCAGGTTAGCTGCTGGTTAACTTACACTGATATGGACGTACACAAAATTCTGGAAAAAGGATTTGATGATTCTCCACTTTTCAGGGGAGTGATACAGGGAGCGGGACCAAGATATTGCCCCTCAATCGAGGATAAAATAGTAAGATTCGCTGAAAAAACAGCACACCAGTTGTTCCTTGAACCTGAAGGATTGAATGATGATACAATATATGTAAATGGGTTTTCGACTTCATTACCGGCAGAAATACAACTTGAGGCAATAAGAAAAATCAGGGGATTGGAAAAGGCGGAAATGACTCGTCCGGGATACGCGGTGGAGTATGACTATTTCCCACCTTATCAAATTGACCTTACATTGGAAACCAAACTTGTGGAAGGGCTATATTTTGCCGGTCAAATAAATGGTACTTCAGGTTATGAGGAAGCGGCCGGTCAAGGTTTAATTGCCGGGATAAACGCGGCTCTGAAAATTACCGGAAGAGACCAGGTTGTGCTTTCACGAAGTGACGCGTACATAGGCGTACTGATAGATGATCTTGTAGGAAAATCAACAGATGAACCTTATAGAATGTTTACTTCAAGAGCTGAACACAGATTGCTTTTACGGCAGGATAACGCGGATAGAAGACTAACAAAATTCGGGTACGAAATTGGACTGATAAAAAAAGAAGATTATGAAAAATTTGTTGAATACGAATCATTAGTGGAAGAAGCTAAAGAAACATTTTCGGGTTTAAGACTTAAGCCGGATAAAATAAATGGTTTACTGGAAGAAAAAGAATCAAGTTTACTTAATAATTCAGAAACAGTTAACAAATTAGCAAAAAGACCTGATCTCAAACTTGCGGATATTCTTGAAACAATTGATGAGATGGAATATCCTGTTATTAAAGCACTAAAAGAAAATGAAAGGGCAATTGAGCAGGTTGAGATAGAAATGAAGTATGAAGGATATATTATGCGTCAACAGGAAATGGTGAAAAAACTTGAAAACCTGGAGAGCATAAATATTCCTTTAAGTTTTAACTATAATAAAATAAATGCAATATCAGCGGAAGGAAGGGAAAAACTTGAGCGTGTAAAACCAAGGTCATTGGGACAGGCATCAAGAATTTCAGGAGTTTCCCCTTCTGATATTTCAGTTTTATTAGTATATTTAAAAAACTAAAAATTGAGGTATTTGTTGGATTTACAGGAACAATATCTAAGAGAAATTAAACAACTTTTATGGGAAAACAGTCTTAATCCTGATCTTTACCAAATGGAAAGATTAGCGCACTTTGCTTCGCTTGTAGCAGATAAAAATGAAGAAATTAATCTTATTTCCCGTAAAGACGTTGAAAACATTATTGAAAATCACGTCTTCATCTCTTACTTTCTATCAGAATACGTACCGGATAAGATGTTCAAGTTTTTAGATATCGGCACCGGCGGGGGTTTTCCGGGAATACCATTGGCAATCTCCAAACCCTTAATGAGGGGTGTGCTTGCCGATTCAACAGCTAAAAAAATTAATGCAGTTACCGAGTTTCTTGACAAATTGAAACTCACAAATGTAATTGCCGAAAACAGCAGAGTGGAAAGCGATGAGTTTAAGGAAAAATACAAAAACTCATTCGACCTGGTTGTCAGTAGAGCGACCGTACCGTTAATAATACTTTTTAGATACGCGATACCTTTGGTTAAAGACAAGGCTTACATGTTGGTTATGAAAGGGGGAGATATCTCCGAGGAATTCAAAATTGCGGAAACCAAATATAAATCGTATATCAAAAAATCCACCGTTTTCGAAATGGCCTACAAACCAAATAATATCCGTAATGAGAAAGGCAAAAAATTAATCATGGTGGAATTGCAAAAATGACAAAAGATTCAAAAAATTTGTTCGAGGAGATAGCCAAACTATCAACCGAACAGCGAAATCCCGCCTCAATGGATATAGATGCCAGGACTACAGAGGAAATATGTCGTATTATCAACAGCGAAGATAAAAAGGTCCCGTTAGCTGTTGAAAAGGAAGTTCCTTTTATCGCACAGGCAGTTGATATCATCGTTGAGGCGATTAAAAATGGTGGACGACTCCTTTACTTTGGCGCAGGAACCAGTGGTAGATTGGGTGTCGTTGACGCTTCCGAGTGCCCGCCAACTTTCGGTACACCTTTTGGAATGATTGAAGGGTATATTGCAGGTGGAAAAGAAGCTATGTTCAGAGCACAGGAAGGTGCCGAAGATTTTGAAGAAAATGGCGCTGCTGATGTTATGAGCGCTAAAGTAACTGCAAAAGATGTTGTTTGCGGAATTGCAGCCAGCAGACGAACACCTTATGTAATTGGTGCGGTTAAAAAAGCGAAGGCGCTTGGCGCTAAAACTCTATATGTAACCGCAACACCGCGCGATACATTTAACATCGAAGATGTTGATGTACCTATTTGCGCGCATGTAGGTCCGGAAGTAGTTATGGGCTCTACACGTATGAAATCTGGCACCGCGCAGAAGCTGGTACTCAATATGCTTACCACAGCTTCGATGATCAGACTTGGTAAAGTATATGAAAACATGATGATCGATCTTCAAATGACAAATAAGAAACTTGTTGAGAGATCCAAGAGAATTGTTATGACGATAACCGGACTCACTTATGATGAAGCTTCAGAATATTTGATGAAAGCCGGTGGTCACGTAAAAACCGCGCTTGTTATGATCCGCGCGAATGTAACAGCCGAGGAGGCGAAAGAAAGACTCGCTAAATCGGAAGGTTTTGTGCGTCAGGCAATTGAAATGAAATAGATAACTTAAATTTTACTTTATTTTAAGCCTTATCTGATTATTTTGGATAAGGCTTTTTTTATAAATATTATGAAAGAAATATTCCTTAAATACCCCGCTGAACGAGATATCGTTTTTATACTTGGTGCAGGAGCAAGCCATCCTGATGGTGTGCCTCTCAAGAAAGATATCCTCCCATATATACTCTCAGGCAAAAACAGTGAAATAACAGATTCAGTTATTGGCAAAGAGGTTATTCAATTTATTACAGAAAACTTTGATTTTGATATTTCCCTGGAAAACTATCCAAATCTTGAAGCGGTATTCGGTTACCTCGATTATTTTATTTATAATAATCAAAGTTTGAGCAGTTATTACAGTCAAACCAAACTGCAAATAATTAGAGAATATTTGATTAAACTGGTACACCATGCCGTCAACTTGCACACTGATAAAGAGCATACTGCATATCATAATTTTTGGAAGAGAGTGCTCTATCACACAAGAAATTTTTCAATAATTACATTAAACTATGATACTTTACTGGAACAGGCGTTTGAGGAATACTTCAAGACAACAGGGTTTATAGATTATTCAATTCCACTTATGAATTATGAAAAAACTGATGTATTGAAAAATTTCAATTTTTGGGTTAATCCCAATCAGCCAGTTATAGTTGAGCACGAGGTTGATCCTGTACCATTCAAAATATTAAAACTGCATGGCTCATTAAACTGGAAATATTGCAATTGTTGCAATCAGACATTATTAACTCCCTGGGATCGACACATAGACCTGAATAAAGGAAAGTTTTTGGGTTATACATATCCTGAAAATGAAAGGTATGAGTATAGCTGTCCGATTGATAACACAGATTTTCAAACATTGATACAGCCGCCATCATACACAAAAGTAATGGATCAGCCGGTATTAACTCAACTTTTCTCGGAAGCCGCCAGAGAATTAAGAGTTGCCCGTCATCTGGTATTCATAGGTTATTCGTTCTCTTCATCTGATGTACACATCAAAGCATTACTCAAAAAAAATTACAAGAAAGAAATAAATATCACTGTAGTTAATAATAGAATAAACAAGAAATTAAAATCGAAATACGCGGCAATATCTAAGGAAATAAAGTTTCTGGAGATAACGATGGAAGAATTTATTTCGGATAATCGATATTTTAATGATATATTCAATTAATATAACGAATAGAGCTAAAATTTGAAGGAAAAGACAAAATTTAATTCGCTGGGCAAATACTTCATCGAATTGATCATTGTATTTTTTGGTGTTTACGGAGCTTTCCTGCTTAATGAATATAATTTGGAAAGTCAAAATCAGATAAAACGTGAACAAATTTCAGAAGGTCTTATTAAAGAAATAACGGATGTAGTCAACAGAACAGACAGAGTATCAAAAATATTACCTCAAATCATCAATTACTACGATTCTTTAATCGCCGTTGGTGGAATGCCCAGTCTTGAACCAAGAATTGAACCGGTTAAAGTGGAATCCCACATGTGGAAAGCAAGTCTGGAATAAGGAGTAATCGATCTATTCGAAGTACCACTAATCTTCAAAATATCAGAATTTTATAATGAACTAAATTCAGGACTTGAGCAGATAAATCAGCTCAGGATATTATCGGAAACAATCTTGATTCCAAATCTTAATAAACCAAAGTCTGAATTTTATAACATTAAAACCGGAAAATTAAAAGAAAAGTACTTCTGGTATTTCGCGGGATTGAAAAACCTGACAACAATTGCGGAGAGAATTTCGGCAAAGGGATATGAATTGAAGGCTATCCTGGAATCTAGTATGATACATTAAATAAAGAAATAAAGTCAGTTTTTTCTATAACTTTTTGTCCTGCCGGGGTTAGGGTCCAATCAATAAAGTTTTTAACTTCACCTCTCGGTGTATTTGTTGTAAAAAAATGAAGATAACGCGTAAGCAGATACCGGTCGTTACGCACATTTGTCTCACTCGGTACAACGCCCTGAATTTTAAGAGCCTTTATATCGGGGTTTTTAACGATACCACCATAACCAATAGCGTTTTCAATTGAAGCAACTTCATCAATTACATCTTGTGTCGTTGCTTCAGCCTGAGCTTTATTTGTATAATCAGCTCCCGCGAGCACGTGTTCCTTGAAGTATATGTGGGTACCGGAATTAGGAACACGTATTATAGGTAATATCTCAATGTTATCACCACCTGCTTCGGACCAGTTGGTAATTTTACCGGTATAAATATCACGAACTTGCTTAACGGTGAGATCATCAACTTTATTTTCAGTATTAACATATATTGTGAGAGCATCTTTTGCGATAAGGTAAAACATCCCGACGGTTTGATAATAATCAGAAAGCATTTTTGCTTCTTCCGGCTGAAGAGTACGAGAGGCGGTACAAATGTCAGTTTCATTATTGATCAAAGCTTTTATACCCGATGCTGTAGAACTTCCGCTAACATATATAGACACATTAGGGTGCAGCGTCATATATTCAGCGGCTAGCTGTTCAGTCAAATGATACATTGTTGATGAACCCGTAATATTTATAACCGTAACCTTTCCGGAGAAACCGGAGCAGGAAACCATAATAAATATTAAAAATATGTAAATCACAGATCTTTTCAATTAACGCTTCTCGGCAATGGTGCGCAGTCTTTCAATTTTATAACCGACTTTATCCTTCCAAACTGGTGATTTATCAGAATTAGACACATCAATAATATAATCAATTAATAAATCCAGATATTGATGAACAGCATCATAATTAATTTTAATATTTAAATCATCGAAGGGGGTATGGTAAATTGAATTATTGTAATATTTCAATTCTTCAATTGTTTCTTCAAAAGTTAAATTTTTAGAATTTGGACCCTCCATTACCAGTATTGAGGGGATACCCGCTTTTGCGAAGGCAATTTGATCAGACCGGTTAAATGATTCCCAAGACTTAAAACCGTGAGGAATATCACTCATAAACAAATTGTTTTTGTTAGCGGATTCTGTGAGAATTTCTCCAAGACTGCTTAAATCAGACCCTACACCAACTATACTTTTGAATTGATCAATATAAGGGACACCATCAATATTGATATTTCCATCGGTTAAATAAAGTGGAACCGAGGGATGATCGGTATAGTAGGTTGATCCCAGAAGTCCCTTCTCTTCGCCAGTAACAAGGGCAAAAATAATTGAGCGATCTGTTTCTATATTTTGCTCCTGAAACACGCGAGCGAGTTCAAGAAGCGCCGCACATCCAATGGCATTATCCATCACACCATTGTAAATCGAATCACCCTTGACTGCCGGTCCAATTCCCAGATGGTCATAGTGAGCTGAAATAATTAAATATCTGTCTGATTTATTTCTTCCTCTTTTGAGTCCGATTATATTTGCCGAAAGAAAATCTCGTTTGTTGAAACTACCCTTAAACGAAAGCCTGGATTTTAATGGGAAGCTTTTAATTTTTTGTTCGCCATGCATGATAAAAACTTCATCGAGAGTATAATCAGAATCCTTAAATAAATGTCCGGCGAAATCATGATTTAACAAAACCGATAAGTTGGAAGAAGCTGCATATGCAAGTCGGATATCTTCAAAGGAAAAATCCGCCTTAATATTATCCCAGTTGATTTTTCTTTCGTATGGATTGGTTATAATTATAGTTCCCGCCGCACCATTTGAATAGGCAATCCTGAGTTTGGATTCAGTATATGAATAAATAGTAGGGAATTCACCATTAAAATAATCCCGATTGGTCGATATAGGTTCGCCTTCAATTATGACAACTATTTTACCCTGAACATCAAGTTCATGATAATCATTATAATCAAATTCAGGAGCAGTAATACCGTATCCGGCAAAGACAGTAGGCAATGGTACAGGAGTAAAAGTTTGCTGACCGGATTTCAGCAATACATAATTTTCTGACCATTTAAGGTTTATTGTTTCGTTATTGCCTATATAAACTTTTAATTCACTTTGGGGCAGGGACTTTGTACCATGCATGGGAATATATTGATAAAAGGTGCCATTGTCACCAAAAGGAACCAATCCCGCGTTATCAAGTTCTTTAGCAAGGTACTTGGCAGAAAGCTCACCACCGGTTGTACCGGTACCTCTTCCCTCAAAAAGATCACTGCCAAGAAAGTTGAGATCTCGTTGTATTCTGTCAATAGAAATGCTGTATGGGTTTTCTTGCGCGTATATAGAAATCGCCAGCACCAATATTAAGAAACGAGATAGCATAATAATCCAAAAAGATATAACAATGTTTGATACTAAATTAATATAATTACGATAAAATAAAAGTAAGATATTTTGTTATTAGCCCAAGTACAATAAGATATTGCAGAGATGGGAAGATATATCATAATAATATTTTTTTATGAAGAGTTTCTTTTTATATTTTTAATTGAAGAGTATAAAAGAATATGAGAATAGCAGAAGAGAAAATAGAGGAAGTTCGCTCAAGCGCGGATATTGTTGATCTGATTTCAGGTTTCATTCAACTGAAGAGAAGAGGTAAAAACTTCATCGGTCTGTGCCCGTTTCATCAGGAGAAAACACCATCATTCACCGTGAGTCCGGATAAACAGATTTATCACTGCTTTGGCTGTCACGCGGGTGGCAATGTTTTTCGTTTTCTGATGGATTATAAAAATATCTCATTTATTGAATCAGTGCAGGAGATAGCGGGATCGTTAGGTATTGAACTTGAAGCGGAAACAGGGCACTACGACAAAAAACAATCAGCGCTTGAGATTTTGTATGAGACCAATGTTGCAGCTGCAAAATATTTTGTAAACAACCTCGTAAACAGCACAGAGGGGAAAACAGCGTTATCATATCTCAAAAAACGAAAACTGGAAAATAAAATATTAACGACCTTCGGTGTGGGTTACGCATTGCCGGGCTGGGATAATTTTGTTCGGTTTGCGGCAGAGAATAAAATCGATCTCGAAAAAGCAGAAGAATTAGGACTAATAGATAGAAAAAACAATAACGATTTTTATGATAAATTCAGGGGCAGGATAATATTCCCTATTCTTTCAACTAACGGGAGAGTGATCGCGTTTGGAGGAAGAATAATTGAAAAAAATGATAACGTAGCTAAATATCTCAACTCACCAGAATCACAGATATATTCCAAACGCCGGGTTCTATACGGGCTGTATCACTCCAAGGAAGAAATAAGAAAACTCGATCAGGCTATACTCGTTGAAGGATACATGGATGTTATAGCATTGTATAAACACGGGGTAAAAAATATAGTCGCTTCTTCAGGTACAGCTTTAACCGATGAACAGGTTCAGCTCCTTTCCCGATTTACAAGAAATGTAATCGTTCTGTTCGATGCTGACGCAGCAGGACAAAAAGCGGCTACAAGAAGTATAGAGACATTCCTGAAACAGGATTTTTCAATAAAAGTATTAACTCTACCCGACGGGGAAGATCCTGACAGCTATATAAATAATTACGGAAAGGAAAAATTCAGGGAAGAGGTTGGTAAATCGGGTAATTTTCTTGAATATCAGGTAAATCTATACAAAAAATCGGGCGATCTTGAAGACCCCGATAAACAGGTTACCGCGATAAGAGAAATTGTTCGTCTCTTAGCATTAATAAATGACGAACTAAAAAGAAATATGTACTTAAAGTCTATTTCAGAAAAATTTAAACTTAGAGAAAAATTACTCGAAAATGAATTATTGAAGCTACTCTCAAGCAGCAGAGAAAATAAATCTTTCCGACCGGAACAAAAACAGGTCAAAGAACATCCTAATGATGGAAAGATAAAAAAACAAAGCTCAACAAGTTTCAAACTGGAAAAAGAGTTAATAAAGTTGCTTCTTCAGGGAAATGAAAAAATAACGGGTCATATTTTTGATCATATTACACCGGATGATTTTGTGGATGAGAAATTAAAAGAAATTTCTACTCTGGTGTATGAAGCCTTTATGGAAGACAATTTTTCTCCATCTTATATACTCGAGAAAGTGGAAGATGATGAATTAAAAAACTATATTCTTTCATTATCAATGGAACAGGAAACAATAAGTAATAAAAGATGGAGCGATGTTATTACAGATTTCAAACTCGAACAGGATATGTGGCTTTACTGCATTGATCTTGTAAAAAGAGTTGAACTTGATAAAATTGATAAGCTGATTAAAGAAAATAACGCGCGACTCGCTTCAGCGGCAAATGAAGAAGCACAAAAAGAGATTCTCCGCTTGATATTTGATTTGATGAATGAACGTAAAAGTGTCCAAAATCAACATTTAAACTAATTCTTTCCTTTTTTTGATTTACGTCATGTATTGTTGGGTAATGTATTGATTAACTTTGATTCAGAATTAACAGTGGCACAAAAATGACAAAAAATCCTGCTATTTATGAAATTAACACCCGTGTTTGGTTAAAAAGATTCGGTGACAATGTAAAAATTGACGAAGTACCGGATGAATATTGGCTATCATTAAAAGAAAAAGGTATCGACCTTATCTGGTTAATGGGCATATGGAAAACCAAACCGGAGCTCGCGAAAAAATATTGCTATGAAGAGGGTCTGATTAGAGAGTATAGCGGCGCCTTGAAAGATTGGAAAGAGGAAGATGTTATCGGCTCACCTTACGCGATTGATGAGTACGAAGTTAACCCGGAACTGGGTGATGAAGACCGATTACTTAAACTGAAATTGAAACTTAATGAATTTGGTATGGGTCTCATCCTCGATTTTATTTCCAATCATTTTCACGCTGAAAGTAAAACTCTTAGAGAGCACCCGGAGATATTTCTTCCGGCGAACGAACATTATTATTCCGAAGATCAGCACACATTTTATAAGCCATTTAAGGGTAATCAAATATTCGCGCACGGCAGGGATCCGTTTTTCCCGGCATGGCAGGATACTGTACAGATAAACTATTTTTCCACCTCCGCCCGTGAATATATGATCAAGATGCTTATCAAACTAACCCGACTATGCGACGGCGTCAGATGCGATATGGCAATGCTGAACCTTAACAACATTTTCAAGAATACATGGGGCGGAGTTCTTGAAAATATGGGTTTCAAAAAGCCTGATATAGAATTTTGGAATGTAGCTATTGAAATAATAAAAGATGTCAGGGACGATTTTATTCTGATTGCGGAAGCATACTGGGATCTGGAATATGCCTTGCAAAAACTTGGTTTTGATTATACTTATGACAAAAAACTGACTGACAGGCTGACAAACTCATATCCGCCCGAAATCCGTGATCACCTTCTCGCTGAACCGGATTACCAGAACAAATCTGTCAGATTCATAGAAAATCATGACGAAGAAAGGGCATTCAAAACTTTTGGTAAAAACAGGGAAAAAGCAGCAGCCACCATCATTTCAACACTCCGGGGAATGAGGTTTTACAACGATGGACAGTTTGAAGGGAGAAGAATAAAACTTCCGGTTCAACTTGGTCGAGAACCAAAGGAAACAGTTGTAAAATGTATGGTGGAGTTTTACGATAAACTCCTTGAGATTACAAAAACAAAGATTTTCAAAGAAGGTGAATGGCGGCTTCTTAAAACACTTCCGGCCTGGGATCGTAACGAATCATACCAGAATATTCTTGCATGGCTTTGGGAATATAAGGATGAGAAAAGACTTGTAGTAGTTAATTACTCCGAATGGCACTCACAATGCCGAATAAAACTTGATGTACGTGGATATGCCGAAAGGGTTGAACTTATTGATCTTTTAAGTGGGAATAAATATAACCATAATATTGAGGATGTAACTCATTCGGGCGCATTCATTGAACTGAAAGCATTTAAGTCACATATATTTGAGTATTAATGCTAAATACTGTTGTAATTATTCCTGCGTTTAATGAAGAAAAATCGATGGGAAAAGTAATAAGCGATATTCCAAAAGAATATGTTTCAGAAGTGATAGTCGTTGACAACAACAGTACAGATAAAACGAGGGAAGTTGCCGAATCAGCAGGTGCAACTGTACTATTCGAACCCCAAAAAGGTTATGGTGCCGCCTGTTTGAAAGGTATCGCGTATTTAGAGAATAAAAAAGTTGAAATTGTTGCCTTCCTTGATGGTGATTACAGTGATTACCCCGAAGAAATTATCCCGATGTTACAATTGATATCTGAAGAGAATTACGATTTTGTTCTAGGCAGCAGAAGAATGGGAGTAAGAGAAAAAGGTGCCCTTCCTTTTCAATCGCAAGTGGGCAGTATCATCGCCGGATTTTTGATAAATCTATTTTGGGGATACAAGTTCACTGATCTGGGACCATTCCGCGTGATCAGATATAATAAGCTGATCGATATGAAAATGGAAGATACCTGGTTTGGCTGGACAGTTGAAATGCAGATTAAAGCTGCAATACATAAGTTAAAAACAAAAGAAATACCAGTCAGTTACCGCAAAAGGATCGGTAAATCAAAAGTAACAGGGACTGTAAAAGGTACGGTTATGGCAAGTATAATCATTCTATCCACAATATTCAAATATGCCCTTCGAAGAAATTAACCCCCGCCATTGACAATGTGTTTTTTGTTATAACCTTCGCCCCGGCGAATTGATTGGGTATCCAGTTTTTTGTTTTTCTCTTAAAACGTACGACTTCTGACTAACTACTAATAAAGGTGTCTGAGGTACTCGAAGACCCGTTCATCGGGATGTAATTCTTATCACCAACGCCCGGCTCCTTCCCGCATTGCGAGACAAGCGACAAGGTTGCTGAGTTACATCGAAGCACAATAGCCTGGCTTTTTGTCATGCTTTTTATTTGAACTGGCATCTTTGAGCAGTTAGGTATAGATTTTCTCCGCCCCCGGCGGATTCACGGAAATGACACTCCTTAAAGTCTATCATACTAGCCAATAAAATCATGCGGGTATCAAGTTTTTGTTTTTCTTTCTTGACTAAAGACTTGCGACTATCGACTTACGACTAAGCGAGGGGGTGGGTTCTGATTGTTGTATCGCGCAAATACAGCATTTCTGGATTCCCGCCTGCGCGGGAATGACAATGTATTTTTTGTCATAACCTTCGCCCCGGCGAATTGATTGGGCATCCAGCTTTTTGTTTTTTCGTTTTTGACTACAGACTTCTGACATATGACTTAGGACTATAAAAGGTGTCTGAGGTACTCGAAGACCCGTTCATCGGGAAAAGCGACAAGGTTGCTGAGTTACATCGAAGCACAATAGCCTGGCTTTTTGTCATGCTTTTTATTTAAACTGGCATCTTTGAGCAGTTAGGTATAGATTTTCTCCGCCCCCGGCGGATTCACGGAAATGACAATGTATTTTTTGTCATGCCTTCGCCCTCGAGAACCTAATACTTCGCGTTATTATAAGTAACTCAGTGTACTTAACTTTTCTTTACAAGTGTAAGTATAGTATAAACAGCAACCGTTTCATCTTCCTGGTTAAATACCTCAACATCCCACTCAACAACACCCTGTGGTGGTTCACCTTCACGCGGTTCTTTTTCCGTCTTTTGTTTGCACGTCAGACGTACATATATAGTATCGCCCGGGTAAACCGGCTGTGTGAAACGTAAATTATCAAGTCCGTAATTGGCGATAACAGGACCCGGTGCCGGATGGACAAACAATCCCGCGGCAGCGGAAAGCACAAAATAGCCATGAGCGACCCTGCGTTCAAAAAACGATTCTTTTGCCGCAATATCATCGGTGTGCGCGTAGAAAAAATCACCTGATATACCGGCGAAGTTAATTACATCGGCTTCCGTGATTGTGCGACGATGCGTAACGAGTGTTTCACCGATTACAAGTTCGTCATAATATTTCATAAACGGGTGAATTCTATCCTCTTGTACATCCGCGCCATGAAGCCATTTGTTTGTTACCTTACTCAAAGTAGTTGGGTGACCCTGGAGGGCTGTGCGCTGCATATATTTCAGCACTCCCCTTACACCCCCCATCTCTTCGCCACCACCTGCTCTACCAGGTCCACCATGTGTAAGATGAGGTAACGGTGAACCATGTCCGGTAGATTCTTTTGCTGAATTTCTGTTAATTATCATCACTCTACCATGATATGGCGCTATTCCCAGAGTAAGATCACGGGCGAGTTTATCATCCGCTGTAAAAATTGAAGCCACCAGACTACCGCCCCCCTTGTTCGCAATGGTGATCGCCTCATCTGTTGAATTGTAGGGCATAACTGTGTTTACAGGTCCGAAAGCTTCAACCTCGTGAGGGATTACGGCTTCGATTGGGGTATTGCAATAAAGTAGTACCGGATCATAAAACGCCCCTTTTTCATAATTTGTTTTAGCACCGCTGTTGGCTTCATAAACCAGTTCAGCATCCTGTTTGAGAAGTTCAACGTTTTTGGCAACTTCTCCCACCTGAGAAACATCGGCGAGTGAACCCATACGGATATCTTCATTGTTCGGGTCACCAATTTTTGTACGATCCAATCTTTCTTTAAGAGCTTCAATTACAGCATCTTTCATTCCGACAGGAACAATTGTTCTGCGGATGGCTGTACATTTTTGTCCGGCTTTCACGGTCATTTCATTAATAACTTCCTTGATAAACAGCTTGAACTCATCCATCTCGGGTGTCACATCATCACCGAGGATTGTACAGTTAAGCGAATCAGCTTCCATATTGAAGCGAACAGAATTTTCAATAATTTTCGGGTGTGATTTAAGTTTTCTCCCTGTTTCAGCGGAACCTGTAAAGGTCACTACATCCTGCCCCGTAAGATGATCAAATGTATCTCCAACACTACCAGAGACAAGCTGAAGTGCTCCATCGGGTAATATGCCTGATTCAATCATAACCTTTACAAACGCTTCTGTCAGGAACGCGGTTGAGGATGCGGGTTTGACAATTGCCGGCATTCCCGCAAGAAAAGTAGGGGCAAGTTTTTCGAGCATCCCCCACACAGGAAAGTTAAACGCGTTAATATGAAGCGCTACCCCATACAGGGGAACACAAATATGCTGCCCTATAAACGTACCATGTTTTGAAAGCTGCTCCATTTCGCCGTCAATGAGGTAAGTCTCATCCGGTAATTCACGCCTTCCTTTACTGGCATAGGTGAAAAGAGTTGAGATACCACCTTCAATGTCAATCCAGCTGTCAACTTTAGTTGCGCCGGTTTGGAATGAAATCGGATAAAACTCATTTTTACGGGTCATCAGGTATTGCGCAAGAGATTTTAACATTCTTCCACGTTCATGGAAAGTCATTTCGCGCAGATTTTTATTCCCGACATTTCTCGCGTAATCGAGCATTGCCTTAAAATTAACACCCTCGGAAGAAATTTCACCTATCTTCTCACCGGTAACGGCGTTGCAGTAATTCCTGAAATTCCCTGTTCCTTCAACCCATTTACCCTGTATATAACTTTGTAATCTCATAATAGTCCTTATTCTTTAATTTCTTTCCAGGTTTTATACCCTGATTCCTGAATTTTTCTCTCTTGCGGGATTTCGCGAAGCGGCTCGCACGGTTTTAGTGTATCGTAACACTCACCCGGAAGCTGCTGGTATAGTTTGGTGCCTTCTGTTTTCCAGTCGAGCATTTTATCTGATACTTCCTTAACAATTTTCGCGGGATTTCCGACAACCACGCTCCTGTTCGGAATGATTTTATCAGCCGGTACAAAACACAACGCGCCGACAACACATTCATCTCCTATAACCGCGTTATCCATGACCACAGCGTTCATCCCGACAAGTGAGTTTTTTCCGACTTGTGCACCATGAATAATAGCACCATGCCCGATATGCGCCCCTTCATGCAGAGTAACAGTTACTCCGGGAAACATGTGAATTGTACAATTTTCCTGTACGTTACATCCATCTTTAATTACTATTGCGCCCCAATCACCACGAATTGCGGCTCCGGGACCTATATACACATCTTTCCCGATAATTACATTTCCCGTTACAGTTGCGTTGGGATGGATAAAAGCCGATTCATGTACAACAGGCTTGTATCCGTTAAACTCAAATATGTTAGCCATTATATACGCTCCATTGATAACGCGACACCTTGTCCGACACCTACACACAAGGTACAAAGCGCCGATTTTTTCTTCTGAATTTCCAGTTCGTAAAGCGCGGTTGTTATAAGTCTTGCACCCGACATACCAAGGGGATGCCCTATCGCAATCGCTCCACCGTTGGGATTCACTCTTGGGTCATCATCAGAAATTCCCAACTCTCGCAATACAGCAAGGGACTGGGCGGCGAAAGCTTCGTTTAATTCAATAACATCAAAATCGTTTATTGTTTGACCGGTTTTCTTCAAAAGTTTTTGTGTAGCGTAAACCGGACCAATACCCATAATTCTCGGCTCAACCCCGGCAACAGCGTTAGCGGTAATTTTCGCGCGTGGATTTAGATTATATTTATTCACAGCTTCTTCAGACGCGAGTATCAATGCTGCGGCACCGTCATTAAGTCCGGATGAATTACCCGCTGTTACAGTGCCATCTTTACGAAAAGCTGGTCGGAGTTTAGCGAGAATTTCTTGTGAGGTTGCGGGTTTAACAAATTCATCATCACTGAATATTACAGGTTCACCTTTCCTTTGCGGGATTTCAACATGTACAATCTCTTTTGCCATTCTGCCGTTTTTAATCGCTTCAGCAGCCTTCATCTGTGAATTGTACGCGAATAAATCCTGATCTGCACGACTGATATTATACAACTCGGCAAGGTTCTCAGCGGTCTCACCCATCGATTCAGTTCCGTACATCTCATTCATTTTAGGATTGACGAACCTCCAGCCAAGAGTTGAATCAAATATCTCAACTTTACCCGAAAACGCTTTTTCAGCTTTCGACATCACCATTGGTGCTCGTGACATATTTTCCACACCACCGGCGATATATAAATCGCCATCACCAACAGCAATTGCGCGGGAAGCGTTGATTACAGCATCCATTCCCGAGGCGCAGAGGCGATTTACTGTATGCGCCGGAACCGTATGGGGCATACCCGCGAGGAGTGAAGACATTCTCGCTACATTACGGTTATCTTCACCAGCCTGATTTGCGTTTCCCAGAATCACTTCATCAGTATCGCTAAAATCGATGGTGTTATTTCTCTTTATCAATTCCTTTATCACCAAAGCGCCCAAATCATCAGCCCTGACTGCTGATAACGTACCACCAAGTTTCCCGACTGGTGTTCTGATTGCGTCAATTAGATAAACTTCTCTCATTTTTCTTCCTTTAATTCGGGGAAGTATTCCTTTTCTGTACGAAATACTGTTCCCCTGAATAATCCAACTTTTTTACCTGTTTGATTCGTAACCGTAATATCATAAATACCGGTTGAACGCCCGATTTTCTGCTCTGTTGCTTTTGCTGTTAACACATCGCCAACGTTTACGGGGTTGGGGAAACTCATAACCGTATCGAGCGCGACAGCAACTCTGCCATGAGCATTGGACGCAAAGGCGAAGGCGCTGTCAGCGAGTGAAAATGTAACTCCGCCATGACAAATACCAAATCCGTTGAGCATTTCTTCACGCACTATCATGCGTAATACAGATTTACCAGCACCGGTTTCGATAACCTCAATACCTAACCACCGACTGAAATTATCTTTTTCCATCATTTTATCAACTACTTTTTCAGCGAGTTTGTTTTTGTCGTTGTCAGTCAAAAAATTTCATCCCGTTTTCTGAATATTCTCTGATAAGTGGCGAAGGCCTGTAACGATCTTCACCATAATAATTTTGAAGTCGAGTTAGCTCAAAAAATATTTTACCAATTCCAATTTCATCTGCCCAGGCTAACAATCCTTTGGGGTAATTTACCCCTTTTGTCATTGCCAGTTCAATATCGTTCTTACTCGCTACGTTATATATCAGAGCGTCTGCGGCTTCATTTATCAACATCGAGATAATTCTCAAAAATATTCCTGCTGCTTTTTCTGTTTCAATCTCGGGAATAACTTTATTCTCTTCCGAGTAATCATAAAAACCCTTTCCGGATTTTCTCCCTAGCAGTCCGGCCTGTTTCATTCGTTTCTGAAGTATGGAGGGTTTGTACCTCGGATCGTAATAATACTCCCCGAATACTGTCTCCGATACGGTATAGTTCACATCATTACCGATGAGGTCCATCAGTTCAAACGGACCCATACGAAATCCGTTATCCTTCATCACCTTGTCAATTTCCCGAAAATCTGCGATGCCTTCTTCGTAAATTCTTAACGCCTCACCATAAAAAGGTCTGGCAATTCTGTTGACTATAAATCCCGGCAAATCTTTCGCTATAACGGGTACTTTTCCCCAGACTTTCATCAAGTCGTAAGCTTTTTTGGTAATATCGGGCGCTGTAAGCAGCGATGGCACAACTTCAACAAGTGGTAATACAGGCGCCGGATTAAAAAAGTGTAAACCGATTCCTCTTTGAGGAAAATCAAGTTTTGAAAATATTTCAGCAATAGCCAGTGATGATGTATTACTTGCCAGAATTGTTTCTTCTGATACAAGGGGTTCAATTTGCGCGAATAAGTTTTGTTTGATTTCTATCTTTTCTATTATCGCTTCAATTACAAGTTCGCTGTTTTCTATCAGATTTATATCGGAAGTAAATCTGATACTGTTGAGAATCTCACGGGCTAAACTCTCTGTCATTTTTCCTTTACTCACCAGTTTGTCGAGAGTTTTTATCAGACCGTTTTCAGCTCTGGAGAGAATATCGCTGTTAATATCGTACAGAATTACATTATTTCCGGCGGAAGCTGCAACTTGCGCGATACCGATACCCATTGTTCCGGCACCGGCAATAGCTATTTTCATATTGGTTTTCCGTTTTTGTGTAAAATATAAGATAAATTATCTCATTAAAAAAGGGGTAAAGGAGCAAGGTTATTACGGATATAAAATAAATATATTGAAAATATTAAAAATGATATTATATCCGTAATAATGTATAATTATCGTGGAAAGTTCAAAAGGTGCAGTTGATTATCCCCACTCAGGGAATTGTGTTCGATTTAGATCGAGGGTTTTGATTAGTTCCATATCCTCGTTGCTTAACTCAAAATCGAAAATATCGATGTTCTCCTTCATGTGAGCAAGTTTGGATGTACGGGGGATAGCGATAATCCCACGCTCCATGTTCCATCTCAGGATAACCTGCGCGTTTGTTTTACCGTATTTATTACCTATTTTCGCGATTGTTTCGTTTGTGAACATGCCGTTTCTGCCTTGTGCGAATGGTGACCATCCTTCCATCTGTATTTCAAACGCTTTCAGTTCAGCGTATGCTCTATGCTGCTGAAAAAAGGGATGTGTTTCTATCTGGTTTACCGCGGGTTTAATTTTTGATTTTGAGAGCAATTCTTTCGTGTGGTCATACTCAAAATTGCTGATTCCAATAGCGCGAATCTTACCGGCTTTATAAAATTCCATCATAGCCTTCCAGGTACCATCCACATCACCTTTCGGACGGTGGATCAGGTAAAGGTCGAGATAATCGGTTTGCAACTTGGCAAGGGATGTTTCAAATGCTTTTTTAGTGCTTTCATACCCGAAATCACTCACCCAGACCTTTGATGTAATAAATAGTTTATCGCGAGAAATCCCGTTTAGTTTTATCCCGGCGCCAACAAACTCTTCGTTACCATATATAGTTGCTGTATCTATAAGTCGGTATCCCACCGAAATCGCCTGATTTACACAATTTTTACACACATCACCATTCAGACCTGATGTTCCAAATCCGAGCTGCGGCATTAAAATACCGTTGTTTAATTTTATTTTGGGGATATTAACACTATCCGGTGTGAGTCCGGTTTTACCAATTATTTTAATGTTGCCAAGTCCGGCGAACAATCCCGCTGTAAAAAGTGTGGATGAAGTAATAAAATCTCTGCGTTTCATGATGTACTACTCTTTTCTTGTTGATATTGAAGCAATTTAATAAAATATTTACGAAACCCTGAATAAGAATATAATAATAATACATAATTTCATATTGGTTCGGACTGTTATAGCATGAAAAAGAAACTAACATTATCGCTTGATCAATCAGTTATACAACAGGCAAAAATTTATGCCAAAAAGAAAAATTCAAGTTTGTCAGAGTTGGTTGAGAATTACTTTAAACTAATTACCGATACCGAAATGATGGAAGATTCTGAGATCTCCCCAAACGTTCTGGAGCTTTGCGGAATTATAAAGTTACCGGAAAACTTTGACTATAAAGCAGACCTACGCAAATATTTGGAGAAAAAATATCTCCGTGACTAATTGGGTATAAGTCAGGATTACTAAACCGATAAGTACAACTCCCCGAACGATTTATAATAATCGAGTGATTTGTAATATTCCAGTCTTTTGGACGCGTTACTTAGGTTAGCCTTTCGGAAGTCTTCATCATCCAGCATTTTTTCGATCATATCGGCAAGGGCTTCGTCGTCGTGGGGATCGAATATAAAACGATCATCCTGCACTGTGTCTGGCAGGGATGTAACATTTGAGCAGATTGCCGGAGCGCCATAGCGCATGGCTTCAAATAGCGGACCGCTGCCCGCCTCGTACAAAGTTGGTATTACAACAAGTGATGTGTTTTTGAAAAACCCGATCAGGTCTTCCTCCGATACGATTCCGGTAAAAATCGCGTTCCCTTCCATATTATTCTCTTTGAGGAAATTTTCTATCTCGTTATAATAATCAGTTTTGTTACCTGTTGAAACGAGGAATAACTCTTTTCCCTTATCTTTCAGTAATTTCATCGCTTTCAGCAACGTAATGTGATTTTTGTGCTGCCACGTTGCTGCCGGAAGCAGAAGAAAATTATCGGGAATATCATACTTTGCTTTCAGTTCCTCAAGCGGGGTTGCCTCTACACTACCGAACCAGCTTTCCGAGATGGGCGGAGTGCAGACGTGCACTTTGTTATCAGCTGTGCCGTAGAATTTCAGGATATCTCTCTTTACATGCGGGAATGATACAATGATCTTGTCACTCTCCTCCATCGCCTTTTTGGTGTTTATCGCGCGGTGCATCCTTTCGCCGGAATCAAAAAACTGCGGAAAGTGTAGTTCCTGCAGATCGTGCATCGTTATAAGCACAGGTGTTTTTGTACCGTATATTGGCGAATACTGCATCGGCACCTGAAAAACATCAACACTAAGCGTCTCAATAACTCTGTAAGGATTAAAGACGTTTGAAAGCCGCTTCAGGAATCTTAGTTTATCAGCCGAACCGAAATAATGTGAGTAGATGAAGTATGTATCGTAAAGGAAGTACGCGAGTTTAAGTCGGATATCCACCAGTTTGCTTTTCCGGTCAACTACAACGCTTTTTATTTTGGGATGATCGAAGTGTTCTTTAACATAATCGGAAAGCTCGGAAGAATATACGAGATAGATTTTTTTAACATCATCAGAAGCAAGAAGAAGTTTTAATATTCCAACGGTATAAGTAAATATACCACCTGCCTTTAGTGTGGTGTGATGTATATAAAAAGCTATTTGCATAGTTCAATTTTTTTGTGGAAGACAATGTGACCGTTTTTTTCATCAACACCTGTTTCAACAAATCCGGCTTTAATATAAATCTTTTTCGCCCTCACATTATCGGGATGAACTTTCAGCATTACTTTCTTTATTTTATTAACACGACAAAAAGTGTACATATGGTTGAGGGTTAACATTGCGAGACCGCATCCGGAGTAGTTTTCGTCAATAATCACTCCGTAAGAGGGTATTTCATAACCTTTGTCAAAACCACGCAGCATATAAAAACCACCAAGTTTTCCGTTAACCTTAATCCCGAAATATTTGTCTTTTACCTTGCTGTCGAGTAATTCGAATACAGTCTTGTGATCAAAATGAAACGGATGGAAATATCTCATATATTCCGGTTTAAGACTTTTCAAAAGGTTCAGCAAAAGCTGCGAATCCTCTTTGGTTAGGGCGATAATCTGAACATCCCTGTACCTGTCGTTCATTTCTGATAAAACTCCTGTATAACATCAGCGATATTTTTTACATCTTCTTCATTAAGTTCGGGATAACTTGGCAGATTTATACCTCTCCACCCTATATCTTCCGCAACGGGATGACGCTGGAATTTTGAGGTGTACATTGGCATTGTATGCGCCGGATAGAATGTTGGGCGTGTTTCAATACCTTTTTCTTTCAGGAATTCTCTGAGATTATCACGGATTTCCGCGGTTTCTGTAAGAATGTTAACCATCCAGAAGGTATGGAACACATCCTTGTTTTCACGGTGCATTTCAAGGGGCAAACCGGTGAGATATTTGTCATACCAGGAGAAAATATCACGTTTGCGTTTGATAATTTCATCAGCGCGTTCAATTTGCGCGAGTCCGATAGCCGCGCAGATATTTGTCATACGGTAATTATATCCGATAACATCATGCCAGTATTCGCGGTATTTCGCGAGTCCTTGACCTTTAAAATGTACCATACGATCATACAAGGTTTTATCGTTTGTGCTAACCATGCCACCTTCACCGGTTGTGATGGTTTTATTACCGAAAAAGCTGAAAGCGGCAATATCACCGAAATTACCGGCGTAAGTACCTTTGTATTTGCTTCCGAATGCTTCCGCCACATCCTCAATCACAAAAAGTGAATTATTTTTCGCGATTTTCATAATGGAATCCATATCACATACATGACCGTATAAGTGGACGGGCATAATCGCCTTTGTCGCAGGAGTAAGTTTTCGTTTTATATCTTCAGGGTCCATTAACCAGGTATCGTAAGTAGAATCAACAAAGACCGGCTTAGCCCCCGTGTAGGCTATCGCGTTGACACTTGCGATATAAGTGAAAGTAGGAACGATAACCTCGTCACCTTCACCAATTCCCAATGTGAGTAAAGCCAGGTGCAAAGCAATTGTACCATTCGGCACACCCGATGAGTACTTTATACCAAGGTATTCTGAAAAAGCACTCTCAAATTTGTTGATAAAAGCGCCTTTGGAGGAAATCCATGTGGAATCAAGACATTCATTTACATACTTTTTTTCGTTTCCGGTCAGACCAGGCTGATAAACGGGATATTTATATTTCATCGGGTTATCCGCGAAAGTGAGGAAATATTAATACAATAAACAAGATTATTAAATATTTGGAAGATATTCAATTGAAATAAGCGGAAAGTTAATCTATAGCGGCAGGCTTGTCTGTAAGTTGCGGAAATGGTATCTCAAACTCTTCCATAACGAAAAAGTTGACGTTTCCTTTATTCAACCCTGTCACTGAAACTAAAATTCCGGTGTTGGAAACATCGAGTTGAACATAATTAAACGGTCGTACATTGCCGCGCTCATCCGGCAGGTGTCGGCGGTATTCATCTTTATGCGATCCGGAATCCCACGACAGTTTACTTCTCGGAGCTCCGCCGCCACCCGAAACAATAAAAGCTTTTCCGTATTTATCAAAACGTTCGTAAGTGGCGCAATTGCCAGAAACCATTAACATAGTTTTTTTTGCGGCGATAAAACGTGGAAGGAATGTGGATTTAACTATGTCGGATTCATCTCTGTCGCTATTGGTAAATGGTGCGTGATGAACAAAAACAATTACACCCTTGATAGATTTGTCAGTCTCAGCAGACGTTATCTGCTTTTCGAACCATATTTGCTGACTCTCCCATTCCTCGTTTGTCATCTCATCCTCATTTGAGTTGAGGAACAACATAATTACACCATCCGATTTTTTGCTATACCAGCTGGATTTGCCGAGAACAGGAAATCTCTGATATATATATTTTTTCGAAAGGGAGTTCCTGCCCCAGTACTCATGTTCACCTAATATAGCGTAAGTAGGGATTTTACGGTTAGAGAGTGGACGGAATATATCATCGAAATATTCCCAGTTATGCTCTTTTGCTCCATAATTTACCATGTTACCAAGCATGACCAGTAAACCGGGATTTTTAGAGGCGATATTTCTGATAATTCGTAAACGCTCTTCATCGTTGATTTCAGGAGCAAGATTTATTTTTCCGCCATTAACAAACGATTCCCAGACATAAAAAGATTCGAGTGTGGAAACACGTCTCATTTCACCCACAGCTATAATGGGGAAAGAAGATTTGGATGATGAAAGTGCTGTGTTTGGTGTGATGTACGAATTATCAGGGGGATCAACGACTGCTTTACGCTGATTAATTGAGGAGTTTTCCTGCGCCGAGAGGATGAGAAAACCACCAACAAATAATATAATTAAAAGTACCCTGAACATTCTCCCTACATATAATTTTGCAGCTGTATAACAGTTTTGACGTTCCGTCAATAGGAAAGTTCAGGGTAATATTACCAATTTACATCTTTTCTGCTGACCGGCATAGTCATACATCTGCAACCGCCACCTCCTCTTGAGAGTTCAGCACCATCAATGGTGATAGCGTATTTTTTGTACTGAGACAAATCAATATCATCTTCGAGCACATCATATGCGTGCAAAATCTCAAAACCATGCTTATTCAATTCTTCAATTGTTTTCGAGTTTCTGCCATATCCAATAACCTTTCCCGGACCAAGCGCGAAAAAGTTTGCTCCACTGTGCCACTGCTCTCTTTCCTGTGTCCAGTCATCTGCTCCGCCACAGAATACCGGTTCAAGATCGAAGCCAACTCCTTTCATTGCTTCAAAAAGATTCAGCTCTTCTTTAATAGATTTAACCTTACCGTTATCAATAGAAATTTTCACGGTTTCATATGCGTGATAGTTGAGTACAACCGGCTCATAAATCATACATTTGTTGGTGTCCAGAAATGTAAATACCATATCAAGATGTATAAAAGATTCGGGAGAGAGTGGTAATTCCTGAACGATAATACTACGTGTGGCTTTATTCTCTTTCAAGCACTCAAGTACAAAATCAACGCCTTCTGTAGTAGTGCGGGAACCGATTCCTATCAATAATACATCCTCTCTCGCAATAAGAACATCCCCGCCTTCAATTTTAACACGACTTGATCCCCCGATAGTTAATCCCGGATTAACAGTCTTGGTTTTAAGCTGCGGGTGATAATTGAAAATAGCATTCATAATAAGGGCTTCTCTTTCACGCACCTGACTACTCATTCGGGAGATCAATACCTTGTCATTGATCGAAACTGAGGCATCACGTGTAAAAAAGAAGTTATGAAGCGGACGGAGAGAATATCTCTCCGCGCTAAGAAAGTTTGTCAAATTATTTTTAACAAGAGGTACACCCTCAATAAGCTGCTGCGCAAGTGTAGTTTCATCAAGCTCAAAAAGATGATCAGCTATATTCAGCACACCTTCATTTTTACAGATATCATTCAGCAGTTTATGTTTACCTTCCGGTATCTTCAGTACATCGAGTAAGAGATCTTTTATTTCGAATGTTTTTGATACCTTATTGAGAATACCTTTGAAAAGTGAGTATTCTTCATTTGCTACACTCAAATTGAGAATGTCGCTATATAATGCTCGTTCAGCGTTTCGTGGTGTCATATTTTCCACTTCCGGTCCCGGATTATGGATAATAACGCCTTCAAGTTCCCCAATTTCAGATTTTACTCTAACCTGCATAAATGTTTCCGTATAATAATTATAGTTGTTTTTTAAGCGGGTACAACCCAGATACCATTTTTTATTGCCAGTTTTACATCGTCGAGATAAACAGCTCTACCGGTTCCACCAGGTCTGAAATCTGTGACAATATCAACATGCTGCGCCGAACGGTTAAGTACACCGGCTTCGAAAAGTTTTTCTTTAGCGTCTGCTGTTGGCGCTTCTGTTTCATAACATTCGGTATAACTAGCGCCAATAGCGATATGGAGAGTCGCTCCAACTTTTTCAACAAATAAAGGATGTTTAAGCGCTACTTTCATACCATTATTCATACCGAGAGCAACTTCACCAATTCGGTGAGAACCTCTGTCGGTTTCAATGATTTTCGCGAGAGTTTCACCACCTTCTTTGGCGCTGTAATCTGTGATCATACCATTTTCGAATTTCAGATATATACCCTGGATTGTCGCGCCCCCCTGAAAGACGGGAAGATCAACAAATATTTCGCCTTCAACAGTATTGGCATCCGGACTTGTAAAAACTTCACCATCAGGGAAATTTCGTTTTCCTGTGCACTTAACAACGTCGCGTTTTGCGATATTCATTTTTAGTGTAAGTTCCTTTCCGGAATCGGGATGTTCAGAGACTATCTTGATTTCATTACTTTTATGAAGAAGCTGATAAATATCTTCTTCAACTTCCTCGAGCAATCTTGGGTCAACGGTTGAAGCGTCAACGATAACTTTTGTGTACTCTTCCAGAGTCATACCTTCAAGGTCTGCAAAACCTTTAGTAGGGAATAAAGTTAATACCCACGGTTTTGAAAGTCGAATATTCTTTATCGGTTCATCAGCTTTCATTATTGCCTGTGCAAGTTCATTTCTGACATTACCGAAAAAGTCAGGATTTTCAACACCGAGTATTTCGATATATTTCGTCATAGCCTCATAGCGTGTTTTATGCCATGCAGGTACTTTGGTAATTTGTTCTTCCGAGCCGTGTCTTGCCATTGAGGCACCCCAAACTTTACCGCGATCATTATCCGGTGCAGTAATATTGAGGTCAGGTACACCACCCGAAGCAATAATTTTATCCTGAATTACAGACATGAGCGGCCAGCAAATATGCTCACCTTTAACCATTACAACATCGTCTTTAGTAATTCCGCCCAGGGAATAATCGAGCAGGTAATCTGCCCACAATTCAAGATCTTTTTTAGATATATCTGCCATTTTCACCTCTCTGAAATTGAAGTATTTCAAATTTAAGTGCCAATATAATCAAAATTATACATTTGGTTGCATTGAATTTCATTAATGCAGGCGTATTTGGAAATTGCCCATTTTAATTCTTGAATTTTAATAAAGTTTTTAATTTGAAATTTATTGGTTTAACCGGATTATTTATAGAATTATACATTTAAGGGGAAGAATATTTATATTTTTTTAATGATGTGAAGCATGTAAAAAGAGTTGAAATTTACTTAATTTTAGGGAAGTTTTTTTCAAATAATAATTATGGAGGATCCATGAAAATTAAAGGTTTACTATTTGTTTTTCTTATACTGCTTTTCGGGTATGTAAACTCATTCGCAAGTACTGACGACGTAACCGAAGTGATCACTATCGCCGAGGCAAGAGCTGATGCCGATAACGATCTTGTTCCAGATCTATTAGGTCAGACTGTAACAATTAGCGGATTGGTTATGAGTCCGAATTATCAGACTTCAAACCATTCATACTATATTCAGGATGCAACAGGTGGTATTACAACTTTTTTTGCCGGAAGTACTTCCCCTGAACTTGAGCTCGGTACAGAAGTTGAAGTTACCGGTGTTATTGGTCAGTATAACGGTTTAACTCAGCTCCAACCGGAAAATGGTGATGCTTTTACGATAATCAGCACAGGTAATACACCTTATGCTCCTGCTGTTATGACTATTGCCGATTTTCTTGCGAATGCTGAAATGTACGAAGGTCAGTTGGTAGCTTTCCAGAATGTTACTCTTACAGGCGGCACATGGCCTTCAAGCGGAAGTACAACCTTACAGGTTTCTGACGCGACCGGTGAAATTGATGTAAGAATTGATTCTGATATGGATATATCTGGTCAACCTGAACCAACATGGCCGGTTGATATTATTGGTATGGCAGGACAGTTCGATTCGCAGTCACCTTATGACGAAGGTTACCAGATTTTACCACGATATTATGCCTCTGATTTCGCACCCGCGGGTTCTGTACCTGTTGAACTTACTTCTTTTTCTGCTTCTGTTTCAGGAAGTAGTGTTGAACTTAGCTGGACAACCGCTACCGAATTGAATAACAAAGGTTTTGAAATTGAAAAGAACTTTGCAGGTGAATGGACTACAATCGCATTTGTTGATGGTAACGGTACCACAAACGAAATTAATTCATATAACTTCATTGATAAAGTTGATAATTATGAAGGTTCTATTGAATACAGATTGAAACAAATCGATTTCGATGGTACGGTTTCATTCAGCGAATCAATTTCTGTTGAAGTAACTTCAATACCATCTGAATTCAACTTAACACAAAACTACCCGAATCCTTTTAACCCGACTACTAACATAACTTTTGCAATTCCTGAAAACGGAAATGTAAAACTATCTGTTTATAACATGCTGGGTGAAGAGATTGCGGTGCTAATTAACGGTTATCGTGAAGCAGGCAACTATGAAGTAACATTCAATGCTTCTGCGTTAAACAGTGGTATCTATCTGTACAAAATTGAAGCGGGAAATTTTGTTAATATCAAAAAAATGATGTTGGTTAAATAGTACTGAGTACTAAGTGGTTAGTGCATAGTGGTAAAGACGGTATTAGGCTGGTGAGCTTGTCTGCCTGCCCCGCTCGCGGGGAACCATATGGCGTCTTTACCAAGGAAAAAATAAATATTTTCGCAGGGGATGGTCGCCGACCATCCCTTTTTATTTTAAAGGTTTTAGTCTAACTCACCCTTATTCGCCGCGGCGAACCTCTTCTGAGCCACTGGAGAGGGAAACGAATTGATAAATTTATTAGCAAGTCTCCTTCTCCTTCTGATGCGTCGGATTCGCGGTTGGGGGTTGAGGTCAGAAAAACCGGATATACGTGCAATTCAGGGGGCAAGGGCATGACAAAACCAGATCCCTGAACTGCGTCACTTGTCCTCGCAGAGCGTGACGAGCGATCAGCGAAGCAACCCTTTTTCCGCGGTAAGCTGGTAAATTCATTATCGCTTCATAAAACTAATCGCGAATCCACCACCGGGAGCCATTTTAATCGTTAACGGTTCACCTGGTTTTATCTCAAGGGGTTCAATGTCATACTCAGTAGGGTTATATTCCCAGTGCGCGTTTTCAGAATCTTTATATAGAGTAACTGCATACTTGGCAGCAGGATCAAGAAAGTCGGTATAGAAAGTTGCTTCTCTTTCATTTTCGTCAGTAATACCACCAACAAACCAGTTGCCTGTTTCTCTTTCTTCTCTTGCTATAATTACAAAATCACCAGGTTCACCCTCGAGTACTCTGGTCTGTTCCCAGTCAACACCAACATCACGGATAAACTGAAACGCGCGATTTCCTTCATAATTCTCAACCAGATCACACGCCATTTGAATTGGACTGTAAACTACCACATAGAGAGCAAGTTGGTGCGCGATGGTAGTATTCACCTGATTATCCTTCTTGTACGGTTCAAGTTTAATGTTAAATACTCCGGGAGTAAAATCTATTGGTCCGGAGAGCATTCTTGTAAATGCCACGATAGAGAGATGCTCCGGAGGATTACCACCATCAGAAGACCATGCGTTAAATTCCTGTCCACGCAAACCTTCCCGCGATATTGCGTTGGGGTAAGTACGGCGAATGCCTGTCGCTTTAATGGGCTCATGCGCGTTGATCGCTACTTTATATTCCGCTCCTTTTTCCAGTACACGACGGTAATGATTGACCATCCACTGTCCGTGATGGTATTCACCTTTAGGGATGATTTTCCCAACATAACCGGTTTTGACCGAGTGAATACCAAGACGATTCATCAGTGCGTAGGCCGTATCAAGCTGCTGATCGTAAGTACGTGGTGCCGCAGAAGTTTCGTGATGCATTATAATGTCCACACCCTTTTCGCGACCGTAACTAACAACTTCTTCAAGATCGTAATCAGGGTAGGGTGTGACGAAATCGAAAACACCTTCACGATCTTCAAAGCCAATCCAGCGCTCCCAGCCGGTATTCCAGCCTTCCACAAGCAGACCTTTTATATTGTTTTGTGACGCAAAATCGATAAATGCTTTGGCGTTTTTGGTTGTAGCGCCATGTTTACCACTTGCCATATCCCACGAGGATTTCCCTAAATGCATTTCCCACCATATACCCATATATTTCATTGGTTTGAACCATGAAACATCACCAATTTTGTCAGGCTCATTCAGGTTGACAATCAATTTCGATTCAATCAGTTCACCCGGTTTCTCAGCAATCTGAATTGTTCGCCATGGTGTCTTAAAAGGCGCGTCACGTTTGACCTTCCATCCAAATCTGTCGGAACCAACCAGCTCACTTGTCATGGAAAGATTTTCCTTATCGATTTTAAGTGTCATGCCGGCATAATCTGTAAGGTTCGCTTCATGAAAACTAAGGTATAATCCATCTTCTGTTTTCATTGTTACTGGTGTATTCACCGCGTTTTCAGGTATATATGACTGCGCCAGCGCATCGTGCCACCGTTTTGATAAAGCGTCAATTTCAGTGAATTTTGTTGTATTGTAAAGGTGCTCGTATATATCCCAGTCACCGGGTATCCACCATACTTTATGATCTCCGGTTAGATTAAATTGGGTGTTTTCGTCAGTTATAATCAGGTCTTTTTGTGTTTCAGGGAATTCATATCTGAACGCGACTCCGTCATTATAAGCTCGAAAATAGATGTTGAGTTTCCTGCCGGATTCATTAACTTCAACAAGATTTACGACAAGCTCATTATATTCATTTTTAACAATACGCTGTTCTCCCCAGGGCATTTCCCACTCCTCAGAAAATGGACTCACTTGTGAATTCAGGATTTTCATCTCGGCGCCCGTGGAAGGAAAATTCTTGAAGTCAAATCCCATTAAAGAGGGGGTGATTACAGGTTTGCCGTTATGTTTCACTGAGTAGGCGGGAGTTCCTGTTGTATCAATTGCGAAAGAAATAAGGTTTTTCCCGTTAGGAGATTTCACTACTATATTTTCATTGATTGAGCAACCTGCCCACAAAACAAGAAGTATTAAAATAAATATCAGATTTTTCATGGTTTATTGTTTTCGTTTGAGTTGTAAAATTGTTGAACAATACGCTTGCAGAATTCAAATTCCAATTCGCCGACTGACATCAGGTAAAAATTGTTTCCTCTGTAATCAGTAGTGAAATAATCGGGTACACGGTTTGCAGGTAACTCACCAGTAAACTTGTATAACATGGTCATTGCTGTGAGAAAAGTACCGAGAGGTGACGGATGAGTGCCATCTGTTCTGAAAAATTCCAAATTGGGATTTATTTCACGGGCAAGTTTCCATATACGCCCCACGGGTAGAATTTCTGCTCCCGAGTTTAACGCTGCTTTAGAATATGCCGATGTTATCTCTTCCTGATATTGGGGTACAATTTCCCTTGCCCAGGTTTCGAAGAGATATAGTTTCACACCGCACTCTTTCGATATTTTCGCGAATCTGCTTACATAATAATCAATAGAATCCGGGGCATAAACACCCTGCATGCTGAAATCCTGTAGTATTACCGCGTCATAATCACCTGATTTTATCTTATCAACTGTTTTAATCCCTTTATAACTGTAGTAATGGTCTGACAGGTGAGCTCCCGGATAAGTAGAATGATCAGCGACAATTTTAATTTCCGTGCTATCGGAAAGCACTTCAACTACCTGGTGCAGGTTATTAAAATATGTATAGCTGTTACCAACGAAAAGAATGGTGAGGGTATCCTTATCTTGAGCTGAATTATTATTGGTAAAACCAATCAGCAAAAAGAGGGTCACAAGGATAAAATGGCGCAAAATATCCTCCGGAAAAATTTTTCACTAAAAGTACGATTATTCTTATATGAATATAACAAATTCCGCCTTCCCGGATTAGGTGAAAGCGGATAATTGTACCTATTTCAAGTAATTGAGTACATACATATCTTTTCTTCGGTCGGAAAGCGTACGGACACTTCCGTAATTATGAAGCTCCTTAAGCAGGTCAAGGTCAACATCCACGATTAGAGTCATTTCAGTATTAGGTGTAGCTTCCGCTTTGGTGCCATTGTTCGGAAAGGCAAAATCTGATGGTGTAAAGACAGCACTTTGCGCGTACTGGATATCCATATTGTTGACTTTTGGTAAGTTTCCAACGCAGCCTGCCATGGCAACGTAACATTCATTTTCGATACTCCTTGCCTGAGCACAATGTCGAACGCGCGTGTATCCGTTTTGTGTATCGGTAAGGAAAGGAACAAATAAAATCTGCACTCCCTGATCAGCGAGAATGCGGGAAAGCTCCGGGAATTCAACATCATAACAAATCAGCACCCCTATTTTACCCGCGTCAGTATCGAATGTTTTTATTGAATTTCCTCCAACCATTCCCCAGTAACTTCTTTCATTAGGAGTGATATGAATTTTTTCATACGATTCGTACGTACCATCCCTTCTGCAGAGATACCCGACATTGTATAAAAGTCCGTTATGCATTCTAGGCATGCTCCCGGTTATGATGTTAATGTTATATGACATGGCGAATTTGGAAAACATTTGTCTGATCGGCTCTGTAAATTCCGATAATTTTCTGATTGCTTCCGATTCCTGAAGATGATTAAAATCCGCCATAAGAGGAGCGTTGAATAATTCCGGGAAAAGAATAAAATCAGCACTATAACCAGATACAGCATCGATAAAAAATTCTATCTGTTCACCGAGTGCGTCAAGGTTACTCATCGTGCGCATCTGCCATTGAACAAGTCCGATTCTTACAACCGTTTTTTCCTTGTTCAGCTTTTTATCAGATTTCTGATAATAAATATTGTTCCATTCGAGAAGGGTAGCAAATTCAAGCGATTCCTTATCACCCGGCATATATCCTTTTAGTACTTTTTTAACATGGAAGTCATTCGAAATCTGGAATGTCAATACGGGGTCATAAAGTTCTTTTCTTTTTACCTTGTCAATATATTCACGTGGCGAAATCTCATTACTGTATTTGGCGTAGCTTGGTATCCTTCCTCCAGCGATTATTGCCCTGAGATTCAGGTTTTCACACAATTCCTTCCGGGCATCATAGAGTCTTCTGCCGAGACGCAGACCTCTGTAATCGGGGTGGATGAACACATCTATCCCGTACAAAACATCACCATCCGGGTCGTGTGAATTGAATGTGTAATTATCTGTGATATCAACATAATTGTGGTCATCACCATATTCCGAGTAGTTGATTATAAGAGAAAGCGCGCTTCCTACAACCTTTCCATCCATGAGAACAACAATTTGTCCCTCGGGGAAAAGTTCAAGTATTTTTTTGATGTGGTGTTCTTTCCAGAATGAATTATCCCAATCCTTATATGCCTCAATCATTGAATTACGTAATTCCAGGTAATCTGAAATCTTGAGGTTTCTCAGTTCTATTTTTTTCTTTTTGTCTTGCATAAGTAATCCGTACTTGAAATGTATTTCTTTTAATATACAAAATGAGTTAAAACAACCAAAAAAGGGCATCCACCAGGGATACCCGAAAATTGTTCCGGTAATTATAGCAAAAAATTGTTGAAATAGATATATGAATTATTTATTGGTGAATTAAATAACTGCCACTAATTGTCATGCTCCCCGATCGCATCTTGAGGCGTCCAGTTTTCTGACCTCAACCCCTAATTTGTGCGCCTTTGGAGTACCATCACATTTTTGTCCCTCTCCCTTGTTAAGCCCGCCTGCCTCTGGCATGGGAGAGGTTAGGTGAGGTAGAAAAATTGCCATATTGAAAAAAACTACCGGATTCCTGCCCACCTCAGGCTGGTAAACTACCCAGGAATGGCAGGTTGTTGTTTGTCATGCCCTTACAAAAGGTGCCTTGTTTTTAAGGAACAGATTTCCGGTCAAGCCCACCCAAGGCGGGTAAACGCGGAAATGACAATCCTCTCAGTTTGTCCTGCTCGACTCCGATCGGGCATCCAGTTTTTTAACGTCCCGACCTTCCGTGATTACGGGGCAGGAGACAGGCTCAGTGAACCTGGAAGCTTGACATTCCGGATTACAGAATGTCGCCCTAAAGTTTTTACTCACCTTTTCAGGTTAATACCTGTGACTCGGTTTAAGTAAATCGTTTACCTCTTTTACAGGGTTAAATGTAGCTTTTGGAATTTCGAAAAATAACGTATTCCATTTTGCCATTGCGCCATTCCACAAGCCGGGGAGTTCAAGCGCGTACAACTCTTTTCCCATTTTTGATTTTTTAGAAATAAACGCGGTGTTTTTATCCCGGAACTCCAGCAAATTGAAGTTCTTGCCTCTGAAGTTACGCAATGAACAAACGAGCTCAACCGGGTTGAAGTGTGTGCTGTTTTCCATTATATTTTTCTGTTTCGGATCAGATGTATTAATCTGTGAAGCTTCAACAATCTGTAATGATTCGCCAATTTGTTCCTTTACGCGGAAAGGTCCTCCGCCCGGATCACCTTCATTTTTCACCATTCCGCAAACACGAAGAGGGCGGTTTAAGAGACGGGTATAATAGAGCACTTTCGCTTCTATTGTCAAATTATCGGGGTAATCATTACGTTGGATATCAAGTTCGTCAATGCAGAAAGCCTTGATTTCATCAATCAGTTTATTATCCACATTTGGTTCATGAATCAGTTCGAGATAATGAAAGATTTTTTGCTCAAATTTGAGGAGCTGTGTGATAAGCATTTTTTTGTATTTGATATTCAGCTTTTTTAATTCGTCCGGGGAAACATTATCAACATTTTTAATTACAACGATATCGGCTCTGAGGTCGTTTAGGTTCTCAAGTAAAGCTCCATGTCCACCGGGACGAAACATTATATTCCCCTGCTCATCCCGCAATGCATTTTTATTCAAATCCAGCGCGATTGTATCTGTCCCTTTTTTCTGGATACTGAATGAAATATCAAGGTTAATTCCTGACATTTTGTCTGTCCGTTTGATATCCTGATAAAGATTCCGGAACATTACGCGGTGCTCCGGGGAAACAGTAAAATGCATATTCAGGTTACCGGCTTCATCAGTCATAAACTCTAATGCTTCATAAACATGTTCATGCAAGGGTGTGAGCCTGGAACTATCCTTTTTATGGAATTCTATCACACCCTTCGGCATGTTGGAAAGCCCGAGTCCGCTATTACTGATAACTCTGCAAACAAGCTCACGCACATCACCTGATTTAAGGATATCATCAGTATCAATTCCTTTTGCTCCCAATGTTTGTTTAAGTGTGGGAAAAAACGCGAATGAATTGATATTTTCAACGAATTTAAGAACATATTCAGCTTCTTTATCACCTGAATCAGCAAATTTCCTTAGTGAGTGAATGTCAATATTCTGATGTTCGCTTACAAAAACTTCAAGTTTTTTGAACATTCTGCTTGCGGCGCCGGAAGCAGGAATGAAAGATGAAATTCTCCCCGCGTTTTTCGCTTTTTCAAAGAGAGAATTATCCTCTTCTGAAAATTCCTCATCACTAATTCTGATACCATTATTATATGTAGCGGCAGAAGTGAGTTCTATCGCGGGGATACCGGAGTCGAAAAGTTCAAGCTGCCAGTTGAGATACTCCTTACTTACGGGAATAGTTACAAGATCTTCTTCGTGTATGTCAAATTTTTCAAACAGTTGCATAAATTTCCGTTATTTTTCAATTTTTGTTGTGTCTGACCAATAATATGGTCTTGTAAATTTCAATATGCTTTCGCCTCAGCAGATATCAAGTCTCAAATTGTTGACCCTGTACCTTCGTATTTTGTCCTTCTTTTGAAGGAGGTGGCTTCCGACAAAAGTCGGAAGGCAGAGGATGACATACATTATTTATCTCACTTTTTAGTCATCGCTCACTATAAAATCATACTGGCGGAACTTATCTATTGGAAGTTTTTCAACAAATCCCACTCCAACATTTGATTGTTCCCAATTACTCAAAACATAAATTAAAATGATGAATTTCCACTTTCAATGTTATTCATCACTATTTTTTACACCCAAACAATAAAGATATCCGGTTTTGCCGCCTATGTACAGTTTGCCATCGTGCACTATCGGTGTGCTCTCGAAAGCGCTGTAAGGAAAGTCATCCAGAAACTTGAAATTACCATCTTTATCATACTTAAAGAGGCGTAATCCCCAGTAGCCGGTTGTGATCAGTTTGTCCCCCACAAAAATGGGTGTGGAGATTGAAGGACCTACATTTTTTTCCCAGACAAGTTTTGGTGTGCGGTATTTATGTTTTTTGTTTGGACCCAGCACTTTAATACTATCCGGTTCAAGTTTTGTGTAATCAACAACATAGACATTGGAATCCAGCGCATGGAAAGCCGCAAGGGTTGGTAAAGAGCCATCGTTGGTTGCGTCATTAATGCCGGGTGAACCTATTATCCCGCCTTCCCATGAGGAGAGTTTGGCGTCTCTTACAGGGAAGTACCAGACAACAGAGCTATCCGGTTCTTTTGAGGGGTCAAGTTTGAAAACACCACCGTGACCATCTATATATTGTTTTTCCACAGGAATAAGAAGGCAACTATCCGATGTCACTACAGCCGATCCATCCATATCGGAACCAATGAAAAACTTCCAGTCGATCTCACCTTTCGCCGGATTATACCCGAACACATAACCCGAACCTGATGTAAAATAGATTTTACCATCCAGATAAGCTGGAGAGGATTCCATGACGAGGTTTCCACCATGTTTAATAACATCTTTCTGCGTGTAGAGTAATTTTTCGAAGTAAACTTCCGGTTGCAGGATTGTATCTTTTATTGCTGCTCTTGCCGGATCGGGTGTAAAACCGATAAATGTTGAGTTTTCAAGTCCCGCATAAACAGTGTCACCTGACACAAGGGGTGAGCCATCAACATCGCGACTGTAGCTGCGGGTTTTACGGACATTCATACGCCATAACTCTTCACCCGTTGTTAATGAAATTCCGCGGAAACTTGGTACGAGTCGGGAATGAGTGGTATTTTCAAGCCCAAGTCTGCTACCCTGAAGAATTATATATTCTTCATCGGGGTTACGCGGATCAGGGTTTTTCCAGATAGTACCCGTACCTTTGATAACATCGTCGAACTTGTATTCCCATTTTTTTTCATGTGTTACTGTATTGAACATTTTAAGGTTATGATCAAATGCTCCCTGTATAACATACAATGTATCATTCATCTCCACAAGCAAAGGTTGCCCTGTCCAGCCGCAACCTTTCCAGAGTACTTCACCACCTTTTGAATTTATTCTGGTTTTCCCTTGCCCAAGTTCAACTTTCCACAACAAGTCCAATCTTTCGGGAGCTGTATTACCGTAATATGAACGGGTTTCGTTCCCGAGAAAGGTACCTGTAAAAATTTTTGACCCTTTATCCTGACTATGTAAATTAACGGTGATTATCACCAGGACAATAATGAATCTCAGCATTTTGATATCCGCATAAAGTATTGTAATAATACAAACTTAAGCAATTTGCATCATAATATTAAAGTATAAATACTGAATTACTAATACCTCGGAATCCTTAAAAATAAGTTTTATTCGAATATTTCTTTTAAGTTAAAAATACTAATGCTTATAACTTTTTTGTTGCATTTAAAGAATTATGGGGTTAATATCGGATACTTGGTGCTAAAACAAAAACTCAATCACACACAAGGAGAAGAGATGAGGCAAAAAATCCTTTTTACTTTTTTTATCTTTCTTACCGTTGCCATGACAATAGTTGTCAGCAGGAGTTTCAGAGTGGCTGAAATACCAAACGGTAACATTAACAGTTGCGACAACTGTCATGTAACGCCAGGTGGACCACGAAACGATTTCGGTGGTGAAATTGAAGCAAACTTCCTGACCGCACCCGGATCTTCAGGGCATGTAGAATGGGGACCAGCATTAGCCGCGCTTGATAGTGACGGTGATGGTGTTCCAAACGGTGTTGAACTTCAGGATCCTGATGGTACATGGCAATCGGGTGATCCTGCTCCGGGTGATCCGGGTATGGTCACTAATCCGGGTGATCCAGACAGCTTTATTCCTGTTGAACTTGCCGCTTTTTCAGCATTTGCTGTTAACGGTAAAGTTGTTCTTAACTGGACAACCGCAACAGAGACAAACAACGATGGTTTTCAGGTAGAACGTTCTCTTGACCAGGAGGAATGGTCTCAGATAGCTTTCGTTGAAGGTGTTGGTACAACTTCAGAAGTAAACAAATACAATTTCACTGATGAATTCCCCGTTTATGGAACTTCATTTTATCGTTTGATCCAGAGAGATTACGATGGTACCGAAAAAGTTTACGGACCAAAAGAAGTTAATTTCGAAGGTGTTACTTCTTACGAATTGGCGCAGAACTATCCTAACCCGTTCAACCCAACCACGAATCTGAGCTTCACTCTTGCCGCGCAGAATCAGGTAGTACTTGATATATACAATTCTGTTGGTGAAAAAGTCTCTACATTGGTTAATGGTGTTCTCCAGGCGGGAGAATACAACTATCAGTTTGATGCTTCAAACCTGTCGAGTGGTGTTTACATAGCACACATCACAGCTGGTGAGTTTTCGAAATCAATCAAAATGATGTTGATGAAATAATTTTAATTTGCCGGTCTGAACAAGACCGGCATTTTTTTATTGAACCTTTCAAATAAACAATCCGTTAAAATGCTACCGCATACAGATAACTGTTTCAGGTCAAATATTTTTCCACATAGCAGATATCACGGATTTAATATAAAAAATTTATAATATTCGGATGTAAAATCTTAAATCATTATACATTATACTATCGGGGGATAAATGAAACGTTCTTCTATACTTTTTACTATAACAGCAATTATGTTGTTTTCAATACCTTTTCTTGTGGGAAGGTCATTCAGGGTGGCACAGCTTCCTAACGGCAATCAAATCGATTGTGCCATGTGTCACGTTAGTCAGTTTGGCGGCGGACCTAAAAACGCTTTCGGACAGGAAGTTGAAGCCAATTTTTTGACCGCTCCCGGTTCCGCGGGACAGGTGGTCTGGAATGCGCAATTAGCGGCGCTTGATAGTGACGGTGACGGTTTTACAAACGGTGAAGAGCTACAGGATCCTGACGGTACCTGGACAGCGGGTTCACCTGCTCCGGGCGATCCGACTCTTGTAACAAATCCGGGTGACCCTGATGATAAACCAAACCCTACATCTGTTCACAATTTGCACTCACCACTCTACTTCGAGCTCCATAACAATTATCCTAATCCGTTTAACCCTTCAACCAATATTTCATTTTCATTAACTGAAGGCGCTAACGTGAGAGTTGATATTTACAACTCTATCGGTGCTTTGGTAAGCTCTTTAGCAAACGAATATTATAATCCCGGTAACCATTCCTTAAAATGGAATGCTACTGATAATTCAGGTAGAAAACTTGAATCGGGTGTTTATTACTACAGAGTTTCTGTTGATGGTTATGCCGAAACCAAACAGATGGTTCTGCTTAAGTAGTGCTGTGTACATAGTGCATAGTGCAATGTAGGGACGCAATATTTTGTGCGCATTGGCGTAATTGCGTCTTTTGCTGTTAACAAGGTTGAATATTTTAATGATCCTCCTTTTGAAGGAGGTGGATTTCGACGATAGTCGAAAGACGGAGGATGATTTATTCTATTTATTGAGATAGTTGGTCATCCTCATCATACAAAAAGTGATTTAAGAACTGAGACGTACCCCCGCACCGCGGGGCAGGCATGGTACGTTTCTACCGTATTTGAAAGAATATTCAAAAACAGGAATCTTTAATATAGCTTCTCAACAAATTTTTGCCGGTTCACCGGCTGCTTTATGGAGAGTTTATGAAAAAAATCTTACTATTTTTTGCGATTTTCCTCTTTTTTGGCGCTGAATTATTTGCGCTTCCACGTTTCGGACTCCAACAGGGTGACAGCCGATGCATCGATTGCCATGTAAATCCTTCCGGTGGTATGGCGCGAAATGAAAATGGCTGGTATTTCGGGAAAAATGTTGTGGGCATGATATCACCTCGCGACAAGATATTATCTACTTCACCAAAAATTGGCGAGAATATCTATCTCGGAATGGATTTCAGAACACAGTATATATATGCCGAACAATTGAAAAAAACTGATTTTCAGAAAATGTCAGCGGCAATGTATGCCACTCTGAAGATCAATGAGAAAATCGACGCTTTTGCGAAATACGATTTTATAACACAGGTTTTTGAAGGTTACGGTGTAGCCAGGATTCTACCGAACAACAGCTATATAAAAGTTGGTACATTTACACCCAACTTTGGAATAAGGCTTGATGATCATACCGCCTACACGCGCGGTGGTGATTTTGGTCTCACCGCACCAGGCTCCTTTGCACCCGGATTATACCTGTCACCATATTATACCGAAACAGGTATTGAAATCGGGGCATATCTTGGTAAAATAGCCTACATTACGGCAAGCGCGGGAAGAAGTTCACTGAACGGTCAGATATTCAGTAAAGACCCGATCTACACGGCAAGAGCAGAATTTACACCAAAAATCGGCAAGCTCGGTACATTTTTCGGCGGCTCATTTACGGCGTTTAATACTCCGGGTAATTTTGGACAAAAATCAAAAATTTACGGCTTTTTTGCCGGACTGGGTTACGATAAAATTGCCCTTATGGGTGAGTATGATATGGGCGATAACTACGATGCCGATATCATGAATGAATTGAAATCAAACTACCTCATGCTTAAGGCTTCATACAGATTTATGATCGGTCTTGAAGGAATTGTAAGATACGATATGATCGATCCTAACACTGATAGCGATCTTGACGAAATGTCGCGTATGATTGTTGGATTGGAATATTTCCCTTACAGTTTTGTTGAGATAAGGCCTCAGTACAGATTTAATTTTGAAGATCCGCAAGTTGCCAACAATGTATTTGTTGTGCAATTCCATTTCTGGTATTGATGGTTAATGCCCGCGGATTTTTATTCGCGGGTTTTTATATCCCTGCAAGATAATTCATCAACTTTATTATAACCTCATCATCACTTTTAACATCATAACCCTTCGATTCCCTCCTGACCGGATAGGTTTTTCTCAGATTATCAAAATATACCGCAATATCTCCGCTATAGTTTCTCAACGATTTATCATCACTCGAGATGTTGTATATCTTGTTAAATATTTCAGATAGAGCCTCTTCCGTTGAAAGCTCTGTCACATTGATTTGATATTCTTCTATTTCCGGTAAGTCGGGCTGCCATAATTGAGAGACACCGGTAAAATCACAAAGATTTTTGTAACAAGCGTAAGTTCCGTTTACTTTTCCTTCGAGTGAATATCCCGCGATGTGCGGTGTTGCGATATTGACAAGTTTAAGAAGTTCAGTAGAAATATTCGGTTCATTTTCCCAGACATCAAGAGCGAGTGTAATATCATTCTTCTGTGATATTCTGTTAAGAAGCACTGAATTTTTGGTTACCGCCCCACGCGAGGCATTAAGAATAATCGCGCCGGGTTTGATCAGATTTATATTCTGTTCATTCAACAGATGATAAGTTTTATATTCACCCTCTCGTGTAAGGGGTGTATGGAAAGAAACAATATCACATCGTAATGCCGCCTCGAGTGAACTGAATTTGTCAGATTTTTCCATCTTTTCTCTTGGCGGATCATTTAAGACCACTTGCATACCAAGCAATTCCGCGGCTCTTGCCAATTTGGACCCGATATTACCAACACCAATTATTCCAATCGAACTTTCACCAAACTTTTTATTGTTGTGAGGCAAAAGCTGCGATAGTGCCGAAAGTATATACTCTGTTACAGCGGTAGAATTACACCCCGGCGCCGAGAAATATTTTATCCCGGCAGAATCAAGATACTCTTTGTCGAGATGGTCCGTCCCAATTGTGGCGGTAGCTACAAACTTCACAGGTGTGTTTTTCAGAAGTTCTTCATTTACATTCGTCACTGAGCGAACAACTAGCGCATCGGAATACTTTGATTGCCGATTTGTCAGTGATCTTCCGTCAACAACATCAACAGTTCCAATGGTTGAAAACGCTTCCTTTCCCGAAGTAATATTTTTATCTACAGATATATTCATCGCCAAAATATAATATAAGGATTTGACTTTCGCTCGTTTCCGCATCAATAAATTAGTATTGTGGTGGAATTCCGAAATTACCAAAAACAGGATATAATTAAAATATCAGAACTTCATCCCGGCAACTATGGGATATTTGCCAACAATACGGTATCTTCTTGGCAAACATTTGTACGGGGAAAAATGCTTCATCAAAGATTAGCAACCTTTATTGAGAATAACGTTCCGCAAAGCAAGGAAGCGCTTGACGAAATAACAGCACTCTTCAAACCCCGCTATACACGAAAAGAATTTATAATGATTACATCTTGAATATTTTTATAAATTAAACTATATTGCAAGAACGATGCTTATGAAAAAAACAGCAATTTATATTGGTTTAAGACAAACAAAGTTATTAGATAAAATTTAATTATGGCAAAATGCACCACTTCATAGTGGTGCATTTTTTTTTCCTTTTATGATTGTAGCCGAGCTTATTAAACATATTGAGCAATGGGCGCCGCCGGGGGCTGCCTGGGAGAAAGACAACGTTGGATTACAAGTTGGAGATTCAACAACCCGGATCTCAAACGTCTTTCTCTGTTTAGAATTATCGGGTGAAGCACTCGATGAGGCTCTCGATAAAAACTGCAATTTTATTTTCACTCACCACCCTTTTATTTTCAGACCAATAAAATCTCTCGATACAGCTAAAAATCCCAAAGCGGCCATTATTAAAAAAATATTAAATAATAATGTGACTCTATTCTCGGCACATACAAATCTCGATTTTACCAAGGGTGGTGTAAGCTTTGTTCTCGCGAATAAGTTAAATCTAGAAAATATAAACTTTCTGGTTAATGAAGATTCCAATCAGATTAAACTTGTAGTATTTATTCCCGAAAATGATAGTGAGAAAGTTGCCGACGCGATATTCAAGGCAGGTGGAGGTATAATTGGTGAGTATAATAATTGCTCTTACCGGCTAAATGGTACCGGTACCTTTAAAGGTTCTGAAAATTCAAACCCGAGTATCGGCACAAAAGAAAATTTTGAAAAAGTGAATGAAACCAGACTCGAAGTTCTGGTCGATAAATGGAAATTAAATAAAGTATTGGGAAGTATGCTCGAAGCTCATCCTTATGAAGAGCCCGCATACGATGTATATCCTTTACAAAATAAAAATGTTAATTACGGTTTTGGTGCTATTGGTTATTTGAATGAAAGCATGACGAGGGATCAATTCCTTGCAATGCTTTCAGAAAATCTCGGATTGCAGGGTCTGAGGTTTACCAATGGTAAAAGTAATGATATTAAAAAAGTGGCCGTCTGCGGTGGTAGCGGCTCTGATCTGGTCGATTCTGCAATTCGGGCAGGTGCTGATGCTTTTGTTACCGCGGATATTAAATATCATACCTTTCAGGATGCCGAGAACAACATTTTATTGGTTGACGCCGGGCACTATGAAACTGAAATTCATGTGCTTAAAGAAGTGAAAAGAAGAGTGGAAAACTATTTCTCACAGAGCAAACATAATGGAGAGGTGTTTGAATTTTCCGGCTCAACTAACCCTACAAAGTTTTATTATAATAAATCAGGAGATGAATAAATTGGTTAACAGGTTAAAAACATTGTATGAGCTTCAGCTCATCGATAACCAGCTTGACGAATTGGAAGAATTGAGGGGTGATCTTCCGTTGGCCGTTAACGATTTGAACGGGAAAATTCAAACTATCAAAGATCAGATCGAAGACAAAGAGAATGAGAAAAAAGAATCTACCGAAAAAATGATTTCCAACGAGGAAGAAGTTGAGAGATTAAGCGAAAGTTTAACAAAATATAAAGCTCAGCTCTATCAGGTTCGTAACAATAAGGAATATGACGCTCTTACCAAAGAGATCGACAATTCTGAAGAAACAATAGATAAGCTGAATTCGGAAAATAAAGCACTCGATCAGCTTGTTCTGAAACTCGATGTGGAAATTAACGAAGTTGCTCCTCAGCTCGATGAACTTCATGAAGAGATGAACCGTAAACAGGAAGAGTTAAAGAAAATTATCGCAGGTAACGAAAAAGAAGAACTGAAACTTCAGGATCGCAGGGAGAAGGTTGTCGCCAACATTCGTAAAAACGACTATAACACCTATATGCGCATCAGAAAAGCTTGCGGTGGAAAAGCTGTTGTAGCTATAAATCGTTCCGCCTGCTCCGGTTGCCATAATGTGGTCCCTCCACAAAGACAGCTTGAGGTTAAGGCTAACAAAAGAATTTTCACCTGTGAATCTTGCGGAAGAATTCTTGTTTCTCCATTTGTGGCTGACGAAGCAGCATCTTAATCTATTTACTATTTTAGCATTTAGCCGGAATTGTTGTTAACGATTCCGGCTTTTTTTTGAAATTCGGTCTAAAATGAAAACATGAAGGGCCTTTATAGTTTGATTTAATTTTTGGGGATTTTAATTGATTTCCAACTTTTCACCACACATTTAACTCTTTTAAACTTTTCCATTAATTGGTTATATTCTACCCTGTGTATTACAATAAAAAAGAACATAGAAAGATAGTAGTAATCGGAGGCAACGCTGCCGGTCCGGGTGCCGCTGCCAAGGCTAAAAGAACCGATCCCGACGCTGAAGTTACTATGTACGAAGCGGGGGATTTTATCTCTACCGGTACTTGTGAGCTACCCTATCTCTTATCAGGCGAAATTTCCGACTACAATAAAATCGTATTTTTTTCCCCCGAAACTTTTTATGAAGAAAAAGGGGTCACTGTCAAAATCCGGCATAAAGTTTCCGCAATAAACAGGCAGAATAAAATAATTGAGGTGCTTAATCTTAAAACCGGTAAGGCGGAACATGCCCACTACGATTCCGTAATACTTGCCACCGGTTCAAGGGCGCGACAAGTTTATGGTCTTTCTGGAAGCTTTAAGAATGTTTTTAATCTCAAATCTGTTGGCGATTACCTGAAAATAAAGACATACCTCGAGGAAAACAATGTTGAGGATGTACTTGTTGTTGGTGCGGGATATATCGGACTTGAAGTAGCAGAGTCACTCAGCGAAACAGGTTATGATGTAACTGTTACAGAGTTGGCAAACAGACCAATGCCAGGTGCAGATGAAGAAATTTCAAGATTAATGCATGAACAGATTAATAAATCCGGAGTTATATTTTCCGGAAGCAGGAAAGTAGAAAAAGTCCACAGTAAAGATTATAAAGTTACTTCAGTCAAGCTAGGTTCTGATCTGGTCAACATCGATATGGTTATTGTCGCTACCGGCGTTGAACCAAATACTGAGCTCGCCTTGAACTCAGGGTTGTCGATTGGCAAAACAGGCGCCATAAAAGTAAACAACAAATTGAAGACTTCCTGCTCACGTATTTATTCTGCCGGAGATAATAGTGAAATAACAAACTTCATTACAGGAAGACCTTTTTATTTCCCAGTAGCGACGATGGCTCATTCCATGGGGCACATTGCTGGAGAAAACGCGGCGGGAGGTAATGCTTATTTTTCGCCTGTTGTGAAGAATATCGCTGTAAAAATATTTGGCAAAGCATTTACCCGGGTTGGATTAAACTCGGCGGAGGCGAGCGATTTTTCAATCAATGCCACCGCTGTAAGCACAGTAATGCCTAATCTGGTTAAAGTTATGCCTGATTCAAAAAGCGTATTTGGTAAAATAATTTTTGACAGAAATACCCGGTTGCTTCTGGGAGCGCAATTTTACGGCGGAAAAGAAACCGTTGGATACGCCGACATGATCTCTATGATGATAAAGCAGAAAATACGCGCTGATGAGTTATATACAGTAGATTACAATTACACTCCCCCCTTCTCACCATTTGTTAATATTCTATCAGTTTTGGGTAAAAAAATAAGGAACACCCGATGAAAAATTTGACCATTGTTCAAAATCCTTTGATATTAAGAGATATTACCTATCTCAGAAACCATGAAACAAGGGAATATCAGTTTCGCGCCGCGCTAAAACGTATAGCATATTCTCTTTGTATTGAGATAAGTAAAAGTTTTAAGACAGAAGTTATTGATGTAGAAACCCCTCTCGAAATCACCGAAGGGCATCGGATAAAACCCGAGATTATACTGGTACCTGTGCTGCGCGCGGGATTATCACTCGTTGACGCCTTTATAGAAATGATCCCGTATGCGAAAGTTGGTCATATTGGACTGCAGAGAAATGAAGAGACTTTGGAACCGGTTGAATACTATTACAAAACTCCAAAAGAACTTTCCACATCAAAGGTGATAGTGCTCGATCCGATGCTGGCTACCGGCGGTAGCGCGTCTGCCGCTTTTTCATTCCTAAAACAGCGTGGTGCAAATGACCTCGTCTTTGCGTCACTTATTGCGGCGCCTGAAGGAGTAGAAAAGATGTCGAAAGACCATCCTGAAATTCCTGTATATACTGCTTCATTAGACCGTCAATTAAATGATGTTGGCTATATTGTGCCCGGATTGGGAGATGCTGGTGACAGAACGTTTGGTACTCTTTAGAGTAATAATCTTTTTTCTGGTTGCATCCGGATTATTTGCTCAGGATTTTGGAAACAGAAGGGCAGAATCACTGCTCTTTACTGCTTTCGACTCTGTAAAAAACGGCGAATACGATACCGCTTACAGTTATTTCGATACTCTTGATATCGAATTCCCTGAACTTTCGATTGGCAAGATTTATAAAGCCGGTATAATTATATTGAAGGATTACGACTATGTCCTCGGTTATGATCCGGATTCGCTCTATCAACTTTTAGATGAAGCAGTTGAATTGGCTGAGGAAAATTATGATAATGATCCCGATGATCTTCTAAATGTTTATCAATATGCCATCGCCCTTGGATTAAAGGGGTACTATGACGCATTACAGAAAAATTATTTCTCGGCGCTAACAGAAAGCATTTATTCCCTTCAATATTTTCATGAATGTCTGGAGATTGATCCTGAAGCGTATGACGCATACGTGGCTATTGGTAGTTACAAGTTTTGGGTGAGTGAGGTGGGCAAAGATGTTCTTTACCTGCCATTTATTGAAGATGAGCGTGAGCCGGGTATGCACTTCCTGAAACTGGCAATAGAAAAAAACACTTATCATTCATATGCCGCGATACATTCCCTGGCGTTTGCCTATTTTTATTCCAAAAAATTCGAGAAAGGGATAGAACTACTCGAAGATGTTTTAAGAAAACACCCCGGTAACAGAATATTCGCCCAGCTTCTCGCCGATACTTATTTTAACTATGATAAGGAAAAGGCGATAATACTCTATAACAAATTGCTTGAACGGTATCGTAATAGCGTGATCAAGTCGAATGTAAGGGAAGTTGAAATTTTGCACAAGTTAGCTCAGATTTATGAAAAATTGCAAAAAAATGAACTTGCATTGAATTGTTGTAATAATATATTGGAATATAAACTTAACGGGTTTGAAAAAAGTTATCTGTCGGGCAGACTCGAAAGGGTTCACAACCTGAGGGACAAACTGATATCAGTTGAAAAAAAGTAAACTAATGAACCGCATTTAATTCATTATGTCGGTCAGCTATATATATGGATAAAAAATGATTGCCGGATCCAAACAAACAAGAATGTTAAATGAGCTTCTCCAAGCATGCAGAACAAATCTCCCCTCTGTGAATGAGGATGCGATGCAAAAGGCTTTCAAGCTCAGTATGGAAGCACACAAAAATCACAGACGTGATTCCGGTGAACCATATTTCTATCATCCGTACGCGGTGGCGATGATTGTTGTTAAGGAAATAGCACTCGACGATATTTCGGTGATCAGCGCGCTCCTTCATGATGTTGTTGAAGATACTGATTTCAGCTTAAAGTTTATTGAAAAAGAATTTGGAACCGAAGTTGCCGAGATTGTTGACGGTGTGACCAAGATATCGGGTGTATTTAAGGGGCATGAAATAAGTCAGGCAGAAAATTACCGGAAAATGCTCCTCTCAATGGTAAAAGATCTGCGCGTTATACTTGTGAAATTTGCCGACCGTATGCACAATATGCGTACCCTTGAGTTTGTAAGAGCTGATAAGCAAAGGCGTATCGCAAAAGAAACACTTGAAATTTATGCTCCATTTGCCAACCGTTTTGGTTTGGGACGAGTAAAATGGGAATTGGAAGACCTTTCATTTAAATACCTCAATAAGGAAGCGTATAACGAAATTGCCAAGAAACTTCAGGACAAAAGGAAAGAACGCGAACAATATATTGCCAAATTTATTGCTCCGCTTGCTGAAAAACTGGATAAACACGGGCTGGAATACAACATAGCCGGAAGAGCAAAGCACATCTACAGCATCTACAAAAAAATGATCAAGCTAAATACATCGTTTGATAAAATTTTCGATCTCCTTGCTGTGAGGATAATACTTGAAGGAAACGACGCAAACGAATGTTTTTATGTGCTTGGTGTTATCAACCAGATTTACAAACCTATTCCTGACAGATTTAAAGATTATATCTCAATACCAAAAAAGAACAATTATCAATCTATTCACAATACTGTTATCGGTCAACAGGGTAAACTGGTTGAAGTTCAGATACGTACCCGAAAAATGCATGAAATTGCCGAGAAAGGTGTAGCGGCTCACTGGCGATACAAAGAGAATTTCCAGAAGAATGATAAAGAACTTGAAGAGTGGGTAAACTGGATTCGTGATGTATTTGAAAACGCCAACAAGAATGAAGCAACAAAAGAGATAATGGCGAGTTTCAAACTGAATCTTTACCAGGATGAGATATATGTTTTTACTCCGAAGGGAGATCTGAAACGATTACCCGCCGGTTCCACCCCTGTCGATTTTGCTTTTGATATTCATACAAATGTTGGTTATCATTGCATCGGCGCAAAGGTTAACGGTAAAATTGTACCCCTCAGCACCATGCTTCACAGTGGTGACCAGGTAGAAATAATAACTTCAAAAAATCAGCATCCCAATAAAAACTGGCAGCAATTTGTTGTTACCCACAAAGCAAAAGCACAAGTGCGAAAGCATCTCAACAGAGAAGAAGAGAGACTTGTAGAAGCGGGTAGGGAAATCTGGGAACGAAAACTTAAAAAGTACAAACTTTCATTCAATCACGATGACGTTCAGCGACTTCTGAATAAACTTAAATTCGATAACCCGGCTCAGTTTTTCAAAAATATTTCACAAGACAAACTTAATGTTGACGATATCCTCAATCCTCCTGAAGTTGAGGCCAAGGAAGAGGATAATGAAATGGAGTTTACCACTTTTGCTGATATAGCACGCACTAATATTGGCGGAGTGGAAATAGATGGTGATTACAAAGGCTTTGAAGTTAACTACGCGAAATGCTGCAGTCCTATACCGGGTGACCCGATAATTGGTTATGTTACCATAGGTGAAGGGATCAAGATTCACCGTAAGGATTGCAAAAACCTGATTCGCATGTCGGAAAACGGTAGTGAACGACTTGTGCGGGCGGGATGGCCAAAACGAAAAGATTCACTTTTTGTTGCCGGAATTAAAATAAGGGGTGAAGATACTCCCGGATTGTTAAAGGAGATTTCAAATTCGATAACCAATTTCCAGAACACAAATATCAAGGCAATCAATATCACCGCAAGTGATTCGATGTTCGATGGAACTGTAACTGTATTTGTGAAAGATATTGCGCATCTTGGTCAGCTTATCGAAAGATTAAAGAAAAATAAGAAGATATACTCGGTAGAAAGATTTGATTCGGAAACCGCCTGATGAATCTCGAACAAAAAAGAATTGTCGCCTTAGATTACGGCAAAAAGAGAATTGGAATCGCGATTACAGATCCACTTAGATTTTTTGCCCAACCTCTTACAACGTTGCTAAATGATCATACTTTCTGGAATAGTTTGCGTGATTTGCTATCAGCATACGAAATTGAGGAATTTGTGGTGGGTTACCCGCTCAAGGAGAGTGGTGACAAAGGTGAACTTACGAAAGATATAGATCAGTTTGTAAAGACAGTACAGAAATATTACAAAGTTCCTGTGGTGCTCACCGATGAAAGATATTCTTCGGGAATAGCACAGGAAAGAATTCTGGAAAGTGTAACATCTAAAAAGAAAAGGCGTGATAAAGGACTTATTGATAAAAACGCTGCTGCTGTTATACTTGAAGATTACATGAAAACCTTATAATTATTGACTTTTACAAAGAAGATATAGTTAAAATAATATACTTATATACACTTTTACAATTGACATTTTTGAGCTTATCATTTATTTTGAAATCGCTATTCATCTAAAATTTGGAGTTTATTTATGACACTTGACGCACTCGGTATGATAGAGACTAAAGGACTTGTAGGTGCGGTTGAAGCTGCCGACGCAATGGTTAAGGCGGCAAAAGTTGACCTTATCGGAAAAGAGACTATCGGCGGCGGTTTTGTTACCGTTATGGTTAGAGGTGATGTTGGTGCTGTTAAAGCGGCTACCGACGCGGGTGCAGCTGCGGCACAGAGAGTTGGCGAACTGGTTTCTGTCCATGTAATCCCACGCCCGCATTCTGATGTTGAATTGATTCTTCCTAAAAAAGCATAAAGTTTACTGATTATTAGATATGCTTTTAGCACTTGGTTTAGTAGAAACGCAAGGTTTAATAGGAGCTATTGAAGCTGCCGACGCTATGGTGAAAGCGGCGAACGTTCGCCTCATAGCCAAAGAGAAAATTACAGCCGCGCTTGTTACAGTTAAGGTTGTTGGCGATGTGGCTGCGGTTCGCTCAGCGGTTGATGCCGGTTCGGCTGCGGCAAGCAGAGTTGGACAATTAGTATCTTCTCATGTTATTCCACGTCCTGATCTTCAGATTGAGGATATTGTTAAAGACTGGGGTAAAAGTATTAAACCGGCAAATTCTGATTTTAACATCCACGATAACGGTGAACCTGTAAAACTGGATAAAAAAGAAGCTCCTGCCAAACAGGTAAAAGCAGATAAAAATCAATCTTCCTTTTTTGAAGAAGATGAAGAGAGTGAAGAAGTAAATGAAAATGGTGAATCTGAAATTCCTCCTCTGGAAGAACTTAGAGAAATGAATGTTCACGATTTACGGAAATTAGCGCGGGTTATTGAAAGCTTCCCCATTAAAGGCAGGGATATTTCAAAAGCTAACCGAGATTTACTCATCAGCTACTTCGAACAACTCGGATAATATTTTTACATATTTTTTTGATTCTTAAAACTCCGCTTTATGTGGAGTTTTTTTATATTACTACAAATGAAAAAGAAAATTCTGCCTCTTATATTGATCACCCTCTTCTCAATAATCTTGTGGGGGTCTGTTTCCCTTTCCGAAGAATACTTCGCCACAATGGAAGTACCTGTTCGTATAGTTGATGTGCAGGAAGGTACAGCGATCGCGGATATTTCACGCGATAAAGTTGATATAAGCGTCAAGGGTATAGGGTGGACTCTCGCGGGTATGAGTTTGGGCCCGGATCTTGAATTTAAGGTATCAGCGAAAAATAAAACAGGCGAACAAAAAATTTATCTTGAGGGCGTTGCCGGCCAAAACTCATGGTTAACTTCCTCAATTCAGTTAATGGAAGTAAAACCTGAAGAACTCGCCTTTAAAGTAGAGCAGGTGGCTACCAAAAAAGTACAAGTCATTCCAAATATTAAACTGAACTACAGACCCGGTTACGGTCTTGTCTCCCCTATACAGGTAAATCCGGATTCAGTTACCATTTCGGGACCGCAAAGTATTGTTGACAACATCGAAAATATCAATACATCACTTCACGAGTTCGAAGATATCAACAAGTCGGTTAATACAATTATCGGTCTTGAAAATATTCCCGCATTATCCTACGATAATCCTGCGGTAAATATCGAATTTGAAGTGCAAAAAATTGTTGATAAAGTATTTGACGATATTCCGGTACTTGTAAAAAATGTTCCTCAATTCAGGGAATTGAAACTGTATCCCGAGAAAGTAAAAATAACATTGCGAGGTGGAATTAACTTACTCGGCAAGATGGACGCAAATCTGCTCGAACCATATGTAACGTTCAAACAGGCACTTTCCGATACACTGGGGGCAATTGAGCCCGTATTCACTCCCCCGGAATACACTATCCTCATCGATATAAAACCGGGCAAACTGGAATATATAATTAAAAAGTTTTAAGATGTTTATTACGTTTGAAGGTATAGACTACAGCGGAAAATCCACGCAGGTACGTCTTTTGGAAGAATATTATCAAAACCTTGGTAAGGAGGTATTGCTTATCAGGGAACCGGGCGGAACCAAAATCTCTGAAAAGATAAGGGATCTTCTGCTCGATAAAAAAAACATGGTAATGACGGAAAAAACCGAAGCGTTATTATTTGCCGCTGCCCGAGCCCAACTGGTTAATGAGGTAATAAAACCCGCATTGGAACGGGGAGCAATAGTTATTTCCGATCGTTTTCATCACTCCTCAATAGCATATCAGGGTTACGGTAGAAATTTAGACTTGCATTTTGTAGAAAATCTGCAATATTTTGCAATATCAGACACTGTGCCCGATATCACTTTCTTTATCCATATTACTCTCGATGAAGTGGCAAGAAGAAAAATGGAAAACAATCGTGGCGGGGATGACCGGATTGAACTTTCGAAGGATGAGTTCTATCACAAGGTTATTGATGGATACATTAAACTGTCAGAATCCGACCCGAAAATGAAACTTATCGATGGCACGAAACGTATAAAAACAATACATAGTGATATTGTTGATATACTTAACAGCCTTTCCGCTTAAAACGAGGAATAATAATGCCTAAATACACAAAATTATCTATCCTTTTAATGGCTATTCTTTTTATGGGTTTTTTCAGAGGAGACGATGATGTCTATCTGAAAATCTCTAAAAGCATTGATATTTTCGGACGAATATATAAAGAAGTTAGTCTTAAATATGTAGATAAAATTGAACCGGAAGAGTTTATGATCTCCGGTATTGAAGGATTACTTTCCTCTCTCGATCCTTACACAGTTTACATTGATGAAACCATGCAGCAAGATATTGATGTGATTACCAAGGGAAAGTATGGCGGTATTGGAGCAAGTGTTGGCTTGCGTAATAATAAGGTTACTATCGTAGATTTAATCGAGGGTTATTCCGCGCAAAGACAGGGTATCAGAATTGGTGATGTAATCAAACAAATTGACTCCGTAAAGATTAACAGCGATAATTACAGTGAACTGAGCGGATATCTCAAAGGTGAGCCGGGTACAATTGTATCGGTATTGATCGTCCGTGATGGTTACGAAAAAGAGATATTATTCGATTTGGTCCGTGAAGAAGTTGAGTTGAAAAATCTTACCTATTACGGGTTTTATCCGGAAAACTCGGGCAATGTTTACCTGAAACTCAGCGGATTTTCGCGAACTGCTGGTGAAGAAATTAAACAGGCTCTTTTTAAGCTGAAAAATCAGCGTCCGATTGAATCTGTTATGCTCGATCTTCGCGGTAATCCGGGCGGATTACTCGACGCGGCAATTGACGTAAGTGAAAAATTCCTCAATAAGGGTCAGCTTGTTGTTAGTGTAATAGGGCGCGATACCAGCAAAGTAACAAAATATTTCGCAGAGGAAAATCCCGCTGCCGATTCTACAAAACTTATTGTACTTGTTGATGGTTCATCAGCTTCCGCGAGTGAAATTGTCGCCGGAGCTATTCAGGATCATGACCGCGGTATCATTTTGGGTGAACGTTCATTTGGTAAGGGACTCGTACAAACATTGGTGCCACTCTCATATAATACTTCATTAAAAATTACAACTTCAAAATATTTCACACCAAGCGGCAGAAGTATTCAGCGGATAGATTACGCAAAGGATAATGATGTACTCAGGGAAGTAATAATTCCCGTTGACAGTATGGAATTTGCAACCGACAGAAAGCGCAGAGTATATTCGGGCGGCGGAATCCTGCCAGATACCATCGTTTCAAATATGAGCAAGTCTTCACTGATCAGGTCATTGATTGCCGAAGGAATGTTCTTCAAGTTTGCCACAAAATATTTTAATACTAACGAAGATGTAAATCTTCTGCTCAAACCGGATGATGAATTATATCAAAAGTTTAAAGCATATCTTGCTGAAAACAATTATGATTTTTCAAACAGTATAGAATCGCTCCTTTCAAAATTGAAAAAAGCTGCCGCTAAAGAAAGATATGGCGATGAATTCAAGTCGAAAATTTCCGAACTTGAAAATTTGAGCGAACAAACGAAAATCGCCGAATTGAGCCTTTATAAAAACGACATTGCTTCCGAAATACGTAAAGAGATAATTTCCAGAACAGAGGGGCGTGAAGGAAGAATTAAAGAAGCGCTCAAACATGATGACCAGATTTCAACCGCGCTTACTCTTTTGCAAAATGAAGTAGTATTCAATCAAATGTTAAATGTTCAGCTTTGATCTTATCTACATCATTATTTGTCTTGTCGGAGGAATACTTGCGGGTATAGCTTCCGGTATGATTGGTTTAGGGGGCGGAGTGATTTTTATACCTGTGCTCCTGAATATTTTACCGCTGACAGGATTTACTGAGCCTTCACCCCTTACTACAATTGCCACCTCACTTTTCGCCGGTGTTTTTTCATCGGGCAGTTCATCCTATTTCCATTCCCGAAGCGGTAACATTCACTTAAAGGAAGGCATTTCACTTGCGGGTGGAGCTGTTGCGGGTTCAATTTCAGCTTCTCTTTTTGCTTCAGGAGTTGATGAAGTGTTTCTCCATTATTTTATCGCGGCAATACTTGTTTTTGTAGTTATCTATCTGAACTTTGGTAAAGAGAGGATAAAATTGGATGTTAAACGAAGGAATATATTTTTGCCACTTACCGGTATCATTATGGGAGCGATTTCCGCACTTAGCGGAATTGGCGGGGGCGTATTATTCCTTCCGGTACTTGCTGTTGTTTTTGCGCAAAATATCAAATGGGCGGTGGGAACCTCATCCTTTGTTGTTTTTATAACATTGTTGACAGGTACGGTTTCATATATTGCCATCAACGGGAATGGAATAGTTGATTATTATACCGGCATTTTACTTGCTATTGGAGCAATAACCGGTGCAAGGTTTGGTGTACTCTTTCTCAAGAAAATAGAACAGTCTGTAATAATTAAATTATTTTCACTATTTTTGATCATCAACATAATAATTATAGTCTTTTAATGGAAACCAGAGTATTATATAAACAGGATCCTTCTTTTCTTGCATGTCCCGATTGCGGACAAGTACGCCTTACAAAATCGAGAAGCCGTAACATTCGGGAGAGGATCATAAGACAATTTACTTTCTACCGCACGTACAGATGTAAAAATTGTGGTTGGAGGGGGTCGGTTTCATCTTATACATTCAGGATGAAATCACTAAAAGCAATATTCTTTTATCTCATAGTTATCGGAATTTCAATTTTTGTGGTGTCGATGATTATGAAACGATTTGTATAAATAGAGCATCAAATATATTTAAAATTATAGTATACCATGATCAATATGATAAATGGAGGATATACCTATGGCTGAAACTCAAAACAAAACCTACGAATTTAAAGCGGAAGTTAAAGAACTTCTTAACATACTTGTCCACTCGCTATACACAAATCGAGAGATATTCCTGCGCGAACTTATCTCTAACGCCTCTGACGCGCTGGATAAACTCCGTTTCCAGTCAACCAAAGGTGTTGAATTAGCAGACAAGAATCTACCCCACGAAATTAAGATATCGATGGACGCGGAGAATAAAATCCTAACTGTTTCCGATACCGGCATTGGTATGACCGATGAAGAAATTATAAAAAATATCGGTACTATTGCTAAATCAGGCTCGGCTGAATTTATCAAACAGGTTACTGAAAATCAGGAATCAGCAAGCAATATTATTGGTAAATTTGGAGTCGGTTTTTATTCCGTTTTTATGGTCGCTGACAAGGTGGTCATCACATCAAAATCTTATAAAGCTGACGCATCTCCGGTAAAATGGACCTCAGACGGACTTGGCAGCTATACTCTTGAAACTCCTGAAGGTGAAGTCAAACGTGGTACATCAATAGAAATTCACCTTAAAGAAGACGCGAAGGAGTTCACTGAAAAATTCCGCCTCGAAAATGTTATCAAAACACACTCCAATTTTATTCAATTTCCAATCTATGTTGAAGATGAAAAAGTTAATAACATTTCTGCATTGTGGAGAGAGCCCAAATCAAAGATTAAAAAAGAAGAATATACCGAATTTTACAAGTTCCTATCCTATGATACGGAAGAACCGCTGCACACAATCCATGTGTCGGTAGATGCCCCGATACAATTTACCTCGTTGATGTTCATCCCCGGTAAAAATTCCGACTTTTTCGGTTCACAGCGTGAAGATTACGGTCTTGATCTTTATGTAAGAAGAGTTTTGATACAGCACAAAAACAAAGACTTGCTCCCGGAATATCTCAGTTTCGTAAAAGGTGTTGTTGAATCGGAAGATCTTCCGCTTAACATCTCCCGCGAAACACTTCAGGAAAACGCGATATTCAACAAAATCTCCAATAGTGTAACTTCGCAGGTACTTAATCACCTGAAGAAAATTGCTGAGGATGAGACGGAAACCTACAAGAAATTCTGGATCGAACATGGAAAAATATTCAAAATAGGTTACGGCGACTTTACCAATCGTGAAAAATTCATGGAATTGCTAAGATTTAACTCTTCTGAAATGAAAGACGCTGAAGAGATAACTTCTCTTGAAGATTATACCAAGCGCATGAAATCTGAGCAAAAAGATATCTACTACGTTTTTGGAAGCAGCCGCGACGCTGTTATGCTCGATCCTCATATGGAGATTTTCCGCAAGAAGGGTATTGAAGTACTCTTTTTCTACGATCCCGCAGATGAATTTGTAATCAGCTCTCTCGGCACTTACAAAGAGTTTAATTTCAAATCTGTTGAACAGGCTGATCTTAAAAAGCTTGAAGAATTTGAAAATGTAAGTAAAGATCAAGAGAAAAAAGAAGCACTCGATGAAGCTGATGAAAAAACATTCGGGGATTTGCTTTCAAAAATTAAAGAGATTCTTGGTGACAAGGTAACCGATGTAAAAGTGAGTCAGCGTCTCGATAAATCACCCGCGTGTCTCGTCAACCCCGATGATTCAATGTCGTCATCCATGCAAAAAATAATGCAGATAATGAACAAGGACGCGTCTGTTCCAAAGAAAAGCATGGAAATTAACAAGGATCATAAACTTGTAAGAAATTTGTTGAAAGTATTTAAAGCCGATAACAATGATAACTACATCACTGAAGTTGTTGAGCAGCTTTACGATACTTCACTACTTCTTGAAGGTTACCTGAATGATCCTCACAAACTTGTTAGCAGAATTAACGCGATGATGGAAGAATCGTCTGATTGGTACACAGAGGTCAAGAAGATTTAGTTGTTGAATTATTACTATACAAATGTTATATATTAAAGGCGTTCGGGATTTTTCCGGCGCCTTTTTTTGTGAGGTGATATGGATGCGATCAGCAAAATAAATCTTGCGGAAATTCTACCGCGACTTATTGAGGCGCTCTTCGTAGGTCTGCTTATCGGCTTGGAACGTGAGCGTAAGCGGAAAAAGGGTGACCTCGCTTTCGGTGGAATCAGGACTACTCCGCTCATTGCAATTCTTGGTTTCCTGGCGGCAATGATAGCTGAAGTAACGACCATCTTCGTATTTATCGCGATTTTTGTCAGTTTTTCAATTCTTGTCGCAATATCGTATCATCGTTCCGCTGACCATGGCGAGCCGGGTGCAACTACCGAGTTAACCTTCCTTATTGTTTTTGTGTTGGGTGCCCTCATTTATTTTAACTACATGCTCATCTCGGCGGTTGTTGCTGTTATCATTCTCATATTTCTTACTTTCAAACCCCAGTTCAGAAATTTCGCGTTTAACATCCAGGATGAAGATGTTTACGCTACTATTAAATTTGCGATAATTACAATAATTATACTTCCTCTACTCCCTGACCAAACTTACGATCCGTTCGGGGTACTGAATCCACGTAAAATATGGTATCTGGTAATTCTGATCGCGGGAATCAATTTTGTAGGCTATATTTTGTTCAAGCTCGTCGGAGCCAAAAAGGGAATTTTATTCCTCTCCATTCTGGGAGGTATCGCATCTAGTACAGCCACAACTTTATCTTTCACCGAAAGAAGTAAATCAACCCCCGAGTTATCGAGAAACTTTGCGGCGGGCATTGTACTGGCTTCCACGATCATGTTTCCGAGAATACTCGTGATTATTTACCTATTAAACGCTGAATTGGGTGAAACTTTACTGTTACCGGTGGCTATAATATTCGTTACGGGAATAGTCACAGCTCTTGTTATGTTCAACATGAAGGAAGAGGTAAAACTGGATAACATAAACCTTTCTAATCCATTCAGATTGCTCTTTGCTTTTAAGTTCGGACTTATATTTACGGCTATTCTTTTTATATCGAGTCTGGCTCAACATTATTTTGGAGATAGCGGAATTTATATTTCAAGTTTTTTCTCAGGATTCGCTGATGTTGACGCCGTCGCGTTATCGTTAGCAGATTTGGCAGAAATAAAGATTACCCTGGAAGTAGCCTTCAATGGTATATTGATCGCCTTTTTTTCAAATACACTTGTGAAGGCGGGAATAGCATCTATTTTTGGAGCGAGAGAGATCCGGAAATACGCAATTCCCGGTTTTCTGCCGATTATTCTTTCTTGCGGTATTGCACTCGTTATTTAACGTCTAAACCGAACGGCAGCTTCAAGTTCGGCGGGTGTATCATAATCCTTCAAATAATAGATTTTAATTTTCTCACGGTTTTTTACAATCCATGCTAAAATGATTTTTGTCTGTTCCAGATCTTTTTTCTCCATGCCGGGGAATAGATTAATTGTGCCGGAGTAAAAATCATCAAGCGCGGTTTGAAACAGATTTTCCTCATTTACGAAATAATCTCTTATGAAAACTTTTCCTTCGAGGAGAAGTATATAATCATTCTGTCTGAATCCACGCACATCTATCAGCACATTTGCCAGATTGATCGGTTCCGCAAGAACTGAAGACCTGTCGAGTTGATTAAGAAGTGTATTAACAGTATCACGAATTTCACCTGCTTCTTCAAATTTCAATTCCGAAGAAAACTTTTTCATTTTTTCGAGCAGCCGGTTAACCGCGTTTTGATTTTTACCCGATAAAAACTCATAGACTTTCTCCAACTCTCCGGCATACTCCTGCTGATCATCCGTTTCACATGGCGCGGTACATCTTTCAATATTAGAAAGGTAACATGCTTTCGATTTTTCGAAATCTTTATCTTTACATTCCCGGATTTTAAATGTTTTATTTGCTGTTTCTATTAAAAACTTTGAAATATCATGTTTATTGTAGGGACCAAAATAATCATTACCGTCAAAATCAAATTTTCCGGTTGACTTAATAGTAGGATAGCTGTGTGTCAGATCAATTTTGATAAAATAGTTTTGTGAGAACTTTTTAAGCATTGTGTTAAAAGGAGGGTTGATTTTTTTTATCAACTCGGCTTCAGCTATAAGTGCTACCAGTTCAGAATTGGTTTCCTGAAAAGATAAATCATTTGCCGCTTTTACAATTTTTTTTGTTTTAGATGGCGCGGTACTCTGAAAGTAGTTTTTCACCCGCTTTTTTAATGACTTCGCTTTACCAATGTAAATAACCTCATCCTTGCGGTCTTTGAAAAAATACACTCCCGGTTTATCTGACAGACGTTCATATCCTTCAGCGAGTTTTTTCTTAATCAGCAAAAACCCTTTATTTGATGAACTCGCCGGTCCGGAAATAAAGCCCAAAACCTCACCCATGTCAGAAAGATTATGGTTATCCTGCAAGTCTTGCAGCATTCTTAGTAAAAGTTTCGCTGTTACGGTTGCGTCTCCAAGAGCGCGATGAACATTTTTGTGACGCAATCGAAAATGTTTAACCAGACTTGAGAGCGATTTACTTTTTATTTCAGGATAAAGTTTTCGGGCAAGTTTTAATGTGCAGAGTGAGGCATAAGGTGGAAATTCTTCCCCGGCGGACATAAATTCCTGTTCCATAAACGATTTATCAAATGGAAGATTATGAGCCACAACAATACTGTCGCCAATAAAATTTTTTACATCTTCAGTGATAAAATCAAAAGTGGGTGAGTTTACAACATCCGAGGTGGAAATACCTGTGATACCTGTGATATGATAAGGTATCATCGACCCCGGGTTCACAAGTGTTGACCAGGTATCCTTTACCTTCCCGTTTTTAACCTTTACCAAACCGATTTCAATAACTTTACAATAACGTGAGGAAGTACCTGTCGTTTCAACATCGAGTACGGTAAATTCAGCTTCATTGATCGGGATATTTTTAATAGCGATATTATTCATGGTATAAATCCGGATGTAAAAATAGAAAAAAGCGGGATAATATTCTTGATGTAAATTTTTAGATTGAACGGTGATAAACTGGACGGACCATCTTTGCCTTTACCGGAACCCAACCAATTATGAAAGAAATCCCGGAATACACTTTTTCGCTTCACGGACAGGCGAGGCAGAAAAGAACCGAATACAAAACCCATCCTAAACCTGTGCGCCTTAGGAGTATCCTACCCTTTGGCTAAGTTTACAAACCTCAGGTTTGGGAAGGACTTTTAAATGTGCAGACAGTATTATTTTTTCACCCTTCCATTTGATAAAGGGAGGGGTCGGGGGTGGGTTCACTTCTACATCACTGGATTCCTGTCTACACAGGAATGACACTACAAAATTGTTTCCCTCTCCTGTGACTCAGGGGAGGTTCGCCGCGGCGAATATAGGTGAGGTAGATTAAAACCTTTAAAACAAAAAAGGGATGGTCGGTAACCATCCCTTGCGAGAATATTTATGTTTTTCTTCGTAAAGACGCCATTAGGTTGGTGAGCCCAGTCGAACCATATGGCGTCTTAACAGCACTTTGCACTAACCACTCAGCACTATTTTAAAAGCATAATTTTTTTGGTGTCAAAAAAATTACTTCCGTCAACTCCCTGCGCTGTGATGGAGTAGATGTACATACCACTCGATAACTCACTCGCGTTGAAATTCACTTCATGTAAGCCTACACTATAGTTCTGTGATACTATCTCTTTTACTTTCTGTCCCAACATATTGTACAAGGTTACCGTAACCTTGCTATCTACAGGCACAGCAAACTTGATCCTTGTACTCGGGTTGAACGGATTTGGGTAGTTTTGAGCGAGATGGTAATCATTTGGTGCTGCATTATCAACTATACCGGTTACAAGATTATATGTCAGCATATCCTGGCGGATATGAAATTTACCTCTGCGGGTTTCGCGGTCAGTTTCCAGATAAAACGTTGTAAGGAGGTTATTTTTATAAAACACTGATGGTGAGCGAGTGGCAAAGGAATCGGAATTAAAAAAATCTATCGCGCCACCATATGCACCTCGATCAAGATCGAATACCTGAAGATAATAATCTAATGGTTGTAAGGCGCTTCTGTAAATCGTTACAAATTCATCATTACCTTTCAATACATTAAAGTCGGAAAGAGTAGTATATGGATTCGTATAACTTCCAAAGTCTATTCTGTTCGTTTGCGTCGTACTTGCGGTATCAACAATATTGGCATAATACTGGTATTGATTATTTTTGTAGTCCGTCCAGAAGAAGAGGAATTTTCCGTTCCCAATATATTGGAAATGAGGTGTTGAATAATTTTCAAAAATTACTCCGGGTACCAATATTTTGCTTTCGCTAACAGGAATTCCCTGATCATTAATTTCCCGGTAGGTGTATTCGGTACTATAGAAGTTTTCTCCATGACCCCAGATAACAAAATATCCCGAATTCTCCCTGGGAAACAAAAAACTACCCAAATTTGGTACAGAAATTACTCCGGAGTTAATATTTATTGGTAAAACAGATCGAAGATTCCCGCTAAGATTGTCATATTCTTCAACAGCAACGGTATCTCCCCTGAAGGAAGTGAGAAAAAGATGCCTATCATCATTTACATTAATGAGTTCTGTGCGTCCTGAATTTTGAAATGTAAAACCAGAGTTGAGTTTTACTTGTTGAATAATTGAATCGGCTGAAAAGGAGTACAAAGCAGAGTAATAATCCGTCTTCTGATTAGTGAAATCATACCATAATATTCTGAACTTATCTTGACTAAGATAACGTACTTCCATCATGAGATAATCTTCCGATGTAAATATCTCCTTGTAATGACCAACTGGTTGTAAATCCTGATTAAACCGTTGAATATTAATCGATGAGTTATTTACCGCGTTTGCCCAGACCGCAAGATAATTTCCTGCTGAATCCTGTGCGACATCCAGTTCGAAATCTGTGAAGGGATTTTCATGCCCCAACATTATTTTATCGGACAAATTGTGATTGGGTATTTCATATTTTTGAAAATAGGTATAAGATCTATCGTGATTTGTATCTGTGTAAAACAATTTGAATAATTGATTTTTAAAATTGGCTGAATAATGCTCTATGCTTTTTTTGGTTGAATTGCTCTCAAATGGCTCTGAATTAAAGTTTGCGGGTCCAACGAGAGATTTAGTTCCCCAATAAAATTGGTCTTTCTCCGGGGCTATATGGGCAATATATAGTATTAGCAGATCATTACCTGAATTAAAAATACGAGCCGAACCATATTCAAATTCATTGTTCTCTTGCAAAATATCGGTGGATATATTCTGACTAAAATCCGTACTGTATCTTTTGAGTATAAGTTGATATATATCGTTTTCGTCACTTGAGTAGATTATGTAATTACTATTATCAGCACCGATATTAAAGTCACCAAAGTTACTCACATCTTCCGCGAGGGTATTTTCGGAAATGGTTGTGTTTGTTTTCAGGGAAATAGTTTTTGAGTAAAGTTGATCATATTCAGAATAGACTATCCTCAATTGATCCGCCTTAATACGTGAAATGAATTTTATATTATCAGATGAGATATTTCCTGTTATTGATATATTCGTAAGTGAAGTTTGAAAATCACTGCTAAACTGTTCTATTCTAACCTTACCATAATTGTTACTGCTAAGGTCGCCATATTGTATTACATAATTGTCTCCATATTTATACACATCAAGAATATCATAATGTCTTTCTCCCATAATTTCCTTTAATGTAGTAACAGGTATAACTGTTGAACCATCGGTTGACAATACCGAAACTTTTAAAATAGACTCATTCCATGACCGGACAGCATATAATACGATAATCTCACCATCATCTGTAAGATTTGCTGTTGCATCTATGAGGGTTGAGTCGCGAAAATTAATGAAGTCGCGAAGATAAAACTTCTTTTGGAATATTAAGGAATCGTTATTGTTGAAGTAGTTTACCGAGAAGAGATTGTCTTCAAGTCCGCCTTTATTTTTTAGAGTTAGTACGTAATTACCATTTGAATCGGTTGAAACTCTGTTATCGAAAGTTTGTGAAATATCATTTTCATTGTGGAATATTTGCCGCGGACTAATAGTATTGGTAATAAGCACTGTATCTTTCGTTTGTCCGTAATTAACAAATGAAAGACTAATATAAAATACAACACAGGTTAATATTAAATAAAATTTCATTTCGTCCTCTGTTTCGTTTCCCTCAATTGTAATATAACTTTTTTTTGGATAATGCGCATCACTTTTTTAGATGACTTTAACCCTCTTAAGGGGTGGGTTCGATTTGCAGCATTGCGACAAGACTGTATCTCCGGATTCCTGCCTCCGCGGGTATGACAAAAGACGCGATTTCGTGTCATCCAGCGAAGTTTACCAACCTCGGGTGGGGCAGGAACAATGTTGGTGAGTTTCTCATCTGTCCCGTATGCGGGGAACCACAGGGACCTTGTTTTTGTCATGCTCTTGGCTCCTGCGAGTTGAGACGACATCTCCAAGAAATAAGGATAGATTTCCGGTCAGGCCGGAAATGACAC
>BQMY01000091.1 GCA_022181065.1 Melioribacteraceae bacterium | reverse complement strand
TTTCAATTATAACAATCCTATTGAATTTTAAATTCATTTTCTCCCTTAAGTTGACAGCATTGCTTCTGAAGGGGGAAATCACTCCGCCATCGGCGGATTTTGTGATGGGGGATGACCAAAAGTCACAAAAAATGTAATAAATCATCCTCCGTCTTTCGACTGCCGTCGAAATCCACCTCCTTCCAAGGAGGACTTTTAACGAAATGACTTTGTCAACAGGCTGGAGCGGGAATTTAATTCCCGCTTTTTTTGACCTTTCTACGAAAATAAATATTTTTTTTGAGATTTACTTTAAATCAACATTTGTGTTCAATAATTGTATTATATTGATTGAGAATTAAAACAAGTGATAAAAATGTATAAAGTTTTATTAGTATTTCTTCTTTTGAGCGGTAGCCTCTTTTCTCAAAATTTTACGCTGACATTAAATCTGTTTGAACCGTTTACAGCAACAGAGTTTGCGGCTTTGGGGATGTCGCGAGAACTGGGTAAATCCCCCAGGGTATTTAGTGTGGAAATTTTACCGGAAGGTCAAACAGTTTGGGCAGTAGTAAAAGTTGACTGGCAAGGAACAGGTGATAATTCCTTCAGGCAATTATATTCTTTTACAACTGAGAGATTCCTATCAAGAACGGTATTCAATGATGAATTGGGATTTGCTATTGGAATTGATCAGTCTGAAACAGATGAAGACCTTATAGAAGATAATTTAAAGCTGGGTAAGCCTACCGGAAATTACAGAATTTATCTTACTCTTTATGATGACAATAATAATCAGGTTGCCTTCGTTACTGAAGACATGGAGTTTCTTAACCCTTCCCAAACTTTATCATTACAACTCCCGGTTCCAGAAACATCACACGATCCGGGGAATGTTACGGCGGTTTGGGACAGACTTGTGGGTGTTGACAATTATATTATCCGCGCGAATGTAAGACAGAATAGAAGTCAGAGTCTTGAAGACGCGCTCGAATCCGGAATTCCGATTATCGATAATGCAGAGTTGGGTGATGTTACAAGTATCAACATCAGAGAACATCTCCAGCGAGAATGGTTACCCGGACAGGAAATTGTATTCCAGGTTTACGCTAAAATTGAGGGACCTGGTTCAGGTACTGCGCTCTATAGCGAAATTGTAAATTTTTATCTCGAAGGAGAGGCTCCGTCGGTACAGGAGGAACTTGGAGAAAATATCATTGAGATCAGCACCACACTCCCCACGGTTGAAGAGCAGGAAATTATGACTTCGTTTCTGAATGGTGATCTTGGTAATATCGTTAATGTTTCGGTTGATGGGAAATTCCTCTCAAGAACCGAGTTGAACAATTTGCTTGATTCACTCAGAATAAATCCTGATAAGTTGATAAATATAAAATATATTGAGAATTAATGTTATGCGGAAAATTGCCATATTTCTTTTATTATTAGTTTCCGTAACAATTTTATTTCCAGCAGAGGATGAAACCGTTGCGCTCATAAATAAAATTATCAGAACTGTTGAGTTTAAATCGGGTGAGGAGGACTGGCAGAAAGCAAAAGTCGGTAAAACCCTCATTGATAACGACCTTGTGCGAACCGGTGAAAAATCTTTGGCGATAATAAGCTTTTTAGATGGTTCACTTTTGAGGGTTAGAGAAAACACCGAAGTTGCTATTTACGGTGATAAGAAAAAAAGAGAGCTCAATAAAAATGTGCTAATTGACAAAGGTGTGATAGGTTTTGATGTTAAAAAGCAGCAAAATGAAGAGTTCAAGTTTACCACACCCACACTTGTTGCGTCTATCAGAGGTACAGCCGGCTTCATAGAGGTTGACGGAGATGGCTCTACTACATTTGCTCTGGAAACAGGTCTTGTATCCCTCGAAGCATCTTCCGGTGCAAAACAATCTTCTGAATTGACCCCGGGTAATACAGCTACTGTAGGCGCTGATGGGGTTATTAACATCAACCCAACCACCGGTGAGATTGAACGGAAAATTAAAGAATCGAAACGAACAAAAATCAAAAAACTAAGAATTCAAACTGAAAAAGGGGTTATTGAGATAGAGTACTATTCCGATAACTAATAAAATAATGCACTCAAAACTGAATAAGAGTATTGCGGTTTTTTTCAGAAACGGTGTTTTAGTTTCTGTTTTATTGCTGATGTTTTGCGGCTCCTTGATTGGACAGGATATTTATTTTGACTCGGGGCTGGAAGGAGTTGAAAATACATCATTTATACTTAAGGGTCAGATATATACCGAATTCCCCTTAAAGGAAGTTATTGTAGCATATAAATCGACTGGCGAAAATGAGTATAAATTCTCCGAATCGATTGTAACAGCAAATAATTTCCTGTTTGAGTTTCCCGCGGAAGATGTTACTGCTCCGGAAGTGGAATTCTATATACAATATTATGATACAAGAGGCAATACGGGCTATTATCCCGAAGATTTTTCTAATGTTGAAGTACCATCGAAAATAGTCGTTTCTCCAAAACCGGATTTTTACGATGATGTGATTTTATTAAATCCAATCTCGGAAACGGCTGAACTGAATGATGAGTTTTTCATCACCTGGTCAACATTCAAATTGCCGGATAATGTGAATAACACAGGAACCAAAGTAATAATTAATGGTGAAGATGTAACCGGAAAATGTTTGATTAATGATGATCTCATAACATTCATACATTCGGCTAATCCGGGCATTCTATCTCCGGGAGCAAATAGCATTAATCTTGAATTTTATGATAAATCAGGTAATCTGCTCTTTAAAAAAATCAGCAGTATAGGTTTACGTCCCGATAGTGAAATTCCCTTGGCAAAGAACCAGTTCTATTACAGAGGCAATCTGCTTGCGGAAGGAAGAAACGAGCTTTATAACAGTAATCACACCTGGTATAACAATGTATCAGGTGAGTTTAACGGTAAATATGGTTCCTTCGGTTTTGAAACAAGATTTTACCTCACGTCAGAGGAAAAATCGTACAGACAACCGCAGAACAGATTTTTTGCGGCAATTCGTTCAGAATACTTTACAATTTCAGCTGGTGACCATTTCCCGGTTTATCCCTCATTGATTTATAGTGGAAAACGTCTTCGTGGTGTAACAGGACGTGTAGAACTTGGTTTTTTTGAATTGAGCGCCAGTTACGGTCAAATAAACAGGAGCGTGGAAGGGCGCGTCCTTGAAACTTTTACCGGAAATAACACGCCACTCGATCCTAACATTATTGAACTTGACCCGGCAATTTATGGCGTTAATTTTGCCAGAATACAACCGGGTGGCTACAGCCGTGATTTGATGGTGGTTCGCCCTGTATTTAATTTCACAAATACCTCCTCGCTTGGTTTTACATATCTTCATTCAAAAGATGATCCCGGTTCGATAGTTTTCGGGAGTCAGCCTAAAGAAAATGTTGTGTTTGGTCCCGACCTCAGATTGTCATTTGATAACAGCAGAATAAAACTGAAAAGTAGTGCTTTTTTAAGCCTGCAGAATAATGATATAAGTGAAGGTACCATAGCTGATTCCCTCGTGGAAAATTTTCTTGAAGAGAATGAATATATCGATATAATCGCTGATGATTTTAACAGATATAAGGATATTTTAGGAACATTCATTACAGTTAATCAATATATCGGTCCGTTAAATATAACAGAGTTTGCTTCTTTGGCTTCTGATGTTGAGCTTCAACTCGATTATTTTGGTAACACCCTGAGAACGTCCTATATTTACAGGGGAAATGAGTATAATTCATTCGGTAAACCCTTCGTTCGTAAGGATGTTGCCGGATTTAGCGTATTTGACAGGCTACGATTACTAAATAACAAGCTCTTCTTTAATTTTAATTTTGAAAATCTGAACGATAACCTCCAGAAGACCAAGTTTAACACAACAAATATTAAAAATCTGAATGTATCGGTATCATGGTTCCCGCGTAACGAACTTCCCGATATCACAGCAGGATATAAATTCACTCAAAATAAAAACGATGTAAATCCGCTTGATACTTCCAGGGTTGCTCTTCTCATAGATGATTTTACAGATCGATATTTCGTGCAGTCAGCTTATACATTTTATACTCCTGTCAGACAGAGTGTAGCACTCCGTTTATCTTATGCCGGCAGGGATGATAAAACTTTCCGTGATTTTGATACCAAAGTGATCAACGGTGGTGTGAGTGTCAGTTCCAGATGGAGTGAGGTTTTTCAAACTTACCTTGGTGTAAGTGTTAATAAATCAGAATCTGCCTTAAGTGAACTAAATTATACACGTATATCATTATCGGGCAGATGGTTATTATTTGAAGGTAAATTGCTGGTAAGCGGAAAAATTTCTCCTACGCTGGGTGATCTGAAGAGAACCGGATTAGAAGTGTATGGTGATTATTACTTTACAGAACAGTTTACCCTTTCATATCAATTACGGTATTTTACTGATTTCGATTTACTAAATAGCTCGATTGCCGGAGTAACTGTAAAATATTCTATCTGACATGGGTAAAAAACTCAAGATAAATGCTCCCGAGATTTTACTGGCTTTGAGCTTGATTCTTGTGACTATTTTGTTTACACAGGAATTTTTATTTACAATTGATCCTGTAAAAGAACTCGAATTTAACCTCCTTGATGAGCGTTTCAACAGACGTGGTCCTATCGACATTGAGGGTGAGCCTGACGTTATAGTAGTAGAGATCACTCAGGATTCGTATGATCAAATTCCATCCCCATATAATTCCTGGCCCTGGCCGCGCTCCTATTATGCCAAATTGATTGAAAATCTTAATGAGGCAGGTGCGAAAGCTATAGGGATTGATATTGTACTTTCAACACGCGATAAGTTTGATGAGAACAACGATGTTATGCTGATGGAAACATTACATAATTATTCCAATGTAACTCTCGCGGGTAAAATAGATATAAAAAATGAGGCGCTGTTTGAATCCAAAGGAGAAAATAGCGTAGGCGAAGGTGTCGGTGTTGTTAAGAAACTGAATGAAAATTTCGGCAATCTTTTTTACAGTGAGGAATTACCTGTCGGGATTGTTCAGGTTGCCGGTGACGATGATGGAATTTATCGCAGATATTCTCCATTCGTTTATAGTGGTGTGGCTGAACAAAGAATTCCAACATTCGGGTTTTCCGTTTTAAACAGTTTTCTCGGGCTAAAACCTCATTCAACCGTAGAAATAACTGATGATTATTTTATCCTTGGAAACAAACAAATTCCAAAGTTTGACCGGACGTCCCTGCTTGTAAATTATTATGGAATCAACACCTACGATAAATTCAGGCATTTTAATTTTGCAGATATTATTGACGATAAAGAATTTAATACCGTCGATGAAATAGATTTTGAGACTGAAATTAATACATGGGATGCTGAAGGGTATGGACTTAAATATCAGGATATATTCCGTGATAAGATAGTATTGATCGGTTCAACGATGCCGGAGGATAAAGACGTTCTCCCTGTATCGATTTCCAGCGGAAAGCGAAAGGGGGATAACCTGATGTATGGGGTAGAGTTTCACGCTACCGCAATTCAGAATATCCTTTCTGAAGACTACATCACTACTCAATCAAAGTTTTTAGAGATACTCTCAATTTTTATTGCCGTACTTATGGCGTATTTCGGTTCCTCCTTTGTTCGCCACAGCCGATTAAAAAATATTTTTCTTATTGAATCAAGTAACACTTTGATAATGGTCGCTCTTGTTTACGGTTTTTATGAATTTTCGATGTACCTCTTTATAAATTTCAATTTTGTACTTTTTATAATAGCACCAACTTTGGGTCTTGTACTTGGATATGGTGGTAGTACGGTTTTTCATTTTATTCGGGAGAGAAAGCAATCATCCGCAATTAAAAAGATGTTCTCACACTATGTAAGTGGTGTTTTGGTGAACCAGCTGATTGATAATCCCGATAAACTAAAGTTGGGTGGAGAAAAACGGAATCTTACAATTTTATTTAGTGATATTGCCGGATTCTCAACATTCTCCGAGCAGATGGGTCCGGAAGAACTGGTAAAATTAATGAATGAATATCTCAATGCTATGACTGATATTGTGATTCAAAACCGGGGTACCCTCGATAAATATATTGGTGACGCGGTAATGGCTTTTTGGGGTGCGCCAATCTCACTGGATAATCATGCGGAGATGGCATGCGTTACCGCACTTGAGATGCAGGAAGCTCTCGATAAGCTGCAGGAGAGCTGGAAGGAAAGAAATTTGCCTGAAATAAATGTGCGTATCGGAGTTAACACCGGGGATGTTATTGTTGGCAACATAGGAAGCCGCAAACGATTTGATTATACTGTTATGGGGGATGACGTAAATCTGGCGTCCCGTCTTGAAGGGGCGAATAAACAATATGGTACCTTTATAATGCTTAATGAATCTACCGCAGGCATGGTTAGGGATAAGTTTTTACTACGCGACCTCGACTTTATAAAAGTTAAAGGTAAGAATAAACCTGCCCGTGTATATGAATTGATTGGCAGGAGGGGTGAAACTCCGGCTGAAGAAAAACTAAAAAAACTCTCAACATACTTTGATGGTCTAACAGAGTATCGTAACCGTAATTTTAGAGAAGCTGAGAACCTCTTCCTGCAAACATTAGAAAATTTGCCGGATGACGCTCCTTCAAAAGTTTATATTGAACGTATTGCTTATTATCTGGAATCTCCTCCCGGAGAAGAGTGGGATGGTTCATTTACGATGAAGTCTAAATAATGCCAATATAAATCGCTACTTCATCAGTAGCGTAAAGTTCGAAATCAGTTGTATATTTTCTCTCAACATTTTTATTTTTGCTGAAATAATCCCAAATAAAACCCCATGTATCAATAATAGCAGCGGGCAATTCTCCTTTAGCTTTGAATACCAGATATCTCCCCGCATCCAGTTCTATCGAAAGTAAATCAGGGTCTGTTTGTTGTTTGGTTTCACTTTCAATACCCGAAAGAATGGTGTACTCACCATTATGATCACTTTGATATTGAGTATATACCCCATAAATGAGTTCGGGATTTACAGGTTTCACAACTTTTAAAGCGATTTGTTCTGAATAAAAACGATCCCATTGTTTGCCAATTTTTGCGGTAAAAGGATTCATCTCCTTACTGTTTTGGGTTGAGGTCGCGATTCCGGAGATTATTTTTGAAGGCATATTAACAATTGAGAGTTCAGTTTCAGTCATTGCTCGTTTCCTCTTTATTCCTGATTTTTATCTTTATGTTATAAAACATAGTTTTATCACTAATCAACAATGTATGCCATTTTTCTTCAAGTTTTTCAAGTTCGGTTTTCAAAGTTGATCTGTTATCACCCTTTACGGTTTTTAATTTTTCAAGGATCGTAAACTCAAACGCGTCTTTTCCGTATGTATTCCAGTCATCCTGAAGATTTTTATTTTCGTGCTTTCCAAGAGTAAGCAGAAAAGTGTAGCGATTAATGATTCCGGGTAAATTAATACTTGTACCAATATATTTTTTCTCGGTTACCCTGTTCTTTAACAAAAAAGCACCGGCTTCAGGTGGTTTTTCAACATACTCTCTTTTAAGTTCTTTTTTTCTTTTTCCATCAGGTCTATTTATTGAAATCTCATTAATCTTTGGCTCTACAACCTCATCTATTTTGCCGGTTTTGTTAACCGTATATATATTATTTTCTCTGGTCATATAACCCTCATCAATGAACATTCTTCTAATTGTACAATGGTCTGAGTATAGTTCCGCTATTCGTGAATCAACCTCTGCTTCTTTTAATACTTCACCTTCACAAAATTTTCGAGATACATAATCCAGCATTACAAGTCTTTTTTTATACTGTGCCGGTAACCGGACAATTCTTCCTTCTTTTGTGAAAGTGTGAATTACCTTACTGACAAAAACAGATTCTTTGGATTTGTCGGTCACGGAGTCGGGATTTGCGATAAATACCAGCTCTCTTAAACGGGAGTTAAATACTTCATCTCTTAGCGAGAAAATTGTGTAATATTGCTCTTTTTGTTTCTCTACAAGTCCGGCCTCTTCCAATTTCTTAAGGTGAAAAGAAACAGTTGAAGGTGACAAGTTTAACCCTCTTGCAATCTCATCGACGTATGACTGTTTGTTTAGAAGATGATTAATAATCGCCAGACGTGATTTGTCGGCTAATGCCTTGAATAATAACATTTTTGAAAAAGCGAACATACCGTAAACCATTTTTATAAATATCGAAATGAAATATAAAAAGTACTTAGCGGATTGTCAAATTAATTTGATGTATGTCGAAATAAAATTGGGGAGATTAAAATGAAAATGCCCCTGGAAGGGGCATTTAAGAGACTCTATAAAAGATGCTTTTATAATTCAAGAACAGAGTTTTCTGATTCGTAAGGTGTGGTAACCTGATTATCTGCCTCAGGTTCATTTGCCCATGTTTTACCATTTATCAGATATCTGAACTGATATTCTTTCTCAGCGTCAAAGTTGATTGTGGTTGAGAATGAACCATCTTTTTTCAACTTTTTCATTGGGTTTGCGTCTAGATCCCAATTATTAAAATTGCCAACAACGCATACGTGATCCGCTTCACCTGCAACTTCAGCAGGAACAGAAAAAGTTACTTTGCAAACCGGTTTACTCTTTAGATATTGTTTCTTTATAGCCATTGTGGTTACTCCTTATTTTTAGTCGCCCAATATAATAAAAAAACGACTCAAAAAAAGTAAATACGGTTATTTTACATAAAATTAACTTAAAACAGTACAGATTAAAACAATAATACTTAAATGACGAATGTTTCCGGATTTTTATTCGTTTTGAGCGGTTTTGACTCAAGACGTTTGACTGTATGAATCAGAATCTTTAATTTTTTACATAGGAAAAATAACAGTATGCTAAATATAATATACTTTCCAATGCTCGTTTAACCTAATAAAATGTAAATATAATTATTGGGAGAGGGTAAATCTCACTTCCTCTTTAACCGCTATCTATTTTCTGATTCCAATTCGTATTTGTCGCGGTACAACAAATTGTATGTGCAGAATGGTATGATCTTACCATCGGTGGTGGAATAATAAACACAACACTTCTCAACTTTGGATGAATCGAAATTATGTTCATCCGCGAAATGGTCTATATCTATCACCATAACATTCTCTTTTTCAAATTTGCCCATGGCGTGCCCGAAATCCTTGGTTACGGCTTCTTTAAGAATATTGAACATCGGGTAGGCAAGTTTAAAGAACCCGGGTCTTACTATTTTTATTAAAGAAGCGAACATGGATAAATTGAATTTTGTGGTCTTCCTTTTTCTGGAGTAGTTCAGGAATTTGTGTACTTCATGAAAACTGAATGCTTTAGTAAGTGGTGTAAAGCCTTTTTTATTTTTGATTATAAAAGCTAACGTGTTACACAGCGGATGATTACCAAATTCGGGGATATTCTCCGAGTTCTGGAACATTTTCATATATTCTGTGATTGCGCTTCCCATAACCGCCGGGAAAAAATCGTCAGTATCTATTTTATTATCAAGCTGCTCAACAAGCTTGTTAATTACATCCCCGCTTGTGATTCGATTTTTAAGTAATTCAGCGCCTTCGGTTTTCCCAAAGAAGGAGATCGGCTGAAAGTCAACTACTTTAACTACATCTATATTATCCAGCGCGAATTTTACGATATCACCAAGTTGATCATCATTTATACCTTTGCCAACGGTTGGTACAAGCGCAATACGTGGATAAGTGCCCGCTTTACGAGCGTTTTCGATCACTTTCATTTTGACATTGAGCAAATTTTTACCACGCAATTTAATGTATGGTTCTTCTGTGAGTCCGTCAAATTGAAGATAGAGAAGCGCTACTTTAGCTTTGCCAAGAACAGCATGATATCCGGGGTCTTCAGCCAAGCGTAATCCATTTGTAGCGATCATCACTCTGCTGAATCCTTTCTTGTGAGCAAGTTCGCATATTTCGGGAAGGTCTTCTCTTACAGTCGGTTCACCTCCGGCAAATAATATAGTGGGGCAAGGGGGGGTGGTTTCGCGAAGCTTATCCATCATTTCGCCAAGTTCTTCAAGAGTTGGCTCAATAATTTTTTTACCATTTCCCATACTTGCAAAACAAACAGGACAGTTCAGATTACATCGGTTTGTTACGTCAATAACACCGATTATCGGACTTGATTTATGCTTTGTGCATATCCCGCACTCATGAGGGCAATCACCAGAACTGATAATTGAAGGTTCTTTTATCCCTTTTGCAATAAATTCATATTCCTTGAACTTGTGATAGATACTAGCGTCACCATAATATAGATCAGTGAAAGGACCATGCTCCTCACAACTTTTTTCCATGAATATTTTATTATCTTTTTCTACGAGCTGAGCTTCTATAGATTTTTTACAAACAGGACATATAGATGTTGTTTTAGAAACTAATTTCATATATAATTGATCTCAATTTAGTTGGCGGTCTTCCGATCCGCTAAAATGTTATCTTTGTAAGAATTACCAAACAAAAATTTATGTTTTATTGGTATTATTTCAAAATTATTTATAAAAATATTGACAAAATCATCCAAAATTACCAGTTTAGAGAAAATTATACCTTAAATGTTAAAGTTTTTATGAATCCTTTGTTAAGAGGTGGCATCTTAGTTTATAAAGCTAAATCAAATTAGTCATACCCTTGAGTCTTATTCTAAATAAATGGAGAAAGTATGGCCCGTCTTGTAATTCTTGGTGCGGGAATATCCGGTCAAACTGCAGCTCTTCACGCGAAAAAGAGAGTTGGTAAGAGACACGAAATAATTGTAATCTCACCAAACAGCAAATGGAACTGGATTCCCTCAAACATTTGGGTTGGCATTGGTAAAATGAAGCCTGAAGATGTAACATTTGAATTAAAACCCGTCTATAAAAAAGCAAAAATCCCCTTTATTCAAGCTAAAGCAGTTAGTATCCACCCCGAAGGTAACCAAACTAATCCCAAGCCATTTGTTAAGATTGAGATGACTGAAAAGGGAAAAGAAGGAGAAGAAGATATTGTTGAATATGACTTTCTCCTGAATGCTACCGGACCAAAGCTTAAATTTGAAGCAACTGAAGGATTGGGACCGGATAAAAATTCATTATCCGTCTGTACCTATTCCCATGCTGAAGAAACGGCCAAAAAACTTGATGAACTTATTGCTCAAATGGAAAAAGGTGAGGAGAAAACCCTCCTTATCGGAACCGGGCATGGCACTTGTACTTGTCAGGGAGCGGCTTTTGAGTATATCTTCAACGTTGAGCACCAGCTCCGCCAGAAGAAAGTGAGAGACATGGCAAGAATCATCTGGATTTCAAACGAGCAAGAATTGGGTGATTTCGGGATGGGCGGTATGCACATCAAACGAGGCGGTTATGTTACGCACTCCAAGGTTTTTACCGAATCGCTCTTTGCAGAGAGGGGAGTTGAATGGATCACACGCGCGCACGTTAAAAAAGTTGATAACGATGAAGTACTTTACGAAACTCTCGAAGGTGAAGAAAAGTCGGTTAAACACGATTTCGCAATGTTGCTTCCTCCATTTTCGGGTGTTGGTTTAAAAGCTTTTGACAAAAATGACTCGGATATTACAGATGTAGTTTTCGCGCCAAATGGTTTCATGAAAGTTGATGCTGATTATTCCAAAAAACCTTATGAAGAGTGGGAACCGGAGGATTGGCCCAAAACATATCAGAACCCGACCTACAGTAATTTATTTGCTGTGGGAATAGCCTTTGCGCCTCCTCACGCAATATCTCAACCGAAACAAAGCGTGAATGGTACACCTATCTCGCCTACTCCTCCAAGAACAGGGATGCCATCAGGAGTTATGGCAAGAGAAGTTGTGTTCAGTATTATTGATATGATGGATGGAAAAGCTGATAAACCGACTCGTGAAGCGTCTATGGCTAAAATGGGTGCCGCATGTATCGCATCTGCGGGTGCAAATGTTATCAACGGAACAGCCGTCTCGATGACAATGTATCCGATTATACCCGATTTTAAATCTTTCCCTGAAACAGGTCGAGATTTGAATTATACCACCGGTGAGATTGGTTTGGCGGGTCACTGGATTAAACATCTGCTCCACTTTGCGTTCATCTACAAAGCTAAAGCCAACCCGTTTTGGCGAATTATTCCGGAATAGGAGGAGGATATCATGACAAAAAGAACACCATACGGACAAAATTATTATGCGCCAACACCAACAAAATTCACACAATTTTTACGTACGTGCGTAATTTATCAATTTTTCAGATTTCTGGTGATCAACATCAAAATGTTGAGGATGGTAAGAAAGCATTAAGAAATAAGTTTCAGCTTAAAATTCATATAGAAAACCTGGACGAAGGTAAGCCCTCTGAAATCCCTGACGCATCATATTTTTATACGATGTTACCGGATTATCGGGCTTATCTTCTGCTGTTTCAACAACCGCATATCTGCATCCGACCTTAATCGCGTCATTCAATCGGGCTCGTATCAAAGCTGTTTGAACACCTTTCCCACGCGCATCCGGAATCGTTCCCGCTATCGCAAGTGACGCAAATTTATTCTTTGTAAACATTGTCGCGATCCCAACCGGCTTTTCGTTCTCCTTCGCAAGATAATGAAACCAACCTTTCTTACCATATGTGAGAGTAAACATTTCATTTAGCCCGTTATCCCATTCAAATGCTTCAAGTACCACATTGTTAAAATCTTCAATTTGGTCCGGAGCGAGATGTTCAACGGTGACTTTACTTTCTGATAGCGCGACAGGCTTTCCAATTTCCCTAAAAGATTTTGCCCAATTATTAAGGTGTGTAAAACCTTCATTTTTAAGGATCTCGGAAAAATCTTCGGGTGAAGCTGTGGGAGCAACCTGTACCATAAATCGTTTACTCCCCACAGATTTGTAATGAGCTTTGAGAGATTGCAAATATTTTGAGGTTATTACATTTGTCAATCCGGCGCAAAGTACCCTGTTAAAAACGAGTACATCTTCTGCCGGGGCACTGCAGCAGTATGTTCCGTCAATCATTTCGGTATGAAGTCCCGGAGTCTTTTTTAGTCGCTCGGTAGCGTTATGGAAGTAATCAGACCAGTAGGTTGCTTCCTGTAACTCAAGTTGTTTTATGAAATCGTATTCCATTTGAAGTGATCTTTGTTAAACATAAAATTCACTCAATTTGACGTTTCATCAGGACTATTGTTTTTTTTGCCGGGTGATGATATAAAAAAAGCGGACTATCAGATAGTCCGCTTGTTAAAACTAAATTGGCTTAAAATTTATAATTCTTGGGAATAACTACGATACCTGTTTCGGAGACTTTGAATCGTTTCTTGTCTTCATCAATATCAAACCCGATTTCAGTTCCTTCCGGTACCACCACATTTTTATCTATGATTGCTCGTCTGATTCGAGAATGCCTTCCAATAGTTACATTGTCAAAAATTATGGAATCGGTAATATAAGTATAAGAGTTTACTCTCACATTAAAACCGATAATTGATCTTTCAACCAAACCACCGGAAACTATTGTACCATCAGTTACGAGCGAGTTAAATACTCTACCAACCCTTTCACCTTCGTGGGAGAGTGTTTTAGCCGGAGGATATTGTAACTGTCTGGTTCTCAACGGCCAGCTTTGGTCGTAAAGGTTAAACACAGGTTTAACACTTATAAAATCCATATTGGCGGCATAATAACTGTCGATAGTACCAACGTCCACCCAGTAAGGATCACCGTCGTTTCTGTTTTCATCCTCAAACGGATATGAATAAACTGAATAACCTTGTTTAATCATGTAAGGAATCACATGTTTACCAAAGTCATCATTGTCAATTTTTTCAGCTTCCATTTTATTAAGAACTTCTTTGATGGCCTCTTTATTGAATATATAAATTCCCATGTTAACAAAAGAGCGATCCGGTTTATCAGGAATTACCGGTGGATTTTTTGGCTTCTCTATGAATGAAAGAACTTTATGATCTTTATCAGTTTCGATAATTCCAAATCTTGATGCCTGATCTTTAGGAACGTCTATTGCTGACATTGTAAGATCTGCTTTAATATCCATATGGTAATGGAGCATTTTCAGGTAGTCCATTTTGTAAATATGGTCACCCGATAGAATTAGTACTCTGTCGGTTTTTTCATCGTCGAGCAGGTTTAGGTTCTGAAAAATCGCGTTTGCGGTTCCTGTGTACCAGTTATTGCTGATCTTTAACTGTGGAGGTACAGAATAAATAAATTCTCTTAGTTCAGGATTAAAAATATTCCATGCTTCGTATAAATGTCTGCTAAGTGAATCAGATTTATACTGAGTAAGCACGAAAATTTTGCGCAGCCCTGAATTGAGGCAATTCGATAGCGCAAAATCTATGATTCGGTACTTACCCGCGAAGGGAACTGATGGTTTAGTTCTGTCAAGTGTAAGGGGACTTAACCGTTCTCCCTGTCCACCTGCAAGAATCATTGTTAGTGTATCACGAAGTATTGAAGCACCGGTAACTGGCATAGGCTTTTTACTCTCTTTTATTTACAAAAAACTTATTATTCTATGGATTGATTAGCAATTAAAATTATTGTTAATTTTAATTTGAAATATATCTCTGATTAATAATTATTGTTTATATGAATGTCAAGAAAATTCATCCCGGATTACTTGTTTCCATACTGATAATACTCATTTTTTCAGTAGCTGCTTCTTATTTGATGTGGGGACCCGATCTTTCCCGGTATCAGTCGCTCTATGATAGCGGTGATATTGTTTCCGCAGGAAAAGCCTACCGTGAAATGCAGATGGAAACTATAAATTCGTACCTCGATAGTGTTCAATATAATATAAATATACTAAAGTATAATCTTTCAGTCGAGTTATTTCCAGAGAAAAAGAATATATCTGTTGCCGCTGTAATTTCAGGTGAATTGTTAAACGCGAAAAAAGAAAATATTGTGTTTAACTTCCGTGATAATTTTTCTATTGATAGCCTTAAATTGGATCATGTCCCTTCTGCTTTTAAATACGAAGATGAATATTTGATAGTTCCATTCGGTAAAGAGTCTGATTCTTTTTTGGTGGAAGTTTATTATTCCGGAAACCCTGAAGCCTCGGGATTCGGATCCTTTGAGTTCGGTGAAATTCAGGATGGTAAGCTGATCTATTCCATAAATGAACCCACATTTGCCTCAACGTGGTTTCCGTGTAATGACCGTCCGGATGATAAAACCCAATTGGAAATTTCTATTACAAACGATAGTAATTATGTTTCGGCTTCGAACGGAATATTGATGGGGATTGAGTTAAATGCTGATCGTAAAACCTACCACTGGAAAACAGATTATCCAATTTCTACCTATCTGGTTACAATCAATAGCGCGCCCTATGTTAATTTTCAGGAATACTACGTTGGAGCCGATTCATTATTGCTCGATTATTATGTGCTTCCCGGATCATACGAAGACGCAAAGCGGGATTTTAAAGTTAACGCCAAAGCTCTCGAGTGCTTCGAGGAATTATTTGGTGATTACCCTTTCTACGGTGAAAAATATGGTGTCGCTGAATTTCTTTGGGATGCCGGCGCGATGGAGCACCAGACTTTAACCGGGGTGAGTTTTAACCTTATTACGGGTAGCGGATTTTTTGAAGACTTTTTTATTCATGAGGTCGCGCATCACTGGTGGGGGAATTCTGTTGGTCCAAAAACCTGGAAAGATATCTGGTTGAATGAAGGATTTTCAACCTATTCCGAGGCTCTTTATTATGAATACTACAACGGTCCGGCCGCATTAGCTTCAACTATGGAAGGGAAAAAAGATTCATTTGAAGATACCAGACTTTATCCGCCCGATGGTTTTGTCTTCAGCCGGACGTTCTATGATAAAGGCGCGTGGGTTTTGCATATGCTGCGAAGAGAAACAGGGGATGATATATTTTTCGATATGCTCAAAACTATCCAGAGAGATTATAAGTATTCCAATTATTCTACTCCGGAATTTATAAGTCTCGCTGAAAAATTGTCAGGACGAAGTCTGTCAAACTTTTTTAAACAATGGGTCACAGACGGGGAGGGAATAATCTACATAGATTATGTTGAAACCCACTCCAAGGAAAATGAAGAGTATTTAACAGAGCTGGAAATATTACAGGATAATATCACAGACAGAGTATATAGCTTCCCGCTTGATGTACGTTATATTTATTATGATAATCAGAGTGAGGACTTCACCTACAATATTTCGAAGAAAATACAGAAAATTGTTTTTCGCGGTAAAAACAGAGTTAAAAAGGTGATTCTGGACCCTGATACCTGGCTCCTTGCCGAGATTAACGGTATGGTTGAGCAGTCATTCAATTAATTGTTTTGTTTACTTACTATTTTCAATAACTTTAAAGCTAGCTATTTATAATTTTCGGTATGGTATTGAAAGGAAAGACTGTATTTATTTCTGATTTGCATCTTGGTTTGTTCAGTAGAGCTGAAGAAGAAAAAAGAGAAGAAGTTATTGTTAACTTCCTCTACAGTCTTGATAGAGGTGTGGATGCGCTATATATTCTCGGTGATCTTTTCGATTACTGGTTTGAGTATCGCAGGGTTATACAGAAAGGTTATTTCAGGTTATTCACCGCACTGAAACATCTTACAGATAAAGGTGTTAAAGTATATTATATCATAGGAAATCACGATTTTTTTCATCGCGATTTTTTTGAGTCATACCTTGGAGTAAAAGTTGAACCGGATATTATCGCAACCGAGATTGATGGTAAAAAGTTTTTTCTTGGTCATGGTGACGGTTTAATTAAAAACGATTACGGTTACAAAGTTTTAAAGAAAATTTTCCGAAACAGATTTATACAGTGGTTATATTCTTTAATCCATCCCGATCTCGGCATTATGATTGCCAGTGGAACGAGTAAACAGAGCCGGGAATACACGACCGGGAAAGATTATGGCGAAACTGACGCGCTTTTCGAAACCGCCAGAACAAAAATAGATAGCGGTTATGATTACGTATTATTTGGTCATTCTCATGTGAAAACAGTAAGAGAATATAAACACGGGAAATATATAAACTTGGGAACATGGCTTGCCGAGCTAACATACGGAGTATTTGAGAATAATAAATTTGAGATTTTGAACTGGGAAGATAATGGCGAAAAACAATAAATCTAAAGGGTCGCGATTAAAAAAAGTTTTACTGGGTATCCTCGGAGTTTTGGTAACGTCTTCGTTAGTCGCCGGTTTTTTTCTGTTTCAATATATTGTGGAAGGACTCCCCTCGTTAGAACAACTCGAAAATCCTAAACAATCGCTTGCAAGTAATGTCTATAGTAAGGATGGAGTTTTGATCGGGCAGTTCTTTAGGGAAAACAGAATTGAAGCGAATATTGATAGTCTTCCCGGACATTTGATCGACGCGCTTGTTGCCACTGAGGACAGAGAGTTTTACGATCACTGGGGAGTTGACCTGGAGCGTTTTATCAAAGCCATGTTCAAAAATGTATTTCTGTTCAAAAGAGAGGGTGCATCAACGATAACTCAGCAGCTCGCCAAAAACTTGTACGAACTTAAATATCAGGATGAGTCGCTTTACGATACAGGCGTGCGTAAAATGCGGGAATGGATCACTGCTGTTCAGATTGAAAAATCATACACGAAACGCGAAATACTGGAGATGTACCTCAATGAGTCTTTCTTTGGTAACAGAGCTTATGGCGTTGAGATGGCAGCCAGAATCTATTTTAACAAACCCGCAAAAGAACTTACCATTGAAGAAGGCGCTGTATTTATCGCATTATTGAAGTCGTGGGTTTATTATAATCCTGTACGACGTTACAATAATTCTCTTCAGCGGCGCAACCTTGTTATGTACAACATGGTTCAAGCGGGGTATCTTGAACGAGCCGAATATGATTCACTAAAAAATTTACCGATTGAACTCAGCATAGCTAATAGTAAACAACAATTTAAAAGTTCTGTGGCACCCCATTTTGTGGAACATGTTCGGCAGCAGTTGGAGAAAATGTCAGAAAAATATGGTTATGACCTATACGAAGATGGTCTTTCCATTTATACTACTCTCGATTCACGAATGCAGCAATTTGCTGTAAAAGCAACTGTTGAACATCTTGATGAATTTCAGAAACAATTTGACAAGCACTGGAACTGGAAGAGAAACAGAGATATTCTTGATGATCTGATTGATAAAGCAATTAAAAGGAGAAGTGATTACAGATCAGCTTCAAACAACGCCCAGAAAAAGGAAGTTTACAACAGACTAAAAAGGAACGTTGCGTTTGTTGATTCTGTTCAGCTGGATGCGCAGCGAATTGAAGCCGGTTTTGTGGTTGTAGATGTTCACACAGGGGAAATTCGAGCGATGGTTGGTGCCCGTGATCAAAATTTCCGTTACGGTCTTAATCATGTCACTCAGATCAAACGTCAGCCGGGTTCATCGTTCAAACCAATTTTATATACTACGGCGATCAATAACGGATTATATCCCGCGTATCCAATATTAAATCAAAGATTTTTATATCCGGCGACACCAAAAGACTGGAGTCCGCAAAACTTTGATCGTACCACTAGCGGATACATGACCATTCGCGAAGCGCTAATGAACTCCAAAAATATTGTGGCGGCCCGACTAATAATTGAAGATCATGTTAAGTTGTGGGAAATTGGCGAGACTGCCAAAAAACTGGGGATAAATACCCGACTTGATCTGGTTCCCGCTATTGCGCTTGGTGTATCGGAAGTTTCACCGATTGAACTAACATCGGTATTTGCTACTATCGCGAACAAGGGTATTTATAACGAACCCATCTCTATACTGAGGATTGAGGATAAAGACGGTATTATCGTTGATAATTTCTCATCTACCCCACGGGAAGCGATCTCTGAAGAATCGGCATACATTATGACCAATATGATGCAGTCCGTTGTGGATAGAGGTACCGCGATCAGAGTTAGGGCAATTCACAAATTTTACGCGCCTGCCGCAGGTAAAACCGGCACGACACAGGATTACGCCGATGCATGGTTCGTTGGTTTCACTCCTAAACTTGCTGCCGGTGCATGGGTAGGGTTTGACGACAGACGTATTACTTTTACAGGCAGTTACGGTCAGGGAGCGAAAGCCGCTTGTCCGATCTGGTCAAATTTCATGAAGATGACTTATGATTCTCTGCAGATTGAGCCGGTGGGATTCAGCAAACCTGAAACTGGTAATGTAGTTACGGTAGATTTTTGCAAGGAATCGATATACGAACTTGGGGATCCGAAACTGTTTTCGAAGGAGTGTAATACCGGTAAGGTAACTGATATTATAAACATAAAAGATTTACCACAGTATTTTAACTCCGAGAGGGATACCACAATTAAGATTTTTAATAAGTACTGGTTTGTGGATAGTACCTCTCATGAGGCACTGGAAATTGTGGATGATGAGTAAAAAAGCCGCGAGAGTTCACGGCTGAGTTTGTTGAAAAACATGATTATTTCCAAGTCCCCCTTTCGAAGGGGGAAATCACTCCGCCATAGGCGGATTTTGTGATGGGGGATGACCAAAAGTCATGAAAAAAGTAAAAAAAATCATCCTCCGTCTTCCGACATTCGTCGGAATCCACCTCCTTCTAAGGAGGACTTTAGAACGAAATGACTTTGTCAACAATCTCGCCGCGAGAGTATCGCGGCTTTTTTCTTAATATTTTACTGAACAACCGTAAGGTTTTGTAACTTTTTCTTTAATCTCTTTTCCGGCCATCGCAGCATCGAGTGCGGCAGCCACATAGTTTTTAGCGTCTTTGATATCAGCTTTATCGGTTGAGGCTTTATCATCGATCGCGCCCGCGTAAACTAATGTACCTTCCGGATTTACAACATACATGTGTGGCGTAGTTTTAGCTGCATACATTTTTCCGACTTTTCCATCGGTATCCATCAGATATGCTGTGAATTTCGCGCCATGAGCTTCGGAACGTTTGTTGATTTCTTCCGGTGTAAAGTTACCCTGTTTGCCATCAACAGACGAGCAGATGCTAAGCCATACAATATCTTTTCCGGTATAAGTTTCCTGCAGTTTCTGCATATTTCCCGCATCGTAATGTTTTTCAACGAACGGACAATCATAGTTGATCCATTCCAATACCACATATTTACCTTTAAAATCGGAAAGTGAATGAGTTTCACCTTTACTATCGGTAAGAGTGAAATCTGGTGCGGCTTTATCTATTGCTGCCTTCTGCCCTGATACTGAAAACGTGATTGTCAGCAAAAACACAGCTAAAAATAACATAGTCTTTTTCATTTGTTGCTCCTTAATAAATTAAAGTTGATTGATGTAGTCAATTACTATTTCAGGAGTAAGTACTTCCGGCAGGATTACCGGCTTTTCTCCTTTTTTACCCGAATATAAAACATAAAGCGGAACACTGTTCCTGCCAAAAGAGGCGAGTGCATCGGTGATTTCGTCATCTCTTTTGGTCCAATCTGCGATAATGGTTTTGATTCCTGCATCTTTGAAAGCAGATTCTACCTCATCATTATGAAGAGCTACCTTTTTATTAACCTGACAAGTGAGGCACCAGGTTGCGGTAAAATCTATAAATACGGGAATACCTTCACTTAGGTATTGTTGCACTTTTTCATTTGAATAATTTTCCCAATCGCTGCTATTTTCAGAGGTAGAGGACTGTGAAAAATCAATTTGCTCGATTGTTGACCCCAGATAATATCCCGGGAGTAAAAGAATGACTAAACTGATTACTGTCGCGATTCTTCTTTTGGTAGTGCTCACCGAGATATTTCCCCATGTTCCGTATATCCAGGCAGCGATTGATGAGAATAGCAATAGCATAAGTGTGAGAAGTAACCCGTCGCTTCCTTTTATTGCTGAAAGAACCCATAATAACCAGATGATGGTTGCAGCAAGTAAAAATCCCATAAACTGTTTGAAGGCGATCATCCAGTTACCCGGTTTAGGTATTATTTTCAACCATTTCGGGAATATTGATAGTAATAAATAGGGGGACGCCATACCAAGTGCAAGTGCTGTAAAGACAGTCATCGTAATTAATGCAGGTTGTGTTAGTGTATAACCTAGCGCACTACCCATGAATGGTGCTGTACATGGTGTCGCGACTATTGTGGCCGTTACACCGCTTATGAATGAGCCTGTTAGTCCTGAGGATTTTGATGAGCCCCCACCTAGTCTGGTCAAAGAACTGCCTATCTCAAAAACACCAAATAAATTTAGAGAAAAAAGAAACAATAAAATTATTAGTACCAGAAGAAATATCGGTTCCTGAAGCTGGAACCCCCATCCCAGTTTTTGTCCGCCTGATTGCAGAAGAAGTAATACACCAGCAAGAACCCAGAAAGAGACAAGAACTCCCGCGGTAAAACTTAACCCGTGATGATAAATTTCGCGTTTACCTGAATTTGCCTGTTCAACAAATCCCATTATCTTCAGTGAAAGGACCGGAAGAACACAAGGCATTAAATTTAGTATAAGTCCGCCAATAAAAGCGAATCCTAGTATAAGTAATAAACTTTCTGAATTTTGATTTTCACTGATCGGCGCCTGCTCACCCGGAATTATTGAAATCTCAAAGGCTTTTTCTGAGTCATCGCCACGCCACCCGGTATCAGAAACCAGAATACCTCTTATTGTATCCGGCTCTGAAGATCTGAAAGCTTCCAGCGGTAGTTTTATCCGGATAGTATTTTCATTTCTTGAAACTTCCTGCTGAGACGCATTGTCGAAAATACCACCCGTATAAGGAAAAAATGTGATATCACCGGGGTAAGCGACCTCATTCTTTTCAGATGTAAGGAATAACGTAACTGATTCTTCCTCAACTTCCGCCGAAACTGTCCATGGAGCATTCGCAATTGGTAAAAGCGAACGTGTCCGATTTATATCGTCGAACCATTTACTTGCCTCATTTATTCTATCCGAGACAGGTAGAGTAAGAGAAAGATCAGCTCCTCCGGGCAAACACTCAATTTTGCACACAAGCCAGTCTGCTTTTGCGTTCAGAGTTATCTCGGATGCAGATATTATATCCGGAGGTGTAATGTTTACCAGTAAAAATACTTCTTCCTCATAGGCAAAGTTGGATAATCCTTCCACCACAATTTTTTGAGGGAACTGCCAATGAATGTTACCCGCTTCAAATCCGGGGGGAAGGTTCCACTCAATTGTTGTGGGTATGCCCGAATCGCCGGCATTACGCCAGTATGTATGCCAGTGTTCATCCATCTCAAGACGTAGTGCTACCGTAAAAGGCACACCCGGTTTTATGGTGTTGAATTCGGAAACCAATTCTGCTGTCACATGGTCAGTTCTTACAGACTGACTAAGCAGAGCAGAGCTTATTATCAGTAAGAATAGAATATTTTTCATTTGTAAAATAATTTTGTTTTCCCTTTTACATTCATAGCATGAGAAGGTTGCATTAACCTCGGTTAATTAGTTGTTCATTAATTCTTTTTATCAAGTGGGAAGGTGCTGAAAGGCGGGACCTACGTGTTTTGAATAGTGATTTAACCGAGAGCTGAACCTCATATTCAGCTCTTAAAAAATCATCATTATTAATTATTTCAAGAAGGATCTTCTCTCTTTCAGGATTGTGCAGTTCGTTATCAACGAGTCTGGTGATATCCTCAAAAATATCTTCCGAAAATTCATGCAAGTTTTTCATTTTCTGCTACAAGACCAACTTTTTCAACAAAGCCTTTACCGGAAGCATAATCATGCAGTTTGCTGTACATCATTTTGCGAGCTCTGTGAAGACGTGAACGGACTGTACCAATTGGACAAGACATGAATTCGGCAATCTCCTCATAATTATAACCTTCAATATCGCTGAGAATAATTATAGTTTGGAAATCAGTTGGAAGTGAGGACAAGGCCTGGGTTATATCATCATCAAGAACATTGCTAAAAGAGTCACCAATGATATGTGAAAACTCAACTTCATTCGATTTGATATTTTCATAGAAATTGGAAATATCATCGTAATCAACTTTACCGGGTTGTTTAGACTGTTTTCTGTATTCGTTTATAAACGAATTTTTCATTATGCTGAACAACCAGGCTTTTATATTTGTACCCTTTTCAAATTTATCGAAAAAACGATATGCTTTTAACATAGTTTCCTGAACAAGATCATCTGCATCATCGCTTGATCCGGTCATCTTCATTGCAAAGTTATAGAGCGCATCGCTCATGGGAACTACCAACTCGTCAAATTCATTGTAACGTTTCTGGACTTCCGCCTGATTGAGGTTGTTATTAAACTTTTTCATATACGTTCTTTCTCACTTTTTTCTTAGAAAAGGATTTAACATCCTGAAAAGTTCAAAAATTCTTTTAAAATTTTCTTTTTTTTAAGCTGTCATCTATTTTTACAATAACTCCTTTACATGTAAGTATTTACAGTAATATTTTCATTAAAAAGTCTGGTGAAGTCGGAATTTAATCAATAAAGCCATTTTTTAGTTTGAGGCAGGTTTTTTGAAACACATCATTGATAATTATACGGAGTGTGATGTGAACAGAACAGAAAACTTATCTAGAGAAGAATTTTTCAAGCAAACCAATAATAAATTACTTGTCCTGCCGCTAAGGATTATTGCCCTGATCACCATTGTATCGGGATTACTCGCGCTGGTTTTTGAAGTGAAATATTTTAACCAGTTTTCGCTTCAGGTATATCTCGGCAGATTGATCGCTACAATCACAGCATTTATTGTATTCGTGCACACTTATGGTAAAAAAGCTGATAAAAATCCGGTATTTTTCGTTCATCTGCTGCTCGTTTCAATACTGATATCTTTTGGATCGGTTATATATTTTGTTCCGGAGACTTTGTTTATCAATTCGAATATAATGGCTTTGGTTATCTTTACTGTAGCGCTGTTTTTATCGTGGGAACTAAAGCATCAGATAATCCTCGCAATATATTATAATCTTGTATTCGCCTCTTCACTTTTACTGAATAAGAGCAATGTTTACGTGTTACCCAATCTTTTTGAAACGGTAATATTCGTAATGTTTATCTCGGTTATGGCTGTTATAGCGTCCTCAATAAATTACAAATTACGAAAAGAGGCAATTTACAAATCATTTGAAGCTGCCCGGATAGAGGAAAAATACCGAAATATATTTAATAACAGTCTGGATGGAATTTTCAGGATGTCCGGGGATTTCAGTATCTCTACATACAATCCAGCATTACTGACTATGCTGGGCTATACGGAAGAAGAAGCTGTGGAAAGATTCGAAAGCGCGGACAAAATTTTTTACACAAGTGATGAGTTTGAAAAGTTTTTATATCTTTTGAGAAATCAGGGGAAAGCTAAAAATTTTAAAACATCTCTCAGAACTAAAAGCGGAAAAGAAGTTTTTACCCGAATGAACGCGGTTGCTTTATATAATGAAAACGGAGACCTGGAATATATTGAAGGGACAGTTCAGGATATCTCGAAACAAAAATCGTTGGAAAAACAGAGGAATGATGCCTTTAATGAGTTACGAAACGCTAAAATAAAAGCAGAGGAGGCTGCTCATAAAGCGCAGGTCGCGAATATAACCAAGACGAAATTCCTCGCAAAGATCAATCACGATCTACGAATTCCGCTAAATAACGTACTCGGTTATATGGAATTGATTGAGAATATGTCATTCTCCGATATGGATGAACTGCGTGAATTGGCAAGAACCGCGCGTATATCTGCTGATACATTGCTTGATATTATCGGCGATAACATTGATATAGCGAAAATTGAATCGGGTAAAATAGAAAAACGGGAAGAAGAGTTTGATGTGGGGGAGGTACTCGACAGGTCGATGGTACTTATTGCATCCAAAGCCGAGTCTAAAGGTCTTAAACTACTGAGACATGCAGATGAGCATCTTCCGGAAAATCTGTTGGGAGACCCCTCAAGATACAGACAAGTGCTGCTTAATTTGCTTTCCAACGCAATTAAATTTACCGAGAAAGGTTCTGTAAAAGTTGAAGTGGAGTATTCAGGAAGGAGGAATAATAACTTCTTTATCACGACAAAAGTGAGTGATACAGGTAAAGGGATTCCTCAGGATGAGGTGAAAAATATATTCCAGCCATTCTATCGGGTCAAAGGGAATGAGCATCATGATGGAGTTGGGCTGGGGCTTTCCATATGCAGAGAAATCATTAATTATATGAACGGTGAACTGAAAGTTAAAAGTGAGCAGGGAAAAGGAAGTACATTTTATTTTACAATACCCCTCAAGTCTTCTGTGAAAATAAGAGCAGGGGAAGAAAAAACATCTAACATCCTTGAGTTTAAGAAATCGAATGAAAAAGTACCTGAGAGGATAGAAGTGAAAGAGGAGGATTCAAAAGGGAAAATTCTTATCGTGGAAGATAATCCGCAGAACCGGAATATTGAGATGAAACTGTTATCGCAGACAGGTTATTCTGTTACGGGTGTGCCAAGTGGTTATGCCGCGCTTGATCTGGTGGAGAAGGAGCATTTTGACCTTGTATTGATGGATATACAAATGGAAGGTATGGATGGTCTCGAAACTACAAAACGTATCAGAGCTATGGAAAAACCTCTTGGCGACATACCTGTTATCGCTGTAACAGCTCACTCCAGTATGCGTGACCGGGAAATGTGTATTAATGCCGGAATGAACGATTATGTGGAAAAACCTATCAGTATCAGGTATCTGAAGATGATTATTGATCGTTGGCTGGACAGGCAGGCGACTGCGTAATTGTAAATATTTGTTACAGGAAAATATTTTTACCTGTTATTTCGTCACCAAATTTACTTCCGGGTTTTACTAATAAGTAGATTTGGTGATTTTATTTTAAACCTCCTTTATACCGTGATATACATCACGAAACGTCAAGTTCGAAAATTCTAAAAAAGTGTGTAAATAATTTTTACAAAATTTTGACCCCGGTAATTTCTATAAACCCGATAAATCCTTCCATTTATAACTTTTTGCGGATTTTTATGCTTCACTCTTATTCTCATGTTAAAAAGGCACCTCGCAATAAGTAAAAATAACAAGAATAATTTACCGTTTTAGATTGATCAATCTGTTTTGTGTGGCACATTTCTTTGAAGTATTTACACAAGATTCGTTCATAAAAACACATGTTTAACAAATACAAAGGAGCCTAAAATGGGTCAGCAACAACTTTTACTAATCGTTCTTGGTGTAATAATCGTGGGTATTGCAGTAGTAGTAGGGATAAATGTTTTCAGTTCCAGCGCAATGGACGCTTCCCGCGACCAGGTAGTAGCCCAACTAACTAATTTGTCAGCGAAAGCCCAGCAGCATTTCCGCAAACCAACAGCAATGGGTGGTGGTAACAATACTTTCGACCTATTTCAGCTGGGTCAGCTCGATTTCAGCAACGCGGCAGGAGATTTTTATATATCAACAACAGCGGTAACAGCAGCGGCAGCGTCTATCACAGGAGCCGGATCGCAGGTTGCTTCGGGTACAAACGCAAGTGAAATCTGGATTGTGGGAGGCAATAATAATCAGATAGGTAATGACAATACCAATCCGGTCCAGGCAGTTGCGCACGTTACAAGAGACAATATAACAACAATAGTTCTGAATTAACCCACAAAGCCCACGTGTGTTAGATACTATGTTACATCCCTGGCTGTCCGTTCCCCCGGGCAGCCTTTAATATAAAAAGTGTGAAGAGAAGATGATTGAAGTAAGATTTTCAGCGGCTAAAGCTAACGGCAAAGAGATTAGCGGGACAATGAGCGTCCCCTCCTGGCAGGAAGGTAAAAAAAAGGTTACCTCTCTTGCTGCCAAGCATAAGCTGAAAGTTAAATCAATCGAAAAAAAAGTTACCTACCTTTATAAAGTCAGACGCGGAAAAGAAAAACCTATTACCGGTGAGCAGAGCGCTTACACAAAAGATGAAGTTGTAAAAGCTTTATCGCGGCTTGGTTTTCAGGTGATTTCTGTTAATCGTAAACTTATCGATCTCCAGTCCAAACCACCTGCTCAGGAAATATTATCATTTGTAAAAATCAGCGCGGAGCTACTCGAACAGAAACTGCCATATAGCGAGATAATGACGCTTCTTGTTAATGATATTGAAAATAAAGCACTCAAGGATACACTCAGGCAAATTAACAACGAACTGAAAAAAGGTGCGGATAGTCAGAAAACATTTCTCAAACATGAACACACCTTCGGGAAGTTTGCTGCCTACATGCTCGGACTCGCGGCAAACTCGGGAAATATGACTGAAATTTACAGAGCCACCGCCAAGTTTCTGGAAAGAAGGCAGCAGTTCAAAAAAGACCTTAAAAGCGCGTTGATTACTCCTTTTATTACACTTTTTGTATTGATGGTCGCTGTTTTGTTTTATGTGGGATATATTTTTCCTGCGACTGCAAAATTGTTTGTGAAGTTTGATATTGAATTACCTCCGATGACTGACGCCACTCTCGCGTTCAGTGAAATATTAACAGCAAATCCAATATTACTGGCTATCGGGATAATAATTCCACCGGTACTATTCTGGCAATTCGCCAGAACTGAAAAGGGGAAGTTTTTAATCGACAAGTACATGTTGAGAATACCCATCATTGGTTCGCTAATTCATAAAACTCTGATTGAAGTTTTTTGTCGGGTTTTCTACACCCTTTACAGCGGCAGCGCTGAAAGTATCGAACCAATCAAAATCGCTGCGGAAGCATCAGGTAATCTTTATTTCGAACGAAAAATCAAAAATGTGGCGATTCCTCTTATGATGCAGAAAGGTAAAGGATTGACAGAAGCGTTTGAGGCTTCCGGTGTGTTTACCCAGACAGCCATCTCAAGATTTCATAGTGGTGAGGAGACCGGTACCATTAAAAATACCGCTCAACAGCTCGCCAACTATTATGAAAGTGAAACAGTATTCCGACTCAAAAATATTATTGAAATCATTCAGGTAACAATTTCCATGATAATTATGATTGTGATGATCGCGCTTACGCTTGTATCGGCAGAAACCGCAACCATCAGTCCAAAATCACCATTAGCGAGTTGAGGCGGGTATGGTTGACACACAAATAGAAATGACCGACAAGATTGGTTACTTGCTGCTAAAAAAAGGTATAATCGACCTCAAAATTCTAGATAAAGCATTAAATGTAAAAAATCATGAATCGGGGAAAGTAAAACGTAATCTTGCGCAGATTCTTGTGAGTGATTTTAATTTTGATCACGATACAATTTTCCGTGAAGTATCGCTGCTTTATGCCTTTGCTGAAATAAGGGTAAACTTTAACTCACTTTCTGAAGAGAGAATTGAAGAGATAAAAGAGCTGATGACCGGGCATGGTGAAGAACTGAAAGAGTTATTACTCGAACATCAGGTGATACCTTACGGCTATGACAAAAAAGTAAAAGACAAACTTTTACTTGCCGCGACTGATCCGACAGATCGTTCACTCACCAAAATAGCGTATGCCTTTAACTCCAAACGATTTGAAATCTTTTATATCGAGAAAAAAAGTTATGAAAAGCTGATAGAACTCATCATCCCGAGGGAGAATCAATACCTGCAAATCCTTGAGGAAAGCGCGGAAGAAATTGATGTAGAAAATGATGAAGCCTCAATCGACGAAGAAGAACTCGACGCCGAAATTAACAAAAGCGCGCTTATAAATCTAATTGAGGCTGCGCTTGTTGAAGGTGTTCGAAAGGGTGTATCGGATATCCATATAGTACCCGTATCAGCGAAAAAAACAGATATTCTCTTCAGGGTTGATGGTAAACTCTCCCACTGGATTACACAGGAAAACACGCTCCCCGAAGCTGTTATGGCGGTGGTGAAAGACAGGGCGAGAGGACTCGACAGGTTTGAGCGCGAAGGTGCACAGGACGGTTTTATACAGAGGAAGATTGATAATCATATAATCCGTTTCAGGGTATCCGTACTGCCTATGGTTGGAACCGAACTTAAAAATAAGTTTGAAACGATTGTTATACGTATCCTTGATGACAGGAAGGTAATCAAAGACCTGAGCAAACTTGGTCTGACCGGATATGCGAAAGATGCGTTCTCGAAAGCTATAAGTCAGCCTCAGGGAATGGTAATCCTTACTGGTCCGACCGGTAGTGGTAAAAGTACGACCCTTGTAGCCGCCTTGTATCAGGTAATAAATCCGAGCGTGAACGTTCTGACTGTTGAAGATCCGGTTGAGTATGTAATTGATGGCGCGCGCCAGTTGAAGATTGGTCATCGAATGAATTTTGAGCAGGCGATAAGAGCTATCCTTCGTCATGACCCCGATATTGTTCTCGTTGGTGAGATGCGTGACAAAGAAACAGCCGAAACCGCGATTAAACTTGCTAACACGGGTCACCTCACATTTTCAACGTTGCATACGAATGACGCCCCTAGCGCCGTTGCCCGACTTTATAAAATGGGAATTGAGCCGTTTCTTATTTCGTATGCCATCAATATTATTGTGGCGCAGCGACTTATCAGAAGATTGTGCCCATCATGTAAGAAAAAAGTTGAAAAACTTGATGAAGGATTGTTACGCTCACTCAATCAGAATGTGGAAGAATGGAAAAGTCTTGAAATATATGAATCGGTCGGTTGCGATGTTTGTCATGGTACGGGGTACAAAGGAAGACTCGCGATTCATGAAGCACTCTATTTTACAAAACGAATACGTCAGCTTATTGTTTCTGCCGGAAGTGAAATTGATGAAGAGCAAATTCGCGAACAATCACGCCTGGATGGTACATTAAGCTTGCGCGAATCGGGACTCGAAAAAGTAAAACAGGGCTTTACCTCAATCACCGAAGTATTAACAGCTACCATGGAGGATTGATGGAGCATAAAGCCGAACATATAATCAAAGCGCTAACATCAGATATTCCTTTAAGTTTGTTTGGTCCTGACAGATTTTTACATATTGTGAAGATAGCCGAACAGCTTGAGTTGAAGGATAAAGCGTTACTCGTTGAGTTTCTGAATACTCTACTTAGTGTAATGTTGACCCGGGGAGCTTCCGATATTGAACTTGGCGGTTACGGTACTAAAAACAGAATATGGCTGAGGATTTACGGTAAAAAAGAACCCGGCAGAGAATTACCCGCGCTTACCGAGGATGAGGCAGCACTTCTCATATCTTCTCTGCTTACGAAAAGTCAGATTGAACATCTTGCGAAATTCAGAAATGTTGACTTCAGTTATTCCTACTATAATAAAGAGCAGGGTAAAAAGGTCAGATTCAGGGCGGATGCCTACTTTGAAATGGACACAGTCGCGCTGAACATGCGAGCTATTTCAGCGGATGTTCGTCCACTTGAATCACTGGAATTTCACAAGGGCGCGTTACGAATGATGAGTCACAAACATTTTAAGTTCGGGTTGTCTCTCATTACCGGAATTACGGGTTCAGGTAAATCCTCAACTCTTGACTCAATAATCGATTACCACAATAATAACGATAACGCGCATGTAATTATTATCGCGTCGCCGATCGAGTTTGTGCACCGCTCCGAGAAATGTATCATTCGTCACCGTGAAGTTAGTAAGGATGTTAAAACCTTCAAGGAAGGAGTTATACAGTCTTTACGTCAGGATCCGGATATTATTGTGATTGGTGAGATGCGAGACCCCGATACAATTATGGCAGCGCTCGAAGTTTCCGATACAGGTCATAAAGTGTTTTCAACTTTGCACACGTCTTCCGCTTCCGAATCGATAGAGCGTATTATCGCGGAAGTAAATCCGGTGGAGCAGGAGAGGGTTCGCAACCGTCTGGCGGATGTTTTGTTATCGGTGGTATCTCAAAAACTGGTCCCCTCACTTGATGGGAAGAGGGTTCTGGCAAAAGAAGTACTTGTAGTAAACTCAAGTGTAAAAGCAGCGATAAAAAACAACAATATCTCTGAAATTTACGGTATGATAAATATGGGTGCTCAGAGCGGAATGGTAACGCTTGAACAGGATTTGTTACGATTATACCTCCAGAAAAAAATATCCAAAGAGAACGCCGTTGCATACGCGAACAATAAAAAAAGACTCGTTCAACTTATGAATTCGATATGATATGAAAACTGTAGTATCAATATATTGTGAAGGAATTGAAGCCAAAGTTGCTGTTATGCAGCGTGATAAAGATCGTATTAGTATCAAAAAGCTGCTGACGGTAACTACCGGTTTCACAGAAGAAAAAACTATCGAAGAAGCTGTTCCCGCCGTTGATATGGAGGGGATTGATGACGATCTATCTTTTGACGAATTCAAGGATAAAGAGAAAAAAGAAGAAAAAAATGACGGACTTGAATTCCTTGCGGATGCTTTAAGAGATGTAAAATTGGGCAACGCGCTTTTTGTACCCGTTGTTTCAGAGCCGGTTTTAAGCTATCATCACCATGAAGGAACGCTCCCCGAAAACAGAAAAAAAGCAGTTGATTTCCTCACAAAGGAAATATTTGACCTGCAGGGCGCTGTAGTAGCGAAGGATTCGATTGACTATGTAAAAGTATCGGAAAATAAATATATAGCGGGCTACATAGAGGATGAGGTACCTTGCGTTGATTTTATTAACGCTCTCGCGTCACTTCACAAAAAAAGATTTTTCAAGATACCTGCTATAAAAAGCGCTGAATTAAGTCTGGCTTCATTCTATCTAAGCCGGTACGCTCACGATGAAAACAAATATACATTACTGATTTACGCCGGGAAACTTTACAGTAAATTTATCTTCTTCGAAGGGAATAATATCCTCCATATCGGTAGTACAATTGATTTGGGCACGGATAACCTCCACACTTATGATGTTTACTTCTCCAAAATCCTGTTGGAAATGGAAAATGGAAATATCCCCAGTCTGGATAACATTATTATTTCGGGTGAAGGAGAGCTTGAAGACCTGAAAGCCTCATTCGAAGACGCATTCCCCGAAGCGTTGTTGCACAACTTTTCTGTTGAGAAAATTCATATTGAAGAGGATGTAATAGCATCGGAAGTTAATGTAGCGTCATTTACAATTCCTGTTGCAGCAGCATATGAATATGTTCTCGAAAAAGATGAAAATGAAGAAATAAAAAGCAGATCGATAAATATCCTGCCCGGATATGTTTACGAAAATCAGAAGTTTTTTCAGTTTGGCTGGCACTCCTTCGCGATGCTGCCGCTTCTGTTCGGTGCTACATTTTATTTTACAAATCTGATTATGGGCAATTTCTCGGCTATGGACAGGCTTGATTCTGAGATCAGCAGATTACAAATAATTCAGGCACAGAATCGGGAGTTGATAGACGAGCTTACGCAACTTGATAATCGGGTGGGTAATTTTGATCAAACGGTATCAATACTTGATTCCGTAACGGTTGGTACGGGAGTTTGGAGTGAATCATTCGAAAGGATTTCCTCATTCCTTGAGTTACGTCGAAATTTCTGGATAACAAAACTTGAGTGTAAAACCGGCAATCAGGTTACACTCAGCGGCTATACATTATCCCGAAAATCACTCACGGAGTTTGCCGGCTACTATAAAAATACACTACTCAACAATATAGACTTTGAGCCGTTAAGACAGCGAAATGTTTATTCGTACTCGCTGACGTATAAAATAGGTGTACCAAACCGGAGCGCAAATGGATCGTAAAGTAAAAAATACGCTACTCCTGTTTGGGTTATTCGTGCTTATTTCCGTAGCCGGGGGAATATTCGCGTACATTTTCCAGGAAAACTCAATCGCGGAAAAACAGAAAGTGCTGTTGAATATCAAACAGACCGCGCTCGATACACGCCAGTTGCAGAAACAGCTTGAAGTTTACCGTATGCGAGCCGGTGAAATAGATTCTCTGCTCAACTTGCGCAAGTACAATATTCCCGAGAGTTTGGAACAGGCTGACTTTTTTGATTTCGTAACAAACATTTCAGGATATTTTTCACTCCACTCTTTTGTGAATATGAAGTTTGAAAAAATTGTGGCTGAGCAGTATTATAATTATTACCACTTCAAACTTTCAGGTACGTCAACGTTCAATGACCTGTATAAGCTTCTCTACGCGATTGAATTTAGCAAAGAACTGAAAAAAATAACATCTTTTGAAACTTCCAATTTTCTTAAAGTTGATGATGACGGGGTTCCATATTTCCTGACAAATTTCAGTATGGATGTGTATGTTTATTTCGCTGATAACAACCGTTTTACTGTTGTGAACACGCGAGAAAACGACCTTCGCGCTTCATACTTGTACGATGTGTTTTATCCGCTGATAAGAAATGAAATACCACCCAATACTGACGGATTACTGGATGTGCAGACCGCGGAGTTATTAGCGTTGATACCTGACGGAGCATACCTCTCGGATCATAGTGGTAACACCTTTCTATTGTGGGAGGGGGACAGGGTTTACCTTGGATATCTTACTCAGATAAACTTTAAAGAAAATAGTGTGAAATTTATCCTGAATAAAGGCGGAATAATAGAAACAACAGAACTCGGGCTTGATAACAGGGATTCAGGGAAGAGGAGATAATAATGATGAAAACCATAGTATTCTTATTGCTGATATTTGGCTTTGTGACACACGCGCAAAGTTTGTTTGAAACTGAACTTTCCGGTTATGTTAATCCGGAAGACCTTGTATCGCTTTCCGAAAACCTTTCCTATAATGAAGCTATCGAAATGCTGAATAAAGTGAGTATGCAGCGTACGGGAAAACGAGTAGTATCCCGGATAAGCAAAAAAGATCCTATTGGACTGGCGATCAATAATCAAAATTATAAACGGGCTTTATATACACTTGCCAAACTTCACGGATACACAGTGGAGGAAACATCCGATTTGCTGATAGTTACCAAACCGTCAAATGAAAAAATCGAACGTTCTGTGAGTGTATGGGCTCCGATAACGTCTCGTGAAGTGAAGATATCCGCCGTCTTTTTTGAAGCTAATATCACAGATATGAAAGAACGTGGTATCAACTGGTCCTGGCTCCTTTCAAAAAGTGGTCTGGAGATCGGCACAGAGTTCATTACTACAGGAAACGCGGCGGATGAGGAGAGCAGTAATTCCGAAAGTGGTAGTGAAAATACCGCGGTAAGCGCAGATTTTAACATAACAAATGTTACCGAATTTGAGATGGGTGATTTTTCCGGTTCAGCCACCTCAATATTCCGGTTTTTCGAATCGGAAAATCTTGGTGAAGTGATCGCGCGTCCGTCGATCACGGTACGTGACCAGATGCAGGGGCGCATCCAGATTGGGTCCGACATATCAATCAAACAACGTGATTTTGCCGGAAATGTTACTGACCAGTTTATCTCGACGGGTACTATCATCGAAGTTACACCCTACATATATAATGAGGAAGGTAATGATTATGTACTGCTTCAGTTGCAGGTTGAAAGGAGTTCCGCAAATCCGGACGTTATCAGCACCGAGATACGGAAAACTACAGCACAGACCCAAATACTCATGCTTGATGGTGAGGAAACAATAATTGGCGGATTATTCGTCACTGAAGAAACAAATTCACGCAGAGGTATTCCAATCCTGAAAGATTTACCCTGGTGGGTATTGGGTATAAGGTATTTAACGGGCTATACTCAAAAAATAGAGAATAAAAAAGAAGTTATAATTGTCATCAAAACCGAAATTGTACCTACTTTGAGAGAAAGATTAGCCGACAAAAAAGAAAAAAATCTTGTGAAAGAAAAAATTATGGAAGACGAGATTGAGATGATGAAATACAAAGGCTTAAAGTTCAACAATGAGGGGGATGAATGAGAACAATAATGGTTGTCGATGACGATGAAAAGTTGTGTTCGATACTTTCGGAAGAGTTAAATGAGATCGGATTTATCGCCAATTATCAAACATCCGCCGAAGACGCGCTTGGTTACCTGCTCGAAAACCGGGTTGACTTAATATTACTAGATCTCAAGATGCCCGACAAAGATGGATATTATGTACTTAGCATGATAAAAGAGCACAAGATAAAAACAAAAATAATTGTGCTTACCGCCTACGCGGATTTGTCGGGAATTATCCAGTCAAGTCATCTTGGAGCGATTGATTTTATATCAAAACCTTATGATTTTGATGAGCTGCTAATCACAATTCGTAAAGTTCTATTTGAATAAAAATTAAACATTGTGAAAAATTACACAGCAACAAACTGAAAATTTTAGTAAAATGTACGATTATAGAATGCTGATGATTAAATGGAAGAGTTGTTATGGATAAACCGAGAAAAATTCTAGTTGTAGATGATCAACCTGAAAACGTGCATTTGTTATCAGACCGTCTGCGAAAAGTAGGGTACGAAATAGAAAGCGCGTATAATGGTCCAACCGGAATTGAAAAAGCAATGGCAACAATTCCAGACCTGATTTTGCTTGATGTTATGATGCCCGGGATGTCAGGATTTGAGGTTTGTAAAAACCTTTCCGAGAAGGATGAAACCAGGGATATTCCGGTAATTTTAGTAACAGCTTTGACGAGTCCGGAAGACCTGAAACAGGGGCTTCAGGCGGGGGCATTTGACTATGTGAAAAAACCTTTCAACAAAGTTGAATTGCTCGCCAGAATTAACTCTGCGTTACGTTTCAGTGAAACAAAAAAGATGCTCCTTGAAATGGAAAAGGCAAATACTTTTGCCGCGACTGTTGTTACTGCCAATCATGAAATCAAGCAGCCATTGACACTGATTAATCTTTCCACCGCAGCGTTAAGAAGACAAATTGGTTCCACGAATTATGAAAAAGAATCATTGTTGAAACGTGTGGAGATTATCGAAAACGCAACTCGTGATATTATGGATATACTTGAAAAACTGAGTATGATAAAAAATCCGACAATCACTGATTATATTAATAATCTCAAAATGATTGTATTGGATAATGATATTTCAAATTCAAGTATTAATTAGTTCTTCGGTAAGTTTCAGCAGCTCTTCGAATTTGTAGGGCTTTTCGAGGATGCGATTGATGTTTAGTCTGAGGATTTCACGTTTTTCCGAATCTTTCAACGAACCGGAAGCGAGAATAACCGGTGTTTCGTCATCCGATTTCCTCACCTGAGCGATAAATTCAAATCCATCACTAACGGGCATTTTTTTGTCAACGATTAAAAGATCGATTGAGTTATTCTTCTCGTACTTTAGTAATGCCTCAAGACCATTATCTGCCTGAATCACCTCATAATTGAAGTCACTAAAAAGCTCACCTAGTAATTCACGCATATCAGCTTCGTCATCAGCTATGAGAATTGTTTTTTTCTCATCTCTTTTTTTAGGTCTGTTTTTTCTTTGTGCAGGCAAACTTATGGTGAATTTGGTTCCGGCTCCCGGTTCACTTTCAACAATAATTTCGCCGCCTGCCTCTTCAAGTATCTTTTTTGTTACGGCAAGCCCAATCCCGGAATCCACTACCTTCTGTTTGGTCGAATAACCGTGATCAAAAATCCTGTCAATTTTCTCAGGACTTATACCCTGTCCATTATCCTCAATAGATATTAAAACTTTGTTGTTTTGAAAAAGAGTTGAAAATTTAAGAACCAGTTGTATTTTATCCGAAGCTTCAATCGCGTTTTTTACAATGTTTAGCATGCACCGATAAAGCTCTGAGCGAGCTATCAGGAGAGGATAATTATACTCTATCTGCTTTATGATTTTATGGTTTTGAGGAAGCTCTTTTTGCAGGGATTCCAATATTTCATCGAACAGGAGTTCGGGTTTGATTTTTTGCTTCAGCTTTTTTGAGTCTTTTTTATTGAGCGCTGATTCGAGAATTTCAGTTGCTCTCATTGCCTGTTTTTCGATAGAATCGAGTGCCTTGAAGTTATCTTTTTGGTCATTCAATTTATCTTTAAGATGGTCGAGTTGGTTAAGAATGCTTGAAAAAATATTATTGAAATCATGGGCAATGCCCCTGATATCATCACTCAGATGCGCTTTCTCAAGTTTGACAAACCGGTAATTCTGCCCCGGAATATCCTCAATTATAAAACATTTACCATCGTTAGAGGAATAATATTTTCCATTTTTCAGCTTAAGTTCAAAGTGATCCGGGAAGTTAGTTCCTAATCCCGCGCCTGCTTCTTCTCTCATCCACAGAATATTGTAATTTGTATCGAGCAGGGCGTAGAGGGAAGATTCATCAAGGATGTAATGAATTAGTTCAGGATTTTCCAGAAGTGAAGCTTTTATTTCATTTTCTTCATGATTCATCACTTAAGATCATATTTCTTGATTTTGGAATAGAGTGTTTTCTGACTTATCCCAAGGGTACGGGCCGAGTTCTCCCTGTTGTAGTTGTGGAAAAGCAGGGTTTTTTTAATGTGAATTTTTTCGAGCTCTTCCAACGACATCATATCATCTTCAACAACATTTTCGGAAAGTGACGCAACACTTGTTTTACTGGGAAGATTCAGTTCTTTCGGAAAGATTTTATCACCATCAGAAAATATAATGGCGCGCTCAATTATATGTTCAAGTTCACGAACATTACCCGGAAAATCGTAACCGAGGAGTTCACGTTCAGCTTCCTGTGACATCCCTTTTGGTGAGCGAACAGGTGATTTTTTCTGCAGGAAGAAATTTGAAAGCAGAAGAACGTCGTTACCTCTTTCGCGTAAAGGTGGTATTTCAAGTGTGATAACATTTAATCTGAATAGAAGGTCGCGCCTGAAATTGCCCGCTTCCGCTTCTTTCATCAAATCTTTATTTGTCGCGCCGATAACACGTACATTAGATGACAAGTTGGACACACCACCAATACGCCTGAATTCACCATTTTCAAGAAAGCGTAGTAACTTGGGCTGAAGAGTTAAACTTAGCTCACCAATTTCATCAAGGAACAGTGTACCCCCGTCGGCAACTTCTACAAGTCCCTGTTTTGATGTTTTAGCGTCTGTAAAAGCACCTTTTTCATAACCAAAAAGTTCTGATTCAATAAGTTGATCGGGCAATGACGCACAGTTAACAACAACCAGTGGCTTTTTATTTCTGCCTGAACTTTCATGGATAAATTCGGCGAATAATTCTTTACCTGTCCCGGTTTCACCTTGTAGCAAAATATTGGAATCAGACCGCGCGGCTTTTTCCGCAAGTGAGATAACTTCACGCATTTTTTTGCTGTCACCAATTATTTTGTGCGGTTTGTTCGCTCCGGTTCTGCTGGAAAGAATAGTATTCCGATCAACTAATTCCTTGTGCCTGAGCGCACGATCGATCGAAACCATAAGTACGTCAAACTCGTACGGTTTGGTAATAAAATCAAACGCGCCGAGTTTGATACAATTGATAGCGGTTCTAACATCATACTTGGCTGTTAGAACAATTATCTGAAGATTGGGGTGATTTTCCTGCGCATACTGTAAAACTTCCTCACCCGAAACTTCTTTCATTTCAAGATCAAGCAGAAGCAGGTCATAATTTTTTTTATTAACCTGTTCTATCGCATACTTTCCGTCGTAAACAACATCTACTGAAAAACCGGCATTTACCAACTCTTCTTTCAACAAATAGCAAAGAACTTCATCGTCATCAGTAATTAGAATTCTGGCTTCAGCCACAGTATCCTCAACTTATTAAATAAGTAATTCAATATACAAAATTGCGGTAAAATTTACCTGTTTTATCTTCCAATCTTATAATCGAAATTATGTTAAATTTCTTTACTGGTAAAAATTACATTTTTTTTTGTAAAAAAAACTAACTTTCAGCACAACCTTTTGATAGCGTTCCGGTCTAATGTAGTAGAACAAATGGTAAAATGCTTTGGAAACTGATAATCAACTGATAAAAAAAGTACAAGCCGGCGACAATTCGGCATTCGAAACGCTGGTTTGCAGATATGACAGACACGTTTTGAATATAGCATCTTCATTCAGGAATAGTGAAGATGACGCAAAAGATATTTATCAGGAAGTGTTTCTGAGAGTGTACAAAGGATTAAACAATTTCCAGTTCAGAAGTGAGTTCGCAACCTGGCTTTTCAGAATCACCACCAATGTTTGCATCACATTCGATAATAAAAAGAAAAGATATCAGATAGATTCAATCGACAGAGAACAATATACAGATTCAACCGAAACACTTGCTGAATCAATTCCGGGAGAACAATTATCTGATCAAAAGATTCTACAGAGTGAAACAAAATATAAAATTGATACTGCGGTTGAAACTTTACCCGCCAGACAAAAAATGGCCTTTACACTAAAATATTATCAGGGATTTAAAATAAAAGAGATTGCGGAAATGATGAACAGCTCCGATGGAACAATAAAGAGATACCTTTTTACCGCAACAAATAAATTAAGAGATTTACTAAAAGATTTACACTGAGGATAAAATGAAACACTCTGATTACAAAGAACTTTTACAGCTTGCCGTGTACGACGAACTCGGTTCGAAAGAAAGCGAGTTGCTCGAAAATCATTTGTTTGAGTGTGAAGAATGCTCAAGAGAATATGAAGAATTAAAGGCATTTTACACGAAGGTATCTTCCTCGCAGAAGGATGCCCCGTCTGATCTGGTTCTTCTCAGGGCAAGAAATGAATTGTTCGAGAAAATTAATGTCGAAAATCAGCGTATATCTGGATTACAGAAAATTGTAAATGCGGTTTCTGATTTTTTAACCGGAGGAGTAAAATATTATGCACCGGCGCTTACAACTCTGATCCTCGGATTTATGATGGGATACTTTTATTTCTTTAGCGAACCTGTACAATATCCGGTTAATCCTTCCGGGACAGATGTAGATTCAAAAACTGCCGGAAATACCGAGATATCGAATATCAGGTTCAAAAATCCTTTTACAAATGATGGTGAGATTGAAATTTCTTATGATGCAATCAAACCAATCACTTTTAGGGGAAGCATGGAAGATGATCGTGTGAGAGAACTACTCGCACAAGCACTTGTTTCGAGCGATAATCCCGGTTTTAAGCTAAAAACCCTAAGTTCGATGTCTTTTCAGGATGAGAAAAAGTTTATTCCCGATCAGCGAGTTAAATCAGCACTAATTACAACAGTGGAAACTGATAAAAACCCCGGTGTGCGTAAAGAGGCATTAAATCTTTTAGCAAAATATCCTTATGACGAAGATATATTGGGTTTGCTGATCTATACACTTGGAAATGATGAAAATTCGGGTAATCGTGTAACAGCGGTAAATCTTCTGGCAGACTATATTCCCGAGGGTATTTCTATCGATGGACAATTAAAGAAAAAATTGGAAAAACAGGTTGAAGCTGATAACAATGAGTTTATAAGATTCAGGGCTTCATCACTTATTAAGGAGGTTCAATAAAATGAAACGTATAAGTATTGGTTTGATGGTCATGATATTGCTCGCTGCTTTTTCTTTCACAGCAGCACAAAATAACAGTGATTTTTCAAAGAATTTTAAGGTTGATCCCGGCGGTGACCTTCAGATCAGAACAAGCCCCGGAGAAATTTACATTCTTACCTGGAGTAAAAATGAAGTTGAGATTCAGGTTGATGGTGTAGATGAAGAAAATCTGGAAAATCTTGAAATAACAGAATCGGGCAATAAAATAAGAGTTGAATTTGCCAGCGAATGGGGATGGGATAGCGATGTTCGTTTCAGTATCACGATTCCCGAGGAATTCAATGTTAATGCCAAAACTACCGGCGGTGAAATTGAGATAAGAGATAATATTACCGGTACTGTTAACTTGAACTCCGCAGGAGGTAACGTTACGACCGCGGATGTAACGGGTGATGTTGATCTTTCAACTTCCGGTGGTAATATCAGAACCGGCTCCGTCAGCGGAAATTATCTTGTTAGTACTATGGGTGGTGATATTGATGCAGTTAATATAAGCGGCAAGAAAGCGCGAGTTAAAACCATGGGCGGCGATATCGAGCTGAAAAATGTAAAAGCTGAATTAAATCTACAGACATATGGCGGTGATATCGAGGTTGGTCAGCTTGAAGGTAAAAGCGATCTTAATACCTATGGTGGAAACATTTTTATTGAATCAGCAAAATCCGGGGTGCGTCTTAATACATATGGCGGAAATATCAGAGTAGGTAATTCCGAGTCATATGTTGAAGCTAAAACAGCAGGTGGAAATATCCATATTAAACAGGCCAGAGGACATGTACGAGCCAGAACTAACGCGGGAAACATAAGTGTCACATTATATCCTTCCGGTTCAGAGTCCTCAATTCTATCGACCAACAGCGGTGAAATTGAATTGTCACTTCCATCTTCCGCGAAAGTCGATATCGAAGCGGAAATTGATGTTCATGGTGCCTGGGATGAGGACGCCTATGTAATTGAGTCCGATTTCCCATCTGATCGTGAAAACGATAGCTACAATGAAAGCAAGCGGAAATCTGAAAGACGCGCTAAATATACTATTAATGGCGGCGGTCAGAAAATTTCACTCAAAGCAGTTAATTCGGATATCAAAATCAAGAAAATTAAATAGAAGAGGTAGTTATGTATCAATTTAGCAAATCGGTTTCCAAATATGCCGTGGTTTGTTTCCTGCTCGTTTTTACAGTTTCTATGTCAGGAGCAGCACCAAAAGAAGTAAAAAAGTCTTTTGATGTTAAAAAAGGTGGAACATTGACACTCGACCTTCAGACAGGAGCCTCAATCGAGGTTACAGCGTGGGACAAAGATGTTGTCGAGATCATTTATCACATCGGCGGTAGAGACGCTGACCTGGTTGAAGTTGAAATTGAACAGAGATCGAATGGGGTGGAAGTTTATTCAAGTTACTCGCAAAAACAGAATAATGTACGAACTGATGAAGAGATAGTCGCAAAGGTACCTGCAAACTACAACCTTGATTTTAACACTATGGGTGGAAGTGTTAAACTTAAAGGTCTTGACGGTAAAATGGAAGGCACAACTATGGGTGGTGCCCTCAATCTTAGCGATCTCAAGGGTCACCTCAGTCTCGTAACTATGGGTGGCGGAATTACATTGAGTGACTCAAAAGTCGATGGTAAAGTAAAAACCATGGGTGGTGAGGTTCTTGTCGAGAACGTAGAAGGTAATGTCAAGGCATCCTCAATGGGAGGCAAAGTTACCCAACGAAATGTAAGAAACAGCTCAGCAGATGGTGTGGGTGAAGAAGTAAATATAAGCACAATGGGTGGTGATATAGATGTTGATGACGCTCCGAATGGTGCCAGTGTTAAAACCATGGGTGGTGATATTGAGGTTAACAAAGTTCAAAAATTTCTCTCCGCTGAAACTATGGGTGGTGAAATAAAAGTAAGAAGCGCGGATGCCAAAATAAAATGTAAAACCATGGGTGGTGATATCTATGTCAAGTTTGATGGTGATGGTAATGCAGATGATCGTGATATTAAGCTCACTTCGATGAGCGGTGATGTTGAACTTTTAATTCCTGCTGATTTCTCTATGGATATAGAGGTGAAAATAAAAGCGGATGAGGATGATGTTGATGATTATGATATAATAAATGATTTCGGACTTAGCAGCGAGATAAAAGATGATGATGGTTGGCACGGTAGGGATACAAAAGTGATATACGCCGCTAAAACTGTTAATGGTGGTAAAAATAAAGTACGGATTCACACTGTAAATGGTAACGTGAGGATTAAAAAGATATAAGCAATTAGCTATTTAACAGAACCCTCTCCGGAAATGGAGAGGGTTTTGTGTTTATTGCTAAAGTCGTTTTCTGTAAAGTCCTCCTTCGAAGGAGGTGGATTTCGACGAAAGTCGAAAGACGGAGGATGATTTATTTCATTTTTTGTGACTTTTGGTCATCCCCCATCACAAAATCCGTCGCTGGCGGAGTGATTTACCCCTTCAGACTTGTGCGCCTCAGGCGTGAGGGGGACTTGGAAACAAACAATCAGGTTTTGCAATAATCCCACAAGTGACAATAGATTCCCGTTTTCACGGGAATGGCAGTATATGATTCTCCTGCGGGAATCGGAATAGTGAGTCAATTGACTTTCCCGATAATAAATATTTTTTTACTGACGTATTATATTAATATCAAATCATTTTCTTTAGTTTTTCGATTTCATCTCTTAGAGCGGCGGCTTTTTCGAATTCCAGATCTTGTGCCGCTTTCAACATTTCCTCTTCCATCTGCGCGACAAGATCTTCTTTTTCGGCTTTGCCCATATATTTGATTACAGGTTCAGCGACTTTTGCAAAATGCGCGTGTTCGTAAGTTTCTTCTTTTTTACGTACATCGGCGATTGAAGTGGAGGATAAAATCTGTTCACGGCTTTTGAAGATAGTCTTTGGTGTTATGCCGTGCTGTTCATTGTACTCCTGCTGAATTTTTCTTCGTCGATTGGTTTCATCGATGGTTTTCCGCATTGAGTTTGTGATGATATCGGCATACATGATCACAATACCGTTAACGTTTCGCGCTGTTCTTCCCGCGGTCTGCATTAGAGAACGCTCTGATCTCAGGAACCCTTCTTTATCAGCGTCGATAATGGCAACGAGTGACACTTCCGGCAAATCAAGACCTTCCCTCAGGAGGTTCACACCGACAAGCACATCAAAATCACCAATACGTAAATCGCGTATGATCTCAACACGTTCCAGGGCGTCAATATCGCTGTGTATATATCTCACCTTGATGTTAAGTTTATCGAGGTAATCGGTTAAATCCTCAGCCATCTTCTTTGTTAATGTGGTGACTAGAGTTCGTTCTTTACTTTTAACACGTTTACGGATTTCACCAATTAAATCATCAATCTGACCTTTAACAGGTCGGATTATAATTTCAGGGTCAAGCAAACCGGTTGGACGTATAATCTGTTCAACATATGCACCGCCCGATTTTTCAAGTTCATAATCTCCCGGTGTAGCGGATACATAAATCACCTGATTGGTTAACCCTTCATACTCGTCAAATTTAAGGGGACGGTTATCCATCGCGGAGGGAAGTCGGAAACCATGTTCAACCAGTACTTCCTTACGAGAACGGTCACCGTTGTACATCCCGCGGATCTGGGGAACTGTTACGTGTGATTCGTCAATAATTAGTAAATAATCGTCGGGGAAATAATCAAAAAGGCAATATGGACGCGAACCTACAGGTCGTCCATCCATATGGCGTGAATAGTTCTCAATTCCGGAACAGTAGCCTATCTCCTTTATCATTTCAATATCGTAACGGGTGCGTTGTTCCAGTCGCTGTGCCTCGAGATATTTTTCCTCTTTCCAGAAATAATTGAGGCGTTCTTTTAATTCTTCCTCAATGGTGATGATACCACGATTGATCTGGTCCTTATTTGTGACAAAATATTTGGCGGGGTATATCGGGATGGAATCCACTTCTTTAATTACATCACCAGATACAGAATCGATAATTGATAGTCGTTCAATTTCATCCCCCCAGAACTCCACACGGACGGCTTCCTCATACTGGTATGCGGGGATGATCTCGACTACATCACCTCGCGCGCGGAACGTACCTCTGGTAAACTCGACATCATTACGTGCATAGTAAATATCTATAAGATTTCGCAACAGTTTTTTACGTTCAATTTCGTCACCCTTTCGGAGGAACATTATCTGTCGCGCGTACTCATCCGGTGCGCCAATACCATATATACATGATACGCTCGCTACAATTATTACATCACTCCTGCCTTCGATAAGTGAGGTTGTGGCTTTTAGTCGTAGTCTGTCAATTTCCTCGTTTACAGAAAAATCTTTTTCAATGAATAAATCACGTTTTACAACGTATGCTTCTGGCTGATAATAGTCATAGTAGCTAATAAAAAACTCGACCGCGTTGTTGGGGAAAAAACCCTTCAGTTCCGAGAATAACTGTGCCGCCAAAGTTTTGTTGTGCGATATAATCAGGGTTGGACGGTTATATTCTTCGATAATATTACTCATGGTGAAAGTTTTTCCACTTCCCGTAACACCAAGTAGAACCTGATGTTTATCACCGTGAGTAAGACCATCGAGTAAAGATTCTATTGCTGCCGGTTGATCCCCGGATGGTTTATATGATGATACTAAATTAAATTTATTATCCATTACATTCCATTAATTTTGAATCCCAAAACTCGTTAAAACATATCAAACAAATAATGGTAAAATTATTCCTTCAAACTGATCAGATCAACGATAGAGCTATATTCAGGATCAAATAACCTTCGGTAAGTTCTCATTGCGTAAACGTCGGTCATTCCCGCGATATAGTCGCAGCTCAAGCGGGCTCTTTCCATCTCGTTATCAGCCTTGAGTATTATATCACCGGTGAAATCGGGGAGAAGTTTCATCCCTTCATCCTGAATGTAGTTTGTGTTGATTACATCGAAAATGTTGCCCAGCATCTGTTTACCTTTGAACTCCATTTGATGAAGTTGCGGCGCGTGAAATACAAGTTCGACCGAAATTCGTTTATAAAAGTTGGCTTTGTTATTTATTTCTTCATCAACTTCAAGGGCGTATTTGTACCTGTTAGTTTTATTATTAAGTGGGGTGTCGCGTTCGACCAGTTTGCAGGAATTAATAAAATCTCCGATTTGCGAACCAAATTTAGCCTTGTATTTTCCCGATTTTATCCAGTTTAACATCTCGTCGAGGTATTTCATTTCGGTCAATGAAATTGAATCTTCATTATTACGCTGCCATGAGTGAAGTTTCTCAATGGTGATAAATCCACCCGAGATTGAATCCACCAGATCATTAACGGCGTATGCTGTATCATCCGCCCAATCCATAATCATACACTCAATGCTTCTGAAGGAGTTAAGTTCTTTACCGGGTGTAAAGAGTTCGAACATTTTCAGACCGTCGAAAACGAATTCTATATACTTCTCCTGATAATCGTAGAGAAAATGGTTGTCCGGTTTGAAGAAGTGTTTGAATAAACTTTTGTATTTGAGAATACTATCCAGAAAAGCTCGGGTAGGATTCATACCACGTCTGCCGGTTTCACTTCTGTATAGAATTTCTGTTATTAGTCGAAGAGTCTGCGCATTCCCTTCGAAACCACCAAAAGGTCGCATAAGATGGTTTAAAGTTCTTTCACCTGCATGCCCGAAGGGTGGATGCCCAAGGTCATGCGCGAGGCAGGATGCTTCTACAAGATCAGAATCGATAAAATAGTCTTCACCCAGCTTGTCGGTTTCACGTTTATTAAGAAAGTTGCAGATTGATCTTCCGATCTGGGCAACTTCGATCGAATGGGTTAACCTGGTGCGGTAGAAATCGTATTCACCGGGTAAAAAGACCTGAGTTTTACCTTGCAGTCTTCTGAACTCGGAAGAATGGATAATTCTGTCGCGGTCAATTTGAAATTCAGACCTGTAATCTTCTTTCCTCGGTGCTTCAGTGAGGCGTTCTCTGTCAAATTTATTGTAAAAATTATTTTGCATTTTATACCGGACTCAGTTTTAATGATCAGTTCCTAATATAAAAAATAGTTAACTTTACCCTTTAAATCTCGATATTTTTTTCGATGATCAAAGACGGGGTTCAAGGCATATGAAGTTAAGGCTATGATTAACTGTGTATATGTACAAGAACATTGAAGTATGAAAAATTTAAAAGAGCTAAACTCTAGCGAAGTGAAATTGAATACAAATGATGTACCGGAGGAGTTGCCAAATCAAAAAACACTTTTTGAACTATTTGTTGAGAAGAGTGATATCTGGGAATTTCTTGTTGATGAGCAAGGTAATGTAGTTTACACTAATAGTGCCTGTGAAATGATAACAGGATATGAATGTTGTGAATTCAGGAATGAAAAAAATCTTTTCAGTAAAATAATTTTTGATAACGACAAACGCAAAACAGTTGAAGTTGCTCATGAGTACAAGGTAAATACCCTCACTATAGAATACAGAGTTCAAACCAAAACTTCCAACCTTGTTTGGGTTCAACATAAATCCAGGGCAGTTTACGATCATAATAATGAATACCGGGGCAGAAAAGTCTGCGTTTCGGTCATTGATGAGTTTAAAGATCGTGAAAAAAAATTAGTTGAGGCACAAAACCGATTAAAACTCACACATTCAATTTTTTACGAACTTGTTTCGGAACAGTCCATTGAGAATGTAGTTAGAAGCGCGTTATATCAGACTAACACTATGTTCCCTGAGCTGCGGATTACTTACGCGACTATAAATGAATCAGGACTTATGCAGGTTAAGTATTCACAGAATATTGATGACAGGCTCGACGCGGAAGGTGAAGTTTTCGATGCTTCTTTGTTAAAAATGGACAGGGGAAAATTTTACAAGATTGCCCGACCATATATTTCCTCAAATATTGAAGAGGATAATTTACTTCATTCATACAGGAAGCATTTCAGAAGATTGCAGCTTGGCGCTGTACTTGTAATGCCTCTGCAGTATTCAAAAATTATTAATGGTGTGATTTGCTTCGATTCCAGAGAGGCGCGTGAGTGGAACCAGCATGAAATTAAAACACTCAGTAACATCGCGGATTTTCTTTCTCTATCCTTAAAACTTGCTTCCATCATGGATAAGCAGAAAAGAGCTGAAAGAAAATATCGTGAAGTTTCATCCAGAATGCTGAACCTTATGGATACCTTGATTGGAGGTATAATCTTTGAAGATGTGAATTCCAGGATAGTGCATGTTAACAAAAGTTTTTGCAAGTTGTTTTTAATGGATGAATGCTTCAAAAAATTACCTAATTCTGCCTCCGCAAATCTCTTTAATGATATATCACCCTTGTTTGAGGAGACAGATAAATTTATTGAATTCGTTTCGAATGTTGTAACTGAACGAAAAACTGTTTTGAAGAAAGTATTTAAACTTAAAAATGATCACATATTTGAGATGGACTACATCCCGGTTTTTCTTGGTAATGAATATACCGGAAGATTGTGGCACTTCAGGGATGTAAGTGATGAAGTAAAATCGAAGGAAGAACTGGAGCGAAACACACTTCTTCTCAGAAGAAAAACGGAAGATTTAAGTAATTTGAACCAAAAATTACTTGTTTCAGAAGAAGAACTTAAAAAAACTAACGCTGAAAAGGATAAATTTTTCTCCATTCTCGCTCATGATCTAAGACATCCATTTTCTCCAATACTTGGGTTTTCTGAAATCCTGATTGAGGAAGCCGAAACTTTAACATCTGATGAAGTTATGGAATATGCGTCAATTATATACAACAGTTCTAAAAACCTGCATAAGCTCGTTGAGAATTTACTTCAATGGTCAAGAGTTCAGAGTGGAAGAATCTCTATAACTCCCGAATTATTTAATTTGTATGATATCGTTGAAACATGTAAAACTGTTTATTTGGTTAGCGCCAGGAAAAAAAATATTATTTTCAACATTTCTGTTCCCCAAAATATTAACGTATATGCTGATCAGAATAGTATTGATACGGTAATAAGAAATTTAATCTCGAACTCGATAAAATTTACCCCCGCTAATGGAGAAATTTCAATAAAAGCTGAGTTAAATAACGGGCAAGTATTGGTGAGTGTTTCCGATACAGGTGTTGGTATCAAAAAAGCTGATATTGATAAGCTCTTCAGGATTGATGCTCAGTTTTCAACACCCGGCACGGAGAAGGAAAAGGGATCAGGACTCGGCTTGATTTTAGTTAAAGAGTTCCTCGAACTTAATAATTCCACTCTGAATATTACAAGTACCCCGGGTAGTGGCACGGTATTTGAATTTAATCTTCCAGTCGACAATAAAAGTACTCTCTAATTCTCTTTATTTTATGTGCTAAAATATTTATTTATACTATATTTGAAAATGTGTTTTTAGTAGTAAAAACCGACAAATATAAAGAGAGTTCGAAGTGATATTAATTGCTAATTGTAAAACTAATAGTTAAATTATCATTTGTCGGTATAAGAAATATTTTCTCATATAAAAGAAATGTGAAAAATGATTTGGAAGATTGTTCTATTCCTTTTGATGACGTTTGTTATCATATCCGGTATAACTTTTCCCATAGTTTCTTCTCCCCAGGTCTGGTATGAATTTCCCAATATCCCTGGATTAGAGGAAAAGGCAAAAATTATATTTTTCCACGTTCCTACTGCCTGGCTTGCGGTGATCGCTTTTCTGATGGCAATGGTTTATGGTGTAAGATATTTACGCAATAAAAATCTGGATGAGGACGCAAAATCTAATGCGGCGCTTCAACTGGGATTTATTTTTGCGGTTCTTGCAACAGTAACCGGTTCCATTTGGGCAAAGTTTACATGGGGCGCTTTTTGGCATTGGGATCCGCGCGAAACAAGTATTTTCGTGCTTTTACTGATTTACGGTTCACTTTTTGCACTCCGTTCGGCAATAGATAATGAAGATAAAAGAGCAAGGCTTTCGGCTGTTTACTCTATATTTGCTTTTTTAACAGTACCATTTTTTGTGTTTATAATGCCCAGAATTATGGTTGGGCTTCATCCGGGCTCCGCTAATGATACCAATGCCGGACCGGTAATAGATTTTCAGATGAACTCAAACATGCAGCTGGTCTTTTACCTTTCACTGATAGCGTTTACGATTTTATACTACTGGATGTGGAAAATTGGCTACAAGTCAATTATTATTAAAGATAAATTAAATAAAAAATTAATCTGAGGTATACGTTGGAGTTTCTTGAAAATAACTCAATTTACATAGTAATGTTTATTGTTCTTGTTGTTTGGTTTGGAATATTTGGTTATCTGTATACCACCGACAAAAGATTAAAAAAGATTGAAGAAGAACTTGAGGAGAATAATTAAATGAATAAAAAATATATATTCGGCGGTTTTATTATACTCGTTTTCATGAGTTTAATGGGCTATCTTTTCACTCAGACCAACGTGTCGTACGTAAGTGACTTTGAAGTGGTTAAAACTACTGACAAAATGATCAAGGCCACAGGGTTTTGGGTTAAAGAAAAAAAATATGATATCGACCAGACAAATAACATTTTCTCATTTTACATGAAAGATGAAAATGGTGAAGAGATGAAAGTTATGTATAAAGGTACGATACCAAATAACTTTGAATCTGCAACAAGTGTTGTTGTCACAGGGAAATATCAGAATAATTATTTCCACGCAAAAGATATACTCACCAAATGTCCTTCAAAATATGAAGAAGAGCTTGGAGACAGAGCTCAGTCATAACTATTTCGATTGGAGTTGAATTATGATAGGTAATACCTTACTCACCATCGGGTTGATGGCGGGTCTCTTCACATTCATTATGTACTACTTTTCAGTGAAGGGATATAAAAATACACTTATACCGGCTCGCATCGGTTTTCATGTTACATCTATTTCTGTTATAGCGGCGAGCGCGCTATTACTACATGCTGTTTTAACACATCAGTACCAGTATAAATATATCTTTAATTACAGCGGCAGCGATTTACCGGTTGGTTTGCTAATGTCAACCTTTTATGCCGGTCAGGAAGGCAGTTTACTACTATGGTTGCTCTTTACTGTTATCGTTGGTCTGATACTGCTTGATTATACCTCAAAAAGAGGTGATCTTGAACCAAGGGTGATGATTACTTTTACCCTGGGTACAGTCTTCCTGCTTGTGATGGTTTCTCCATTGCTCAAATCACCATTTGAGTATATCTGGGCAGAAGAAACTTTTCTGAATGTAAAATATCTTAATCCGTCATTCTTGTCTATGAGTTTCTTGCAGGGGCATATGTTCTCTGATCCAAACTCGGGAGATAATTTTGTAAGGATGAGTGGTGAACTTCTCGCTTCGATGAAAGGTGCCGGAATTGGAATAGACCAATTTATCCTCCAGGGTAAAGGACTGAATCCACTATTGCAGAACTTCTGGATGCAGATTCATCCGCCAATCCTTTTTGTTGGTTTTGCTATGGCAACCGCGCCGTTTGCTTTTGCTGTCGGGGCATTAATTAAAAATGATTATTCTGATTGGGTTAAACAATCTTTACCATGGTTATTGAGTGGGATGATGGTTCTTGGTCTGGCGATTATGCTTGGTGGTTATTGGGCATATGGTGTACTTGGCTGGGGAGGATACTGGGGCTGGGACCCGGTTGAAAACTCAAGTCTGGTACCATGGATAATCGGTGTTGCCGGAATTCACACAATGCTTGTGCAGAAAAAATCACAGTCCAAAGGTGGTCCGGGCAGGTTCGTGAAAACAAATCTTATTTTGGCGGTATTAACCTATGTGCTTGTAATATATAGTACTTTTCTTACCAGAAGCGGAATTTTGAGTGATGCTTCCGTGCACTCATTTGTAGCACCGGGAAAAATAGTTTTTGTATTCCTGCTTGGCTTTTTACTGATGTTTTTATTCCTCGGACTTGGTTTTATAGCTTACCGTTGGAAATATCTAACTGAAAATTTTGAAGCTGAACAGAATGTCCTTTCGCGGGAGTTGGCGCTATTTACAGGTGCTGTTACCCTGATCGCTTCCGCGATAATTATTCTTTGGGGTACCTCGGCTCCTATATGGGGCACGGCGGTTGAGATCAGATATTATAATGAACTCAATCTTCCTATAGGTATCATTATAGGATTACTGAACGGATTCAGTTTATTGCTCAAATGGAGAAAAACAGATAGTGGTTCTCTGCTAAAAAGCTCGGCGTTTTCAGCCGCGGCAGCTACTGTGCTGACTGTCTCTTCAGTATTAATCGGCTCAATGTATGATATTATGCTTATCATCTTCACATGGTCGACTGCTTTTGCCTTATTTGTAAATATTGAAGTAGCCTATAAAATTATAAAAGGTAATAAACTTTATCTTGGTGCTTATGTCGCCCACACAGGTTTAGCGTTATTTTTATTGGGTGTAATTGCCACAGGTGGTTTCACCGAAGATAAACAAGTGCAGCTTGTAAAGGGTGAAACAGTTGAAGTGCTTGGTCATGAAGTGACTTTTACCGGTTACCGTCCGATTGAAAATGGTAAAAAGTATGCTTTCGATATCGAAGTTGTTGATGGCGGCTCAAAATCGACTGTTGCTCCGGTAATGTATATTGCTGAATTTAATAACAGTTTGATGCGTGAACCCGATATAATGAATACCCTTATTCGCGATTTTTACATCGCTCCGGTAAGTTATGAAGATGGTTCAGCACCTGCATCAGGCGGAGAAAAGCATTCACTAACCAAAGGCGAAACAATAACTTATAATGGTTATACAATTGCTTTTGAAGAATTCAATTTTGATCAGGAAGCGATGGCTGATATGATGGCTGGTAAACAATTCCAGATTGGTGCCGTTTTGAGGATTTCTCAAGGTGACAAGAATGAATCCATCGAATTATTCATGATAAGTGACGGACAAACTCGTGAATTTACAAGTGCGCATCTTCACGAATTTGAACTTGATTTCCAGCTGTTAAGTCTGGATGCTTCCGGTGTGGTTGAATTGATGATCGAGGATGGCACACATGGCAAGCAGCAGTCGGAGAATGTTAAACAGGAAGTATTGAGCATTGAAGCCAGCGTTAAACCATTTATAAATCTGGTATGGTTAGGTGTTATTGTTATGGTTGTTGGATTTACCGTTTCAACTGTACGCAGATTAAGAGAATCTGTAGCTTAAAATTATTTGGCACAAACCTCTGTCGCGGAGGTTTGTGCTTTCCTCACAAGATATAAGCAAAATAATGTAATTCAGTAAAAACCTTTCTCGAAAGAAATTATTATTTTTACCTCTTATTTGTATTTCCCATTGATAAAACTCTTATTATTTTTGTTCTTAATATTCAGTTAGAAAAGCTTAAGCGATTTGTTTAGAAGTATATTATATATAATTGGAAGCATAGGCGTATTTTTCGCCGGGGTGGTATCCTACGGGTTTATACTGAATCTGCGAGAGATTCCGCTTGATGTAGCAATGGAACAAAAAGGGATTTCGGAGCTTGATGATGTTTATCTTGTAATTGATCGTACAAAATATACAATCACTTTATACTCGGGGGAAACGGAAGTAAAAACTTTTAAAGCCGCCTTTGGTAAAAACAGGGGAAGAATTAAAAGAAGTAAGGAGGATAACATTACTCCGGTGGGTGATTATAAGGTATGCGAAATCAGGGAGCATGAGGTATATTACAAAATTATTAAACTGAATTATCCTAACAGAAATGACGCATCGGAATCTCTCAGACGAGGATATATATCAGAGCGCGATTTTAACAAGATCATCGTTGCCCTGGAATCGGGAAATTGTGCTGATTCCACTACTATTCTCGGAGCAAATATTGGAATTCACGGACTTGGAAAATACGATATAGTTTTTAGAAATCTGCCATTTGTTTTTAACTGGACTAACGGATCTGTTGCGGTTAGTAACCGGAATATTGATGAATTGAGTTCTGTTGTTGATATTGGTACTCGGGTTGAAATTATTCATTGATGATATGCTTAAAAAATTATTAAAAATATTTCCGGTCATTCTGTGGCTTTTTACCGTTCCGGTTTTCTCGCAAGGAATTACACCATACGAGCTTAATGAAATCAAGTTTGAGGGTAATTCCATGATTTCCGACGGGGAATTGGAACAAATTATCTTTAGCCGGGAATCACCAAACTGGTTTTATCAATTCCTGGATAATCTTGGTTTGGGAGAAAGCGCGGTATATTTCGATTCCTTGTTGGTGCCCTCTGATCTACAGGCACTAAGATCATTTTATCTTGATCAGGGCTTTTTTGAATCGGAAATATCAGCGAATTATAATATCATTGACGATTCTACCTCGGCGGAGTTGATTTTTACAATAAATGAAGACGAACCCGTCCTCCTTGAGAGTTTCGATGTAATGGGATTACGTGAGCTTGATCCAAATATTAGTGACAGAGTTTTTACAGAAATAATTTCTGTTGACTCAACGGATAGATTTACCCGACAGTTGGTAGAATCAAATCTTAATTCTGTACTTACCTTCCTGCGAGACCATGGTTATGCGCTGGTATCCAATACCACACCCGATATATTGGTTGATACCATGCGGAATCGAGCATCGGTTAAAATATTTCTTGATCACGGTCGGAGGTATCGCTTTGATGATGTTCGAGTTCAGAAAGCGGGTGAAGGTAAAGAACTGATTGAGGATGAGCTCATCAGGGAAATTGTTGGTATTGAACGAATGGATTTTTACAGTTCCTATGATATCAGAAGAGCACAGGTAAGGTTGTACCGAACAAATCTATTTACCTCAGCGGTAGTTAACGGGGTGATTGCAGATACTTCGGAAGATTTTATGCCTCTTAATATCAGTACGAGCGTGGGTCTGCTTAATGAAATTGCTCCGGAAATTATTGTGAACAATGAGGATAACGCGTTTAATCTGGGTCTTGGTGTAAACTATTCCAGGAAGAACTTTATTGGTGATGCCCGATTATTTCAAATCAGTACTTCGGCCGCCTCGGAAAGTATCACTGAATTTATAACCGACTTTTCCATCAATGACACAAGTTTGTATGGTTACTCTGATGCGCGTATTGCGCTTGAACAGCCATATCTATTCGGACGACCGATAAACTCCCGTATTGAAACTTATGTTACTCTTCAAAAGCGTAGAGATGAATATAACGCATTACTTTTTGGTGCGAAACTAAGTCTTAATTTTGAATTGCCTCGCCGTACATATTTTTCAGGATTCAGGATATCTCTTGATTGGATCAGATCAAAATATGTTTATTCTGATGGTTATCTCGTTGATGGTGTCAGTGTTCTGCTGCGAAAACTCGGGATACCGGAAGATCAGGTGGAATCAACAGCCGAAGAATTTGTCGATAATTCTATCGATGACAAGTTTACACAAAATACCAACACTATTCTTGGTTTTAATCTCTCAGCCAATAAATCGAACAATGTACTTTTTCCAACAACCGGTTACACGCTGAACGCGCTGCTTGAAGATGGTAACTCAATCGCCTATCTGGTCGGTAAAACGGGGATTGCTGATTTCGATGCACCGCTATATATAAAAACTACTCTTACCGGATCAATATATTTTCCTGTTTTTGATGACGAGAACAGTACATTGGCGATGAAATTAAAGGTTGGTAATATTTTTACATATCAGGGAAATCAGGGTGATATCCCGATAAACCAGAGGTTGTATGCCGGTGGTAGTAATTCTGTGCGTGGTTGGAGAACAAGAACTTTGGTTCCGGCTCTCCAGTTTTCGACTTTTTCACTAGATGATATTACTGATATCATAAGGGGATTGAGTCCTGGTGGCTTCTTCTTACTGGAGGGGACGGTAGAAACAAGAAACCGTTTATTTGGTAAATTCGGTTCAGCTTTGTTTGTCGATTTTGGTAATGTCTGGAACAGCTATTCTGATTTCAGGTATGATAAGGTTGCCATTGCCGCGGGAATGGGAATAAGATATTACTCTGAATTCGCGCCCTTGAGGATAGATTTTGGCTTTAAAGTTTTTGATCCTGAGGATACACGATCTTTCTTTAATAAAATCACTCTGAAAGAAACTTTTGAATTCCATCTTGGCATTGGTGAGGCCTTCTAAAATTCCCATTTAAAATCCCTGTTAAATTTGGTATATTAATTATTTAAATTTTACCGAGGTTGTAATGATTGTTAGTATGACCGGTTACGGAAAGTCTTTAGTTAAAGCCGATCATTTTATTGTAGAAGCTGAAGTTAAGTCGCTTAACAGCAGATACCTGGATCTTTCAGTAAGAATACCGAGAGACCTTTCAGCGAAAGAGTTTGCCCTCCGGGAGATGGTGCGCAAAACCATAAAGAGAGGTAAAGTTAGTCTTACAGTTTTTCTGACTACCGAATCGGGGGAAGATAAATTTGTTTCTTTTGATGAAAAGGGACTTAATACAGCTGTAGAGTTTTTGAAAAAGATTAAAACCTCGCTCAACAAGGATGAAGAAATAAAGATTGAGCATGTTCTTTCCATGCAGGATTTGTTTTTCTCAAATGAAATTCCTGACATAGAGGATCAGTTCAGCTTTATCGAAAAAGCTGTAAAGGACGCAATTGCAGATCTAAATGAGATGCGCGTAAAAGAAGGAACAGAGTTAAAGAATGACCTTCAGGGAAGACTTGATTTAATTGAAGGTTATCTCGATAAAATAGAAGCTTCCAATCGAAATTCAATTGAAGAATATTTTCAGAAAGTTGTTGAACGCGCAGGTCAGCTTCTCGAAAACTTTTCAGATAACAAAGACAGACTCGATACCGAACTCGCTCTTCTTGTTGAAAGATATGACGTAACCGAGGAATGTGTACGGCTTCGCAGTCACATAAAAATGTTCTCCGATACTCTCGTTAATACTAATGAAGCGGGTAAAAGACTCAATTTTATCTGTCAGGAAATGAATCGGGAAGCAAATACCATTAATAGTAAAACCGTTTCAGCCGATATTTCGCATAACGGTTTATTTATTAAGGAAGAACTGGAAAAAATAAGAGAACAAATACAAAACATTGAGTAGTCAGCCGATAGAAAATAAAGGCAGAATATTTGTGTTTTCTGCTCCCAGCGGGGCGGGAAAAACCACAATATTAAAGCAGATACTGGAACGATTTCCCGAATTGGTTGTATCTGTTTCCGCTACTACGCGTAAACCACGCGAGGGGGAAGTAGATGGCTTGGATTATTATTTTATAAGTGAAGGAGAATTCCTTTCAAAAATTAATAATCACGATTTTGTTGAGTGGGAAAAATTTTATGATTATTATTACGGCACTTTAAAGAGTTCCGTTGAAGATACACTCGATCTTGGTAAATCGATGATTTTCGAGGTTGATGTTAAAGGCGCTTTAAGTATAAAAAAAGTGTTTCCGCAAGCATATCTTATATTCATACAACCGCCGGATATTGCGGAACTAAAAAGAAGATTGGAAGCCAGGAATACCGAAAGTAATGAAGACCTCAGGAAGCGAGTTGAAAGAGCTGAAATGGAGTTGAATTTTAAAGATATGTTCGATTATGTTGTAGTTAATTCCGATCTCGAAATGGCAGTTGAAAAAGTTAATGGAATAATATTAAAAGCACTGGAGGATAAATAGTATGGAAATTCAACCGGTAGATTTAAAGAATATTGATAAATACACCAGCAACCTTTACGAAGCTGTAATTGTAATTGGTAAGCGCGCGCGTCAGCTCAATGATCAGGTTCGTCAGGAATACAATACTCAATTGAGTAATATTGTATCGGGTCCTGAAGATGAATTTGAAGAAAAAGAAAATCCTGATCAATTAAAAATATCTCTTGAAATGGAAAAAATGCCAAAACCTCATCTCAGGGGATTGGAAAACCTGCTCGAAGGTAAAATCAATTACAGATATAAAGAAGAAGAATAGTTATGACTCCGGATACACTCCCTGGAAAACGGATAATTCTTGGGGTAACCGGAGGAATTGCTGCTTATAAATCGGCGCTTCTGGTTCGGGAACTTGTTAAAAGGGGTGCCGAAGTACGTGTTGTTATGACTCCATCTGCGCTGGAGTTTATTACACCACTTACACTTTCCACACTCTCTGGAAATGAGGTTATTGTTAACACTTTCCCGGCGGATCAGAAAAACGGCGTTGAGTTAAAAACGTGGCACATCGATTACGGGATGTGGGCGGATTTGATGATCATAGCTCCCGCCACGGTTAATACTATCGCAAAAATTACCCACGGGTTTGCTGATAACGCTCTGACAACTCTTGTGGCCGCATTGAGGAAGAAATTACTTCTTGCCCCGGCGGCTGATATGGACATGTACGAAACTGAGGCAAATCTTTCAAATCTCAAAACCCTGGAACAAAGGGGTGCCTATATTGTTGACGCCGAGGAAGGTTTCCTTGCAAGCGGACTTATTGGTCGCGGCAGAATGGCTGATATCGATAAAATTGTTGATTCGGCTGAATTGTGCCTGTTGGAAAGTGGTAAAGATCTTGAAGGCAAAAAAGTATTGGTTACAGCGGGACCAACGTTCGAGGATATTGATCCTGTAAGGTTTATCGGAAACAGATCTTCCGGTAAGATGGGATTCGCAATTGCAAAAGCCGCTTTTTTAAGAGGCGCGGATGTAACTCTTGTTAGTGGTCCGGTTTCGGAAACAGCTTATCCTGAAATTAAATTGATTAAAGTCCGTTCGGCAGAACAAATGTTAGAAGCAGTCGCAAAGAATTATCCTGAGAACGATATTCTTGTCATGTCGGCTGCTGTTGCCGATTATGCCCCTGAAACATTCAGTAATAAAAAAATTAAAAAGAAGGATAATCTTCAAAATATAAGACTTAAAGAAAACAGTGATATTCTCCGTTCACTGCAAAAAATAGATGGTAAATTTATTGCAGGATTCGCGCTCGAAACAAACAATGCGGAAGATAACGCAAGAAAAAAACTGGAATCCAAAGGAATAGATATGATAATCCTTAATTCATTGGAAGATGCCGGTGCGGGGTTTGAACACGATTCCAATAAAATATCTATCATTTCAAAAAATCATTTTAAACAATTCCCCTTATTGAGTAAGTTTGTTACTGCAAACAACATTCTAACCGAAATCAAAAATAATTTATAATCTTGAATACAGACCTGAAAAAGCTGATTACAGAGGCGTTGAGTGATCAAAGTTCTCTTTTTGGAGATGAACTTCTGACCCCGTTAAAAGTTGATATTCCCGTGGAGAAGGTAGCTGAATCAGCTCCTGTATTTAACTTTTTTAACAAGGAAAAGACCAAATTGCCTGAATCTGAATTTAACGAAAACTGGACCTCAGCTTCGTCGCTTGAACAATTAGATAAAATGATAAACTCCTGTAAAAAATGCGCTTTGGGAGAAGCGAGAAATAAATTTGTTTTTGGAGTTGGTAATCCGAAGGCTGATATACTTGTTATAGGGGAAGGACCCGGTGCGGATGAAGACGCGAAAGGCGAGCCATTCGTGGGTAGAGCCGGCAAACTGCTCGATGACATTTTGGATGCCATCGATTTCAGCAGAAAAAAGGATGTCTATATTGCGAATATTGTAAAATGCAGACCACCCAACAACAGGAATCCGCTTCCGGCAGAAGTAAAGGAATGTTTCCCGTACCTCATGAAACAAATTGAGATTATTCAGCCCAAAATGATTTTGTGTCTGGGCCTTGTGGCGGCAAATAATTTACTCGAGAACAAAATGAGCCTCACAAAAATGAGAGGTCAGTTTTTTGATTGGAATAATATCAAAGTTATGGTAACTTATCACCCCGCAGCTCTTCTCAGAAACCCGAACTGGAAGAGAGGATGCTGGGAAGATGTAAAACTATTCAGAAAATATTATGATGAAAATGTAGCCGGCAAAGTTTAAAATGGAAAGTGAGAATAATTACGAAATAAATCAGTTAAGGTCGCAATCTCGGGCTATACCCGCGGCGGTTGAAGTGGAAGCAAAAGTGTTGGGCGCTATGCTGCTTGATGATAAAGCAGTTCCGCGAGCATTTGAAATTTTGAAGGCGGAGTATTTTTATAATAAAAAACACAAACTCGTTTTTGACGCAATAAGAGTTTTATACGAAGCAGGTGAACCGGTTGATACTGTTTCGATTTATGAAGAATTGAAAAAAGCGGGAAAACTTGAAGAAGCGGGCGGACCGTCGTTCATCGGTCAACTTTCGCAGGATATCAGTTCAGCTGCAAATGTGGACTATCATTCCCGGGTAGTACTTGAAAAATGGATTCTCAGAAAATTAATTTCCACATCTATGGAAGTTGCCGAATCTGCATATGCGGGTAGCGAGGATGTTTTTGACCTACTTGATGAGGCTGAATCCAAAATATTTGGTATTTCTCAGGAGAGTTTGAAAGAAACTTTCACTCCGATGGATAAAGCTGTGCGTGAGGCGCTTGAACTTATCGAGGCGATGCACTCACAAAAAATGGAGAATATATCCGTTCCTTCCGGTTTGTTTTCGCTCGATAATATGTTAGGTGGTTTTCAGCGTTCTGATCTGGTTATCATAGCGGCACGCCCGTCTATGGGTAAAACAGCGTTTGCTCTTTCGTTCGCAAGAAACGCAGCGATTGATCATAACGTTCCGATAGCTGTATTTAGTCTTGAAATGGCTACTGTACAGCTCGTTACAAGGCTTATTTCCGCCGAAGCGAAAATTAATGCGCATAGTATCAGAACGGGAAAGTTCCGTGCTGAAGAAGGTGCTAAAATTAGCAGAACTGTTCACAAACTAAGTTCAGCGCCAATCTATATCGATGATACACCGGGTCAGACGGTTCTTGAAGTTAGAGCAAAGGCTCGCCGACTCAAAGCTGAAAAAGATATAGGTATGATTGTTATTGATTATCTTCAGCTGATGAACTCATCCACAAAAATGGAGAGCAGAGAGAGGGAGATTTCAACAATTTCAAGGTCGCTGAAAGCACTCGCGAAAGAATTGAATATTCCGGTAATTGCATTGTCTCAGCTGAACCGTAGTGTTGAATCAACATCCGATAAACGCCCTATGCTATCTCACCTGAGGGAATCAGGAGCGATTGAGCAGGATGCTGACGTTGTAATCTTCCTTTACCGACCTGAGGTATATGGTATCACTCAATATCCTGACGGAATGTCGACAGAAGGTGTAGCAGAAGTAATTATAGGGAAGCAGCGTAACGGTCCAGTTGGTGATGTTCGCGTAAAATTTATTAAGGATTATGCAAGATTTGAAAACCTGGAACTGAACTATGATAACGTACCGGAGGCAGCTCAAACCGGTGATGACATGGAAGGTTACGGAGAGGAGGATGACTTCCCGATATGAAAAAGTTGGTGTTATTGTTTGTTTTGTTTTTCTTTACATCTATTTTCGGGCAAAATAATATTTCCGCTGGTGAAAAAGCGATCTGTGAAGAAAGGCTTGAATTTTCTGTAAAGAAAGAGTTGGGCAACTCTAGTCTTAATGATATAATTATTACAATTGCTCAGGAATTTATTGGTGTTGAGTATGAAGCTGGAACACTTGATCAAAATGAAAGTGAAGAGCTGGTAGTTCATCTCTCAGGATTGGATTGCTACACCCTTGTTGATAATTCACTTGCTCTCGCTAGAAGTGTAAAGTTTGGTGACGCCTCATTCGAAAACTACCTCAAAGAGTTGGAGAATATCCGTTATCGTGATGGTAAACTTGATGGCTATATTTCACGTCTCCATTATGTGACTGACTGGATTTACGATTTAGGTAACCGCGGAATACTTTTGGACGTGACGGAAAAAATTGGTGGAGAGAAATATTCCAAGACCATTAACTTTATGTCAGAAAATTCCGATAAATATGTGCATCTCAAAGATAATTCGGAAAATATCTCCAGAATTAAATCTGTTGAAGAGATAATCAATTCCCGCGCGAATTATTATGTTCCGCAAGACCGGATCGCCGAGGTAGAAAGTAAAATCGAAAGTGGAGATATAATTGCTTTGACCACATCAATAAAAGGGCTGGATATTGTGCATGTTGGCTATGCGATGAGGCAGGATGATGGAAAAATTCATTTTTTGCACGCGCCCAACGTGGGCTATAAAGTTCAGATCACTAAAAAACCGCTTTCTGAGTATGTAAAAGGGAATAAAAGTCAGACTGGCATTATGGTTTTCAGAGCCGCGGAATAAATAATATAAATTTTAAGTATTACCATATCCAATGTCTCACTTTGCGTAAACTTTTTGTTTTGCTTTTACCCGAAACATTCTTACAATTATAATTGGAATATCACACAAATATTTCGGGAATGTGAATGGGTAAAAACGTTAAAGTAAAGTCGGGTACAACTTGGGAAGAATTAGTTGGCTATTCAAGAGCTGTTAGAGTGGGAAACCAGATATTTATTTCCGGCACAACAGCAGTTGATGAAAATAACAAAATTGTAGCACCCGGGAATCCATATCTCCAATCCAGATTTATCCTGAAAAAAATAGCAAATACACTGGAAAAAACGGGCGCATCAATAAAACATGTATGCAGAACCAGGATTTTTGTGGTTGATATTTCAATGTGGGAGGATGTTGGCAGAGCCCATGGCGAGTTTTTTAAGGAAATAAGACCGGCGAGCACTATGGTGCAGGTATCCAGCCTTATTGAACCGGACCTCCTCGTAGAGATAGAAGTTGACGCAGTAATTCCAAACGAAAGTTAATACAGAATGACAGATATGAAAAATTTCAATCCAGTTTCTCAAGACCAGATAACAATAGATCTGAAATCTCCTCCTTCCATGAGTCCTTTTATGTACAAGGATGAATCAAAAAAACTATTAGGTACTTTCTTCCACACCGGTGGTGAAGAATTAAAGCCCTTGTTGGTTTTGCTGCATGGTTTCCCGGGCAATGAAACAAATTTTGATATCGCGCACGCCGCGAGACGAAGCGGTTATAATGTACTCGTTTTTCACTACAGGGGTTCCTGGGGAAGTTCAGGTGAGTATTCCTGGAAAAATTGTCTGGATGATACAGATACAATCGTGAAATTTATTAAAACCGATGAAGTGAGTGCTAAATTAAAATTCGACAAGGATAAAATTGTGTTTGTCGGGCATAGCATGGGTGGTTTTGCAGCCATGATGCACTCCCTGAACCACCCCGAAGTAAAAAATGTCGGTTTCTTGGCAGGATATAACAATGGATATGGTAGCAAAATAATCTCTCAGAAGGTGGAATACGTTGCTGAAGCTGTGAAACGTATGAACGAAGGTGCCGCTTTGTTAACAGGTACTTCGGGCAAACAGTTATGGGAAGAGATGTTCAAAAACCGTGATAATTGGGATTTGATTACTTTCGCGAAAAAACTTGCCGATAAGAATATTTTGATGGTCGGTGCGGAGTTTGATACTACCGCGCCGGTTGATTTGCATCATAAACCACTCGCGGAAGCTTTGAAAAAAGCGGGATGTGAAAATCTCGAGGAATATATCATAAAAACAGGTCATTCATTTAGCGATAAAAGAATAAAACTCACTGAAATTGTTCTGAACTGGTTAAACAGCGCGGTCAAGTTTTAATATGCGGAAACATGAAATCCAATCGCAAAAATTGAACGAAGATTTTCATAAGTTTTCAGCTAAAACTTTGAAATTCGCGGGAGAATATCTTTCAAGCATAGAGAGCTATTCTGTACTTCCGGATACACAGCCCGGTGAGTTGAAAGCCAGACTCCCTGAGGAACTTCCTGAAAAAGGGGAAGATTTCAACCGTCTGATTGACGATACAGCAGAGTTTATCGCCCCGGCTATGACTCATTGGAACCATCCCGGTTTTATGGCTTATTTTAATTCATCAGCAAGTCTGCCGGGGATCATGGGAGAAATTCTTGCCGCGGTATTCAACAACAACGCGATGGTGTGGAAATCAGGTCCCGGATCAACAGAGCTTGAAGAAGTAACACTCGAGTGGTTCAGAAAACTTGTAAGAGTATCTCCACAGTTCAGGGGCTTTATATATGATACTGCATCTGTAAGTGTTATGCATGCTTTCAGTGCCGCGAGAGAAAACCTCAATCTTGGTATCAGAGAAAAAGGATTGTTTGGACGCGTACTACCGAAATTAAAGATTTACGCTTCCGAACAGGCTCATAGTTCAATAGATAAAGCGGCTCTTCTGCTGGGAACCGGTCTGGATGGTATTCAAAAAATTCCGGTGGATGAAAACTTTGCTATGATACCGGAGGAGCTTGAGAAAAAGCTGAGTGAGGATATTAGTAATGGTGTTCTGCCTCTCGCGGTCGTGGCGACTATCGGTACTACCGGTTCCACAGCTATTGACCCATTACCCAAAATCGCGGAAATTACCAATAAGTATAAAGTTTGGCTACACGTTGACGCTGCTCATGCCGGTGTTGTTTCAATGCTCCCCGAAAGAAAAGACCTGTTTACCGGACACGAGGCTGCCGATTCGATGGTTATAAATCCTCATAAATGGATGTTTGTACCACTCGATTTGAGCGTACTTTTTATTAAGAATCCGGATGTGCTTAAACGCGCGTTCAGTCTGGTGCCCGAGTATCTTAAAACTTCAGCCGATGATACAGCCACAAATTATATGGATTATGGTATTCAGCTTGGAAGAAGATTCCGTTCGCTGAAATTCTGGTATGTTATGCGCTATTTCGGGAGGGAAGGATTGTGCGATATAATTCGGGGACATCTCGATATCGCGCACTATTTTCTGGAAAAACTAAAAACAATTAGCGGAATTGAGATTCTTGCCCCTCTTAATTTCAGTACCATTTGCTTTATGCATAACCCCGGTATTAGCGATCAGGAAGAACTGAATAGATATAATGCCCGACTTATGGATGAAATAAACAGGGACGGCAGAATATTTATTTCGCATACAAAACTGAACGGAAAGTTTACGATTCGTGTTGTGTTTAGTGGAATTAATCAAACTAAAAACACAGCTGATACAGCACTTGAAATTATTGCAAAAACAATTAAAAGCCTGTAGGAAGAGGTAATAAACTTTTTATGGATAACATTTTTGATTTTGCGCTATTATCATTTACATCAATTTTTACAATGGTTAATCCATTGGGAATTCTACCTGTTTACACCGGACTCACGGCAAAACTTCCCGCCAAAGAAGCAAAGCAGGTAGCCATTAAGGCTATAATTACTGCTATTATTACATTAATTCTTTTTGCCATGCTTGGCAGAGTTATTTTCGAATTTTTTAATATTTCGGTTAATTCACTCAGAATAGTGGGTGGTGTAGTATTTTTCATGGCAGGTTATGACATGCTTCAGGCTCGTTTGATAAGAACAAAATCAAGCGACGAGAGTGTGACCGAGTTTGCCAGCGACATCGCGATAACACCATTGGCAATACCCATGATTTGTGGTCCTGGCGCTATTACGGTCGCGATGATTTTGATGAACGACGCTGAGGAAATGACTCATAAAGTTGTACTTGTGGGAACTATAATCTTTATAATGTTGATAACACTGGTATTCCTTCTAAGCGCCAGAAAAATCATTAAGGCTCTCGGCGACAATGGTAACAAAGTATTGATGAGGATTATGGGATTGATAGTAATGGTGATAGCAGTCGAATTTTTCCTCGGTGGAATTAAAAACTATATACTGGAACTAAATAATGCTCTATGATAAAGTGTGAATTTATTGAAAAACACCTAAGTTTGCTTTTATGTCCCCCTTGGAAGGGGGAAATTCCGATGGCTATCGGAATGGGGGATGACCAAAAGTCAGACAAAGTTTAATTAATCATCCTCCGTCTTTCGACTATCGTCGAAATCCACCTCCTTCAAAGGAGGACTTTTAAGACAATCAACTTTGGCAATTTTTTGAACGGGTTTCTCTTATTATATTTGTTCAATTCGAAATTATTTTTTAACAATCACTAACGCAAGGGTTAATAATGAAAAGGCTAATAACTTATGCTTTCTTTTCACTTATACTTTTTTCAACAGTGTACTTTGCGGCAAACGAAATAGAATTTACCGAGTACACACTAGATAACGGGCTCCACGTGATTTTACATGAGGATAACTCTACTCCTATAGTAGCGGTATCCATAATGTATCATGTTGGTTCAAAAAACGAAGATCCTGAAAGAACAGGGTTTGCGCATTTCTTCGAGCATCTTATGTTTGAAGGTTCCGCTAATATTCCGAGAGGGGAATATTTCAAGATAGTTCAGAAAAACGGTGGTACGCTCAACGCCAATACCAGTTTTGACAGAACATATTATTATCAGGTTCTTCCTTCAAACCAGTTGGAGTTGGGTCTGTGGCTTGAATCTGAAAGATTACTTCAACTGAATATTGACTCCATCGGTGTTGAAACCCAAAGAAGTGTTGTAAAAGAAGAACGCAAACAGCGTCTCGATAATCAACCATACGGCTCTATCCTTGAAGAAATTTTTACCCGCGCCTACAAGGAACATCCTTACCGCTGGACTCCAATTGGTTCTGCCCAATATATCGATATGGCAACTCTTGACGAGTTTATGGATTTTTATGACATGTATTACGTACCTGAAAACGCGACTCTTTCTATCGCCGGCGATATTGATGTAGATGAAGCAAAAGAGTTGGTTGAAAAATATTTCGGTACAATTCCAAGTGGTAAAAGAGAAATTGTTCGTCCGGAAATAGTTGAACCTCCAATGCAGGCGGAAATCAGGGATACAGTCTATGATAATATTCAGCTTCCCGCAGTACTTATGACTTATCATATTCCGGCTCAGGGAACCGAAGATTATTACGCAATTAATATGCTCACCACTCTTCTTTCTGATGGTCAGTCTTCACGTATGTATAAATCTTTGGTTGATGAAAAACAACTTGCTCTTCAGGCGGCGTCTTTCCCGTTCGCGCTCGAAGATCCGGGTCTGTTTATTGCATTCGGACTTGTAAATGTTGGCGTTGACCCTCTTGAATTGGAAAAGGGAATGGAAGCCGAAATTGAAAAAGTTAAAAACGAACTAATTCCGGAGAAAGAATTCCAGAAATTGCGGAATCAGATAGAAGCTGATTTTATTAGTGGTAATCAGACTGTAGCGGGTATTGCTGAAAGTCTCTCAAATTACCATGTATATTTTGGTGATGCTGAGTTGATAAACACAGAAATTGAAAAATATATGTCTGTTACCCGTGAAGATATTAAACGCGTTGCAAATAAATATTTGCAGCACGATAAAAGAGTTGTACTTCACTATCTCGCAAAATCGCAAGAACCAAAAAAATAAAAGTTTAATTATCCGGAGAAATTGAAATGTTAAAAAAATTAATAGCCTTATTGTTAATTGCTATCAGCCTCCCGGTTTTTGCGCAGGTTGACAGAAGCAAAATGCCAGAACCTGGTCCGGCACCGGAGATACAACTTGGTGACGTTGAATCTTTTACACTCGATAATGGCTTGAAAGTATTTGTTGTTGAAAATGACAAACTTCCAACTGTTGCTGTTTCTCTTGAAATAAAAAGAGACGCGATTATGGAAGGTGATATAGCCGGGTATATCAATATTGCCGGTGATTTGATGCGAACAGGAACAGCAAACAGAACAAAATCACAGATTGATGAAGAAGTTGACTTTATTGGCGCTAGTCTTAATACATCAAGTACCGGTGTTTTCGGATTTACCCTCAAAAAGCATGTTGAGAAGTTTTTCGATGTAATGGCGGATGTTGTTAAAAACGCCAAATTTACACAGGAAGAATTGGATAAACTGAAAAAACAAACAATTTCAGGGCTTGCTGCAGGAAAAGAAGATCCGAATCAGATTGCCGGAAATGTTAGAAGAGCTCTCGTTTACGGGCTTGATCATCCTTATGGCGAACAGATTACAGAAGGAACTGTTGAATCTGTTACATTGGAAGAT
>BQMY01000090.1 GCA_022181065.1 Melioribacteraceae bacterium | reverse complement strand
ATCCCATGAACAATAAACGGGTGTTTTAGCATGAAAACCACTAAGTTGACGCCATTGCCTTCAGAAGGGGGACGTGAAAATCCACAACCAGGTTTTTCAACATTCTCGGGCAGGAAGCTAATTCCCGCTTTCAATCTAATTTATCATATCGAACATCATACCAAGTTCATCTACCATCTCATCGGCATTACCGCTGAACCCGACAGATTTGAATCTGATGTTACCATTTTTATCAACAATAAATTTGGTTGGGATACCACTTACATTAAAAGAAGCAATGACCGAGTTCTCAGCATCAATCAGCACGTTGAACGGATAATCATTATCTTCAACAAACTTTTTCGCGTTATCTCTTTTTGCCTCGAAACTGTTTAGTTCCTTTTCGTTCTGCCAGGCGTTAACAAAGAGAAATTCAACATCCTGATATTTCTGAACGGCTGTTTTCATACCGGGGAATGACTGGCGGCATGGTCCGCACCATGTAGCCCAGAAATCAACAACAACAGTTTTACCCTTGAAGTCAGCAAGCGATACATCTTTTCCTTCAATATTTTTGAGTGTAAAGCCGGGTGCAGGTTCACTGATTATCTCTTTTTCAAGTTTTTCCTTCATTTTTGCCTTTGCAGCTCCCTCGAGTCCGGCAATATATTCATCCATACCATCTGCAGAACCTTTTACTTTCAGGTAGCTTTGCTTCAGCAGATCTGTCATAATCGGGGTACTTTTCCCGGATTGTATAAACTGCGAAATCCTGTCATAAGCCTGCTGATAATTAGCACTTGTAACCAATGCCTGAACATATCTCTCATTAACACCGGGATCTTCACCATTCAAATTATCGACCGCGTTACCATATGCGGCTAAAGCCTGAGTCAAATCCCCTTTTTGTTCCAGAACATAAGCATAGGTGTCATAAACCATACCAAGTGAATACTTTTGACCTTCTTTATATTCCCTTGATGTAATCATATCGGGTTTATTTTCCAGAGTCTCAATTTCGTGCAGATAAGAATCAACTCCTCTTTTCGCAAAGTTTTCCGCAAGTTCGAGGTCTTTTCCCTGCTCCGCGAGATTCCATGCAACAGCGTTCATTAATCCACCACTAACCGCTTTAGGGTATTTAACCACATAGTTTTCCAGAGCTTTAAAATCCTTAATGTAATACATTCTGCTGGTCGCGGTTCTATGAAGTGATAATTGAGCATCCTCTTCAGCAAAGCGGCTCAGGAATGATTCTGCAGCGTCAAATATTGCCCGGGTGTCTTCCATTTTGCCAATCTTTTCAATCTCACCTGAATAAAAATGGGCGTTTTGGGGATCAAGTTCTTTCAATTTTGCTTCCAATGCAGATAAATCTTGACCTATCTCCATGTTTTTATTAAAGCTGAGCATTGTTTCCAGCTCATGCTTTGTTAAATCAGCATTACCTTTACGATTTGTAATTTCATCTTCTATTACCATTATGGCGGTATTTCTTTCTGCTTGTCGCAATAAATTAAAGTAAGCTTTTAAATAATCGCCTTTATCAGCCTTGCCACTATGAAATTCCTGAGAAACAAAATTAAGCGCGTTTTCAGCATCACTTTTCAGATCAAGATTTCTTCTTCCCCAGATGGCTTTAGCGAATACGGTAGCAACTTCTATATCCTCATAAATTGCGCCATTTTCATCAGCAAGTTTTACCACGAAACCCAATCCGTTATTGTTATCTATTTCGTCACTATATTCAAACTTCACCAGCGCCCCCTTGTAACCAACGGGTACTTCCATTTTCGTTGTGTATATTCCTTCTTTTTCTTCCATAAGTTTGTCATAAACTACAGGGTAATCATTATTGAAGAAGTAAACGGCTACAGTCACCTTTGTGTTAATCAGGTTTTCATCCATAGGGTAATATATTATCTCAAGCTCGTCGCCAGCACCCGGTTTTTCGGGAGAGTATGAAAATTTTGTATCCGGTTTGGGTGAAGAGCAAGCCCAAACTACTAAAACTAATATCAAAAGTATTAAATATTTCTTCATGGTTTCCCCGGTTAATTGAAATTGAAATATCTTTAAAAGTTATTATGGTCTATGAGCAAAGGCAAGTGTAAAAATGATCTCCGGCTTATCTGAAACTATTCTTTCCAGATAAAATCAAAAAGAAGATAAGATGCCGTAAGCATAATGACATCATAACTGATCAATACGAATAGTTCCACATATGAATCACCGATGGTTTCACCATCAATCGCGAACTTTGTAAGTTCGAGCAGCGTCAGGATCAAGGGTAGTAAAATCGGGAAAGACAATACCGGATAAAGCGTTCCTTTCGAATTGGCTTTTGAAATTATAGCGGCAATTATAGTTGACGAAACCGCAATGCCCAAATTACCCAGCAAAAATGAGAGCCAGAATAATCCGGTACTTTTAATTACAAAAGATTCAAAAAGTATAAAAAAGAGAAACGCTATTACAAGATTCATCAAAAAGACCAGCAGCACATTAAAGATCAGCTTTCCCGAAAAAATATTAGATGGTGACGCTATTAACTGTAAAGTGAGTGTGGTACCACGCTCTTCTTCTGAGACGAATGCCCTTGAAAGCCCCGACATCGCAGAGAAAAAAATCACCACCCAAAGTAACCCGCCGGTTAGATACTCGGAAATTTTTTCCTGTCCAATTGAAAATAAAATCACACTTATCGTTACAAGGATAAACATCGCCAAAGCATTTATCGCGTAGCGTGTACGTAATTCTGATTTCCAATCCTTAATAAAAAGAGAAAAAGCTTTCATGATTAGTTTTCTTTTGTCTTAAACTGTTCTACATCAAGCGTTTTTGTGCACAAACCGAGATCGGTGGACTCATTTGAAGCGATTATCACAATCCTTTCCCTGCCGGATTCTTCGATAATTTTGTAAACAGTATCTTTTCCCGCTGTATCAAGGTTAGAAGTAGGCTCATCGAAAAGAAGCAGACCGGGTGAATGGATGAGCGCGAATATAAACTTGATACGTTGTTTCATACCTGATGAATAACCTTTGAGCAGATCATTGCGCCGATCATAAATCCCGAATTGTTCAAAAAGGAATTTCGATTTTTCTATATCGGGCTCAATACCCCTGATTTTCTGAAAAAAAAGGATATTCTCCCATGCTGTGAATTCATCATATAAGAAGAGATATGGGGAGACAAAGCCAATATGATCGTGAAGTTTTTCCGGTATTATTTCTTTTCCTTCAGACTTGTGAATCACCTTACCACGGGTAGGTGAAATCAGACCCAGAATAATTTTGGATAAAGTTGATTTCCCTGATCCATTCTTACCGGATATTCCATATATGCAACCTGGTGCAAAGGAATAATTGATATCCTTGAAAATTAATCGTCTGCCGAATATTTGGGTCACACCATTTATCTGGGAGGAAAAATCAATCATGATAAATTACCAATTTTCCTTTTTTTATCTCATCATCGGCATAAGTTACATAAATATAAACACCGCTCGGCAACTTGTTGCCATCATTATCCAAACCGTCCCACACCACATAATTATTTCTAACAAACAGCTGATTTAATCCCTGATGTGAAATTTTATGAACAGGTAATATCTCAGAATAAACCCGGTCCATTCCTGTAGTGAAAATTGTAAGTTCTGATACACCGGTAAATGATTCAGGAGAAGGTATATTCAGCACATTTCCTGATGTATATGATTTATTGTATCTGAATGGTTGCGGGAACACAAGATCATCATCTATCACAACCTGATTCAAGGTTTCACTATTGTAGTTGAGGATTGTACGTTCAGCCAATACATCAATGTCAGCACTTTCGAGTAATGTATAATAATCTTCTCCAACTGATATTGCGCCTCCTTCAAAATAATCCTGAACCGTAAATGATATATCCGACCTGTAATTATTCTGGCAGCATCCGCGGAAATAATCAGCGTTTGTAATTATCGCCATCAGTGTATCACTATTTGTCTGGTTGGCAACCTGAATGTATAAATTGGAAACCGGCTGAGTTTCCATATTTATCGTATTCTTATTACTGTTCGTCGGCTGATCAAAATTGAGAGTTGTCCATGGTGTAATAGAAGGATAATGCTCCCCTTCCTCAAAATATAACTCTGGGTCAGCGTGTTCACCGGTAAAATAATTCCAAACTCCGAAAGTGCTGAATTCGGTTTTCAAATTGGATCCATTTTCCATTACAGCTTTCGACATCGCCACAAGTGATTCATTACCCTCAGCCATCAATTCCCAAATTCTGACCAGTATCTGCTGCCCGAATCTCTGTTCAAGAAACATATTCCAATGACCGGTATTATATCCGCTATTTGAAGAAAGCATTCTGTGGCTATTTTTAAAGTAGCTACCCATAAAGTTGTAATAATCATTAATATCATCATACACAAACTCTTCCATTGCTACTGAGCTGATCTCATAATAATAGCCTTCGGTAGTGTACTTATTAATATATCTGCCAATCTGTATTGCGTGATGATATTCATGAGCAACGGTAACTTTCGCGCCATCAAGACCGGCGGATGCATATCCCTTAAAGTCGTTATCAATAACCGAATAACATCTCCATCGAGAATTTGCGATCATCGATTCGGGCTGTGTATAACCATAATAGCCGGGGGACTGATTCTGAATATAAAAGTCGTAAAGTTCATCCCCGCCTTCACCATTGTCACCCGGAGCTGCCGGATAACCTAAAACCTCTGTTTCATAATCATAGACAAAATCAAGTACGGCGGCAAGCGAATCAACATCATAACCCGGCTGATTATTGAGATTATTTGAGGTGTCGAAATGAATACGGAAATAACCTTTTGGAGTAACTATACTTGTATCGAGCTGCGGTCGGGTAATTAACGAAGTTATCGTCTCTTGCTGTTCCTTCGTGAATGATTGGAAGTTTTCAGCCACACTCGCGAGAATACCAAATCCGCATTTTTCTTCATGAAAATGAGTCCCCGCGGTTTTATTTAACAACGCTTGCTCATCGTGCGTTTTAAATTTCAGAAATTTATTATACAAGGAATCAAGATTCTGAGCGCCAATGAATATGGGTAAATTTAACAGCAGAAGATAAACTAACTTATTTTTCATTCATTCTTTCAATATTTACAAAATAATTTTTATCAAGGTAAGCAATATACCAATTACTACGTATCGAAAAGATAAAATAGTCATTGATATTCTTCAATTCAATCCCTTTTATTTCGGATACTTTCAATCCCGTCTTATCATTGCGGATAGAATATAGTTTTTTTCCATCATCACAAGTAATAAGAAACTGGTTTTCTGATTCAAAAAATCTGAAATTCGATTTTCGCTTGAGTAATTCAGGCTTTGCAATTTTCAGGGAACTGAACTTTTCATTATCGAAAACTAATGCTTTAATTGTGCCTTCGCTTTCAATCAGGGTCAGGCTGCCATTTTCTGAAAGTTCAAAAAATCCGGCTATATTATTCTCGTCCGGGAATTCAAGCAATTGATCCGTGGAATATTTGCTTATGTTTCCCGGTTTATAAACCTGATAAACCAAACTATCCGCCTCTTTTTTCCAGGCATGTAACGCAAGATACTCTTTAACATCCGGAACCAGCGCGACTATATTACTGTCAACGAAATTGAGGGGCAGATCTTCAATAACTTTGGAATTCAGGGTTATATTTTCGCTAAGGATATTTCCATTGGTACCGCCATATAGCATAAGATTTACATCAGACTTCACTCCCGAATAGTAAAGTTTCATTCTTGTAACAGGCAATCTGGAATAGATATATTCCCTCTTTACTATTCGTTCGTTGGTAATCGTAAAGATTTCAATTACCTTTTCACCGTAACGCCACAAAACAAACAGATTATTTTGTTCATAATAGAGATAATCCAGTCTGTTAAAATGGTAGTTGAGATTACTTTCAAAAAAATTGCATGGGATCAAATTATCATCAATTTTATACAACCTTGCCTGAAATGCCGAAGTATCATATAAGGCAACAAATGTTTCATTATTATTTCCCTTTAATGTAATTGTATTAAATTCGTGCCCGGGGTAGAAACTGACTTTTTCATCGGGGGTTAATTTTTCCAGTATGTATAACCACCCCTTTTTTGAATGAGCTACATACTTCGAACTCCCCTCCAATTTTTCAACTTTGGTTATACCTGAATCTCTCAGTACAGGATAAACAGCATATTCCTGTGAGCCCGTCTGTTGCTTGTAATAATCAAGTGAGGAAGTGGTGTTATTGTATAGGAAGAAATTCGCGTCATTACTTAATGATGTATTATCGATACAAAGTAATTCTGATGAAGTATTTTTAAGAATATTATAGGTTTCCCCAAAAGAGTAAACCGAATCACCACGAAACGCATCAATGCTGTTTTCCGTATAAATTACAATGTCAGTAAAACCGTCTCGATTAGGATCTGCGAGATTTATATCGTTAATGTTCAAATGATAGTTCAAGGTTCTCTGTTTGTAAAAGCTACCCGTTTTATCATTAATAAAAATAGTGATTCCATTCTCAAGCAGATCAAGCGCGACAAGATCCGGATAGCCGTCATAATCAAGGTCGATCGGAAAAACAGATTTGAAGATTTTATTCTTCACGATCTTGGTGCTCTCCAGAGAAAGTTTTTTTTCACGAATCAACTCGATTCCATTAAAATTTAGTCCGAAAAGTATTGCTTCATTGGATCCGTTTTTATCAAAATCACCTGTTACAATATTATCCGGATAGGAATCCAGTTTGATCTGGGTTAAAAGCTGGAGTGTACCGTAATTAGTGAAAGCTGAGAGACCGGCTATTCTTTCTGCTCTGGAAATAAAAAGTTTTACATTGCCAAGTTTTTTTCTGTCCCGTAATTTGGCAAGATCAGTAAGAGGATAAAAATAGAATCGTTCGGTAGGTTTTTTAAAAGTAAGCTTTTGATCGCCATTGAAAAGAATATACTCTTTGCTGTTTTTTCCGTAAACAACAATATCTGTCAGTTTATCATTATTGTAATCCAATTGCAGAAAAGATTCAAAACCCTCCGGTATTTTGTATTTGGAAGTTACGACTAATCCGTCAATATCAACCTGCGCGAACAGAGAGATACTGAGGAATAAAAAAATCAAACTGAAACTAAACAGGTCGCGATTTAAGTCTCTGCTCGCGTCTGAATTCAGCTCCTTCGTATCTCCTTTTCTCTTCATCTGTTTCCGGAATAAGTTTCTTTACTTTTAGGGGTTTGCCTTCGCCATCAACCGCGACAAAAGTGAGGTAAGCGGAGTTTGAATGGATACGGGTACCTTCGATATGCGATTCGGCATATACCTTAACCCCAACCTCCATCGAAGTATTAAAAACTCGGTTAACGGAAGCAACCATATTTACAACATTGCCTAATTTAATTGGATGCAGGAAATCAATCTTGTCAACTGAAGCGGTAACACACACAATATTTGCGTGTTTCGATGCTGAAAGCGCCGCTGCGATATCTATCCAGTGCATTAATTGTCCACCGAGAAGATTACCAAGTTGATTTGTGTGGTTCGGCAGTACAAGTTCGGTCATAATAATTTCTGACTCACGCACATATTTAAAATCTCTTGCATCATTCATAGCTAATTACCAAGCAATTCCTGTTCGATTTCCGATAACTCAGTAGCATTAGGATCATCAGGGTACTTTTGTAAGAATGAGTTGATATCCTTTAACACTTCACCGGTATTATTTTTATCCATATTCATTTTTATTTTTCTGTAAAGTGCCTGCGGGGCATATTCTGTGTCGTGATAAGTTGATGCTACTTTATCATAATACTTCAATGCTGCTTTGGTATATTCCATTTTTTCATATATATATGCATTGGAATATGTTTTTCGAGCCAGCTTGATATTCATTTCATTGATTTTTTTCTCAGCTTCTTCAACTTTATTATCAAGCGGGAAAAAATCAATAAAAGCCTGGTACTCTTCTACAGCCTTTTTAGTATATGCCTGGTCTAACTGATAATTGGGGGAAAGCTGATAATATGATTCCGCAAGCATAAACTGTGATTCCGGAACAAATTCACTTGCCGGGATATCCCTGATAAGTTTGCTGAATTCGTATGCGGCAAGAAGGAATTCTTCCCTCTTGAAATAGGTCATACCAAGAAAATATTGGGTATCATCCGTTATTGTGCTACCGGGATATTGCAGTATAATTGACTGAAACTCTCTAAGCGCCTGCTCATAATCTTCATCAAGGTATAAGTCCCGCGCGTATTCAAAATACTCTTCAGGACTGAATAAATTTGTATTTATATCATCTCCGCATGCAGATAACACCAGGGCAAATAATAATAATCCGAAAATCTTCAATTTCATCTGAATAAAATCTCCAACAATAAAAATTCCAAACGTTAAAATTAGTTAAAAAAAGGGACTAATAAAACCAGAATCATTTACTCCTTACATCAAACAAGAGGTAAACAGTAACTATCGCGGCAGTAACCGCTATCACAGGTTCAATAATGCTTCTGAAAAAAGGCTCTTCCGGTTTTTCACCTCTGGTAAATGAAGCACCTTGTTCAAGTTCCTTAATTGAGTCGTATTCCACGGTATCTTTTCTGGAAATATCAAAAGGATATGATTCAATTCCCGCGCCTGATTTCAGTATGTTCACACCGCCGAGCTTAATTGTTCGTTCACAATAATAATCTCCGGGAAACCCCTGGTGAAATAACTCTCCGTAAAGTACCTCAATATTTTCAAGAGTATAGATTATATTTTTTTTATCGTCAAATGTTCCGGAAATAATCTTTTTATTTATCTCCACGGCAGAACTTAATACACGATTACTTAATATTGACCCCCCCGCGGGTAAATTTACAACAATGCCCGTTTCTTCATTTCCCGACGCATAAGCAACTTCACTTACACTTTCCGGCATCATCTCGAGGATTATATCGTAATTCGATTTAGTTTGCGCGTTGAGAGTAATAACTACTCCGAGGAGAAACAGGGCTGCATGCAAATTCATATCCTACCGGGTTTAATGATTTAGTCTTGTAACAAATATAATCGTAACAGGATAAAATTAAAAGTGAAGGAGATTTTTATACAGGGTAATAATATGGTTCGGAATAAAATATCAACAATATAATTCATGTGTATCAGAACAAAAAAAACCCGTGAGTTAACCCACGGGATTTATGTGGTAACAAATTAAACAGTAAATTTTATCTTCTTCCGGCGGCAATTTCTTCCAAACGTGAAATTCTTTGTTCCATTGGTGGGTGAGTTGAAAACAATTTCATCAAAGATTTGCCCGAAAACGGGTTGACTATGAACATATGGGCAGATGCCGGACTCGCATTCCGCATCGGAACAATTTCGTTTGCGCGTGAAAGTTTGTCCAGCGCGGATGCCAGACCTTTAGGATTACCGGATATCTCAGCGCCCCCGGCATCAGCGGAATATTCTCTCGAGCGTGAAATCGCGAGCTGTACCAGCGTTGCTGCAATCGGGGCTAAAATCATCAGCACAAGTGAAGAGAATAAATTCCCGTCCTCTTCGTCTCTTCCACCAAAAATAAACGCCCATCTTGCCATACTTGCAACGAATGTGATTGTACCAACAAGAGTTGCGGTTATGGTGCTTATCAAAATATCACGATGTTTAATGTGCGCCAGTTCATGAGCTATCACACCTTCCAGCTCCTCGCGGCTCAAAATTTCCATAATACCTGTGGTTACGGCTACAGCCCCATTCTCCGGATTTCTGCCGGTCGCGAAAGCATTAGGTGTATTCGATTCAATCACATAAACCTTCGGCATGGGAATGTCCGCTTTCTCAGAAAGGTTTTTCACCATATCATACAAAGGGGGTGACTGCTCTCTTTCGATTCTCTTCGCTTTGTACATAGTCAATACGATTTTATCAGAAAACCAGTAAGACCCAAAATTCAGGGCAAGTGCAAAGACGAATGCTATGACCATACCTGAATCCCCGCCGAGCAATCTTCCGACAAAGATAAAGAGAACCATCATTACAGTCATCAATACAGCGGTTTTTACACCATTCATTTTATTTCTCCATTATTTTAATTGCAAATTTAACATAATTCCGGTCAAATATGTTCCCGGTCAATAACATGGTAGCATAGGGTAAATAATCGTAAATGACTTGCCTTTATTTCCATTTATACTTAAAATGACAATCAAATTTACGGGGAATTTATGCACAACAAAATTGCTGGAATATTTTTACTACTTTTATTCCTTTCCGGAAGCCTGATATCACAATCGGTCTATGATTTTTTACGTCTTGACGCAAGTCCGAAGGCAGCTGCTCTGGCTGGAAGTTATGTAGCCGGAACCGAAGACCCTGATGTGATTTATTATAATCCGGCTGCCATTAATACTCTTGAAGGTACACCGGTATCTTTCTCATATCTAAATCATTTACTTGATATAAACGCCGCGAATATATCCGCTTCACATGTTTTTGAAGATTGGGGTAGATTCGGAGCCGCACTTCAGTATATAAATTACGGCGAATTTACCAAAGCTGATGAATACGGAAACCGTCTTGGTGAATTTAGCGCATATGATATGGTTCTTATTCTGGGATACGCAAACGAAATTGATAAAAACTTCAACTACGGAGTGAACTTTAAAGTAATTCAGTCTGCAATCAGTGACCAAAGTTCTTCAGCGGTTGCCGCGGATATTGGTGTAAATTATCTCATTCCTGAAAGCAAATGGGTCTTCGGATTCTCCGCATTAAATATCGGAAGTCAGATTTCCTCGTATCTTGACGCAAAAGAAGACCTGCCATTAGATATTCGTATCGGTTTTTCAAAGGAATTGGCTCACATGCCATTCAAGTTTTACTTCTCAATAAATCACCTTAATGAGGACGCTGATCAGTTTCTGGATAGATTTAAGCAATTTACCGTTGGTGGTGAATTCAGACTCAGCAAGGTTATCAAACTTCGTTTCGGATACGACAATGAAAAAAGGAAAGAATTGAAAATTGGCACAACTGCCGGTCTTGCGGGATTCAATATTGGTCTGGGCGTTAAAGTTTCAGATTATTTTGTGGATTATGCGTTCTCTTCTCTTGGTTCAATAGGTGCATTTCATCGCATAGGCATTGCCACCTCTTTTTAACTGACAGATATATTTTATTTATCCGGTACTGGATTTTTTCTTGTACCGGATTTTTTTTGGCACTACTAAGAAATTATATTGTATAACATCAATCTCGTTAAGTAACTCAGAGGAATTAATGTTAAAAAAACTTACTGTTATCTTGTTACTCGTAATTGCGTTATCAAGTTGTTCCACAGAGCAAAAGCGTAAGGAAACAAAGCTAAACAGCACTGAATTTGTTACCCAGGATATGCGTGAAGAGAAAAAAGCGACTGAAATTGGGGTTAAAAGCAGAACCCTGACTACCTACTTCTATGAGCCTGACGCAAAATTGAATGACCTGGGATATGTTGTAGAAGAAATATTTTACGATGAGATTGGGAATAAAGCTGTGCAGATAAGATATGCTGCCGGTGGATTGATCGATTTACAGTACGAATGGCATTACGATGACGACGGTAACATGCGCTATTCCAGAACTACCGACATGTACGGCAAAGAATTATACTATCGAGAATCGGAGTATAATTATGAAGGCGATGAGATTAAACGTGAAGAACGGGAAAAGAAAGGTTCAGATGAACTCGAAACTCTCTTTACTTACGATGAGAATAAATTGCTAACTGAAAAACTTCTCAGGAAAGCTAAAGGCAGCGTTGTAACAAGAACCGTTTATACCTATTCGGACAGTAATATTATTCATTTACAAAATTTCGATGTAAATGGTAAGTTGAAAGATGAAAGATTATACACTTACGATTCACTCGGATATGTAGATACCGAACTATTGAAACAGGGTGAACACTTCTCTAATAAAACAGATTACAAGTTTGATTCCGCCGGGCGTGTATTAGAAATTGATGAAGGGTATTTCAGGAGGACGTTCATATATAATCAAAATGGCGATGTGTTAGAAGAATACGCCTATAATCAGGATGGTTTTTTGCAGCAGAAGCTCATCTTCGAATACAACGAAAAAGGGTTGATCAAATCAAGGATAAAAACAGACGGGGAAGAAACACCCGTAATCTTTACAAAATACGAATACGAATTTTTCTGATAAAAAAAGCCGCATAAAGCAGCTTCAGACTGTTTGCAAAGTCGTTTTGTTTTGAGGTCCTCCTTCAGAAGGAGGTGGATTTCGACGACAGTCGAAAGACGGAGGATGATTTGTTACTTTTTTCGTGACTTTTGGTCATCCCCCATTCCGATTACATCGGAATTTCCCCCTTCAAAAGGGGGACAAAAAATTAACCTAAAAGTTTTTCAACAAACTCAAGCCGCATCAAGCGGCTTTTTTGTTTAGAATATTAAAGGCAATTTAATCAAAAACCATTTTACCAATCTCACAATCCATACACCGCCCCTTGGAGCAAAAGTTTCTGAACAGTTCAATCATACCCTGCTGGTACAATGTTTTTTTGGTAAGATTACCAACACCAAGATTTTCCGCTACTTCATGGACAATTTTATTTTCAGATTTTTGCTGGAAGAACGCGTAAAGTTTAAACACTTTCTTAGCAAGTGCCTCTTCACCAAAAACATCGAAATAAATTGTAAAATAAGGTAATAAAACATTTATTATAATTTCATCTGCGCGGGATACACCTACAAAATACTTTATTTCACCGTTTGCTGGCTTGTCAAATACATAATGATGCTTCCAGAAGCCATCACTTTTAACAACCAAAATTGAGCGGAGGATATTGATCAATACATTGAAGTTTCTTATTTCGGTGATCTTTTTAACAAAAACATCTATCAGGTTACCGTAGAGAATCTCTTTCACTATTCGTGTACCGCCCGCTATTCTGATTGTCGGGAAGTTCTGCGGACGAAGTTTGAAAAAATGCCACTGAGTTTCATCGTATATCTCGGCATCGTATATTCTGCGTATGTTATCCCAGTGCTCTTCAATCTTTCGAACATATTTTTCTATCTCCTCACCGGGATATGAATCCAGTTCAGGTACAAGTCCGCCAATATGGTATAGAGCGGATTCCACTCTCTCGGTAAACTCATCATCCAGACCCAGTTTCCGCAAGAAAGATATATCCGCAGATTGTGCCAGATGAAGCATTATATTTTTGTTTTTGCTATAACCAAGCGCCTCAAAAACCATTTCGTAAAATAGCTGTTCCCACAACTCACGATCTTGAAAATCTTCATGGGTAAATTCTCTTTCATCAAGCTCACGGGTTAATTCATAACCCACCACAGGTTCTTTTACGTGCATCTCCTTGAGGTAAGCGAGTTCTTTGAGACGGGCATAAATTCTTTTACATTTTTTATCCAGACGCTTGAAACCAAGCTCGCTCAATAATTTTTCTTTAATTTTATAGTCAATTTCCACAACCGATTCGGCGCATTTCAAAAACTGCGAGTGTTTTTGTTCAACTACGTGGACTTCTTCTTCAATGTTTTCAAGTTTATTGGAATCTATGTGTTCGGTAAGATCAAGGGTGTGTACTTTTCTTCCCTCTTTGGTATAAACGAAAGGTTGTTCATGCTTGTTGTGCAAGCAGGCATGCAGAACAATTTTATTGTACTTATTATCGATACTGTGACCGTGCGCTTTCCAGTCGGTATAATTGGTATCAATTTCTATATCTCCCACGTACGTGAGATTACCAATTCTTATTCTTGCGTTCTTAAAATCGGGACCGGATAAATCCGGCGTTACAATTCCGGTGTCGAGTACAACAACCTCCTCACCCGAAACTGTTGTTAGTGGTTGGCAGAATTCCTGTTTCAGCCAAATATCATAAAGCTGTTTCTCTAAAATTTTTGGCGAGCGCTCCATAAATCATCCCGATTATTCAAACAAAATAAAACACGCAAGTATTATTATGAGTTGTGTTACATCCTTTCATAAAAAGATAAAGAACTGTTCTTATAAAATAGTATTATAGAATGCTAAATGCTACTAACATTAAGTAATTGTTAAATCTTTTATTTTATAATTGTAAGATATTAATGCCTCGCGAGCAATCTCAGCGAAATTCTCATCATTCCCGGCATATATTATCCCGCGACTTATATTGATCAGATAGTTGTTACTGTCAACATTCCGGAATGCTTTTATTACTTCTTCAAGATTTCCTTTTTGCGCCCCTATACCCGGAAGCAAAACAATCAAATCGCCGAAATTACCAACATTTGCTTTTAATTCTTCATCATTGGTAGCCCCGAATACAATACCCAGATTATTTTCTGTGTTCCATTCTTTTACCCTGTCAAGAACTTCCTGATACAAGAATTTACCGCTTTCCAGTTTTAATTTTTCAAAATCCTGCGCGCCGGGATTGGATGTGAGGCAGAGCACAAAGTGAAGTTTATCCTTATATTCGAAGAAGGGTGAGAGTGAATCTATCCCCATATATCCATGGAGTGTGGAGCAATCAAACTTGAAATGATCAAATAACGACTTGGCGTACATCTTCGATGTATTACCGATATCACCCCGTTTGGCATCCCCTATAACCGCGATATCATCGGGAATAAGTTTAATCGTCTCTTCCATTTGTAAGAGACCTTCCTGTCCAAGACTTTCATAAAATGCCAGATTTATCTTGTATGCGGCTGTTTCCGATTTGGTCGCTTCAATAATAGCTTTGTTAAATTCAAGAAGCGCATTTGGCTTTTCTCTTAAAAATTCCGGGATTTTGTTAATATCTGTATCAAGTCCAACACAGATATGTAATCCGTCATTAAACTTCTTCAATAATTTTTCACGCGCGGTCATCCTGTCTCCTGAAATTTTTAAACATCATCGATTCCACCGGGTAGATTGTACGTTCATTATACTTCGCGTTTTTTTTTGTGTTATAAGGTACCTCAATATCGCCATCTATCGCAAAATAAATTATTTGTCCAACAGGCATACCCGCGTAAATTTTCACAGGCTGCTTAACGGAAATTTCCAGAGTCCATGTATTACAAAAACCGGCATCACCTTTTCCCGCGGTAGAGTGTATATCTATTCCCAATCTGCCAACAGATGATTTACCTTCAAGGAAAGGTACATGTTTATGAGTTTCTGTATATTCTTCAGTTACACCGAGATATAACTTTGAAGGTAGCAAAGTATATCCTTCATCCGGGATTTCAAATCTGCTGATTTTATTATGTTCGCGCGCATCGAGGATATCATTTTCATAAACTCCCAGCCATTTTCCAAGATGTACATCGTAGCTGTTGGTACCCAGATTGTCCCTGCTAAAGGGCTCAATAACAATATTTTTATTTTCAATTTCTTTCAGTATTTGCTTATCCGAAAGTATCATTCTATCACCAATTACGTTGTCTGAATTCTGTTTTTATAGATGTTTGCCGCTACTCCAAGCAAAGAAAAGTTGAGCAAAAGCGAAGTACCACCATAGCTCACAAATGGTAATGGGAGTCCGATAACAGGGGTAATACCCAGGTTCATTCCTATATTTATAGCAAAATGTACAAATAATAAAGTTAGTATCCCGATTACAACCAGACTGCTAAAATTATCTTTTGCCTTAAATGAAAGGTTAAATAATCTGATAAAAATAATTAGGAAAAGCGCCAAAGTTAAAACACTCCCGAAAAATCCAAATTCCTCACCAATAACACAATAAATAAAATCTGTCCATTGTTCAGGAATAAATCTTAACTGAGTCTGATTTCCTTCAAGAAAACCTTTTCCCCAAAGCCCGCCTGACCCAATGGCAACTTTTGCCTGCAACGCATTGTATCCGCTTCCCAACGGGTCGGAATCAGGTTTAAGAAATGTTTCAATTCTTCTTTGCTGGTGCGGTTGGAGTAAAGTAAAAATATACTCGAAGAAAAAACCGGCGGCAAGATTTAATACAAAAACACTGGCTGATGTAAAAATATGCCTCTTAAAAAAGAACAATGCCACACCAACAAGCAATAAAGTAGATATAAATGGAATCATCCCAAAAAGTGACGCGAAGATTACAACCCCGGGAGAAATTACAACAAACAGTGTAAAGAGAGAAATACCTCCCCAAAAGATCATTGACAAGACAATGAGCATATAAACAATCGAAGTACCCATATCCGGCTGAAGCAAAATCAGCATGATCGGAAAAGCACCAATTGCCAGCGCAATGGCAATATCATATACTCTGTCGACATTCCTGTTCCGCATTGATAACCAGAAAGCCATAAGGAAGATCATTCCCATCTTCATAAACTCGGAGGGCTGAAACCCGACAGACCCAAAACTTATCCATGATCTTGCGCCATAAACTTTCTTCCCCGCAACCAGCACTACAATGAGCAGCAGTAATCCAACCACATAAAGCAAAATCGCAGACCACTTGAAAGTAGGCTGAGGCAAAAAGTATATTACAAAAAAAGCAGCCAATGAAACAACAAGCCAGAATGCCTGCTTATCGAAATTACCACTCATTGTTGGGTGATTCAGTGTTGAGCTGTATATTGCGACCAACCCGATAATCCCGAGCAATAAAGCGGGGATGAATAAGCCAAAGTCAAAACGATCTTGTATTTTATACTCAATTTTCATCGTTAACTCTAACTTCCGAAGCTAAATCAACATTATTATTTTTTAAGTCATCAAACTTTTTGCCGCCTGTTTTCATGTAGGCTTTTATCACATCCCTTGCTACAGGCGCGGCGTAAGTTGATCCGTAACCAACATTTTCCACGAATACCGCAATTGCTATTTTCGGGTTTTCGTAAGGTGCAAAGGCTATAAATATAGCGTGATCCTCACCATGAGGATTTTGGGCTGTACCGGTTTTGCCCGCTATCGTAAAATCAGGCTGCCTTATCCATCTTCCGGTTCCATCCGCATGAACAACCTTATACATACCTTCGCGAACAATCTCAAACGATTCTCTTTTCAGACCCGTATTAATTTCCTCATATTCGGGTTCTATATATTCATTTGTCTCGGGGTCAATGATACCTTTAACAAAATGTGGCTTGACAGACTTACCATAGTTAGCCAATAAAGCAGCATATTGCGCCAACTGAATGGGAGTTGTGGAGAGTTCGCCCTGCCCGATTCCCAAACTTAAAAGGATGCCATCAGTCCAGTCATTTTTATATACTCTGTTATAATAGGAGCTATCGGGAATAAATCCGGCTATCTCTTCAGGGATGTCAACACCTGTTTTATACCCGAATCCAAACTTCCTGAGATATTCGCCCCATCTTTTTAATCCGATTTTGAGCGCAAGCTGATAATAATAAACATTACACGATTTTTCGATGGACCGGATCATATCAACTTTGCCATGCACGTGGGTACACTTGAACGGACGAATACCAAACTGAAAGGCACCTCCGCATCTTACGGAATGCTCGGAATCCCAGATGTTTTCTTCAAGAGCGATAATTGATTCAAGCATTTTAATCGTTGAACCGGGTGGGTATATCGACATAGTGGCGCGATTGAACATTGGTTTATCCGGGTCTTCCATCAGTTGTTTCCAAATATCAGAAGAAGTTACAGAACCGAAAAAATCAAGATTAAAACCGGGAGCACTCACAAATGCAAGGATCTCACCTGTTGTGGGTTCTATTGCTACAACAGCACCTTTGTAGTCCCGCATGGCAAACTCCGCAGCCTGTTGTGTAGCTCTGTCTATTGTGAGTACAAGATCAGCGCCTTTTACAGGTTTTTTATCCAGTGTTCCTTCAAGATAACGACCAATAACTTTTTGTCTTGAATCAACAAGAGTGAGCGCATATCCCTTTCTACCACGCAGAAGTGGTTCATAATTTTTTTCAACACCAGTATAACCTACCAGATCACCTAAATCGTAAACCGATTTATTAACAGAATATAATGATCTGGGAATTTCCTTTATATACCCGAATAGATGTGATCCATTAATCCCGTAGCTGTAATCACGTTTCATTTCAACTTTATAATCAACACCGTCCAGCTTTTCATTATTCTCCTCATACCACGCAATGAAATCAAAGTTAATATCCTTGACTATCTTCCTCGGTATAAAACGGGAATAACCTTTATAGTCGGCAAAAACCGAATTTATTCTCCCCTGCGATATTCCGCTCATCTTTTCAATTACGCTATTGTAGGTCGTATCATAATCGTCGGGTGTTATTTCGAGTGAAAAGGATGGTTTATTACTAACCAGAATATTAAAATTACGATCGAAAAATATTCCTCGTGGAGGATTAACAATATTCTTTTTTATACTGTTTTCTTCAGATTTACTCTCGTAAACATTGTTTTCCAGTATCTGCATTTTATATAATTGGAATACAATTACCCCAAAAAATCCCAGAATAATAACCAGAATAATTTTTTTTCTCGTTTCTATATTGTTGAAATGAACCGTCATCTAAAATTCTTTACTTTTCTGAATACAGGCAGTATCAAAGCCACACCGGTTGTATATGCAGCGGGCAATAGTGAGTATTCAATTAAGAGAATCCAAAAATTGTAAGAGATATCACCAAGGGATGCAAGTGAATATAACAATGAATAAACAAGACTACTTATGAATACACTTAAAATAAAAAAGTGGGGTTCATCATAAAATGCAATTTTATTTTCATTATGGAAGTAACCTGCCATAAACCCCGCGGCTGTATAACTGAACATTCCAAGTCCGAGCAATCCACCTGAAAGCAGATCAAAGATAATCCCGAAAACAAATCCTGAAACAGTTCCATATAATTGTCCGTTCACGTGAGTATATAATACAAGCACTATCACGGTTAACTGGGGAATTGCCTTATTAATGGCCGCCCAGGGAAGCAATGTTATCTGGAACAATGCCACAATGGTAAAAATTAGAACCGGTATCAGATGTCTGTAATTCATCGGTGAAGCAGGTTTAGGTTCAGGGAATCAATTTGTTTATCGGGTATTAGTTTAACAACAAATACATTTTTCAATTTTACGTAATCTACATTGGGTTCAACATAAACATTTGTCAGTAAGCCTGAAGTGGTCTCTTCAATCCTGGTTACATATCCAACCGGAATACTTGGCGGGAATATTGTGCTAAACTCCGAGGTAATAATTTTGTCACCCGGCTCAATATCATAACTTGATGGAATATTCTTTATCACCACATCCTTTCCGTTCCATCCAAGCACACCTGATACTTTCGAGCGGGTATTTTCAACTGCCACTTTCATTAAACTGTTTTCCAAAGTGCGGATGTATGAGAATTCAGTTGTCGTAAGATTCACTATTCCCGCAAGACCGGATTCCGTAATTACTGGCATACCAACTTTTATACTATCATTTTCACCGACGTTGATGATATAACCCCCTTGAGTTGCATTAACAGTTTTCGAGATTATTCGCGCGGCAGTTAGGGGGAAATCAACCGAATCTTTAAATGCGAGCATCTTACCGAGAGTGTTATTCTCTCTCTCGGCTTCACGCAGAAGATTGAGCTCGAGCATCAGCTCGGCATTGAGTTTTTTCTGAGCTATCAATTCAGCATCCGGTCGGAATATAGAAATAGTAAAATCAATTACCGAGGATGTGAAGGAAAATCCCGCAATAGAGAGTGTACGTAAAGATTTAATCCGGGGAGAATCGTTTAACGAGATAATGGAAAGGCTGGTAAGCAGTAGTACTACCAGCACTATATATTCTTTAAAAAGAAAAAAAAATTGTTGCAAAAACCTCTGCATTAATAACTTCTTTTCCTTATAAATACTTTAGAAAATTTGTTCATGTTATCTATTGCTTTACCTGCGCCCCTTACAACCGCTGTAAGCGGGTCTTCGGCGACATGCACGGGCAAGTTGGTTTCCATGCGGATACGTTCATCCAGACCTTTAAGAAGAGCGCCACCGCCTGTGAGCATTACTCCACGATCAAGTATATCGGCAGAAAGTTCTGGTGGTGTTCTCTCAAGAGTCCGTTTTACCGCTTCAACTATCTGGGAAATATTTTCATTCAGAGCTTCCCTGATTTCTACAGAACTTACCTCCGCGGTTTTTGGAATACCACCCACGAGATCACGACCCTTAACATGGATTGTGATTTCTTCTTTCAGTGGTAGGGCCGAACCAACTTCACATTTAATAGCTTCCGCTGTCCTTTCACCGATCAGCAGGTTAAAGTTTTTCTTGAAGTACTGCATAATAGCGTTGTTCATTTCGTCACCCGCTATTCTGATCGACTCTTCATTCACAATTCCGGAAAGAGCGATTACAGCAATCTCGGTTGTTCCGCCACCGATATCAATTATCATATTACCAACAGGCTGGTCAACGTCAATACCAATTCCGATAGCTGCTGCCATTGGTTCAGCAAGAAGATGAACTTCCTTCGCGCCCGCATGTTCAGAGCTGTCACGCACGGCGCGTTTTTCAACTTCCGTTACACCACTCGGAACCGCTACCACAATTCTTCTTGTCGAAAATGTACCCGCGCTTACCTTCTTGATAAACGCGCGGATCATACCTTCGGCAATCTCAAAATCAGCGATTACACCGTCACGCATAGGACGTGTAACCCTGATTTCACGGTGTTCTCGCCCCTGCATCTCTTTTGCCTCGTTTCCGAGCGCGATAATTTTTTTAGTTTTTCGATCGAATGCCACAATCGAAGGTTCATTCAATACTATCCCCTTGCTTTTTATGTAGATCAGGGTATTTGCAGTACCAAGATCCATTGCGACATCAGTGGAAAAAAAATCGAAAATCCCCATAAATCTCCCTAGTGTTTAAAGTTTCTTATACCGGTAAAGACCATAGATACGTTATTTTTATCCGCCGCTTCAATTACTTCATCATCACGAACGGAGCCGCCCGGCTGAATAACTGCCGTAACACCCTTCGAGATAATTTCCTCAAGCCCGTCAGCGAACGGGAAAAACGCGTCGGATGCTGCCACCGCACCTTGTAGATCATGACCGAAATTAACCGCTTTTTCTGCCGCGATTCGTGCCGAATCAACTCTGGACATTTGTCCCGCACCAACACCCACAGCTTTTTTATCCTTTACATACACTATAGCGTTCGATTTTGTATGTTTACAAACCGCCCACGCAAATTTAAGATTATCATACTCATCTTCTGAATATTCTCTTTTGGTAACCAGTTTTAGTTTATCATCTTCCAGCAGCGAATGATCTTTATCCTGAAGCATCAAACCGCCCGGAATATTTTTTACATTGGGGGTAGGGTCGGTTTTTAATTCTTTTAATACTTTTACAAGTCTTCTGTTTTTCTTTTTTGTTAGAAGAGTGAACGCGTCTTTATCAAAATCGGGCGCGACAACAATTTCGAGAAAGATTTCGTTTAATTTTTCCGCGGTTTTAAGGTCAACTTTTTCGTTGAACGCAACGATACCGCCAAATGAAGAAACAGGATCACATGAAAGCGCTTCAACATAAGCATCATATATATTACTGCGGGTAGCCGCACCACATGGATTGGTATGTTTGATAATCGCGCAGGAGTTACCATCTAAATCCTGTACAAGATCAACAGCGGCAGCAAGGTCGATAATGTTGTTATACGAAAGTTCCTTCCCATGTTTCACTTCGAAATAGTCATAAAAGTCGCCGAACATCTTTGCGCTCTGATGAGGGTTTTCTCCATATCTTAGTGGATTTAACGCTTTGTAGTTTAATCTTACCGCTTCAGCGTCAAAGCCGAATTCTTTCTCAAAATAGTTTGAGATGAGAGTATCGTAGTATGCTGTATGCGAAAACGCGGCGTAAGCAAGTTTTTCACGAGTTGAAGATGAGACTTCACCCGACTCAAGTTCTGTAAGAAAGGAATCATACTGTTCAGGATTTGTCAGGATCGACACATACTTGTAATTTTTTGCCGACGCGCGAATTAAGGAAGGACCGCCGATATCTATATTTTCAATTTTTTCAGCAAGTGATATATCTTTTCTGTTCACAACCTGTGGAAATGGGTAAAGGTTAACACAAACTATATCAATTGGTGCTATATTATTTTCTTCAGCCTGCATCTTATCGTTATCATCATCTCTTCTCATCAATATCCCGCCAAATATAGCAGGCTGTAAAGTCTTTACTCTACCCGAAAAAACTTCCGGAAACTTTGTAAAATCACTAATATTAGTGCAGCTAATTCCATTTTCCCTTATCATTTTGGCTGTGTTACCGGTAGCAAGAATTTCATAACCTGCACTAGCGATTCTTTTTGCGAAATCTACCAGTCCGGTTTTATCCGACACACTTATTAACGCATATTTTTTCAATTAAAAAACCTCAGTTAATCTTTTATATAAACTCTGTTATTTTCCAAGCTGATTTTATTTTCAGCGAACTTGCCAACCACAAACGGCAAAAGCTCATGTTCGAGTTTAAGAACAGCGGAAGCGATTTCCTCGGGAGATTTAACCTTTGAAATATCTGCAGATCGCTGAGCTATAATAATGCCGTTATCGTATATTTTATCCACAAAATGAACCGTAGGGCCTGATACCATGCACGATTTTTCAAAAACAGCTTTGTGGACATTCATCCCGTACATTCCCTTACCACCAAATGAAGGGAGCAATGCCGGATGAATATTTATAATTTTTTTATCGAACTGATCAATAAAATTTTCAGGAATCTTTTTAAGATAACCGGCAAGTACAATAAGGCTCACTCCTGAAGCTTTTAGTTTATCAGCCAATTCAACGTGGGAAACATATCCCTGCTTTTCTTTGAGAGATACAAAATAGTAGGGGATTTTATTTTCAACGGCAATTTCCACTGCGGGACAATCAGACTTGTTGCTGATAATAGCAGAAACTTCTACAGTTCTGTTTCCCGGGGGAAAAGAATTTAATATCGCTTTTAGGTTTGAGCCTCTTCCGGAAACAAATACCGCTATTTTGTACATATTCCAAATGATTTTAAGTAATTAAAATACAATAATTTAGCCACATAATCAATCTCAAAACGAACACCTGTTTTAATTTCAGGCATCACAAAACACCCAATCTCCTTTTAAGAGAATTGATTTCCGATTCGAATATTTCACTTTTCTGATAACTGTTTTCATCTTCTGCGTTTTCAAGAAAATCGATTGCCATTTCAGACCTTCCCGCATAGATATAAATTTCCGCCAGAATCAGATATGAACCGGTCACAACCCACATATCCAGGTTTTTATCAGCATCGATGGCTTTTTTCGCGTATTTTTCCGCCATGCCGTAATCTCGAAGTTCAAAAGCGGTTTTACTCGCATAATAAAACACCAGGGCTTCCTGTGATTGGTCATAATCTGCCGAATCAACCATATTATGCAATTCCTTGTAGGCAGATTGGTACTTACGCAAATATAATTGTGTCTCAATTTTCTGAAGGTTAAGCTCAGTTTCACTGAATCCGTTTTTGAGCAGGTAATTCCCTTTTTCGGCAGCAAACTTGTCTTCTGCCAGTTCCGGGTTGCCATTTCCTGAAAGCATAAGATGTTTGTTCATCTTTGCTGACTCCTCAATAAGTCTGGCGCAGACCGCAGCCCTGTAGTTGGCAATACCCAGATAGTCAATATTCAGTGTCCTGTTGAGGAATATTTCATAGTTCTCCAAACCTTTTTCATATTCGCCAATATTCAGGTATATATCCCCTTTCAGGAAGTAGGCATACGCAGTAGTCTGCTTAAAATAAGGGTGATTCCTTTTGATAACATCATCGAGTAAGTTAAGAGATTCCTTGTATTTCCCTGTACGGAATTTCAATATGGCGTACTGATATGCATAGAGAACATTTCCAGGAAACTGTTTCAGTAATTCCTTGTAGATTACTTCGGAACTGTCATATTCAGCAACGTAATCCATGTAAATTTTGGCGAGATTAAATCCGGCATCAGGTCGGTCGTAGCTCCCCTTCTCCCACGCGAGTCGAAGATAGTCAAGCCCCTTTTTCTTATCTGAGGACAACCCTGTAAGGCTCAATGCTATATTGTAAATTCCCGGTACATAACTGAGAGCGTAACTGAACAAACCAAGTCCCTGATAACTGTCGTAAAACTCCTCATTCAGTTCAATCGATTCTTCAAAAGCTGAAACCGCGTCGCTGCTATTCAGAAAAGCTTTTATCGTACTGTTTTTTCTCGATTGGGTGAACGCGCGCATTGTATAAACTGTGCCTTCAAGGTAGTATGCCAGGTAAGCTGAAACTTCCATGTTTTGTGCACCGGCAGCAAAAATCAGGGCTGAATCGGAATATGACTCAAATTTAAGATACGTTGCGGAATCCGCGGTTCCCAAGTACTTGAGAAATTCAATTCTTGTGAGATTATAATATTTTTCCGCCTGCTCAATGGTATTCTCCGGACTCCAGTTGAGCAGAATTTTTTCCGCCTCATCAAGATTAAGATTATAAGTTAATTTTATAACCTTGTTAAGTAATTTGGTGTCATCTTTTCCATAGCTGCTAATAACGAGTACAAGCAGGAGAACAACAATTTTTTGCATAGACGTTTCCGCAAGAAGATAAAAGCCGGTGAGGGGTCCGGCTTTTAATTTATCTGTTGATTTAATCTGTTTTCTTTATTGTGCTTTCTGCCACAGCTTTAACGAATTCCCGGAAAAGTGGATGTGCCTTGGTAGCGCGCGATTTTAACTCCGGATGGAATTGGCATCCTACAAACCAGGGATGATTTTCAAGTTCAACAATTTCCACGAGTCTTTCATCCGGAGAAGTTCCGCAGATTGTCATTCCTTTTTCACTTAGTTGCTCCCTGAATTCGTTATTTACTTCGTAGCGATGACGATGTCTTTCCGAAATTTCATCTTCACCATAAGCTGCTCTTGCTTTAGTATCAGGTTTCAGTACGCATGGATAAGCACCCAATCTCATCGTTGCTCCTTTGGTACGAACCTTCTTTTGTTCCGGCATAAGATCAATTACGCTAAACTTACCTCTTTTAAACTCAGAACTGTTCGCTTTTGGCATATCGCATACATTTCTCGCAAATTCTATCACGGCAACCTGCATACCAAGACAAATACCAAAGTATGGTATATTATTTTCACGTGCGTATCGTGCTGCTTCAATTTTGCCTTCTATCCCGCGTTCACCAAATCCGCCAGGAACAAGTATTCCATCATAACCGGAAAGAATCTCGGAAACATCCTGGTTTTCCAGGTCTTCTGCCGCAATATATGTATCATCAACTTTCACATCATTTTCCGCGCCCGCATGAACGAAAGCTTCCGATATACTCTTGTAAGCATCACGGAAATCGGTGTATTTACCAATGACTGCAATCTTTACTCTTCCGGAAGGTTTTTCAACTTTATTTACAAATCCTTTCCAGTCTTCAAGTTCAAATTTATGGTCGGTAAGTTTTAATTTTTTTAGTACGGTCTTGTCAAAATTCTGTTTATGAAGCACTAGCGGTACTTCATATATAGTAGAACTGTCGTAGGCTGAAATTACTGAATCACTTTCAACGTTGCAGAACAAGGCGATTTTGTCTCGGTAATCCTTTTTAAGCAATCCTTCAGAACGACAGACAAGCACATTCGGCTGAATACCAAGTTCAAGAAGATTTTTTACACTGTGTTGCGTAGGTTTGGTTTTCACCTCACCCGCTGATTTAATATAAGGCACTAAAGTTACGTGAACGACAATAGCGTTTTTGCGACCCATCTCGAGCATAACCTGACGCATAGCTTCAATAAAAGGCAACGACTCTATATCACCAACAGTACCACCAATTTCGGTGATAACTATATCGTATTCTCCCGTCTCACCAAGAGCCTGCATTCTGCGCTTGATTTCATCAGTGATATGCGGAATAACCTGAACCGTAGCACCGAGATAATCGCCTCTTCTTTCTTTGGTGATCACATCGAAGTAAACCTGACCTGTAGTGGTATTATTGGCCCTTGTCATATTTACATCAAGAAATCGTTCATAATGACCAAGGTCGAGATCGGTTTCAGCACCATCATCAGTTACATAAACCTCGCCATGTTGAAAAGGATTCATGGTCCCCGGATCCACGTTTATATATGGATCAAATTTCTGGATTGTAACCCTGTATCCACGTAATTTAAGGAGCAGACCCAATGCGGACGCTGTTATCCCCTTACCGAGCGAAGAAACAACCCCGCCGGTTATAAATATATACTTCACTTTTTTCTTTAAACTCATAATCTGACGTTCTGGGTAATTTTATTTTTCAAAATTTTTAATCTTTTTAAAATACAAAAACTTACCCGAAATTCTAACTTCGGATTTAATTAATTAGTTAAATTATTACATTTTTATCTTTTGCGGATTTGCCCGGGGAACAGCGATTTTTAATTTTTGATTGCGGGGAGATATTCAGAACAAATGGAATGTATTATCAACACTGGTTTTAGCTGATTTTCAGTTCATATATTCTCGAAATCTCGTGCCAGGGATGATATCCGAAACCAATAAATTTATATCCGAACTTTTCGTAATATCCTTTATGATCGGTGCAAAGATAAATTGAATCAAATCCGGCAGTCTTTGCATCTGTAAGTGCTTTATCAAGCAGCAATTTACCATAGTTATGCCCACGATGTTCTTCAGCAACAAATATGGAACAAACCCACGGGTACAAATCCATTCTGCTGATGAAGTCGTTCGTTATCAATCCGGCACAGCCTGTAATTTCATTCTCCTTTAGTAACAGGTACCACTGTGGTAGAGGTCTTGAAGCGCCTACCGAGTTTGTGATAGCATCCTCATAAATTTCAGGGGAATTACTTTTCCAGACACTCTGAAAGTATTTTACCGCTTCGTGTGCATACTCCGGGTTTTCTCTCACTGAAATAATTTGCAAATTATCCACAAATCGCTCCTGTATTCAAAACACACCATCCTGAAGTGTACCGCAATTTTGGCACTTACCCGAATTTATTTTATTAAAATTCACCCGGTGCCAGGTTCTGCTGATCAATGGTGTACCACAATTTTTACAATATGTTTTTTGCCCTTCATCATGGAATACATTACCGACGTAAACATATTTTAAGCCTGCGTTCAGTGCTATTTTTCTTGCCGAAACAAGTGTTGATGCAGGTGTAGCCGATTTATCTCTAAATTTAAAATCGGGATGGAACGCTGTAAAATGCAAAGGTACGGTTTCACCGAGGTTTTCAAGTATCCATTCGGTCATTCTACCAATTTCATCACGACTATCGTTTTCGCCGGGGATTAACAACGTTGTAATTTCAAACCAGATATCTGTTTCATGTTTTAGCCAGACTAAAGTATCGAGCACATCTTTAAGATGCGAAAAGGTTAGGTGATGGTAAAATTGTTCTGTAAATGCCTTTAAATCAACATTTGCCGCATCAATAAATTTGTAAACATCCTTTCTTGCTCTTTTATCGATATATCCCGCCGTAACCATAACTGATTTAAGTCCGGCCTCCCTTCCAATTTTTGATACATCAATAACATACTCGCCGAATATTGTGGGGTCATTGTAGGTATATGCAATGGAAGGCACATTGTTTTTCTTAGCGATTTTAATTACTTCTTCTGGCGATACCCTCATTGAGTTCACATCATCAAGTTTTGCTTTACTCATGGTCCAGTTTTGACAAAACTTACACCCAAGATTACACCCGGCGGTACCGAAACTGAGTATTTCCGTGCCGGGTAAAAAATGGTTCAACGGTTTTTTTTCAACAGGATCAACGGCAAACCCGATCGGTCTGCCATATCCGGTGGAGTATAACTTACCATCAATATTTTCACGGATGTAGCAGAATCCTTTTTGTCCTTCTCCAATAGTACAATACCTCGGACAAAGAGTACATAACAATTTTCCGTTGGGAGCCTCTTCCCACCAATCAGCTATTTTTAAATTTCGCTCCATTTCAAAAGTTATTTAACCGGAACAAACCTCATCCAGTGGCGCGACTGACCACCTTCAGCAGGATCACCGGCAGTGAATAAAATTAAGTCACCTTTTTTTACCAGATCCTTTTCCTCCAGTATTTTAAGGGCTTTTTTTATACAATCTTCCTCCCCGTCTGTATCCTCCATATAATAAGGAATTATACCGTAATATAAATTTAGCCTGTTCAACACCTCGAACTTTTTGGAAAGAGCGATGATTTTTGCCCGTGGTCTGAATTTCGATATTACAGCTGCCTGTCTGCCATTTTCCGAAAACGCGACAATTAGCTTTGCTTTTATTTGCTCCGACATAGTTGAAATAGCTTTGCCCGTCGCGTCAAAAACATTATCAATAAAATCTTCCGGTATATCAAATTTAATCGGGTTAGTCAGGTTTGCGTGATTTTCAGTATTAATAAGTATATCGTTCATTACCTTTACCGCTCGTCCCGGATATTTCCCGACTGATGTTTCACCACTTAACATAACTACATCAGTACCATCAATTACAGCGTTCGCCACATCAGATGCTTCTGCTCTTGTGGGCACGGGATTGGTTATCATCGATTCAAGCATCTGAGTCGCGGTTATAACAAGTTTACCAACTTCCTTACATTGCCTTATAACCGATTTCTGAATTATAGGTACCTCCTGAGGTTTCATCTCAACACCAAGATCACCCCTCGCAACCATAATTCCATCCGCGGCATGAAGAATGTCTGTGAAATTATCAACAGCTTCCGGTTTCTCAATTTTAGCGATAACCGGAATACTTTTCCCTTTCTCTTTCAGGTAATTTTTTAATTTGATTATATCTTCGGCGTTTCTTACAAAAGAGAGCGCGATAAAATCAATTCTGTGTTTTAGTCCAAACTCCAGGTCGTTAAAATCTTTTTCTGTAATTGAGGGAGTTGAAAGTTTCATCCCGGGAAGATTCATTCCTTTTCGTGGTTTGAGAGTACCCCCTGCCATAATTTTGCAGATAACAGATTTTTCAGTTTTTCTTGCAACTTCCAGCATTATTAATCCATCATCAATCAGAATTTTATCCCCGATATCCGCATCCTCCGCTAAAAGATGGTATGAAGTGGAAATTCTTTCAGCGGTACCAATAACTGATTCAGTTGTTATCTCTATTTCATCACCGGTGGTTATTTCAATTTCAGGAACCGCCAGTTCACCAACCCTTATTTTAGGTCCCTGAAGATCCATCAAAATTGGTATCGGCATCGATTTCGAAACGCAAACCTCATGGATGTTTTTAAATACTTTTTCGAAATATTCATAATCACCGTGTGAAAAATTAAGACGTAAGGCATCAACACCCGAGTCTATTAAAACACCGAGCTTTTCAATGCTGTCGGTAGATGGCCCGAGTGTTGCCAGAATTTTTGTTTTGGCTATATTATTTTCCACTTTTTCCTCTATATTATTTATTCTTTTTCTCAAAAATCGCAGCAGATTTATGCATTTGTTTCAAGCTATTTTCAACAACACCAAATATAGTTTTTGAGCTGAACTCACCCGATTTAAGAATTCTTTTTGCCTTTATTCCTGTTAGTAGCTCAAGTGCTTCCTCAACAGTGGAGATTGGAAAGATTGAAAAGTTACCTTCCCGGGCTGCTTCGATCACTTCATCAGAAAGCATCAAATCTTTTACATTTTGTGCCGGGAGTATCACACCCTGTTTGCCAGTCAATCCTTTCTGCCTGCAGACCTCAAAGAAACCTTCAATTTTTTCATTAACCCCGCCAACCGGCTGAATTTCACCCTTCTGGTTAACAGACCCGGTGATTGCCAATGATTGTTTCACAGGTATATCAGAAATGGCAGAGATCAAAGCACAAATTTCGGTAACAGACGCGCTGTCGCCATCAATCATTCCGTAACCTTGCTCAAAAACGATACTTGCTTTGAACGCAGGTACGATTTTTTTACCAAATATCTGCCTGAAGTAACCTGAAATGATTAATAGTCCCTTATTATGAGTATTTCCACTTAAACCGGCTTCGCGTTCCACGTTAATGATATCCCCTTTTCCAATAGAGACCGATGCGGTAATCCTGACCGGTTTACCAAAGCTGAACTTATCGGTGCCATAAACCGCTAATCCGTTAACCTGTCCAACTTTTTTACCTTCTGCATCAATGAGAATATCACCTCTATGGTACATCTCTTTCATTTTTGTTTCATACAAACCGTGACGTTCAAGCATTAATTTGTACGCCTCAGCAATATCAAATCCTGTAACAATCTCACCACCGTTATCTCTTGTTATGAAATCAGCTTCGCGGGCAAGATCGGCAATGTAGGCAAAACGGGTAGTAAGTTTCTCTTTTGTTCCCGCATATCTTGAACCAAGTTCCACAAGTTGTGCAATAGCTGATTGATCAAATTCAAGCAGATTTTCCTTCTCCACAAGTTTTTTCACAACCCGGGCATATTCCCCGACACTTTGTTTTGTGCGCTTCATTTCATAGTCAAAATCGGCTTTTATCTTGAAAATTTTGTTAAAATCATCTTCCTGTGATGATAGCAACGAGTAGATATAGCTGTTGCCGATCATGATTATTTTAGTAGAAATCTCAATCGGTTCAGGTTTCATTGAGGTTGATGAGTAGGGCCCACCAGCGTTACTATCAAGTATTTCAAGTTTACCAAATAACAAAACTCTTTTTAATGATTTCCAGACTCCAGGCTCAGAGAAAGTATCCCCGGCATGCAAAACGAGATAACCTCCGTTCGCTTTTAGCAGCGAGCCCGCCTTTATACAACTGAAATCAGCGTACCATCCACCCCTGCCATCACTGAACTTTTCAATACTCCCGAAAAGATTTGTAAATGTGGGTGAGGTTTCAACAATTACAGGTACATTGTGAACGGAACTATTATCGAGCAAAATATTAACATCGTATGGCTTGAGCATATCAATTTCAACAATCTCGCCGTTTTCATCTTTTTCCTCCCCCCCGGACTTAAATAAATCAAGGTTTTCCAGAATATCGATTCTTAATCCGTCGAGAAAATCAAGAACCTTCTCATACTTGAATTTTTCTTTCAAATCATCAATCGTAACCTGAATGAGATGGTCAACCGATTCAACCTCGAGAGAAATAATATCCTTCTCGGTTTTCCTCTTCAGATCCATAGTTTTTTTGAACATAAGTCTTAATTCATTCTGAAAAGTTGTGTATTTGCTTATCAACTCCTCAGCTTTTTTATCTGTAATTTTTTCTTCTTTTCTTAGCTCATCCAACTGATTGACAGGAATAGCTTCATCCTCTATCACCACCATTACTTCAGGATGGGGTATATTTCCAACCGTTACCTGACCTAAAGTAAAATTTTCGTTATTCAGTTTTTGCTCAAACTTGTTTCGCAGTTCGATCTGGACATTGTTAAATCTGTCAACGAGTTTTTGTTTTCGCGCGACAATCTGCTCGCTTTCCAAAACTTTGGGAATATTTGTCTGCAGAAATTTTAATGCTGAACTCAGTTCTTTCTGAAATTTTACCGCATCCCCCACACGGAAAACAAGGAGAGTCGGGGCATCTTCATTTTCAAAATTATTTACGTAAGCGTAATCGGAAAGAGGCTTGTCAGCGGGTGCCAATGTTTCGAGCATTTCTTTTACTGTTGTCCCTTTCCCTGTACCGGAAAGTCCGGTAACAAAAATATTATAGCCTTTAGCTTTGATGTCAACACCAAGCTTGATAGCTTTAAGTGCCCTTTCCTGTCCGATTATACCATCAACAGGTTTTACCGTTCTCGTATTTTCAAAATCGAGGTCATCGAGGTTACAAACCAGCTTCAGGTCTTCGATGCTGAGAGGTAAATATTCGGGTGCTTTTGTAAGAGCCATTTTTCTTCCAGGTCTGTGTATTTTTCAATATAAAATAATATTTACTTAAAAACATTATCTGTTAATAAAGTATAAAATCTCACAAGTTTTTGTTGTAATTGGAATTATACTCTGTTAATGAGCAAGTTTAAGAACTCTTTATTTCGTTTTTCTGTTTTTATACTTAATTTAAGATGTTTCTGTTCGTGAATCGAGCAACTCTATATATTTTAAAAATCATAATCATACACAAGAGTCTATTTTAACGGAAAAAGAATGAAACTTCCTCTGCTGATCGAATTTTCTTCGATACCTCAAATATCTTCATTAATTGATAAAATCAAAACATCAAAAACAAAAATTCATCACATATCGGGATTACCCGGTTCCTCGGGTAGCCTTCTGATAAAGCTACTTGCGGCATTTGAAAAAAACATGCTAATCTTATGCCCGGGGGTTCAAAGGGTGAACGAATTAAAAGTTGAACTAAATGTCCTTGGACTGGGGAACGATACAGTAGCCCTTGATGAATTAAACAAGGAAACACTCCAGCAGAGATTGACGAGTATCAGTAAAAAAGAGAGAGTTATTATACTGGCACCGTATGAAATACTTAAAATAAAACTACCCCAAAAATTTGAACTCGAAAAAAACACTTTGCAGCTCCACGTTGGCGCGGATATTTCTTACGATGAGCTCCTGGAATACCTGGGGATGTACAGCTACAAGAAGGACAAGCATGTTGAATCGCCGGGAGATTTCGCGGTTAGAGGAAGCATCATAGACTTCTGGTCTTATAGCGAAAGGCAGCCGACAAGAGTAGAGTTCGATGGTGATTTTCTTGAATCGTTAAGGCATTTTGATGCGGAATCACAGCGATCATCCGACCGTATTGAGGAAGTCTCCCTGGCACCCGCACTGAATACAGGCGAAACGTTAAAGGAAGCAGACATCTTTGAATATTTGGAAAATCCTTTAATATTCGCTTCCGATTACGAACTTCACGATATATTCGCTGAAAAGGTAAAGAAAGAAGAAAAATCGATTGATATTTCCGATATGGACTCCGAACTGAAAGAAGAACTCTACAACAATGAGACACCTGAAGAATATCCTGTCCAGGAAGAAATTAAATCGGATTATATATCATCCGATGTGAAAGAGCTTTTCGAAAAAGAATGTCGATGGATGATAGAAGATGAACTCGGGAAATACGATGACAGAATAAAACTTGAACTATTTGCTCCACCCAAAATAGACTCCAATTTTGAAATTCTGTTTAAGGTCATTAAAGAATTTGCAGATAAAGGAAACACCGTATATATAAGCACGGAAAACGAAATCCAGGGGAAACGGTTGTTTGATCTCCTCTCCGAGTTCAAGCAGGAGTTAAATGATCTACTCAGGGAAGGTTTGCTTAAAATTAAAGTGTTGGCGATCAAAGATGGATTTCACGCCAAAAAATCAAATTATTTGGTGCTTACCGATTACCAGATATTCAACAAACCATATCGTACAAGATTATCAACATCGAAAAAGTATAAAAAATCACGTGTTAAGGATTTTGCATCGATTAAGCATGGCGATTTTGTCGTTCATGAAAATTTTGGTATCGGGCAATATGCCGGACTTAAAAACATCAAAATCGGTATGGTCGAGCAAGAGAGTATTAAAATTAACTACGCCGAGGGCGGTGTGGTTTATGTAAACCTCAATTATCTCTCCCTTGTCAAAAAGTTTTCATCAAAGGAAGGCTCTCCTCCCAAACTTTCTGTTCTTGGCAGCAACGAGTGGAAGAACACAAAGAAAAAGGTCAAGACTAAAATTAAAGAAGCCGCTCGTGAACTGATCACTCTGTACGCAAAACGTAAATCAACCCCCGGTGTTGCATATTCCTCCGATACGATATGGCAGAAGGAACTTGAGGCTTCATTCTTTTATGAAGATACGCCCGACCAGGCAAAGGTAACAGAAGAAGTAAAGCTTGATATGGAATCGGAAAACCCTATGGACCGCCTGGTTTGCGGTGATGTGGGTTTCGGGAAGACAGAAATTGCGGTCCGCGCGGCCTTCAAGGCGGTTAATGATGGGAAGCAGGTCGGGCTGCTTGTCCCAACTACTATTCTTGCCGAACAGCATTTTAATACATTCAGGGATCGTCTCACGCAATTTCCGGTTAAAGTGGCGGCACTATCACGATTCCAGACCAAAACAGTACAAACAGAGATTGTAAAAGGTCTAGCCGAAGGTAAAGTTGACGTAGTTATAGGCACTCACAGACTCCTTTCAAAAGATATCAAGTTTAAGGATTTGGGGTTACTTATCATTGATGAAGAACAGCGATTCGGTGTTATGGCAAAAGAGAAATTACGCACACTTCGCGCGAATGTTGATACTCTCACACTAACAGCTACACCAATTCCGAGAACCTTAAACCTCTCATTGCTTGGTGCAAGGGATTTATCAATAATCGCGACTCCACCACCTAACCGTCAGCCTATCTATACAAAAGTGGACCTTTTTGATATCCATAAAGTCAGGGAGTGGGTACTCGAGGAAGTCAAGAGAAACGGACAGATCTATTTTGTCCACGACCGTGTGCAATCGATAGATAAGATCGCGTTATACATCCAGAAGTATATTCCTGAAATAAATATCGCCATTGCTCACGGACAAATGAAGGCTGGCCAGCTTGAGAATGTTATTCATGATTTTCTCGGCAAAAAGTATCATATGCTTCTCGCTACGAAAATAATTGAATCGGGGCTCGATATCCCGAATGTAAATACAATCATCATAAATCGTGCTGACAGATTTGGTCTTGCAGAACTGCATCAACTTCGCGGGCGTGTGGGGCGTTCAGATAAACAGGCATACGCTTATTTCCTCGTGCCTTCACTCAATACGATAACAAAAAAAGCTGTACGACGTTTGCAGGCTATTGAGGAATATACCGACCTCGGCGAAGGATTTAACCTGTCGATGAGGGATCTTGAAATCCGTGGCGCGGGTAACCTCCTCGGAACTGAACAAAGCGGCTCTATCGATTCGGTGGGATTTGATATGTATATCAAGCTGGTTGATGAAGCTGTAGAAGAATTGAAAGAAACAGAGTTCAAAAATGTATTCGATAAACTTCCAAAACACCGTGAACGTTCTGAAACAACAATCGATACCTTCTTTGAAATTGGTATCCCGAAAGATTTTATGCCTGAACAGGCAGATCGTTTGAGCTTCTATACCGCTCTATTCTCAATCGACAAGTGGGACGAAATGAAAGAGATTATCGAGGAGCTTGAAGATCGATTCGGTAAACCTCCGGTGATAGTTGAAAGACTTCTTAAAACGGCCGAGCTAAGATATTTTGCATCTTACGCATTGTTTGAAAGAATTATCATCTTGCGTGACCGCATGACAATCATCCTCCCCAAAAGCGATAAAGAAGATTTCTACCAGAACAAGTTTTCGGTCTTTATGCAATACATCGTTGATCGACACGCCAAAAACATTAATTTCAAGCAAGACAGGGATGTGATGAAACTGGAGGTTCTCAACAGGTTCTCATCACCCGAGCTTATGCTCGATTACCTTATCGGATTCAGTAAAGAAATAACCAATCAGGTTATCGAAGCAAAACTTGATGAAAAGGTAGCAGTAAATTGATCCAGAAACTTTATCAATTATCTGGATACACTCCACCCCATACGAATTCATGGAATGGAGATTATTCAATTCTTTTGTCATTCCTGTTTAGCCGCCTCGGGTGGGCGGAAGCAGGAATCCAGTTTTAGAAAGATTAGATTTCCACTTTCGTGGAAATGACAAAACCGGAAAATTTTATGAAGTAGTTTGTCATACCCGAGCCCCATCGGGTATCCAGTTTTTGAATACTCAAATTTTGCACATAGCCTGTCCATTCTCTACATAGCCCGGCCCTTCGATTTAACTCAGGGACCTATTTTTCAAGGTTTGCTGAGCTGTCGCTTGCCCCGTGCGCGGGGAAGCACCCGAGAGGATGCGCGGAATTGACATAATTCAATTCGTTTGTCATTCCCGTTTAGCCGCCTCGGGTGGGCGGAGGCAGGCATCCAGTTTTAGAAAAATTAGATTTCCACTTTCGTGGAAATGACAAAACCGGAAAATTTTATGAAGTAGTTTGTCATACCCGAGCCCCATCGGGTATCCAGTTTTTGAATACTCAAATTTTGCACATAGCCTGTCCATTCTCTACATAGCCCGGCCCTTCGATTTAACTCAGGGACCTATTTTTCAAGGTTTGCTGAGCTGTCGCTTGCCCCGTGCGCGGGGAAGCACCCGGGAGAATGCGCGGAAATGACATCGTTTAATTCTATTGTCATTCCTGTTTAGCCGCCTCGGGTGGGCGGAGGCAGGTATCCAGTCTTTTTTCTCCTCCTTTTGAACGTACCCCGAACGCTTTAGGGCTGGCGTTGTTAAGGAACAACTTAAAAAATGACCTCACCCCCTAACCCCCTCTCCTATAAACAGGAGAAGGGGAGCAAAAAACTACTTAGTCATAAGCTTGACCTTGGAGAAATGATCGGGTATCTAGGTTTTGTTTTTTATTTTTTGACTACAGACTGGCGACTATTGACTTACGACTTGCGCGGTGGTGTGTTCAAATTATTATTTTGCAATAATACGATATCTCTGGATACCTGCCTGCGCAGGTATGACAACCGGTTTAGGTGTCGACTCGCAGGTTCATAATCCTCAAAAACAAAGCATTCTCCAAATACTTGACTTTCTATCTTTTTAATTGTAAGTTTAATACGACTAATTTAGTCGCACAAGAAAACAGGAATATGTTAAAACTCGCAAAATCTGTAGAATACGCCATACTGGCACTCAAATATATATCCGAAAGTCCGTCAGGTCACTACCCGAGTGCGCGGGAGATATCGGAAAGGGAGAATATTCCCTACACTCTTCTGGCGAAAATCCTGCAGAATCTTGTACGCAAAAAAATCCTGGAATCTGTTCAGGGAAATCGCGGTGGATATAACCTGATAGTCGATAAGGAAGACCTTAACCTGTTCAGGCTTGCAAACTCGCTTGAGCAAAAAATTCAGGTTACGGAATGTATGGTTGAAAACGCCACGACCGATGATTGCGGCAGAGTAGAAACTTGCTGTATTCGTCCTCCGATACTTAACTTGCAAAAACGACTTGAAAATGTTTTTATTGAAACGACATTAAATGATTTAATAAATTGATGGTAGATATGAATTACACAGAAGAATTGAAAAAAAACGAAGAAATTTTCCTCGCCTTTCTAAGGGAAAAATATCATATGTATTTTAACTCCAACATTTTCCTGCGCGATGTTCAATATGGTATCAAGAGCTACTTTAGAAAAGATAACATTGAGCTGCCCTATTCGGTATATGAAAAAACCGCGGTTGAATTTCTGGCTTATCTTACCGCAAACGGGAAATTGGTACAAATTGATAAAAACGTTTGGAAAGTGAATTTTACACCCCATAATAGTGTTACAGAGAACGCCGGGGTTGAAACAGATAGCAAAGTAGAGAAGGAGTAACAGGATGTCAGAAACAACCGTACAGAGTGATATCACGGTAACAGACAAAGCTGCCGAGCAAATCAAAAAAATTATGGACGAAAATAACATCGACTCCAACTTCGGTCTTCGTATCGGGGTTAAAGGTGGCGGATGTTCCGGTATGACATACAAACTGGGTTTTGATGGTGAAGCTAAAACGAGCGACACAATCATTGAGGATAAAGGAGTTAAGCTTCTTGTGGATGGTAAATCACTTTTCTACCTCATGGGCACAGAACTCGATTTCAGTGATGGCCTTAATGGTAAAGGTTTCATCTTTAATAATCCTAACGCCTCTAAAACTTGCGGCTGCGGTGAATCTTTTGGTGTTTAATTTATTGAAAGAAAAAATATGAATAGAAGAAAATTTTTAACAGCAGTAGGACTGGCATCGCTGGTCGGAAGTACAGGCAATATTTTTGCCTTAACAAAAAATTTTAATTCTGTTAATAATAAAAGTATAAGGAGTAATAAAATGGGAAAATATACTCTACCCGAACTTGGTTACGCGTATGACGCGCTTGAATCGCACATTGACGCACGCACTATGGAAATCCATCATACCAAACATCACGCCGGTTATGTAGCGAAACTTAACGGTGCGATTGAAGGTACAGAGATGGAAAGCCATTCACTTGAAGATTTAATGAAAAATATCTCAAAATTCCCTACTGCTGTTAGAAATAATGGTGGTGGACACTATAACCACTCTCTATTTTGGACAGTAATGGGTCCGAATAAAGGTGTCGCGCCTTCAGGTGAACTTGCTGAAGCAATCAACAGCGCATTCGGTTCTTTCGATAAATTCAAGGAAGAATTTTCAAACGCAGCGGCAACCCGTTTCGGTTCCGGCTGGGCATGGTTGATTGTAAAAGATGGTAAACTTCATGTAACATCTACCCCGAACCAGGACAACCCATTGATGGATGTTGCCGATGTTCAGGGAACTCCAATCCTTGGTATAGACGTTTGGGAACATGCATATTATCTGAACTATCAGAACAGACGCCCTGACTACATCTCGGCTTTCTACAATGTAATTAACTGGGATGAAGTCGCGAAAAATTACAACGCCGCTAAATAAAAAGTAAAAATATTGGTAAGAGGCTGACTCTGTTCTTGATTTTAATTTGAAGATATTTAAATTATTTTCCTGTATAACGGAGTCAGCTTTTTTTATATATGAATGAACTAATACCCATATTCCCCCTCAACCTTGTTATGTACCCCGGCTCGGTGTATCCGCTCCACATTTTTGAAGAACGGTACAAACGTATGATTCAGCGTTGCCAGCTAAATGATGAAGGATTCGGGATTGTGTCGAAAATTGATGAGGAAATAGCACCGGTCGGATGTTATGTAAAACTCGTGGAGATTATCAACATTTACGATAATGGAAGTATGGATATAATCGTCAAGGGGATTAAACGATTCCGCAAGAAAAACCATGGCATGCACCCCGATGGCTACCTCCAGAGCGAGGTGGAGGATTACATCGACCAAGACAGTTCAATATCTGACCTGAAAACTCAGGAGACCGTCCTTAGCAAATTTCAGAATATTCTGAAAAAGACCAAAATCGAGTTATCGCAAAACTTCTGGAACACTCTCGACAACAGTAACAAGAAGTCCTTCAAGATTGCCGAAAAATCGGGTCTCAATATTAAACAGCAACAGAATTTACTTAATCTGCAAAGTGAAAAAAAACGTATCGACTTCCTTCTGAAACACTTCACCTACCTTGAATCATACCTCGACAACAACGATGTCGTAAAAGATATAGTCATGCGGGATGGCTACCTGAATTAATCAAGTCCTCCTGTCTTAGTCTGGTCTTATAAGACTGGCTCCGGTTGGTGAGTTTATCGCTTGTCCCGTAAGCGGGGAACCACAGGAACCTATCTTCCGCGTAATAGCAAAACTTCAATTAAAATCGAGACAGTATATCTTTCGTACACACCATTATTGAGGATGTAGAGACGCCATATGGTTCGAGAGCCTCACCAACCTAATGGCGTCTTTACAATACAATTATTGTATTGAATAATTGGTGAGGCTAATTAGAAAAAGATAAAAAACACTGGATTCCGCATCGAGTGCGGAATGACAGGAAAGGCTTTCACTATATAGATTTCCACTTCCGTGGGAATGACACATTACCGGTCGGGCCTTAACCTCACTTTAGCGGGAAGAACGAGAAAATTATAGTTCCCCTCTCCTGAATCCAGGAGAGGGGTCAGGGGTGAGGTTAATAAATTATATTATCGCTTTCAACGCTTCGTAATGCGCCTTAATTGTATGCTCAAGGTCGCTCCGGGTGTGGGCGGTAGAGACAAACATAGCCTCGAACTGTGCCGGAGCAAGATATACACCACGCTTCAACATTTCGTTGAAATACCTGCCGTACAATGCTGTATCCGATTTCACAGCGGACTGGAAGTCTGTTACCTCTTCCTCGGTGAAGAACATACAACTCATTGAGCCGATGCGTGTCATATAGTAATTTTTGCCGAGCTGTTTGAGATTGTCTGCAAGTCCGTCATTGAGGAATTTGCTCTTTTCTTCAAGGTCTGTGTAAACCTGCGGGTTATCCTGAATATACTTCAACGCGGCGTATCCGGCACTCATAGCGAGGGGGTTACCGCTTAACGTACCCGCCTGGTAAACAGGTCCAACCGGAGCGATTGTTTCCATAATCTCTCTTTTACCACCAAACGCACCAACCGGTAGTCCGCCACCGATAATTTTACCAAATGTGGAAAGATCGGGTGTGATGCCGAGAACTTCCTGCGCTCCACCTGCAGCTACACGAAATCCGGTCATAACCTCATCGAATATAAGGACAATACCTTCCTCGTCACAAATCTGGCGTAACTGTGTAAGGAACTCGTTAGTAGCAGGGATAACTCCCATATTTCCGGCGATAGGTTCAATAATAATCGCGGCGACTTCACCTTTATTTGCTGCAACTACTTTTTTAACGGATTCAATATCGTTAAAATCGGCAAGAAGTGTATCAGCGGCGTTACCTTTTGTAACACCGGGCGAAGTGGGTACACCAAGCGTCAACGCACCGGAACCGGCTTTAATCAGGAAATAATCGGCGTGACCATGATAGCAGCCTTCAAACTTGATAAACTTTTCTTTTCCTGTGTGGCCACGTGCTGCACGGATTGCGCTCATGGTTGCTTCTGTACCGCTGTTTACCATTCGTACACGCTCAACAGAGGGCACAAGTTCGGTAATCAGCTTTGCCATTTTAACTTCCATTTCGGTAGGCGCGCCGAATGATGTACCGTTTTCCATAGCCTTGTAAAGGGCTTCCATGATGAAGGTGGGGTTATGCCCGAAAAGGTGCGGTCCCCAGCTTCCGATATAATCAATGTAAGCGTTACCATCGGTATCGTACATGTGCGCCGCTTCTCCTCTTTCAATAAAAAGCGGGTCGCCGCCAACCGACTTAAACGCCCTAACCGGAGAGTTCACGCCACCCGGTATATATTTTTGTGCTTCTGTAAAAAGTTCTTTACTTCTCGTAATATTCATTACAACTCCAAAATTTTATTTTCTCGTTTTATCAAGATATTTAGCCATATCCTTCGCGAAATAGGTGAGAATCATCTTCGCGCCGGCGCGTTTTATTGAGGTAAGAGATTCAACCATTACTCGTTCTTCGTCAATCCAGCCAAGTTGCGCGCCTGCCTTGATCATTGAGTATTCACCACTCACCTGGTAGGCTGCCATCGGTACGGGGTATCTGTCCTTCAAAGTTTTGATTACGTCAAGATACGCAAGAGCAGGTTTGACCAGGATAATGTCAGCGCCTTCCTGAATATCGGATTCCGCCTCCCTGATTGCTTCCTCGATGTTGGCGATATCCATCTGATGTGATCTTCTGTCGCCAAATGCCGGAGTCGATTCTGCCGCATCACGAAATGGTCCGTAAAATCCCGAGGCATATTTCACGGCGTAGCTCATTATCGGAATATGTGTGAACCCTTTATAATCAAGGGCTTTGCGGATTGACGCGATTCTTCCGTCCATCATATCGGATGGTGCGATCATGTCAGCACCCGCCTCGGCATGCGAAATCGCTTCTTTCGCAAGGAGCGATACGGTCTCGTCATTCAATATTTCTTCACCGTTCAGCACACCGCAATGACCGTGGGATGTATATTCGCAAAGGCAAACATCGGTGATCACGAGCATTCCCTCAACGTTTCCTTTTATCGCGCGAATAGCTCGCTGAATAATGCCGTTTTCGTTGTATGCTTCCGAGCCGACTTCATCCTTGTGCGCCGGAATGCCAAAAAGAATTATTGAGCGAATTCCCAACTCAACAAGTTCCTTGCACTCTTCAACAAGTTTATCTATTGAGAGCTGAAATACTCCCGGCATCGATTTTATTTCTTTTTTTATGTTGTCACCTTCAACGACAAACAGCGGATAAATAAAATCACTTTTGTCGAGTTTGGTTTCCTGAACCATATCCCTCACAACGGGATTATATCTCAATCTTCTCAATCTTTGTGTTGGATAATTAGCCATAAATTCCTCGCATTTATTTCTTTTCTATAAATTCAATTACACGTTTGGCGGTCAAGTCGGCGCTTTTAACACAATCGCCTACCGATATACCACCGCGATAGTTTCCGCTAAGAAACAAACCTGCATTATCGGATTCAAATTTTTCGAAATAGCGGTCATGTTCAATATGTCCCAGATTGTATTGGGGTATTGCTCTTTCCCAGATTTTATGCTTGATGTACACCGGTTTTCCGGTTACTTCTGTTATTTCAGAAAATTCAGCGATCGCATCGTCAACAATCTTGTTGGCGTCCTGTTTCATCAATTCCTGATTACGCGCTCCCCCCACAAAAACCGTAAAAGAGGCTTTATCGGATGCGCATCTGTTGGGGAATATAGTTGATGACCAGATTGCGCCGAGAAACTTCCGCTTCTCCTTGCTCGGAATCAGATATCCAAACCCGTCGAGAGGACGTTTAATATCCGATTTATTATACCCGAGATACAATACCATTACAGGCGGATAATATATTTCATCGAGATGGCGTTTGAGTTCTGCGTCGATTCCACCGAATATCTTTCCGGTTGCCACTGCCGGAGATGTAGATATCACCAAATCTGCAGAAATTTCTTTTATCTCCTCCCCGGTTTTTATGTTCAATTTATATCCGGTTTCAACTTTTTCAACTTTCTGCACGGAGGTGTTATAAATCTTTTTAGACCTTAAAGATTTTGCTATTGCCTCGGGGAAAGTTTGCATACCGTAAAGGAAGGAGAACATTTTCGCGTTCTGTTTAGATTTTTCAGCGTTTTTCTTTCTTTCACGCGCACCACGAATCATTCCTTTGACCAATCCGCCGTATAGTTCTTCAAGTCGGTACAGTTTAGGAAAAGCTGATTTAACGGAGAGTTTCTCAGGGTCTCCCGCAAACACGCCAGATACAAAAGGATCGATTGCGTAATCGTAAAATTCACTACCCAATCTTCTACGTACAAAATCCGCGATTGACTGGTAATACCCATCGTCAGATTTTCCCACAAAAGGCTCTTTCATCAATCTCAGTTTTGCCGAAAGAGAAAACAATTTTGAACTTATAAACGCCGGACCGGAAGTAGGTAACGCCATCAATTTCCCGTTACGAAGGATGTAACGAGTATTAGATTCCTCGTTGGCGTAAATCATTTCTTCTTTAAGTCCGACATCTTTCGCGATTTCACTTATTACCGGGGTAGTCTCGAGTCCGCTATTAGGACCAAAATCAACGAGGAAATCATCCTCTATCAAAGTTTGCATCGCGCCGCCCGGGTTTGAGCCCGACTCAATAATAGTTGATTTATATCCGGCTTTCTCAAGGAGATGCGCAGTAGCCAATCCTGAAATTCCGGCACCAATTATAACAATATTTCTTTTTTTATTTTCCATAAATACCAACTGTGATAATAATTACATTTCAGCAAATTTTAACGCGCCTTTAACAATGCTTACCATACATGTGTTAAATTTCTCACTTTCCAAAATTCCACCGGCTACACAATAAGTCTTAATGCCGCTTGCTGTGGCTATATTTTTCAACTCAATTTTCAATTTATAAAACGTGTGGAAATCTAGTCCTGGTGAACTTAACGGGACGACGACAACATTTTTAGTATCCGCGTTTTTTATTAGATCGTCAACAGAGGGGGACAACATTTTATCCAGAATCAAATGATTGTAGTACCCGAGTTTATATTTATAACCTGAAAAATTTGACATCACAAGTTCGCAAGTTTCCTTGAGTTGATCAACGTACGGGTCACCGTTTTCCACTTCGATTGGGGAAGCGCTTTCAGCAGCGAATAATATCAGAGGATTATCCGGTTTTTCAAGTTGATGATCCCTGAGTGTGATAGCAATTCGTTCACTCACTGCCGCAACAAAATTTTTCTGATTATAAAATTCAGTTACATTCACGCTGTTTTTTTTCTGACCGTGAACTTTTTCCCACTCCCTGAAAAAAGATCCCGAAATTACTTTTGAATAAAAAGGATTTACGGTAGTTACTACAACTGAATCGTAATTCCCGTCAGTTACTTTTATTGATATCTTCCTTATCAGCGGAACAGTATATCTTGCCGCGTGGTAAACATCGGCGTCAAGATTGCGGGCTTTTAACTCACCCTTTAACTTATTTACAAATTCGCGAACGCTATTTTTATATTCTGACTGATTTATTACAGACTCGTACTCAAAGATAGCCGGTTTTAATTTCCGACCTGCATGAAATTTGGTTAATAAATTTCTGAAGTACGGAAACGCGAATAGGTACGGATCATTATACAGTCGTAAAAAGAAATTTTTAAGAGCATCCGGTTTTAAAGGTTCACCGGCACTTAATATAACAACGGCTGTTTTCGACATGATTTTCAAGTCTTGTTTTTGTGCAAACTTAAGGATTTCCGATATAAAATATCAGTCTAAAATTTGGAAATTCGTCTGAATCGTTTAAGTTTTCCACTCTGAAGTGATCCAAGAATTATTTTTTGATATAAATGTTTCGGAATCAAGAGCGTCATTATTTTTATTGATTCTTCCAACACTTCCCGTGCGATTGATAAAAAACTGATACCGCTGAAATAAGAAAATATATCGGGTGATGAAAACAATATTTGCACTTCAAATCCTATCCTGTTTAATGTTGCGGCAATTCTCAGTAAGTGAAGTGGCGATGAGATCAAAGTAGCGCTGAAATATTTATATTCCCGCATGATATCTAATGTTTCTGTACAGTTTGACCATGTATTAAACGAATACGAAACCTCATGAATATCTTCAGGTTCTATTCCGGATTCTATCAGGAACTGAGAATTTATCTCCGATGAGAAGATGAATTTTTCAGGGTCATATCCTCCAACGCAAAATACATTTTCATACTTGTCAAGCTTGTACATATAAGCGCAATGTTCAAGTCTCAATACAGAAGCATCCGATAAAATACCATTTTTCTCCAAGCGGTGATTAAACACAACACCCAATTTCGTTTTTGCCGTTTGCTGACTGGAAGCGAACATCAGAGCAATTATGGCATAAACAATAGTGTAGATTACTATCAGCAGTATCAATAAAATAAGGTAGATCATCCTTTCAAATAATCTTTAAGGAATTTACCCGTAAAAGAATTCTCACATAACACAACTTCTTCCGGAGTGCCGGTTACAACAATTTCACCTCCCTTATCACCCGCGTCAGGCCCCAAATCAATAATATGATCAGCGCATTTGATGATATCAAGGTTATGCTCTATAATTACTACCGAGTTACCATTTTTCAGCAGCATATTAAAACAGTTAAGAAGTTTTGATATGTCATGAAAATGCAGACCAGTTGTAGGCTCATCAAAGATAAACAAATTATGTTTCTCTCTTTTCTGCTGTGCCAGGTGCTGAGCAAGTTTAATCCGCTGTGCTTCACCGCCTGATAATGTGTTGGATGGCTGTCCGAGCTTGATATACCCCATTCCCACATCAGCAAGTACCTGAATGTACGGTTTGATCTTCTTATGATCCTCAAAAAATTCCAGGGCTTCATCAACTGTCATATCAAGTACATCAACAATATTTTTACCCTTGTACAGTATATCACGAACTTCTTTTTTGAAGCGCGTACCTTTACAATCTTCACATTCGAGATATAGGTCGGCGAGAAACTGCATCTCAATTTTTACAAAACCTTCTCCTTGGCACGTTTCGCAACGTCCTCCCGGAACGTTAAAGGAGAAAAACCCCGGTTTATAGCCTCGAGATTTTGCGGTTCGGGTATTTGCGAACATTTCACGGATAGCTTCATAACCCTTAACGTAACTTATCGGATTTGAGCGTGGCGATTTGCCGATAGGTGATTGATCAACTATCTGAATTTCCTCAATTTCCTTGTAGCCTTTTATCTCGGTATATTTGCCAAGTTTTGGAGGATTGCCGCCCATCATTTTGGTCACCCCACCGTAAAGGATGTCATGGATGAGCGTGCTTTTACCTGAGCCCGATACACCTGTGATCACAACAAACTTATTCAGAGGAATATCAACATTTACGTTTTTGAGATTATTTTCGCTCGCGCCGTAAATCGAAATTGCCGCACTCTTTTCTGTTCTTCTTTCTTCGGGAACGGGAATTTCAAGTTTGCCCGATAAATATTTTCCGGTAAGACTATTTTTGTCTTTGAGTATATTGTCATACTTGTCATATGCTACAATTTCTCCTCCGCCTGAACCGGCGGCGGGACCCATATCAACAATATAATCTGCTTCTCGCATCATTTCCGCGTCGTGCTCAACCACGAGTACAGTATTACCAATATCACGCAGGGATTTTAATATATTTATCAATCGGGCGTTATCTCTCGGATGCAAACCAATACTGGGTTCGTCCAGTACATACAACGTTCCAATTAATGCTGATCCAAGCGAAGTAGCGAGATTTATCCTCTGTGTTTCTCCACCCGAAAGTGTACTACTCAATCGGTCAAGAGTAAGATAACCAAGTCCTACATTATTGAGGAATGACAATCGTTTTTCAATTTCGGTAAGAACCCTTTCTCCAATTGCAATCTCGTAATCCGAAAGCTGAATCCCTTTTATAAATTCATATGCTTTCTCAATGGACATACTAACAATATCGAAAATCGATTTATCATCAATTTTTACCTGAAGCGCTTCCCGTCGTAATCGCGAACCTTTACAGGCATGGCACTTCGTATATCCTCTATACTTGCTGAGAAGGATGCGAATGTGCATCTTGTAGGTTTTTTCTTCAAGTTTATTGAAATAACCCTGTATTCCAACAAATTTCCCGAATCCTTTCCAGATTTTGTTTTCCTGAGTCGTGGTCAATTCCTTAAATGGAACGTTCACGGGAATTCCTTCGACTTTTGCGTCACGAACCAGATCCCGCAAATACTTGCTATACTTGACAGTTCTCCATGGTGCTATAGCGCCTTCGAGAATCGTAAGATTTTTGTTAGGAATTACCAGTTCAGAATCATAACCCATCACCCTTCCGAAGCCCTGACAAACGGGACAAGCGCCAAAGGGATTGTTAAACGAGAAAAATCTTGGCTCCGGCTCTTCATACCTGATTCCACAACACTCATAAAACTTGTTGAACTGCACAACCTTGTTTGTATCAGCATTAATTATTGCTAATCTGTCTTCACCTTCCTTGAAAGTAACCTCTATTGAATCAGCCAGTTTTTCACGCACTTCACCTTTTTTGATTTTAAATCTGTCAATAACCACGTAAAGATTGTTTTTACTGCGTATTCCACCATTATTTTCATTCAGATCGACAAGTTTATTTTTATAAAATAAGCGGAAAAAACCTTTTTTCTTGAGTAGCTCAAGTTCTTCCTTAACAGTTCTGCCTTCATGAGCATGTATCGGAAATCCGAGGTAAAATCGCCCCTCTGCATCCTGCTGTTCAAGCCAATCCACCACCGTTCCGGTAGTATCTTTTTTTACAACTTTATTACACTTGAAACAGTAAGTTTTCCCAATACGGGCAAAGAGCAATCTGAGATAATCGTATAACTCTGTACTTGTACCAACAGTTGATCGCGGATTCCGGGCACCGGTTTTCTGTTCTATCGCGACTGCCGGACTAATACCCTTAATAAAATCTACTTCAGGTTTGTTCATTCTTTCAAGGAACTGGCGAGCGTAAGATGATAAACTCTCAACATAGCGTCGCTGACCTTCAGCGTAAATTGTGTCAAAAACAAGGGACGATTTCCCGCTGCCGCTCACGCCTGTGAAAACTATCAGGTTATCGCGGGGGATTTCAAGATCAACCGATTTGAGGTTGTGTTCACGAGCCCCTTTAATAATAATTTTATCTATATCGTTAAATTCTGTGTCGCTCATAATATTCCGTTTCAAAAAAAGCTAATCAGTAAAATTACAAAATTTATCGCGAATGATTTAGCTTATAGCTGTTATTTTTTATCTAAAATGTTTTCAATATTTTAACAGTTATATAACAACCAAACAATAAAATTGATTCAAGGGAATTTATGAAACTCGCAACTCTCTGCTATGTTAAGGATGGAAATAAAACTTTAATGCTCTACCGGAATAAAAAAGAGAACGATTATCACGAAGGGAAATGGAATGGTCTCGGCGGAAAACTGGAAATTCGTGAATCCCCGGAAGATTGTGCGCGAAGAGAAGTATTTGAGGAATCCGGTTTGATCGTAAAGGATTTACAGCTCAAGGGTTTTATAACTTTTCCTCTGTTTGATGGCAAGGACGATTGGTACGTGTGGCTCTATTTCATTACTGATTGGGAGGGTGAGTTAAAAGATTCCCCCGAAGGCGAACTAGCCTGGATAGATGATGACAAGCTTTCCGAACTTAACCTCTGGGATGGCGATAAAATATTTATCGACTGGATGTTCAAGGGAAAAACTTTCTCGGCAAAATTTAATTATAACAATGGTAATTATGTAAACCATGAAGTGAGTTTTTATTGAAGTGTTGCAGAATTGGTAGAAAAATTTAACTTGGTCATTGTACAAAGTTATAAAAGGAAACCCATCCTGATTGCTTCCCTTTACCAAAGTTTACGCACCTTTAGTGTGGGAGGGTTCCATTATAAAATAGCCGCTTCTATTTAAAACAACAAAGGAGGGTGACAACCCTCCTTAAAACAATCATTTTGCGTACAGACGGCATTAGGTTGGTGAGCCTGTCTGCCTGCCCCGCTCGCGGGGAACCATCTGCCGCATCTACAGTACAAATCTTTATTTCAGCATTATCATCTTGCGTACTTCGGTGAAGCTACCCGCTTCCAGACGATAGAAATAAACTCCGCTGCTCAGGTTCGACGCGTTGAACTCAAATTCGTGTACACCTGCTTTAACTTCACGATTCACAAGCGTACTAACCTTCTCACCAAGAATATTATAAACAGCCAGTTTCACCATACCTGTCTCGGGAATCGAGAAAGTAATTTTTGTACTCGGGTTGAACGGGTTGGGATAGTTTTGCCCAAGTGTATATTCGAGTGGCAAATCTGTATCTTCATTCACATCGGTGACAACATCATTCTGCATACCATCTATGTATAATCTTCCGGATGCCGCACCATCCTGTTCACGTTTTACTGCTATCCAGAAGAAAGCCTTGTCATTGCCGACCGCGTACTCACCAAGATTTATCGACTTGAATTTCCAGCCGGTCCAGTCAATTTTATCTACTTCAATAAAAATTTCTTCAGAGGAATTAAAGAAGTATTCGATAGTATTGCCACTTCGGTCGCCGTATATCCAGATACCAAATTCACCATCAGCACCAACATTGGGTTTATCTTCATTATATAATACACAAAGCGCGCTATCGGCGTTAAAAGTATAATCCAGCTGAATAGATTTGTAACCTTCAACTTTTTTCATGCTCTGCACAGTTACGCTGGTTTCGTCAGCATCCAGACCATAACTGAAAACAGACTCATCAGGTTGCTTCCAGCTATCGAAATCCTCAAATCCGTCAATTATATTACCGGAAACAACTTCTGTCGCTTCCGTTCTGAAAACTATTTCTTTAGTGCTGTTTAGCAATAATCCGCCTTCATCTGCAATACCCTGATTCAAGACTACCATGTATTCCGCATTTCTTCTCAATTCAGATTGCGGCTCAAAAATTATCTTACCTTCGCTATAAACACCGGTATTAACACGAACTCCTACCTTGTTATTATTATCATCATACAGGAAAATTCGTCCACCCAGAGTTGACTGATCGATTGGTCCATCGAACGCCAGCCTGATTTCGACCGTTCTGCTGATATCAATCATGCCATTGGATGGATAATTATCCATCATGAGTAATTCAATCCTTTCGGTTGTAAACTCAAAATGATAATCATCGTAAAAAGGGACGCCATTTTCATCAATAGCAGAGGCGTTAATGTTGACGAGGTAATCAGTTTTTCCCTCAAAATCATTATCAGGATTAAACGTAAATCCGGAGTTGTCATTATTCCATGAAAAAGTTCCATCCACATCCGGAGTTATTGTGAACGCATATTCAACAGATTGGGTATTCATGGGTTTATTAAAGGATACCTCGATATTATCACCAACAAGTACTTCTATCTGTTTGTCAATAGGGGAATGTGATAATATAACGGTTGGGGTCTTGCCCGCCATTAACATATCAAAAAAGACACTGCCTGAAACAGCACCACCCGTTTTTGATTTAACCGCTAGAGAGTTAAAATAGATACTTCCAGTGAAAGGAACTTTCGTAAGAGGAACAAATTTGACTTTCCATCCTGTGTAATCGAGCGTATCGAGAAGGAAAGGATATATTTCGCCCGCCTCATTTTCAAGGTAAAGTGTTGCTTCATTGTGGCTGTAGTCTCCAAAAAGCGCAATAGCTATTGCTGTATCAACCGATTCACTGATAAATACTCTCTCGGTTGCTTCAAGGCGTACTTCAAATTCACCTCCGGCTGACTCGTAATTTACCCTGCCGGAAGTTGCGCCGTTATAAGCGCGGTTGTTAATAATCTCAAACGAAGTGTTAGCACCATTAATACCAAATGTAGCCGGATTACTGCTTATATCCATCCAGTTGGCTGCATTATCAAAATCGTCCAGCACAACACCTTCGGGCACAAAATCAGCGCCGGTTTTAATGTGTCTTACTATATCATCTTTAAGTGGATTGCCTTCGATATTCTGAATACCATTTTTCACAGTAATTGTATAATACGCGAAAGGTTGAAGCATTTCAGCAGGTTCAAAGCATAATAAACCTTCTGAAAGTAAATCTTCATTAATGCTAACAGGTACTGAATTACCCTCTTCATCTTTGATTGTTATTTTGCCTTCGAGTGAATTTGGATTAACCGCTACATCAAACTGAATTCTGGTTTCGATAGAACAACTTGCGTCTGTGATGTTATCTTCAGGGTAAACTGATTTAACTTTCATCCTGTATTGATAGTGTGCCTTAACTGCCCAAACAACAGGAGTAACTTTAACATGTCCGGTATTTGCGTCCGACCAGTCGTAAATAGCGTTTTTGCCATTTCGGATATAGCCATAGCTTCCAACGTTTTTGTCACCATAAGGATCGTTTGCGTATATTGTATGAGTCGAGCCGTACAATCCTACCGCTACAACTATATGCCCGCTCGTCAATCCGGTTGAACAAAGGATGTATGGATATTCCATCAACATCTCATTCTGAACCATCGACCAGGAGATATAATCAGAACGGCTGGCGACTATATCATGTTTTTCGAGATAACTTTTTGTGTTGGAATATGGAGATGAGCCCCAGATGGAGGAAGTATTCCAAAGGTACCCATGACCACCATGCGACCATCTGCCTGTAAATCCTGTGTATGTATAGTTGTTGTATGTATAAGGGTCTGAAATATAATAACCGAAATCACTTGTATGACCGTAAGTCTGAATAGGGGCGGGATCCAATATTTCGTAGCTGGCGATCACTTCCATTGCGGATGCAGCACCGCAGCATACCCTTCCCTGATCCCAGCTTTGTTTTGTATCATAAACCTGATGTATGTGAACATAATCGGGTACATCTTCAATAGCTGCTGTAACTCCCCTGTATTCTGCAAAGAAATCCGGTTTAAGAGGGGTATCAAGCACCAACAAAGATTTTTGACTTTCTGTGGCAAAATTCTGTTTTATAATTTCACGGTCGAAGTATGTTGAATATAAAATGTCACTTCCGGAGTAAACAGGAGTAATCTCTTTACGATCAGGGGTGTTGGTAAGATTTTCCACACGTTGTGAATTTAGATCGTAAGAATAAACATCCGAGTTAATAAAAGTGAAAGTGTTAAAATTAATCTCTTTCTTGTAGAAGGTCAGTTTAGCTTCATCAGGAGCCCATTTTGGTTCTTCGCCTTCGCTCACAAAATTCAAATCACGAGTTGAAAGATCGAGCACAAAAATACGGGCATCTATGGTTTCGAAAGCAATCTGTTTTGAATCGAAAGACCAGTCGATATTTCCGAGTCCGTCATCAAGATTAGTGATCTGCTCTGAAGATCCTGAAACCAGGTCCAACAGAAATAGTTGTTCTGTAATATCCTTGTAGATTAGAAATTGACCATCCGGAGATAAATATACCCGGTTGTTATAATAACCGAGATCATATTGTGCAACAGATTCACCCGATTTTACAAATAAGGTATTCTCAATGGTGAAAGAAATTGTACCGTCATCAGAGAAGGAGACTTGTCCCGCCTGGATAACAGGCTCGGTCAGGTAAGTAATTTCTCCTCGCGTAATATCATATACGGCAGATTGCTGCAAACCGGTTTGTGGATTTATATACTTAAATCCAATCAGGTTACCATCATGAGAAAACGAAAGGTATCTTCCGGCGCCGGGTGAGGAAAACAATTTTTTTGTGATATTTTCAGAATGAAGGTAAACGGTACTTTCATACTCATCGGTAAAAACAATACCCGAAGGTACTTCATACGGGTTAATTATGTACCCTTCCTCAATTTCATATCCCGCCCCCGAAGTAGTTCCTGCTACTAATACCGAGAACAAAATAAAAGATAAAATTGCCTTAAGGTTTAAAGATTTCAAATATGTCATAAAAATTCCTGCAAAACATGGTTGTAAACGGTCTGATTTATCAATGTATAATAACTATAATTTCCCTTAAAAAACACCCAAAATTAAATATATACGGTTTTTGTCGGTTTATCTTTCGAACTCACAATCAGTTCGGTGCCGCTTAATGAGAACTCCTCGAGCAGAGAGATTATATTTCTGTTTGCTATTCCGGGCATGTTACAATCCCGGGAAAGATGTGCCAGGATTACCGCCGAAGGATGCAATGTTGATGCGCCGAAAACATCGAATAAAAAATTCCTGCACTCTATATTCGAAAGATGCCCGCTCGATTTTATTCTTTGTTTTAAGAATAATGAACGATTTGAGTTTTCCAGCATTTCAATATCATGATTCGATTCGATAATTATCACATCTGAATTGCTGAATTTTTCTACAAGAAAGTCAGTAGTATATCCAATATCAGTTGCTATACTGATTTTCTTTTTTACTCTTCCACTACCGTAATAAATATTATACCCGAAACATCCTCCGGCTGCATCGTGCGGAACATCAAATGCTTCAATATAGAAGTCGGCAATGTCACATTTGTTATCTTCCAATTCCCGCAATAATCCTTTTGAATCTAGAGTTGTCGCGGCTTTATAGGTAAGCAATAAACTTTTTTTCATTACAGAATGGATATAAACAGGTAAATTATTTTTAGCAAAATAATTTATCGTATTTGCTTTAACGTGGTCACCGTGTAAATGAGTGATGACAGCTCCCTTCAACTCTTTGGGGTCGAAGTTCACTTCCGAAAAAGCATTCATGAGATACTTTGGCACAAACCCGATATCGACCAATATCCCGGCGTTTTCACTTCTGATTAGTGTAGAATTCCCCGCTGAACTGCTCCCTAAAACATTAACTCTCACACCACTATCGATAAAATCAATTCCATATTCGGGTGTTGATTCCTTTACCTGACTTGCTTTTTCGTGCAAAAATATCAGTGCGCATGCCTCCGCGTTTTTGTAAGGGGTTTCCGGGATTTTCAGATTTAACCGGGAGATTACATTCTCGAGACGGGTGGGATAAATCTCCCACTTTTCGCGTGAATATTTCATGCTGCATCTGAACTCAATATCAGGCATCGGGATGTTATATAAGGCACATACAGCCTTTAGTACCGATTTATCCATAGAGGAATTATGTGCAGCGAGAAAATCAGAATCCTTGATAAAAGACTCTATTTCCTTCCATAATACTCCGAAATTCGGCGCCTTTTTAACATCGTCATATGTAATTCCGTGCAGATACGAAAATATAAAGTTTCTTCGCGGAGGTTTAATAAGATAAAATTGTCGGTCAACAATCTTTGAGTTTTTAACTTTTACGAGGCTAACCGCGCAGGCACTATCTCGTTTTTGGTCGGCTGTTTCGAAATCAATAGCGGTAAAATTCATCAAGCGGGATAAAACATCTTATATTTTTAACAAAAATTCTGGTGACGCAAAGATAAGCAGTTTATGCCTAAAGCTAAACATTTATAATAAATTATAATAAAAAATGGTATGCTTTAAATCATAATTGATTAAAACTTAAACGACACAACCGGCATACTGTATCTTTTGTCACATAAAATACCACAAAACAGCCTGAAAAACTGGATTATGACGAGCACCAAAATTTTTTGACCCTCCATGATATATCTTTGCAACAGAACAACTAAATACACGGAGGCTAAAATGAAACGTTTAACTAATACAATTTTTATACTGGTGCTGAGTTTGTTTATTACAACTTCACTAATTGCACAATTAAGCCCCCCGGACGTTGAAAGCGTTTACGGCGGAAGAATCAATTCAATTACCGGTTATGCGCTCACCGTAGATACAAGCAGAATATTTATATCGACCGAAAGCGCAAACTCAATTTTTTACGCTGATGTGTATGCTAACACCGCAACCCCGGTATTTAACGCGTTTCAGGTAATGCCCGGTGCGGACGCGCTTGCAGGATACGGTTTATCAATCCGCAGCATGGATGTGCACGAAACTTCAGGCTATCTTTATTTCGCGCATGAAGGTGGTGTTTACGGAACAACTCCATCCTCCTCCTCCAATATTACAGTTACAAGTGGAGGTTATTATCACGCAGTAGAAATTATCGATGATTATATAATGTTTTCAGATGGGCCACATTTATACTTTGGCACATTGGACGCGGCCGGAAACTTCACCGCCGGCTCAGGTTCGCCGATTGTTATCCCCTGGAGCGGCGGACCAGGTTTGGACATTGTCGTTCACCCCAAAACCGACTCGGTGTATGTTTTCGTCGCGTCCTCCTCTCCTGCTCTTTATAAACTGTCAGACCCATATAACTCGCTCTCGGGGTCAACGACTGTAAGTTCAATTTCTCTTACTTCAATTTCAGGACTTGCTAACTGGTCTGCGTTTGGAATCGCGCCAAACAGAAGATTATTCCTTGCAGGCGAAAACGGAATGAATAAAACAATTGCGTACTCGGATGATGAGGTTACATGGACTTCCTACACAACCTCAATAGGCGGTGTTGGTGGACCTAATCTTGATTTTAGCGGCGATTCTCTCAATTTTTATATGTATTTCGCAAGTTGCTACAATAACAATAACGGACTTCCCGGTGCATGGCAGGGATTTGGCGTTCCCGGTGGTGATGAAACACATCCAAACGATGGTTCTGTTTATACCGATCCGGTTAATCCCGCTATTTGCTACATGACCACCGACCAGGGAATTGGCGCTTCAACCGATAACGGAGCGACAATTTTTGAAATAAATGAAGGTGTGGAAGCAGTCTGGACAAGAGATTTTGATATGACTCCAACAAAATATACCGGATGGCTCGCTTCAAAATCAGGAATTAGAAGAGTAAATGATTACGTAAACTCTCCTTTATGGACAAACGCGATATTCCCTAACGGTGATGGTTCACCCTACTATTCAGCGGAGATGAACCAGACTGACACAACTACAGTTTATGTTGGGAACGTAAGAGTTTACAAAACGACTGACAATGGCTCGAACTGGAACCAGGCATTCACTCCCGAGAACCCGCCATACAACTTTAGCAATGTTGGGACAAAGGCTCTCGCTATTGAAGTTTACGATAATGATCCGAATATTGTTTTCGCCGGCTTCGAAATTCAGGATACTGACAAGGGTGGATTGTTTTACTCTACTGATGCTGGAGCAAACTGGGATCAAATATTGATGGAAGCTTCTTCTGTAGGGCAGGATATAGATGTTTCCGATATAGTTTTTAATATCGAGGGATCGGATACAGTAGCTTATGTATCAGCAATATACGATTTATCAGCACCTCAGGGACGTAGTGTTTACAGATTGGTTAAAAGCGGTTCGACATGGACACCTTCACAGGATATGGACGCTTCAGGCACAAGTGTCGGGTATGCGATTACCGCTACAATTTGGGATCTCCAGGTGAGCACCACAGGCGATACAATCTTCGCGGCAGGTACTGACGCTGGTACAAATCATCCTATCTCATATTATAAACCCCTTAACACAACCGGATTGTGGACACCATTTACTCTTTCAGGTTTCCCGATCGCACCGGGAAAAGAAGCTACAGCAACTACAATTGGTATTGATACAGTTTATTGTGCAGTTGATAATGAAGTTTATTATCTTGATTTAGGTACTGCAGGGGCGACATGGGTGAACGGATACACTTACCCGATTGGAACACGAATTAACTTCCTCTATTATGATGAGCTGCTTGTTGGTACGGATTTCGGAATGTTCGGGCATCTTGGTACCGGCTCGCCTTCCGCAAATGGTCCGCTTTACACAATAGAACTGATGTCAAATGATGGGGCCGCGGGAAGTTATGACCTCGAATTGGGTATTGACCCGATGGCTACAGATGGAATTGATGACGAGCTCGGCGAGCTTGAACTACCTCCACTACCACCTGCAGGGGTCTATGACGCACGTTTAATTCTTGCTGATGGCACAACCGGTTCTCCTGCGGATTACAGGAACGGCGACGCTAACTATACAGGTCAGATTACCTATACCCTCAAATATCAGCTTGGTGATGGAGCGACAGGCTTCACACTCGATGTAAATATACCCGAAATCCCCGGCTCAGTGACCATGACAGTTCAGGATCCGTTTGGCGGAGTTCTTGTTAATGAAACTTTGAATGAAGGAATCGGACAGGTAGTTGTAACTAATACGAGTCTGACAGAACTCAAGCTGATTGTTGACTATAACGCTCCTATACCTGTGGAGTTGAGTAGCTTCAGTGCCAATGTAACAGGTGAAGCGGTGACAATAAATTGGGTAACAGCCACCGAAACCAATAACAGAGGCTTCGAAATTGAAAGAAGTAATGACAACACAAAATTCAATACTATCGGCTACATTGACGGTTTTGGTACAACCTCCGAACGACAAGTTTACAGTTATACCGACTATGACTTAAACGCAGGCACATATTATTACAGATTAAAGCAGGTAGATTTTGACGGAAGTGTGAATTATTCCGAAACAGTTGAGGCTGATTTTATGCCCGTTGAATTCAGTTTGGGGCAGAATTACCCTAATCCGTTCAACCCGACAACTAACATAAAATTCGCGTTACCGGTGGCGAGTAGCGTTAAGCTGGTTGTTTATAATATGCTGGGACAGCAGGTACAGACATTGGTGAATGAAAAATTGACCGCAGGTCTGCATGAAGTAAATCTTAACGCTTCAAGATTCTCCTCCGGAGTGTACATATACGCCATCGAAGCGCAAGGTGAAAATGGTCAAAACTTCAGCCAGACACGCAAAATGATGCTTATTAAATAGTGCTGTGTTGTTAGTACAAAGTGCTGAGTGAAAAGATTAAAAACGTTGAGGTGGGATCAGGTTGGTGAGCCCTGCGACCCCGACGGGGCAGGCAAAAGCTCAGGACAATGCTTGTCGCCTGTCCCGTTTGCGAGGAACCTACTTCCGTTTCAGAAAATAATTACAAAGTTTTCGTAGGGGATGGTCACCGACCATCCCTTTGTATTTTAAGGGTCATGACCCTTCACAAAATAATTTAACACCCTCTCCTGATTTGGGGGCCCGCCTGGGCGGGCTCTTTTTTATTATAAAAAATATCTTAACACAAACAGGATAATCAAATCGAAATAAATAATTTAACTTTTGTTATTTGTTAGTTAATTTATTTAACATTACTTTATATCCTCACTCAAACTCACTCAGGAGATGTATAATGAACAAGTTACGATTGATTGCAATTCTTTTTTTGGTTTTTTCTGCTCATACTTTCTCGCAAGAATGGGTATTAAAAACCAGCGGGACAGGTCAACAATTTTATGGTGTAACCATCACCGAAAACGATGTTGCCTATGCTTATGGTAATGCGGGCACGGTAGTCAAATCTACCGATTTGGGAAACACATGGGTTATGCTCAACACCAATATTAGCGGTAACCTGTGGTCAGGTTACGCATTTGATGAAAATACATTCATTGCAGCAGGTTTATCGGGAGAATATATTAAAACTACCGACGGCGGTGTTACCTTCACCCAGTTAACCAGCACAGGTATTGGAACAAATCTGCTATATGAGATGCTATTTTTAAACGATAACCTCGGTTTTGCTTCATCAAATGGAGGTAAAGTTTACAAAACTACCGATCTTGGAGAAACCTGGAATGAACAAACTACCGGTGGCGCGAGTAGTCTTTATACTGTTGCCATTCAAAGTGGTGATACCCTGTTTACTGCAGGTCTTGGCGGGACAACAAAAAAATCAACTGATCTTGGTGAAAACTGGGAAGTTGTTAGCGTTGGGATTACAAATTCCTGCGATAGAATAATCTTCAAAAACGCAACCATTGGTCTTGCTTCGGCTTATTCCGGTGAAATTTTCAGAACCACTAACGGTGGTTTGTCGTGGTATCCGGTTGGTGAAGGATTAACAACATCACTCATGAGAGATGTAATTTTTTATGACGACACGAAAGCCATTACTGTAGGAGAAGGCGGCGCAATGCTTCTATCGGTAGATGATGGTGAAACCTGGGTAGTTGAAGACAACCTGCCCACTAATAATGGAATGTTTGGAATTGGTCAATTCAGCGATGGGTCTTTAGTAGTTGTTGGAAGAGGCGGCACAATAATAAAGCAGGAAGTAGCTTCAACTGTAACAGTTACTTATGATTTAATTCAGGGTTGGAATACCGTTTCAGTACCGGTTCTTTTGGATGACATGAGTACTGCATCTGTATTTCCTAACGCAGTCTCTGAAGTATTTAAGTTTGATAATGGTTATACTGCAACGACTCAATTGGTTAATGGCGAAGGATACTGGGTTAAGCTTGGAGCCTCGGAAATGCTATCTTTGGAAGGATTAGTTCCAGCGGGGAATATCCCTCTGCTTGCCGGCTGGAATATTATTGGTCCGTTTAATGAGGAAATTAGTGTTTCGTCTATTGTTACTCAACCTTCCGGGATAATCACATCCCAGATTTTTGTTTTTGAAGGCGGCTATACCGCTGTTGATATGATGGAACAGGGTTTTGGATATTGGGTTAAAACTTCGCAAGCAGGTGAAATTATTGTCAATGCAGTTGCCAAGAATAATTCCAACTCCATTGACTTGGAACACGGCACAACAATTAAAATCACTGATGCTGATGGATATACTGCAACATTATATTTGGCTGAAAACATATCGGATAAAAACTTATATGAACTTCCCCCTTTACCTCCAACTAGTGTTTTTGATGTAAGGTTCAATGATGGGTTTTATGTCGCTTCTTCCGGGACACAAATCCTTGAAATAAACTCAGCATCTTACCCGATAGAGATAGCTGTTTCAGGAGAGTCGGTAAAGATTGAGGATAACTTTGGGGGTAATATTTTTTCAGGGACAATTTCCGATGGTCATCCTGTGGTTATTTCTGATAACAGATTGAATAGACTTAATGTAAGCTCAAACTCACTCCCGGTTGAATTTGAGCTGGATCAGAATTACCCGAACCCATTCAACCCAACGACAAACATAAAATTTGCTATCCCTGTTGCTACCAGTGTGAAATTGGTTGTTTACAATATGTTGGGTCAGCAGGTACAAACCTTGGTCAATGAGAAATTAACTGCGGGTCTGCATGAAGTTAATCTCGACGCTTCAAGATTGTCATCTGGAGTGTACATATACGCTATTGAAGCAAGAGGTGACGATGGTCAGAATTTTAGCCAGACGCGCAAGATGATGCTGATTAAATAGTGCTGAGTGGTTAGTACAAAGTACTGAGTAAAAAGATTAAAAACGTTGAGGTGGGATCAGGTTGGTGAGCCCTTCGACCCCGCTACACGGGGCAGGTAAAAGCTCAGGGCGACGCTTGTCGTCTGTCCGGTTTGCGAGGAACCTACTTCCGCTTCAGAAAATAATTACAAAGTTTTCGTAGGGGATGGTCACCGACCATCCCTTTGTATTTTAAGGGTCATGGCCCTTCACAAAATAATTTAACACCCTCATATAATTTTTAGTCCGCTCCGGTGGGCTCTTTTTTTATTATCCACCGTTCATTTCGAGAAAGATTATTGCCCTTTAAAATACTTTGACATACCATTAAAATCTATGTAATTTTAATCAGGGCAAATAAAAAAAGAGGCAAAACATGTTAAGGACAATCCTGATTTTCTTAAGTATTTCAATATCAATTTTTGGCCAATGGAACTGGATTTATCCCGAAGAATCATCTCAAAGCTGGAAGTGTATGGACGTGCTAAATGACAACCAAATATGGGTAGCAGGTTATCATGGTACAGTCGCGAAAACGACTGATGCAGGTCAAAATTGGGATGTGCTCACCTTTTATAAAAACAGAGTTTTCAATTATATTAAATTCTTTTCCCCGGAGTACGGTGTTGCGGCGTTTAGTGAGTATGATTATATCACAGGGCAGTATTATTTTGCTAAAACTTATGACGGTGGCAAGACATGGGAGAAAATATTCGATTTTGGAGATTATGGTGCTTACAAATTAGTTAATTCCGAATCTGGCAAGTTTTATTTTATTACAAATAATGATGTTTTCACATCTGCTGATTCGGGGCACATCTGGACCCACACAAACCTCACTTCCGGCAATCATAAGCTAACCGACATTAAAATTGTTAAAAATGGCGATATCTGGATCGTTTCGAATGAAGGGAAAATTTTTAAGATGATAGAAAGCAATCCAGGCTGGAGTGAGATTCATAACGCCGACGCATATCTTGATAAAATTATCCCTCTCGACGACACAACAACATTCGTTGCGGTAAAAAGCGATTTCAGTGTAACAACAATGGTTAAAATACTAAAGACATTCGATTCGGGAATTAATTGGGAATCGGTAAACACAAATCTCGAGAATATAAAGGAAATTGAATTTGATGATGTCAATAATGGATATGCATATTTTCCAGACAAAATAAGCAAAACTTCAGATGGGGGTTTGACATGGGAAATGGTAAACGGTTTCTCGGAAGGTTCAAATCAAAACGCCCAGGTAATTTTAAAGAATTCGGGTGTTTACTATCTTAATGGAAATAAAATCAGATTGCGAAAAACCTCTGATTTGGGGGCAAATTGGCAACCGATGATGAGCAAACTTCAAGGGGGAGGAGAAAAACTTGTTTTTAGAAACGGTCAAATTGGTTTCAGTGGGCATAACCGGGGTTTGAACAGAACTTCCGACAGTGGTTTTAGCTGGACCGAGGTACTTAGTATCCCGGGTGCTCAGGTTAGGGACATAGAAGTTATTTCACCTGATACAATTTTTGCGTATTCAATAACAGGGCAACTTTATAAAAGTTTTGATGCCGGGATTACATGGTCAACTAAAAATACACCAGCAGGATATTCAATGAGTTTTCCAACTTCGAAGGTTGGTTATCTTACAACCAATGACCTTTATATTTTCAAAACCACGGACGGTGGTAATTTCTGGTCAAAGGAGAAAACTTACGCCGGACTCTCCCATGTATGGGATAGTCACTTTCACTCGCCAACCAAAGGGTGGATTTGTGGTGGACGGACAAATACTCCCGGTGTAGTTCTTCAAACCACGGATGGAAGTAATTATAATATGCTTTACAGTATGGGGAATCAAGAGTTCAAGACTATTAAGAGTCTTGATCTTACCACAGCGTGGGCAATGGGGAAAGAAAATTTCAGCATTTCTTTTGTTATTAAAACTGAAGATGCTGGTGAGAGTTGGGAAGAAGTATTCCGTCAATATGGACTGGCCGATTTTCACCTTTTCAATAAAAACCATGTAGCAATAATTTCAGAATATGGTGACTATTATGAAACTTTCGACGGTGGTCAAAACTGGGATAGTACCACTATACCGATGAAAGACCCTCGTAAAATTTTTGGGTTTAATGATGATCAAATCTGGATTGCCGATGTAAGTGGAGGTATAATCTCAACTATCTCCGAACCCATTCCGGTTGGTGTGGAAGATTCGGAAAATGTCGATCAGGAGTTTTCTTTCTCACTCGGTGATAACTACCCGAATCCATTCAACCCTACAACGACTATCACCTTTTCAATACCGGAAGTTCAAAAAGTCTCACTAAAAGTTTACAATATATTGGGAAAGGAATTAGTAATACTTATTGATGAGACGCTTTCCGCAGGTGAACATAATATTAAGTTTAATGGTACAAATTTATCATCAGGCATCTATTTCTATCAACTTGTAACACCGGAAAATTCCATCACAAAAAAGATGATTTTGGTGAAATAGTGCTGTGTGGTTAGTACAAAGTGCTGAGTGAAAGATAAAAACTTAAAGACGGCAGAGCTTTTGCATCTTGGCTGATGCCGTCTTTACAAAAAAACAGCCTGAATATAAAAGCAAATAGAGTCAAAGTCCAAATTATTTCTTTGGTAATCTTTCAAGATAGGAACTGTTACTCAATACCGCGAAAGTATCCTTCGCTTTTAACTCATCCAGTGTGGAGCAGCTCATGTAGCTCATCGCGCTACGGAGACCGTCATAAATTCCGTTGATAACGTTCTGGACAGGACCTTTATACGGCACCATCGTTTCTTCACCTTCGATAAACTCACTTTTCATCTTCACACCAAATGAAGCGGAACCGCGATATTTTTTCCAAAGCTGGTCGTTGTATTTTATTACCTCTCCAGGGGTCTCCTTGGTACCGGCGAGCATTCTTCCGAGCATGACGGCGTCAGCCCCCAAAGCAATTGCCTTTGCCACATCACCGGATGATTTAATTCCACCGTCAGCAATAAGTTCTATGTTCAGATTATCTTTCTCACGGGCGTAATAAACGTTGAGCAGAGATGATACTTGTCCGATTCCTATACCGGTCTGTACGGATGTGGTGCAAACACTGCCGCCGCCAATTCCGATACGTACGGAATCCGCTCCCGCATTAACAAGGTCTTTGAGGGTACCGCCATGAGCAATATTACCGATCATCACTTTAAGGTTATATTTACGTTTTATCTCTTCACACCTTTTCAGCACCCAGATATTATTGGCGTTTGCTGTATCAATACACACAACTTTTACACGGTCTTTCAACCTGTCGAGAACATTATCATCGTTATGCAAGCTGACCGAAACTGCTATTATTTCGGGGAACTCCTCTCCCCTCGTAACAAAATCGCCGAGAGATGTATCAAATCTGTTTAATACTCCCATTGCACCCATTCCCTGTAGCTCAGAGCACATACGCAATCCGCTAACTGTATCCATTGGGCTTGATACAACGGGTATTCCAAGGTCAACTCCCATAAAATTCCTTTTAGTGGAAGCCTCTGATCTGCTTTTTAGTGGTGACACCTCAGTGGGGATCAGACTTATATCATCATAAGTTAGTGAAAGATTGTAGTTATTTAATTCCGCTTTTGAATATACTTTCATAAAATCCTCTAATTAAACACAAGAAAGGCGGGAGATACCCGCCTGAGCATGTTGCAAAATTGTCAATTTATACTCTTTAGTCCCACTTTGAAGGGGGTGTCCCGATTTTTCGGGACGGGGGATGACCAAAAGTCGCAATTGACGGGATAAATCATCCTCCGTCTTCCGCCCAAGGCGGAATCCACCTCCTTCAGAAGGAGGACTTCAATTAAATATCAAATTATTCTTCTGCTAACAAAGCTTCCATCTGATCAAGAAGTGAGTGCATCTTTTTAACAACAGCCAAAATAGGTTCGGGTGAGGTCATATCAACACCGGCATATTTTAGCACATCTATAGGACTCATAGAATTACCTGCTTTAAGGAAGTTAAGGTAACGTTCTATCGCAGGTTGACCTTCCTCTTTTACTTTTGCCGCAAGTGCCTGTGAAGCCGCGAAACTTGTAGCATACTGGTAAACATAGAAATTATAGTAGAAGTGCGGGATTCTTGCCCATGTAAGTTTTTCTTCATCATCAACTACCATTGAAGGTCCCCAATACGCCTGGTACATTTCGCCATAATATTCACTCAATTTATCGGGAGTTAGCGATTCACCCGCAGCAAATTTTTCGTGCGCAAGCTGCTCGAATTCAGCAAATCTTGTCTGACGATAAAATGTTGTGGTAATATTATTAAGGTTTTTCTCGATAAGCGCCAATTTCTCTTCTTTTGATTCAGCATTTTCAATAAGGTAATCGAGTAAAAAGGCTTCGTTCATCGTTGAGGCAACTTCCGCGACAAAGATTGAATAATCCGCGTACTGTACAGGTTGAGTCTGACCTGTATAGTAAGAATGCATATTATGACCCATTTCGTGCGCAAGAGTAAATACATCATTCAACTGTTCGTTCCAGTTAAGCAGTACGTACGGGTGCATTCCATAAGTGGTACCGGAAGAATAAGCGCCGCTGCGTTTACCTTTTGTTTCGTAAACATCGATCCATCTGTTATTGAATGCCATTTCCAGACTTTTGATGTAATCCTCACCCAAAGGTTTAAGTGAGTTTAATACAAGCTCAACTCCTTCGTCATAAGTATAATCTTTAGTTACAGAAGGGAATAAAGTTACATAAGTATCATAAGCGTGCATTTCATCAACACCAAGAACTTTTTTCTTAAGTTCACACCATCTGTGAAGCGGGTCAGCGTTTTCACGGCAGGTTTTAACAAGGTTATCATAAACACTTAATGGAATATTATTCGCGTCTAAAGCAGCAGCACGAGTTGATTCGTAATTACGGGCATTGGCGTTGAACGCAGCTACTTTCAGGTTACCGTTAAACATTGCAGAAAGAGTGTTTTTATAAGTTTCGAAAGGTTCGTAATAACCCCGGTAAACTCTTTCACGATAGGCACGATCGTTTGAATATAATGCCGCGTAGTAGCGACCGTCACTGATCTGTATTTCATTTCCTTCTGTATCTTTAACTTTTGGGAATTGAATGTCCGCATTTTTAAAGAGCGAGAAAACATCGGAGGGAACTCGTGCCATCTCGCCTGCCATCGCCATCAATTCTTCTTTATCTTTGCTAAGTGTATGTTCTTTCGATCTAAGTAGCTCTTTCAACCAGACATCATATTCTTTCAGTTCTTCTTTTTCTTTCAGAAATCCAAACAATTTGTTTTCAGGTACAGAAAGAATTTCCGGACGCATGTATGAGCTTTCGGTTGAAATTTTAGTATTAAGACCCATTAATCTGCTGTAGAGCGCCTGATATTTGGTATCCGTGAGATCCAAATCTTTTGCAAGAAAAGCATACAGATGAAGTCTGCCTATTTTAATACCAATTTCTTCATCAAATTTTATCGCTTTAAGGAAAGCATCCGCAGAATTGCCAAGAGTGCCTTCAAAATCAGCGTATTTTTTATAATTTTCCTCGAGCCATTTGAAATCCGCTTCCCAAAGGTCTTCAGTTTCATAAATATCTGTAAGATTCCAGGTATATTTAGGGTCAATATTTTCACGTTTAACCAATTCACCCGCACCATCCTGGGCATTAAGCAATCCTGTTTGAGCAACAGTTAGTAGTGATATTAAAGCCAAAAAGAATATCTCCGTTCTTTTAATAATAGATTTGTTACACATAGTTTTTCCTCAAGTTAATAGCGAAATCAACTACTAAACTTAAGGAATAATTCAACTCGATCATAGATTGAAAATTTTAATTTACTTCGCAAGAATTACTTTTTTTGTGAATTTATAATGATTTGTTAGCATTGTCACAAAATAAATACCTGAAGGTAAATTTTTTGCTTCCAACCTCAAACTGTGATACCCGGCAGGAAATTCATTTTCTGCCAACACTTCTATTTTTTGTCCAAGAATATTATATAACACAATTTTGACATCCGAGTTTTCCGGTAACCCAAAGGATATTGTTGTAGCCGGATTAAACGGATTAGGATACGGATTATTCAACACAAAATCTTCCGGTACTACAGTACTCAAATCAAGATTCGTTATTTCAATTATTGCAAATCGTTCACTTTCAGTATAAAACCGTGGGTACAAACTCTCTTCAATTCGGAAAAGTGAAGAATCGGAAATCGGACCCGATACGATCCACTCATAGCTACCAGTTTCCGATTCAATTTCATTTACGATAGGGATACTACTTCCCGTTGCCAAATCTATCCGATTTATATTTATTTTATCCGAGAATTCACTCTCCCAGGTCAATGAAACCGTATCTCCAATTGCAAGTTCCAATCCCGCAAATTGATTTGTGATGTTCAGTACTGGTTTGTTACGAACTTCAAACGGAAGCAAATTAGTCGCGATGGCAAATGTATCTTCCAGAGAAGTTACTCTCACAAAATATTCCTGTGAAACTTCCCCTGCCACTATCCAGGGCGCAGAACCTGAAGTATTCGGGTAGGAATCATAAATCGTACTCCACACACTCCCGCTATCAGCCGAAACTTCGACTTTTACGTTTTCTGTGTTTCTGCTTCGCCAGGCTATATTAGTTGTATCACCATTAAAGAGAATATCGCCGGGTAACGGCTCCTCTATAAAAATATACGCTGGTGCTTCGATCAACTCCTGATCACGCCCCGGTATGAAAAAGGATTCAAACCCCAAATTTGATAAATCAACAAAACTTTCGGGCGCGTATTCTTTAACAATCCAGTGATCTTCGGCAATCCAGAAGTAGTTTGGATAAGTAAGTAATCTTACCGGAATTGGAGGTAGCGGTGGCGGCAGATTGATCAAAAATGACAATTTGAATGATACTTCAAATTTTTTGGTATCCAGATTCCCCAATATTGTGCTTATATTTTCATCATTATCACGAGTCGCATCTACTTCAAGTCTTAGCGGGATATTCTGATCATCTATCGTAATGGTTGTATCTTTTGAAAAAAGTTCATAATCATTTCCAACTGGCTGGTCGAAATCATAAATCGGGTACCAGTCTCTGAGGGAATTTAGCAGCGCTACAAGTCCGGGATCACCGATAAGAGAGGTATCAACATAAGCCCCGAAATCGAAATATTGACTAACTGTGTTACCATCAACAGAATAAATGAGAGTATCCGCGAATGGTAAAAAGGGGACCGCGTTCTGCGGGGCGGCTTTAGTTAAGAGTCCTTTACTTTCCCGTCCAAACAGATTTGCTTCCACACCAAAAGAATCAACTTTTATAACACTTAGTTCTGTCATTAGCTGTCCGAGCGAATCGATCGGTGTTACTCTGAAGTACCACTTCCTGCCGGTATCGTCGGGGAAATAGTCTTCAGCGTTCTGAGCAATAGCTTGAGAACCGGAAAGGAGAAAAAGAATCAATAAAAAGTAAAATTTCATATCAAATTCCTAAATTCATTCAATCATAGTAAATAACTGATAGAAATGAAATATAATTCAATAAAAACATTCATGTATTCAAAAAATGTACCGGTTTTTGCAGATCAGCGTATTGATGCAGTATAACCAATGGTTACAAGAATGTATTAAATAATCCTCTGTGATATCGAGTACATCCCCAATTTGACAGATTAAATTATTCGTTTTTATTTTTTGTCATGCCCGAGCCCCATCGGGCATCCAGCCTTTTCAAAGCTGACCTAATCCCCTGACCCCTTCTCCTTTATCTGTCGCGGCAGGAGGAGAAGAGGAACAAAAATTGATTTCCCCCTTGTATTTTGCAAAATTTATCCCGCCAAGCGAGGGGAAGTAAAATATAGGCGCACGAGTCGGGAGTGGGTACTGATACCACATTGTGGTAAAATAAAAGAAACTGGATTCCGCATCAAGTGCGGAATGACATCCGCTGGATTGTTCGTCTTAATGAAACGATTTGGGTTGTGGGTTACCCCATAATCCTTCGTTATATCAATTAAATCCCCAATTTGACAGATTAAATTATTCGTTTTTATTTTTGTCATGCCCAAGCCCCATCGGGCATCCAGTCTTTTCAAAGCTGACCTCATCCCCTGACTCCTTCTCCTTTATCTGTCGCGGCAGGA
>BQMY01000089.1 GCA_022181065.1 Melioribacteraceae bacterium | reverse complement strand
TGAATTAAGTGAATAAACCATAAGGTGATATTGTGTATGTGAAGTAAATGATATATATCCTTGTAGGATAAGGGACAAAGGACAAACGAAAAGGTCAACTGTCATAATAAAATATATGCGAAAATGACTTAAAATAAGGAGAAAACAAAAAAAGAGAAAATAATTTCGAAAAAGTTCTTGACTTACTATTGCAATAACCTTAATTTAGGAGTCTGTGATTTTTGAGACAGTGATTTAATGATGTTCTGACAAGTAATGATGCACTATGAGAAAAGAATAGTGAGACGAGGTTCGAGAAAAAAAAAGTTAAAAAAGTTCTTGCGTAGATCGAAAAAGATTTGTAACTTTAAGTTTGTGTTCTGATTGATTATGTGCTGATATGATGCTGCGAGGCTAAGAGAAAATGATTCAAGAAAAGTTAAATATTTTTTAATTTTTTCTTGACAAGCAAAGACAAGATGCTTAAATTAACAATCCTCGTTTTGATTCTTTAACGACGAGTTCATTGACAGATTGAGTGACTAAAGTATAAAGCTTTAGGTGTTAGACGAAACAAAGTTACGCCAATTTTTGAAGAGAAATAAAACTTTACAACGGAGAGTTTGATCCTGGCTCAGGACGAACGTTGGCGGCGTGCTTAACACATGCAAGTCTAGGAGAAAGTTTTCTTCGGAAAATGATTAAACTGGCGCACGGGTGAGTATAATGTAAGTAACCTACCTCTTGATATGGGATAACATTGAGAAATCAGTGCTAATACCGTATAATGCAGCGGCACCGCATGGTGATGTTGTTAAAGGTAACGTCAAGAGATGGGCTTGCACCTGATTAGCTAGTTGGTAAGGTAACGGCTTACCAAGGCAACGATCAGTAGCTGGTCTGAGAGGATGATCAGCCACACTGGAACTGAGACACGGTCCAGACTCCTACGGGAGGCAGCAGTGAGGAATATTGGGCAATGCTCGCAAGAGTGACCCAGCAACGCCGCGTGAAGGATGAATGTCGTAAGATTGTAAACTTCTTTTATTAGGGACGAAAAAGCCATTGGGCCTTGACTGTACCTAATGAATAAGCCCCGGCTAACTACGTGCCAGCAGCCGCGGTAATACGTAGGGGGCAAACGTTGTCCGGATTTACTGGGTGTAAAGGGCGCGCAGGCGGACTTGTAAGTCAGAGGTGAAATCCTACAGCTTAACTGTAGAACTGCCTTTGATACTGCGAGTCTTGAATTTGGAAGAGAGAGATGGAATTCCAGGTGTAGTAGTGAAATACGTAGATATCTGGAAGAACACCAGAGGCGAAGGCGGTCTCTTGGTCCATAATTGACGCTGAGGCGCGAAAGCGTGGGGAGCGAACAGGATTAGATACCCTGGTAGTCCACGCCGTAAACGATGAACACTAGATGTCGGGAACTTAAGTTCTCGGTGTCGCAGCTAACGCACTAAGTGTTCCACCTGGGGAGTACGATCGCAAGGTTGAAACTCAAAGGAATTGACGGGGGCCCGCACAAGCAGTGGAGCATGTGGTTTAATTCGATGCAACGCGAAGAACCTTACCTAGGCTTGAAATGCAGGTGACCGGGTATGAAAGTACCCTTCTCTTCGGAGCAGCTGTACAGGTGCTGCATGGCTGTCGTCAGCTCGTGCCGTGAGGTGTTGGGTTAAGTCCCGCAACGAGCGCAACCCTTACCATTAGTTGCCATCAGGTTAAGCTGGGCACTCTAATGGGACTGCCTACGCAAGTAGTGAGGAAGGTGGGGATGACGTCAAGTCAGCATGGCCCTTACGCCTAGGGCCACACACGTGCTACAATGGGCGCGACAAAGGGTAGCCAAGCCGCGAGGTGGAGCCAATCCCATAAACGCGTCCTCAGTTCGGATTGGAGTCTGCAACTCGACTCCATGAAGCCGGAATTGCTAGTAATCGCGCATCAGCACGGCGCGGTGAATACGTTCCCGGGCCTTGTACACACCGCCCGTCAAGCCATGGAAGCCGGGGGCACCCGAAGTCGGTGACTCAACTCGCAAGAGAGAGAGCCGCCTAAGGTGAAACTGGTAACTGGGGCTAAGTCGTAACAAGGTAGCCGTACTGGAAAGTGCGGCTGGATCACCTCCTTTCTAAAGAGTAACTGTCTAGCATTTAAGCCTTTAGTCACTTCCTGTCAGATATTCCCATGTTCTGATTTTAGTGATCGAGAACTGAGCTTTAAGGCAAAGTTTAGTAATGTAAACCATGGGCCTGTAGCTCAGATGGTTAGAGCGCACGCCTGATAAGCGTGAGGTCAGTGGTTCAATTCCACTCAGGCCCACTTTCGTGTGCGCTGCCATAACCGGTAGCCCGGAAATAGTCCGGGGCTATAGCTCAATTGGGAGAGCGCCGCCCTTGCAAGGCGGAGGTTAGCGGTTCGATCCCGCTTAGCTCCACGAAGTAAAAAAAAAGTTCTTTGAAAGATTGAAAGAGTAAGTAAACAACGAAAGTTGATTACTGCTGAACCGAAAAACATTAACATATATATTAATAGCCTTTGAATACTAATTTTTGGTTAAGTTATTAAGGGCGCACGGTGGATGCCTTGGCACTAGGAGGCGATGAAGGACGTGACTACCTACGATATGCTGCGGTTAGGCGGAAGTAGCCTAGGACCCGCAGGTTTCCGAATGGGGCAACCCACCCAGAGTAATGTCTGGGTATCATCAACTGAATACATAGGTTGATCGAAGCTAACCCGGGGAACTGAAACATCTAAGTACCCGGTGGAAAAGAAAATAAATATGATTCCCTGAGTAGTGGCGAGCGAAAGGGGAAGAGCCTAAACCGACATCCTTATGGCTGTCGGGGTTGTGGGACAAGCGACATAGAGAAGTTATGTTAGACGAATGATCTGGGAAGTTCAACCATAGGAGGTGAGAGTCCTGTAGTCGAAAACATGATCATCTTAGCTTGAATCCCGAGTACCGCGAAGTAAGTGGAATTTTGTGGGAATCTGCCAGAACCATCTGGTAAGGCTAAATACTCCCTAGTGACCGATAGTGAAGAAGTACCGTGAGGGAAAGGTGAAAAGCATTCCTAACAGGAAGGTGAAATAGTACCTGAAACCGTGCGCTTACAAACGGTTGGAGCTCTGTTTACAGAGTGACAGCGTGCCTTTTGGATAATGAGCCTACGAGTTACTCGTACATTGCAAGGTTAAGCTCTTAAGGAGCGAAGCCGTAGCGAAAGCAAGTCTTAATAGGGCGTTGAGTAATGTGCGGTAGACGCGAAACCAGGTGATCTACCCTTGTCCAGGATGAAGGGACGGTAACACGTCCTGGAGGTCCGAACCAGTATCAGTTGAAAATGATTTGGATGAGGTGAGGGTAGGGGTGAAAGGCCAATCAAACCTGGAGATAGCTCGTACTCCTCGAAATAGCTTTAGGGCTAGCCTCGGTTAATAGTGTTGCGGAGGTAGAGCACTGATTGGGCTAGGGCCCTCACAAGGGTACCAACCCCAGACAAACTCCGAATTCCGCCAACATGTTTACCGGGAGTCAGGCAGTGGGGGATAAGCTTCATTGCCAAGAGGGGAACAACCCAGACCATCAGCTAAGGTCCCCAAATGATAGTTAACAGAGAAAGGATGTTGAGTTGCTCAGACAACTAGGATGTTGGCTTAGAAGCAGCCATTCATTTAAAGAGTGCGTAATAGCTCACTAGTCAAGCGACTCAGCGTCGACAATAAGCGGGACTTAAACTATCTACCGAAGCTATGGACTTCGTAAGAAGTGGTAGAGGAGCATTCTATGGGCGGTGAAGGTGTACCGCGAGGTATGTTGGAGCGCATAGAAAAGCAAATGTAGGCATGAGTAACGATAAGACGGATGAAAAATCCGTCCGCCGAAAATCTAAGGTTTCCTGAGCAACGTTAATCGACTCAGGGTTAGTCGGTCCCTAAGCCGAGGCTGAAAAGCGTAGGTGATGGGAAACGGGTTAATATTCCCGTACCTGGTATTATACATTTGAGTATAAGGAGGGACGCAGAAGTGAAGGTCAGCCACCTGTTGGATTAGGTGGTCTAAGCATGTAGGGGGTGATGGTAGGCAAATCCGCCGTCACAACTCCGAGGTGCGAACGGGTGAGCAATAGCTCTGAACTGATCGTAATCATACTGCCTAGAAAATCTTCGTATACAAGTGTAATATCAGTCCGTACCGTAAACCGACACAGGTAGATGGGATGAGTATTCTCAGGCGCTCGAGTGAGTCGTGGTTAAGGAACTCGGCAAATTAACCCCGTAACTTCGGGAGAAGGGGTACCTCCGGTATGTGAAATCCTTGCGGATTTAGCTGAAAGAGGTCGCAGTGAAAAGGCCCAGGCGACTGTTTAACAAAAACACATGTCTCTGCGAAGTCAATCAAGACGAAGTATAGGGACTGACACCTGCCCGGTGCTGGAAGGTTAAGAGGAGAGGTTAGCTTCGGCGAAGCTTTGAATCGAAGCCCCAGTAAACGGCGGCCGTAACTATAACGGTCCTAAGGTAGCGAAATTCCTTGTCGGGTAAGTTCCGACCTGCACGAAAGGTGCAACGATCTGGGCACTGTCTCAACCACGAGCTCGGTGAAATTGTGGTACCGGTGAAGACGCCGGTTACCCGCATACGGACGAAAAGACCCCGTGAACCTTTACTGCACCCTAACATTGGGTTCGAGTAAATCATGTGTAGGATAGGTGGGAGACTTTGAAGCTGGGGCGCTAGCCTCGGTGGAGTCAACGGTGAAATACCACCCTTGGTTTATTTGGATTCTAACCGCGTGCCTTGAATCAGGTACCGGAACATTGTTAGGCGGGTAGTTTGACTGGGGCGGTCGCCTCCCAAAATGTAACGGAGGCTCTCAATGGTTCCCTCAGCATGGTCGGTAATCATGCGTAGAGTGCAAACGCAGAAGGGAGCTTGACTGCGAGACATACAGGTCGAGCAGGTGCGAAAGCAGGAGTTAGTGATCCGGCGGTAGCGAATGGAAGTGCCGTCGCTCAAAGGATAAAAGGTACTCCGGGGATAACAGGCTGATCTTGCCCAAGAGTTCATATCGACGGCAAGGTTTGGCACCTCGATGTCGGCTCATCGCATCCTGGGGCTGGAGAAGGTCCCAAGGGTTTGGCTGTTCGCCAATTAAAGCGGTACGTGAGCTGGGTTCAGAACGTCGTGAGACAGTTCGGTCTCTATCCTATGCGGGCGCAGGATGTTTGAGGAGAGTCGTCTTTAGTACGAGAGGACCGAGACGAACGAACCTCTAGTGTACCAATTGTCGTGCCAACGGCATGGTTGGGTAGCTACGTTCGGAAATGATAAGCACTGAAAGCATCTAAGTGCGAAGCATACTTCAAGATTAAACATCCCTCATATGACTAAAGACTCCTTGGAGATGACAAGGTTGATAGGCCACAGATGTACGCACAGTAATGTGTTCAGTCGAGTGGTACTAATAAGTCGTGAGGCTTAACCTTAAAATTTGTATTCAAATGCGTTAATTATGTTAATGCGGTTCGCTCTTTCTTTCTTTAATTTTATTGAAAAGTTTTCTGGTGGTTATAGCTAAAGGGTCACACCTCTTTCCATTTCGAACAGAGTAGTTAAGCCTTTATACGCCGATGGTACTGCATGGGCAACTGTGTGGGAGAGTAGGTAGCCGCCAGATTTTATTTTTTAAGCCTCATTCGCTTTGCGTTTGAGGCTTTTTTTATTTTAAATATCATTTGTATTTATTGTTTAATTTCTTTTCACTATTTATATTAGCCTGTATGGAAAAGAAAATTGAAATTGTTTCTAAAAACCATCAAAAAACTGATTATCTATTCTGGCTACATAAATCAGCTCAAGAGAGAATTGATGCGCTTGAAATTCTTCGTAGCCAGTACATTCAGTTTCAATTAGAAATGACAGGCGAAAATGTTTTCAAAGGATTTCAAAGAGTTTATAAAATTACTCAACGAAAATAATGCTAAATATCTTGTGGTAGGCGGTTATGCTGTAAGTATTCATGGTTACCCAAGGTATACTGGCGATATTGATATTTACATTGACATGACAAAAAAAAATGCTTTGATCTTGTTAGATGTCCTTAAACAATTTGGATTTAATGATATAGGTATTACCGAAAAAGATTTGCTTGAACCGGATAATATTATTCAACTAGGCTATCCACCGCATAGAATTGATATTATAAATTCTATGCGGTGGTGTAACCTTTAGTGAATGTTATGAAAATTACTATGTAAAGAGAATCGATGATATTGATATTTATTTTATTGGACTCGATGATTTAATTAAAAATAAGCGCGCTACTGGTAGAACCAAAGATTTGCTTGATCTCGAAAACCTGACTTAGCTAACTATTGTATGCTTTTATCCAAACTTAATTTTAAGAGCCTTCTTCGCTTTGCGTTTGAGGCTTTTTTATTTTTAAACATTTACCGGTAGTTCAAACAGTTGAATCTTAATCGCATCATAATGAATGATAATGTTCTATCCCTCCTTCGTCTTACAAAAATCAATCTCAACTAACAAAAAAACTTTATTTTTGTGCATTATTTTAGTTATTAATGTTTTATATTAAATCGGATATATACTCCATCAAATATTACATTAATAAATAAGGGAAGACATGAAAAAAAATATTCTTCTTATCCTGTTGTTACTTTTTTCTGGTGCATTATACTCCCAAAATAATGCTCCTTTGCAGGAAGAAAAATACGTCCCAAACCAGTTGATTATCATGCTGGATTTAAATAAAGGGGCAGATAATTTTGCTAACGAAATGAAAGAACACGGATTAACACCTGTTAAATTATTGTCACGCAGAATGAATATCTGGCTTTACGAATATTCAAATAATAAAGCTACCGATAAAGCAATATTATCTGATGTGATGGTACATAAAGATGTGAAGATAGCGCAGTTTAATCATTATGTGCAGCTCAGAGAATCTGTTGACGCATCCAAACCGTTTAATAAAAATGATTATATAGATATGATACCCAATGACCCGTCTTTTAATCTTCAGTGGGCATTAAATAATACCGGTCAGACCGGAGGAACTCCTGATGCTGATATTGATGCTGTCGAAGCATGGGATCTGAGCTTTGGTGGTGTTACAGCAACTGGTGATGAGGTGGTTATTGCTGTAATTGATGGTGGTGCCGATATTAATCATGAAGATATAAGTTATTGGAAAAATGTTCATGAAATACCCAATAATAATATTGATGATGATAATAACGGTTACATTGATGATTATGATGGCTGGGATGCTTATGAAAGTGATGGTTCTATTCCGAGCAGCAGTCACGGTACCCATGTTGCCGGAATTGCGGCTGCCGTGGGTAATAACGGGATTGGTGTTTCCGGGGTTAATCCGAATGCTAAAATTATGCCGATTGCAGGTTCTTCCAGTGTGGAAGCTACTGTAGTGGAAGCATACGGGTATGTTCACGAAATGCGTTCACGTTATAATGAAACTAATGGTCAGTATGGAGCCTTTGTGGTTGTAACTAATGCCTCATTTGGTGTTGACTATGGTGATCCGTCTGACTATCCCATCTGGTGCGCAATGTATGATTCTCTCGGCTCAATTGGTGTCCTGAATTGCGGAGCTACCGCAAATTTGAATATCGATGTTGATATACAGGGAGATGTACCAACTGCATGCCCCAGTGATTATATGGTAGCGGTTACCAATACAACTGATACTGACCAAAAAAACAGCGGCGCGGCGTATGGTTTAACTACTATTGATCTTGGTGCACCAGGAACAGCCATATATAACGCAATCCCCGGAAATTCTTATGGTAATAAAACCGGTACGTCAATGGCTACGCCAACTGTTGCGGGTGCTATTGCATTAATGTACTCTGCGGCAAATCAGACGATTATGGAAGCTTACAAGAACGATCCCGCTGCATATGCTTTGATTTTCAAGCAGCATCTTTTTGATAATGTAGATCCTATCCCGGCATTGGACGGAATTACAGTTACCGGGGGAAGATTAAATATCTATAATTCATTGCTCATGGTGATTGAAGAGCCTGATCAGGTTCCACCATCCACTGTCACTGATCTCATGGTGATTGATCAGACTTCATCGTCCCTGGCACTTGGCTGGACTGCACCTTTCGATACATCAAGAAATGGTGTGGTTGCATATGATCTTAGATGGTCAGAAAACCCTGTCTTGAATGATACTGATTTTGAGAATGCAAATATGCTTTCATATAGTGAAGCACCCGCTGACTCAGGGGAAGCTGAAGTGTATATGATTGAGGGACTCGATTTCTCCACAACATATCATTTTGCGATCAAGTCATCAGATATATGGGGTAATGTTTCCGGGCTTTCTAACAATGCCGAGGGTATGACCTGGGGTGCGCCGGAAGCATCAGTTGATCCAATGAGTATTTCAGTTAATCTGGATCCAATGTCATCAACAACGGAGTCCTTTAATCTCGCGAATGTCTCGTTTGATAATTCAACAATGGACTTTACCATAGAACTTGCCAATAACAATTTCCCTTCTTCTGATGCGTTGAAAGTGAAACTAATTCCAAAAGTAAATGCCATTGAGTCAACAAAAGGAACAAAAAATAAACCGATTGAATTCGGTGGTGTTGGATTTCGTGGAGCCGGCGGACCTGATTTGTTCGGATATGAGTGGATTGACAGCAATGAACCCGATGGCCCTGAATATGAGTGGAATGATATTTCCACAACAGGAACGGCAGCTTCAAACTGGACTCCATCAGGAACTTTTGATCCCGAGGATGAAGGTTATGCTGGACCATTTGATCTCGGATTCAATTTTAAATACTACGGTGAAACCTACGATGAGATATATGTTGGGTCGAACGGGTTCCTGACATTCTTCGAGTTTTCCGGAAATACATATTCAAACTCTGCCATACCATCATCATCAGTACCTAATGGAATTATTGCGGCATTTTGGGATGATCTTGACGGTTCCGAGGGCGGTACTGTTTTCTATAAACAAGAAGGTAATAAGTTTATCGTACAATATGATCAGTGGCCAAGATTCTACGGTCAGCCTGGTCAAGATTATACTTTCCAGATTGTGCTCCATTCCAGTGGTAAAGTAATGTTCTACTATGAAGCTATGACCGATGGTGTAAATAGCGCAAGTGTAGGTATAGAAGATCATGATGGTCTTGATGGTTTACAAATTGTTCAGAATGGCGTTTATATAGAGGACGGGCTTGCGGTTAAATTCTCTGCTGAACCGGATTGGCTAGCCTCGGATACAATGGAAGGAACGATTTATAACGGAAGTTCTGTAGATGTAGAGCTTTCATTTATTTCGGAAGATTTTCCCGAAGGTGATTATTCAATGGATGTTGTTATCACAACCACTGATCCTGACAATTCAGAAATTATAATTCCTGTAACAATGACAATTGGTGAAGGTGGAACGAGTGATTCATGGGCGACTGATATTCTTGTGGCCGACGCTGGCGGAGTTGAAGTTAGTAATACCCTCACATTTGGTCAGGATCCAACGGCAACTGAGGGTATTGATGCTTCTCTTGATGAATTTGAACTTCCCCCACTTCCTCCTGCCGGAGTTTTCGATTCCAGATTCAATCTTCCCGGAAATGTCGGCTCATTGGTTGATTTACGGAATTCCTCCGAAGAGGCTATAACCTGGAATATCGGATTGCAGGCAGGTTCGGCAGGGTATCCGGTGACATTATCCTGGAATCCCGATAATCTCCCTGATGGAATGTTTATGCTGAAGGATCCGTTTGGGGGCTCTATTATTACTGTTGATATGAAGACTGAGAGTTCAGTGGAGATAACAAATTCATCGATCACAGATCTTGTGATTGAATATGCTGATGTTATGGCATTGATGATAGATGTTTCTACCGGATGGAATATTGTATCAGCGCCGATGGATATGGATGATATGAGTGTATCAGCTGTTTATCCCGGTGCTGTTTCGCAGGCATTTGGTTTTGATAACGGATATTATACAGTTAATACCTGTGTGCCGGGATATGGATATTGGGTCAAGTTTGACGGAGCCGATCAGATTGAAATGCTGGGGCAGCCAACAGGTGATGATGTTCCCGTAAAGGAAGGCTGGAATCTCATTGGACCTATGGAATATGAAATGATGGTGAGTGGAATTGGAACAAATCCATCAGGATTATTAACCTCTCCATTTTATGAGTTTAGCAGCGGATACGGTATCGCGGAATCGTTGATGCCGGGTCATGGTTACTGGGTGAAAGCAAGTGGTAATGGTGTTTTAACATATTCGAACAAAGCCGCAAAAAGTGGAGTGCCGAAGAATGAAATTACATCATCTGCAAGTCTTGTTCTAACAGACGCTGCCGGAAATACTACCAAGTTGTTGTTAGGTGCAAATTTATCAAATAGCGAGTATTTTGAATTACCTCCTTTGCCGCCATCACAAGTATTTGATGTAAGATTCAGTAGTAATAAAGTTGTTGAATCTTCAGTTTCAGGCGAAATAAAAATGCAGGGGCTGGAATATCCTGTTACAATTTCGGCAGAAGGAAGCGATATAACTCTTCAGGATAATTTAGGCGGAATACTGCTAAACGCTTCATTGAAGGCTGGTGAGCAGATCGTAATTGCTGATACTAGAATAAATAGTATGTCGGTTAGTAGTGTTGAGATACCAACAGAGTTTACTTTGGGTCAGAACTACCCGAATCCGTTCAACCCGTCAACAACTATAAATTTTGCCTTGCCTGTTGACGCGAAAGTTACAGTCTCACTTTACAATATGCTTGGTGAAAAGGTAAATGATATTGTCGCGAAAGAATTTTCAGCCGGAAGTCATGAAGTGAAATTCAATGCTTCACAGCTTGCGAGTGGTATGTATATTTATACTGTATCAGCAAATGGTGCTGACGGAAGAACTTTCTCCGACACCAAAAAAATGATGCTCATGAAGTAACGATTAGCGAATAATTATTTATAAATGCGACTTCAAAATTATTGGGGTCGCATTTTTAATATATATATAATAAAAACCTGTTGACTAAAGTTTAACTTTAAAATATATTCAATGGTATTTCTACCATTCTGCTTTCAATACATACTGGTATTGTAAAATACACTCAACCCACAATATTTCATAACAATTCACTGAGGATAAAGTGAAAAAATTAGTTGCAGAATTTATTGGAACCTTCTGGCTGGTGCTGGGTGGTTGCGGGAGCGCGGTATTGGCTGCGGCATTTCCCGAACTTGGTATTGGATTTGTCGGTGTCTCACTCGCTTTCGGACTAACAGTAGTTACAATGGCATACGCAATCGGGCATATTTCGGGTTGCCATCTTAATCCGGCTGTTTCTCTCGGTTTATGGGCTGGTGGCAGATTTGACACAAAAGAACTCGTACCTTATATCGTGGCTCAGGTTCTTGGGGGAATCGCGGGTGCGGCTGTTTTATACATTATAGCTTCCGGCAAACCAGGTTTTGAGCTGGGGGGATTTGCGGCTAACGGTTATGGAGAAAACTCTCCTGGTGGTTACGGAATGCTTGCTGCTTTGGTAACCGAAGTGGTTATGACTTTTATATTTTTAATTATTATTCTTGGCGCCACTCATTCCAAAGCTCCAAAGGGTTTCGCCGGTCTTGCGATAGGTTTGGGTTTAACCCTGATACACCTCATCAGTATTCCTGTAACAAATACGTCTGTTAATCCTGCAAGGAGTACAAGTCAGGCACTTTTTGTTGGTGACTGGGCGCTTTCTCAATTGTGGCTCTTTTGGGTTGCCCCGATCGCGGGGGCGATTTTGGCGGGATTTATATATAAAATGATCTCACCCGAAGAAAAATAAAGCTCATTATGTAAAATAATCTTTTAAGTTGGGCGGTACGTTCAAAACGTACCGCCTTTCATTCCTGAATTTATGAGCGATATCATTAATCCTCCCTGAAATTACTCAGTACAAACAAAGTGTATTGGCAAATTAAGGGGATTATCCTCTCAAAAATCAATTAAATGTATATCTTGCGCCAAGGTAGAAACTTCTTCCTGATACAGGTCCCCAAATGACTGATGCGTCGAAGTTTGGACCGTATGGATCATCAGGAGCTATTACCGGATTGGCTTGTTTGAAATCTGTAAGGTTTTCACCTCCGACATATATCTCATAGCTGCCGAAATTTTTAGTGATCTGTGCCAGCAATAATGTGTGTGCCGGGGAATAATCAGCAAGGTTTGCTTCAGGATTACCCGATAAATCCGGAATTCTGGATTTACCATTAAACTGCGCGGTCAAATCAAATTGCCATGAATCATCCGGGGTATAATAGGAAAACGATAACAACCCCTTCATTTTTTTGTTTAGCGGATCTTCTATCAACTTTCCTGAATAGGTTGATTTTGCGTCAGTATATCTGAAGGCGGTTCTAACATCAAAACGGGGAAGAACTTCATAGGCAATTTCTATTTGCGCGTTATTTGCAAACGATTCCCCGGAAAGATTATAAAAATGAACCTCACTTGCGTTTTTTTCAATATCAACAATGATTTTATTATTGAATTCGGTTCGATAAAAATCAAGACTGATGCTCAATTGTCTGTCAAACGGTAAGAAATACTGAGTTATGTTAAAGCCGATATTGAATGCGTCTTCCATTTTAAGAGATTCATCAATGAAAAAATTGCGGGAAGTTGAAAGCAGCGAAATGTTTTCGGATATAATGTTTGCGGTTCTGTAACCTTTTCCCGCGCTAAAACGTAAAATTGTATTATCTGCCGGAGCGTATCGCAAATGTAAACGCGGTGTATAAAACCATCCTTCACGATTGTGGTGATCAGCCCTTGCACCAAAAATAGCGGTGAAATTTTGTTCGTGAGAGAATGTATATTCGGTGAAAATTCCCGGAATGATATCTTCTCTGTAACTCTCAGAATTTGAAAAAGTCTGATCATATTTATTGTAACTCATACTCACGCCTGAACTAATTTTGTGTCCGAACAGCGAATAGTCCAGAATCAAATTGGTATAATATTCAAATTCATCTGCATTATATTCACGAAGACCAAAACGTGATTCCTGACCATGGAGGGTAAACATATTTATAAAACCAAGACTCATTGGTGCTTCTTCCTTGTGTTCTTCACCTTCATGTTCGGTATGATCATCCTCTGTCTGATCAAATATGTAGCCGGTTTTTGACCAGAGCTGAAAACGTGAAGAATTAATACCGGTGCGGTAAATTGAAGAGGAAGGGAGTGTGTTATTACCCATTTGACCACCGGTTCTTTCTTCTGAGAGGATGTTCACACCTGCGTCGATATGCCAATTTTCAAAGTCTTCATATCGCCATCGGTTGATGACATTAAACTGTTTCACATTAGGATGATCCTGAAATCCGTCATATGATTCATCCAGTTGTTTATCAAAGTATTCACCATGAACCAACAGGAGAGTTGAGAGATTGTCATTAAGCTGGTAGTAAGTATTCGAGTTTACATCTGTTTTGAGCATACTGTTGGAATAAACATCGGCATAGAACTTTTCACTCATTACCGGCTTTTTGAATTCAATGTTGATCTGACCGGTAATGGATTCAAAACCGTTTCTTACTGAGGCGGTACCTTTGGAGATTTGGATAGACTGCATCCATGGTCCCGGAATATAGTATATACCAAATGCGGAAGCCAGACCACGTAAATTGGGGATGTTTTCTGTCATGATCTGGCTGTATTTTCCCGCGAGACCAAGCATTTTAATTTGTTTGGCACCCGTTACAGCGTCACTGTAGGAAACATCAACAGACGCGTTTGTTTCAAAACTTTCAGACAAATTACAACACGCTGCTTTTTGTAATTCATGTCTCGTGATTTCCTGTACAGGTTGAACCTCGAAATCTTTGTACGTAAGGGAAGTAACTCTCGCGAAAATAGTTATCTCATCAAGTTCGCGATTGTTGGAGAGAAAAATTTCAGCGTGATTACTTTCATCACCTATGAAAACTGTATCAGGTTCATAAGATATATATGAAACAATTAAATTATATACGTTTTCTACTTTATCAATACTGAATTTTCCGTCGGTATCGGTTGTGGTACCAGTTTGGGTTCCTTCCCAGTAAACATTTACACCGGGCAGGGGTATTCTGCCATCATCGGTTAGTTCGTAAACTATTCCGGTAACGTTTTGTGCCATGAGCAAATTACTCAAAAAAAGCGCAAGAATTAAAAATCGCATTTTAAACTCCTTTAATTATAAAATCTGATAAAACGTAATGCTACGAGTTAACCAGACAAGGAGTCTTTAAGTGGTGGAGACTTATGACAAGTTCTTTTCCATGGGAATTGGGTGAGGTATAGGGGAGCTCAAGATTAAAATAAGTAGAATAAAAATTCTTGTTTTCTTCTTCAAAATCTATTATTACAGATTTAATGAACTCGGGTTTGAGTTTCAAGTTTTCATTTACAGGTAGTTGATCAGGGTATATAACTATTCTGTTCACATCATAAGAACAAGTTGTGACACAGGTAGCTCCGCAGTTCGAGTGTTCCTGATGTTCCGGGACACAACCACTTTCTTCAGCCAGCACTTTATCGTAGATTGAACAGCAATCTCTTTGTGCATCATTACATACTTCTTCTTCGTAGCAGGCACAAATATGCTCAACATTATAATAACCTGATGTTGAAAAGAAGAGTGCCGCAATAAGAAACAATGGCAATATTTTATTCGAAAACTTTTTCATAACATAATTTGAATTATACTTCAATAAAGCATAAAACTACGTAAAAATCAAGGCAAATACTCATCTAAAGGTTATTATCGTCTCTTTTACTTATTTATTTAGCTGTCAAATTTATAATTGTGGTGATTACCATCGCAATAAGGTTTGTTTTTTGACTTCCCACATCTGCAGATAACATAGTGATCATTTACCGGAGGCTGAGGATCGTTCTCTATTTCTATACCACCCTGAAACAAGTAAGGTCCGTTCTTTTCGAAGGAAACGGTCTCATTTTCAGACCATTCGGTGACAACCTTATCTTTTTCCACGAAGGTGAGAGCACCAGAGGGACATTTTTTAATGACCTCTTTTATTTTTTCCGCGGTTGCGCCGTCAGCGTTTATCCAGGGACGATTCTCAACATCAAAAACTTCAGCAAGTTTTGAAACGCAAACCGCGGCGTGTGAACATATCGTTCTGTTATCATTAATGATGATTTCCTTCCCTTCATAAGTTTTGTAATAATCGTTGGAACGTGTTTGTTCCCGATCACTGCTGTAACCAGTTTTATTATGGGTACCATCGCAGAAGGGTTTATTAGAGGACGCACCACACCGGCATAAAAAAGATTTTTCTTTTGCTTCAATTTTTTCGCCGTTTTTTCCAAAAATAAATTCCGCGTTTACAAGAAGAAGTGGACCATCCTTGAGAGGTGTTAATTTAATTTTGCTCATACTTTCTCCCGTTGATTTATAAATCAAAACATCTATTTAAGGCACAAGTTCAATTGTTAACTTATTTTGTTAATTCAGTGAATTTCTGCCTAAGGGGGTATCATACTGCAAATGCAAAGTATGTTATATAGAACTGCAAATTGTGAGGTCCCGGTTTAATGTTTTTTGGATGAGATGATTTAAAGGCAAAGTTTGCTTTTGCGGTAAAAAACGCCTGATAATAAGTGTGCACAATTATCTTCACACGCCGACCATCTCGCAGAGCGGAAACGGTCAAGCCACTTTGGGAAATTCAGCCGGTGACGGGTGCTTCGAGTGCCTCAGCAGCCCTCGCATAATGGACACCTGATCTTGTCTCCTGTCCCGCAGAGCGGGAAAGGGCCATTACAGCTCGTAAATCCATGATATGTTGTCATACCCACGGAGGTGGGTATCCAGAGATAGTGCATTATCCCGATACTACAATCATAGCCCTTACAATGAGGCAGATTTTGTGATGGGGGGTGACCAAAAATCACGGAAATACAATAAGTCATCCTCCATCTTTCGACTATCGTCGAAATCCACATTCGGGAACTTGTCCCGAAAGCTTTCGAGAGGAGGACTTTGTTAATAATCAACTTTGTCATGGTGCCACGATTGAACTCTCCAACCCTCTATTAATTGACACCTTAGCACAGTTCCTACCCCGTTTGCAGAAAAAGGACCGGACTATGTGGAAAATTAGGTCCAGTGTTAGTTGATCGTTTTATCCTTAAAAGAAAAAACTGGATGCCCGATCAGGTCGAGCATGACAAACCGAAAAGCTCACAAACCTTTATAGAGAGACCAGGAGACGCCATAAAAGGCGCCCCTATCAATTAACAACTTATTTTATCAACTGCATCTTTTTAACGCTGAAAAAGTCACCAGCATTTATTGTATAAAAATATACACCGCTTGCCAGATTGGAGGCATTAAGTATTACTTCGTGAGACCCTGCTGAATAAATTTCATTCGCGAGAGTATCAACCAATCTGCCGAGCGTATCATACACTTTGATAGTAACTTTATTTTCCGTGGGGATGGAGAATTTTATTTTTGTTGAGGGATTAAATGGATTAGGATAGTTCTGCTCCAGCTCATAGACAGCAGGAACTTGTCCCTCGTTATCATCAAGATGAGTGGTGATAAAGTATGCCTTGAAGTCATCAAGGTAGATTTCACCGCTATCTTTTTTGGAGTCATCGGTTTCTGCAAGATAAATTTTTGTCCATGTAATCGGAAAATCAAGAAAAGCGTTAGGGTTTGCCCAACTTGGAGAGGCTTCCGCCGGTATTACTTCCAACTCTTTCCACGATCCTGACCAGTTTATTTTTGATACAAAATCGACCAGGAATTTTTCACCGTCCTTATCCTCAAATTCTCCCCGCAGCCAGTGTTCTTTCCCATCTCCGTAAACCGAGAGAGTCACTTTGTCTGGTGTCCCTGCAATTGGTATTGAGCGAGTCAAATATAAGGCACTTGTTCCGCCCGTTGTGAGTGAATATTTAAGTTTACCGGATGCCGGTGGTGAATTGAATATATCAGTTGAGGATGTGAATGAGCATTCCGAAAGATTTACTCTCGTGCCACTCATGAAGTAAGCAGAAACGTCAACGAAATCATCAAGCAGTATGAACTGAGATACTCCCACAGATACATCAACCTCGGCGCTGATGTTTTCGTAAGTAACCCGGATTTTTCCATCGCCAACATTTGTGGCTTCAAACATTCCGGATGGTGAAATTGTACCCATATCACCAATAACCTCCCACGTGTAATCGGTATTGGAGATGGTAATGTCGTTTCCGTAGTTATCAAAGGCGTAGGCGTTCATCTGTTGAAGTTCGCCCGCTTGCAATATGACCGGATCCGGTTCGATAACAATTGAAGATATTTTTGTGAGATAAACCCTGGCGGAGTCGGTGATACCGTTATATTCCGCATAAACGTAGCCGGATATTGTATCATCAGCCGCGGTAAAATTTCCGGACGCATCTATTGTTCCCAATTCCGGAGTGCAGCTCCAATTTACCGATGAGAGATTCACCTGAACAGGATTGTAATGTTCATCAACCCCGGATACACCAAAAACTTTATTTAGCCCACCAAGAATAAATATCTCTGATGGGTTTATTCTCAAGTGAGCGACCGGACCCGTTGGCGCAGAACTTACTATCAGGAGAGAATTCGATACCGAGCGTTCACCACCGGGGTCTGACGGGCTGTTTTTGATCTCGCTCCGTACGACCATTGTTGTGGAACCACCGCCATCGAGGTTAAGGGCATTAGCAGCACCTATACTTAACATATATTGCCCCAACTCTTTTAAACTCATTCCAATACTATAGCCCGGTTGTCTGCCATCAACTGTCATCAGGTAAAGTTTTGTAGAATCAGCGCTGAATCCTGCCGCCGTTCTCGGGTGTCGATCGCCATCGGAGGCAACCACAACACCATTCTGTACAAGATAGTGGCTTCCCCCAACCATTGCGGTCAGTTTATCACGGTTAAGACCCAGTTTAGGGAATAATTTGATAGTATCCCCGTCAGCTATTTTATCCTGAAGAAACAGATTACTGCCGCCATGACCCGCAAGAACAAATGTTGAATCATCGAGCGACATACTTCCTACACCGATTTCGCGTTCGATTGCTACTGCTGTTAAGGTGTCATTAGCGAACCAGTCGCCGAGAAGTTTGAAGCGTACTTCGGAACCCCACTGATTTGTAAGAGTAGTATTTCCTTTAAATTTGTTGTAAAGAATCAACTCCTCGTCGAGTCTGTCACGGTTTATACCATGAAGCTGCGCGACAGTGTCTGCGGTTATTACGGATCCTGCAAAACCGTAAAGCCCCATAAATGGAAGGTTATTGACATCAAATCCTATTGACCTCCAATCTGTATTTACTTTAAGGAATTCACCTTTGATTATCTGTGTTCCAAGCGGCTCACCATTTGCGGTATTATAAAAATCAGCGTTTACCGCACCAACAACTTTGTGCCCTTCATAGTTATTGCGTGCTGCCATTGAAGTTGTGCGTTCGAGTCCGAAGAGTTGATCATCGGCTTTTACAGTTTCGACATTGAGCCATTGATTGGTGAGATCAATCTCCATAACATCGATTTGCCATGGTCCCTCTTCAATAAACTCGGAGTAATAGATAACCCCGGGACCGACATTTGTAGTGTCACGCAAACCGGCGTGGGTGGTGTCGTCCGGATTAGCAAACAAAGAACACACCAGTAGTAATGATAGTAAAGAAACGTACTTTAACATCCCTAATTCCCCTTTTGTATTGTTTGTAACGGTTTTGTAAAATTTCAATATCAAAATAAAAAAAGTGAAGAAAAGATAAAGGTGGAAAATAATTTATTTTTCTGCTTTTTTGCCTTGAAATAATAAAAGATTAGTAGGTATGTTAACGCGAATCGCAGAACTAAATTTGGATAGCTCCTGCTAAAAAACTCGCATTACAGGTTCTTAAACCAAAAGTGGAAAGAAATTCGGTATTTGTTTTATTAACGTTTTTCTGTTTTTCCGGTAACCAGTTTACCTCCAAGCCATGCCATCGGGATATAAGCAAAAAGCAGATCGACAACAATAAACCATGTTGGAGCAGGCAGAAGAAAACTTACAAAAATTCCACCGATCAGAAAGATCACCCCTATACCTATCGCCAGTTTCATCTTGTGTGTCGCGCCTATCAGTGTCGCAGAGACAGCTCCGGTGAAGGTACCAAGAGCGTGTGCCAAAAAAGGGAAAATAAAAAATTTGAATTCAAGTGTACCGATAATCGCTGCCATTTCTTCCATGTTATCAGGATCAACTCCCGGGATTGGGAAAAAAGCGTGACCCACAGTTACCAAACCCATATTGATTATACTACCAAGCAACCATCCGGCTATAACCGCGATTATATTTCTAAATAGAGGTTTCAAATTCTTGCCCAAATAATAACTTTAAAATTTGTTTAAACTTTAAGATTGCAACAATATAACACCAAATCATGGAAAAGTGAACAAAAATTGTGAACCGCAATTAATTTGTCTTGTATTCTTTCCCGCCAAGTTCGTTTATAATTGCATCAACGAGCTGGGTATTTGGCTGATCGGATTGCATAAATTCAATTTCTTCCCGGTGGAGCGTATCAGGAGTAGTGAGTTCTATACTCATCTCTTTGCCAAAAAATTCCTGTGCTGATGTCGATATCTGTTTCGTGAAGGTTTTCTCACTCTTAATTACATCCTTGTCACTTTGTCTTCCTAAACGGATCGTGAGTTTTCCGGCAAAATATTTTTGTGGTTTTGCGTCACCAAGGAGCAGTTTGTAATTAAAATCCGTGATCGTATCTACAAATTCAGCCCATCTCGATTTTATTGTTTTGAAGTCAACCGGAACATTCGTCGAGGGAGGTTTGGGGCTTGATTTTTCCTTTGGAGATTCTTGTTTAACCTGCTTCGTTTCAGGGGGTGTGGAAGATGTTACTCTTTCAGGCTTTTTTTTTTCGTCGGTCTCCCTGCCCGGAACTGTATTAACATTATAACCTGAAAGATTAGCTGATTTTAGCTTTTCCAGCAGGTTACTTATTGTTTCTGTTTTCTCCAGACTTATCATGTGGGCAAGTGAAATTTCGATTTTTACCCGCTGGTTCTGCGCGAATTTTATTTCCTGATTAAGTCGGTTGGAATAATTGAGTAGTTTCAGAATATCTGCTTCACTGAAACTCTTAATATATTCCATATATTTCTCTTTGTACATTTCGGCAGACTCAATGAGTGAGCTATCTTTTTTCACAATAGCGGCAAGTATATTCCTGAAATGTTCAGTCATTCCGTTTACAAAATCAATGAAGTTCCATCCTTTATTGTAGAGTTCTTCAGTAATATCGAACGCTGCCGCGAAGTTTTTTTCAAGAATCGCGTCTGTGAATGAAAAATAAATATCTTCATCAATGAGGTTCAACATAGAGGTGAGAACATCAGCTTCTATATTATTACCGCAAAATGAAACCACCTGATCAAAAATCGATTCGGCATCACGTAACGCACCATCCGCTTTTTTACCGATAATAGTAAGTGATTTGTCGTCGATTGTAATGTTTTCCGCTTCCGCTATTTTATTGAGTAGATCTTTAATTGTATTTAGCTCAATCCTGCGAAAATCGTATCGTTGACAGCGGGAAATAATTGTAGAAGGTACCTTGTGAACATCGGTTGTCGCGAAAATAAATATTGTGTGTTCCGGCGGTTCTTCGAGCGTTTTAAGTAGCGCGTTAAACGACTCGATGGTGAGCATGTGAACTTCATCTATGATGTAAACTTTGTGAGTCCCCTTGGTTGGAGCGTATTTAACCGATTCACGCAATGTGCGTATCTCTTCAATTCTTCTGTTGGAGGCACCATCAATTTCAATAATATCAAGTGATTGCGATGAGTTGAAAGCGTTACACATTTCACATTTGTTGCAAGGCTCGCCATCTTTCGGGTTTTTACAATTCAAAACTTTTGCCATGATACGGGCAGTGGTTGTTTTCCCCACGCCACGCGGACCGGCGAAAAGATAGGCGTGAGCTACACGTCCGTTAAGAATTGCGTTCTTCAATGTTTGTGTAATGTGCTGCTGACCAACAACTTCAGAAAATAACGTTGGTCGCCATTTTCTTGCCGTAACAAGATAACTCATCTATTCTCCAATCAGAGTAATTTGAATTGAACGAAATCTAATTTATTTATCAATACAGAAACAAGTTTTTCGAGAAAAATTTTGTCCGTCTCATTAAATGAAGAGTACTCGTATGAATCAAGATCGAGCACTCCAAACAGTTCGCTACCAGAAAATAATGGAACAACAATTTCAGATTTTGAACCGGCATCGCAAGCGATATGACCCGGGAATTTGTCCACATCCTCAACAATAATTGTTTCACGGCTTGCCGCGGATGTACCGCATACACCTTTGCCGATTTTTATCGTGGTGCATGCAACGTTTCCGCAAAATGGCCCCAGATATAAAACCTCACCCGATTTCATGTAGAAACCGCACCAGCTTATTTTATCAAAAGCGTTAAATAAACCTGCCGCAATATTCGAAAGATTTGAAATCACAGGAATATCGGGGTCAATCAAAGCTTCAAGTTGAGGCAATAATTGCTCGTATATTTCAGCAGTTGAGTGACTTTTATTTATCGTCAGATTTTCCGCCATTCTCGCTCTCTATTGTCTCTTTTTCTGTCTTGGGTTTTGCCTTGTAAGGCGTTATTTTACCAAACACATGTTTCATTGCTTCGTCAATATTTTCAACAGGAATTATTTCCAGACCTTCTTTTACAGCCGGTTTTATCTCAACAAGGTCTTTTTCGTTTTCTTTGGGTATGATCACTTTTATAATGCCATTACGTTTCGCCGCGATAAGTTTTTCACTCAATCCACCTATTGGAAGAACGTTTCCACGCAATGTAATTTCACCTGTCATAGCTACATCTCCTTTTGCGGGCTTACCACTGAAAGCAGAATATAGAGCCATGGTTAAAGTTATACCTGCTGAAGGTCCGTCTTTGGGAATAGCGCCTTCAGGCAAGTGAACGTGTATTTCCTTTCCTTTCTGGAAATTAGGTGGAAGACCCAATTTTGCAGCGTTGGAACGGATGAAACTGAGTGCAGCTTGCGCGGATTCTTTCATTACATTACCAAGCTGACCGGTAAGTGTGAGTTTTTCACTTCCGGGCATTACAGTAGCGTCAACCGCGAGTATATCACCACCAACGCTGGTCCACGCTAAACCTGTAACACTGCCGATTTTATCGTTTATCTCGGCTCGTGATTTTCTGAAACGGGGAACACCTAAATATTCTTCAATCTTTTTAGCATCGATCGTGAATTTAGTTTTTTTACGTCCCGCTTTTTTCTTCGCTCTGTCTATCACAATATCACGAGCGGTTTTTCTTAAAACTTTGGCGATTTCGCGTTCAAGGTTTCTTACTCCGGCTTCTCGAGTAAATTCGCTGATTATTTTCAGGGTCGATTTATCATTCAGATCTATTTCAAATTTATCGAGTCCGTGCGATTTAAGCTGTTTTGGCAAAATATGTCGTTTGGCAATTTCCAGTTTTTCAAACTCAAGATAACCGGGTAACTCAATAATTTCCATCCTGTCCTGAAGGGGAAGGGGAATGTTATATCTTACGTTAGCAGTTGTAATGAACATAACCTGCGACAAATCGTAATCAACATCGAGGTAATGATCGTTAAATGTATTGTTCTGTTCAGGGTCGAGAACTTCAAGCATAGCCGACGAGGGGTCACCACGGAAATCCATGCTCATTTTGTCAATCTCATCAAGGAGCATGACAGGATTTACAGATTTTGCCTTTTTCATGGACTGCACAATTTTACCCGGCATCGAACCGATGTAGGTTCTTCGGTGTCCTCTGATTTCTGCCTCGTCACGTACGCCACCCAGACTAATACGGATAAAATTTCTACCCAAAGCGCGGGCAATCGAGCGACCGAGAGAAGTTTTACCAACTCCGGGAGGCCCTACAAAACATAATATCTGTCCCTTCATATTTTTTACGAGGTTCAGTACAGCGATATGCTCAATAATCCTGTCTTTCGGTTTTTCGAGTCCGAAATGATCCTGATCCAATATTTTTCGTACATTTTCGAGATCGAGATTATCTTTGGTTGCCTTGTACCATGGAACTTCGGTGATCCAGTCGAGATAATTTCTCAGTACAGTTGATTCCGGCGAGTTCGGCGGAGTCTTTTTTAGCTTGTTAAATTCATCAACAGCCTTTTTCTCAACCTCTTTTGGCATCTTTGCTTTTTTAATTTTATCTCTGAGTTTGGTGAGCTCAGGTGAGTTTTCATCATCTTCACCAAGTTCATCCTGCAAGATTCGGATTTGTTCCTGAATAATAAATTTGCGCTGAGTTTTGGCTATATTTTCCTGTACTTTCGATTCTATCTCTTTCTCTACCTGAAGTATATCTATTTCGGAGTTCAGAATTTTAATTACACTAAATAATTGGTCTTTTAGCTGAAATTTCTGCAAAATCGATTGTTTTACTTCAATTGATTGATTGATGTTTGCGGCAACGTAAAAAAGCTTACGATCGGGCTCATCAATATTTTCATATGCGCTGATAGCTTCCGCGGGAACATTCTTGTTTATTTTCACATACTCTTTAAATAAGGAGCTCATTTGTCTTACGAGTGCATTAAGTTCACGCTGGTCTTCCGATTCGGGAAGTATTACTTCAACATCAGCCTCGAAGAATTTATCATTCTCAACAAAATCCGTTATTTTCCCCTGTATAATCCCATCGACAAGTATTTTCATTAACCCGTTGGGGAGTTTCAGTATCTGAATGATCTTCGCGATTGTTCCTTCTTTGAAAATATCATCAAACCCGGGTTCTTCAATATTTGATTTCTTTTGAGCCGAGAGAAAAATGTATTTAGAGTTTTCAAGCGAGTAGTTCGCCGCCCTGATAGATTGTTCGCGACCCACGAGAACAGGAAATATCATGTACGGGAAAATCACGTTGTCGCGCAGTGGTAATACCGGCAACCGTTTGGGAATATCTTCAACAATTGAAAAATCTGTCTCTGAAGCCTGGATTTTTTCTTCCATAAGTTCGGGTGTACTCCGTCTTTGTAAAATTAAACCTTGTAATATACTGAAATTGAGATGCTGCTTCAAGAAACCATGAAGCACTTAAAGATACCTTAATTTTTCTTCTTTTAATATATTCTTTATGTTGAAGGTAATAAAATTCAGGAATTATGATGATTGAAAAGATAATTGAAGTATCTAAAATCGCCGGAGAGGTGATCAGGGAAGGTTACCGAAGTGGTTTCGGAATTGAGTTCAAAACGAACGAAAGTAACCTTGTAACAGAGATCGATAAAAAAGCCGAAGCAAAAATTATTGATTATATTCATAAAAATTTTCCGGGTCATTCCGTACTGGCTGAAGAAAGCGGGAGCGAAAAGAATAATAGTGAATTTTTGTGGGTGATCGATCCCATAGATGGTACTACCAACTTTGCGCATGGGCTACCGATTTTTTCTGTATCAATTGGTGTACAGCGGGTTGGGCAGACTGTTGCGGGAGTAGTTTATGATGTTATGAGAGATGTAGCTTATGCTGCCGAATTGGGGAATGGAGCTTTCGCCAATGAGAGGAAGATGCTGGTTTCTAACACGGAACGTCTTGAAAGATCGCTTCTCGTCACAGGTTTCCCGTATCATGTAAGTGAAAATCCAAATCTCGTGAAGCAGCGGTTTGTTCATATGCTTGATCATTCACGCGGAATACGCAGGCTTGGTTCCGCGGCAATAGATTTCGCGTATGTGGCTGATGGTATTTTCGACGGATTCTGGGAAGTATCTCTTCATCCATGGGATTTATGCGCGGGAAAATTACTGGTAGAAGAGGCAGGAGGAAAGGTAACAAATTTTAGAGGTGAAAGTATTTCCATCTATTCCGAGGAGATTCTGGCGAGTAACGGGTTAATTCATACAAAGTTGTGTGATGAATTGATGTCAGTGAAATAGTTACCAGGCTCCTGAGCGTATCGCCTGTCCCGCGAAGCAGGGAATGATTGTTAATGCTCGAAAGCTCAGAATATGTTGTCATACCCGCGGAGGCGGGTATCCAGAGATAGTGTATTGTCGAGATATCGTATTCAGAACCCACCCCCGACCCCTCCCTTTGGTAAATGGAGGGGAGGGAAACCAAAAATTTAGAAAACACAGTATTTAAAAAATCCTTCCCTTTGCTAAAGGGAAGGGTTTAGGATGGGTTCCTAAAATATCGCCTATTCCTGGGTGGTTCCCCACAAAGCGACGAGCCATATACCCTCTATTTCCTCCATCTTTTTTGTTGATTTTGATTGAAATTCAAACTATATTTCGCAACTATGTCAAAAAATGTAGTGATAGCAATCGATGGTCCCGCCGGCTCTGGTAAAAGCACGCTGGCAAAGTACATTGCTGACAAACTCGGTTTTCTTTATCTGGATACCGGAGCAATGTACAGGGCGGTAACCCTTGACGCTATCAGACGAGATGTCGTTGATGACGAAAAAAAAGTAACCGCCATCTCCGAGACTATAAGTCTTGATATGGAATATACAGATGGTGTTACACATGTTTTTATAAATGATGAAGAAGTAACAGATTTTATACGCACTCCTGAAGTAAACTCTTACGTATCGCCTGTCGCGAGAATGGCGGGTGTAAGAAAAGCGCTCCTGGAACTCCAGCAGAAATTTGGTGAAGAAAGAAATCTTGTAGTTGAAGGCAGGGATACCACTACTGTGGTTTTCCCGAACGCGGATATCAAGATTTTTATGGTCGCCACTGTAGAGGAAAGAGCCGCGAGAAGATTAAAAGAACTTGAGGAATCGGGAACAAAGATCACTTTTGAGGAAGTGAAAAAAAATCTGGAAGAGCGTGATAGAATTGATAGCAGCCGAGCAATAGCACCTTTGAAAAAAGCGGAAGGTGCCTTTGAAATCGACTCTACCTCTATCAGTGTAAAAGATGAATTTGAAAAGATTGTCAAGAAATTGGCTGAAATAGATAAAAAGTTTTTAAGCCATCTTAGCTAACTAAAAAAAAACTAAATTTAATTATCTGTCTCTGATTGTTTTATGGCTTGGCTTTTGGCAGACAGAAGAGTACTACTTGGAGGATTAATGTCCGAACAGGAAAAAGAAGCTCTAAAAGAAACGGGAGTTTCTTTAGAAAACACAAAATTTTTCAACTCAGATGAATATTCTGATGAAGAACTACTTTCATTGGCTCGTCTTTATGATGAATCGTTCCGTGATATTAAGGAAGGCGAAATTATTCAGGGTAAGATAGTTGGTATATCCGGTGATAATATTGTTATTGATGTTGGTTTTAAATCAGACGGTACAATTCCTAAAAATGAATTCAACGCTACTGAAGAGATAAAAGTCGGTAACCCGGTTGATATCGTTATAGAAAGTGTAGAAGACGAAGAAGGTAACCTTGTTCTTAGCAAGAAAAGAGCAGACTTCCTTAAAATTTGGGAAAGAATTATCGACGCTCACGATAATGAAAAAATTCTACAAGGTAAAATTCTTAAAAGAATTAAAGGTGGTATGGTTGTCGACCTTATGGGAATTGAAGCGTTCTTGCCAGGTTCTCAGATTGATATCCGCCCTGTAAGAGATTTCGACGCTTTTGTTGGTCAGACAATGGATTTCAAAATTGTTAAAATTAACATCCCGACAGAAAACGTTGTTGTTTCTCACAAAGTTCTTATTGAAGAAACCATTGCAGATCAGAGAAAAGAAATTCTTGAAGGTCTTGAAAAAGGTCAGATACTTGAGGGTATCGTTAAAGCTATCACAGACTTCGGTGTATTCGTTGATCTTGGTGGTGTTGACGGTCTTGTTCATATCACAGACCTTAGCTGGGGCAGAATTAACCATCCTAGCGAAGTTGTTAAACTTGACGAAAAAATCAAAGTTGTTGTTACTGATTTCGACAAGGAAAGAAGAAGAATTTCACTTTCACTTAAACAGCTTCTACCCCATCCATGGGAAAATATCGAAGAAAAATACAAAATCGGCGACAAGGTTGCAGGCCGCGTAGTATCACTTACCGATTACGGTGCATTCATCGAAATCGAAAAAGGTATCGAAGGTCTTATCCATATCTCCGAAATGAGCTGGACTCAGCACATAAGCCACCCAAGTCAGTTTGTATCTATGGGTCAGGTTGTTGAAGCTGTTATCCTTAGCCTCGACAAAGATGAGAAAAAAATATCACTTGGTATGAAACAGTTAACTCCGGATCCATGGCAGGAACTTATGAAAAAATATCCTGTTGGTTCAAAACATACAGGAGTTGCGCGTAACCTTACCAACTTTGGTGTATTCGTTGAACTTGAACCGGGTATCGATGGTCTGGTACACATTTCAGACTTGTCATGGACCAAAAAAATCCGCCACCCCGGGGAAGTTGTTAAAAAAGGTGAATCAATCGAAGTTGTTGTACTGAGTGTTGATACCGATCAGAGAAAAATATCTCTCGGTCACAAACAGATCAACAATAATCCATGGGACGGATTTGAAAAAGAATTTGCTGCCGGTGCTGATAGCGACGGTAAAATTGTGAGAATAATCGAAAAAGGTTTGATTGCTGAACTTCCTGCGGGAGTTGACGGTTTTATTCCGGCATCTCAGCTTTCTCCTAACAAGATTAAAAATCTTTCATTCTGTTTCCCGGTTGATACTCAACTCAAACTAAAAGTTGTTGAGTTCGATAAAGAAAACAAAAAAATTGTTCTCAGTGCTTTAGCTGTAGTTAAAGAAAAGTCTGATGAAGAGATTGAGGAATATATCAAAGAGCATAAGCTTGAAAAAGTATCTATTGAAGATATTAAATCAGCAGATGCAGGCAAATTTGATCCTTCCGATTTCAGCCTTTATGATGACAACTCCAAATCGGCATCAAGAGCTAAAAAAGAAAATGCCGCACCAGCAGAAGAAAAAGCTGAAGAATAACATATAGTTGATTTATAAAGGGACTGTATTTTATCTGATTATTTATTAATTTGATAAAATCAGTCCCTTTTTATTTATACGGATATGATATTAAGTTGTGAAAGGCATTTGATTAAGTGAAATCCAAAGTCGCGTTTTATACATTAGGCTGTAAGCTGAATTTTTCAGAAACATCCACTATGGGGGAGCAGTTCCTCAATCATGGTCATGAGGTGGTGGAGTTTGATTCGGCTGCCGACATTTATGTAATCAATACTTGTACTGTTACGCAAAACGCTGAAAAAGATTGCAGACAGATTGTTCGCAGGGCATTGCGGAAAAATCCCGAAGCGTTTGTTATTGTTACGGGTTGTTACGCACAGTTACGTCCTGACGATATTGTCGAGATAGAAGGTGTTGATGTTGTACTCGGCTCGAATGAAAAATTCAAGTTGTTCGAGTATATAAATTCATTCGAGAAAAAAGAGCTCTCCTGCGTTTATGTTAGTGATAACGAATCGCTGGAAGACTTTCATGTGGCTACCAGCACAGAAGCAGACAGCCGTACTCGCGCGTTTCTGAAAATTCAGGATGGCTGCGATTATAAATGTTCTTTCTGTACTATCCCCAAAGCACGCGGTAAAAGCAGAAGCGCTTCACCCGAATTGGTAATTGATAATCTTAAAAGATTGCTCGATGAAGGTTACAAGGAAGTTATTCTTACCGGAGTGAATGTTGGTGATTATGGTGTTGATCAGAAAATCAATTTTGCAGATTTGCTCCATAAAATGGTTCAGGTTGAAGGTGATTTCAGGATGCGTATCAGCTCAATTGAACCGAATCTACTGACCGATGAAATTCTCGATCTGACCGATGAAAATGAAAAGCTCGTAAATCATTTTCATATACCGTTGCAGAGTGGAAGTCCGGAAATATTGAAACTGATGCAGCGCAGGTACAAGGTCGATTATTTTCATGATCTTATTTACCGCGCTCACGAAAAAATTGCTGATTTGGGAATCGGGATTGATGTGATTGTTGGCTTTCCGGGTGAAACTCATGAACATTTCCTTGAAACTTACAATTTACTTAATGAACTTCCGATAAGTTACCTGCATGTTTTTACTTATTCCGAACGCCCCGGAACCAAAGCGGAAGAAATGAGCGGAGTTGTTGATGTATTCGACAGGAAAAAGCGCAATAACATGTTGAGAATACTCAGCGCGAAAAAGAAAAACGCGTTTTATCGTTCGATGCTTGGTAAAGATATGGATGTTCTGTGGGAACATCAGAATATAGATGGGAAAATGCGTGGATTTGCTTCTAACTATACCCGCGTTGAAACTGACTTTGATGAAAATTTTGTAAATAAAATATCTAAAGTAAATTTATTATCAACTGACGGAAATGTCTGTAACGGAGTTTTGTTACCAGAGATTTCCGCTATTAAAACTATTGCCGGTTAATATGAAAAAAGTAATCTTGTTATTATCTGTTTTCTCGATATCACTTTTCGCACAGCAAAATTTTTCAGAATTCAAATATGAATTCAATAACAGAATTAAACTTCAGGAAAGCTACTCGATGCCAGATGAGGTTTCCGGTAAAAAATCTGCCGGTTTGGCGATTTTGTATTCCGTTCTTCTCCCGGGAATGGGGGAACTATACGCGGGAGATTATTCAACCGGTAAATATTTTACTATAGCAGATGGTGTTTTCTGGGGTTTTGTCGCCGGATTTAATATTTACGGTAATTATGAAAAAAATAACTACCAGTCGTATGCCGAAGCGTATGGTGGAGTTAATCTAGAACAGAAAAATGATGAATACTGGGCGATAATTGGCGATTACACTGATGTAAATCAATTTAACACAATCCAGGAGCTTAACCGCGATTTTAACGAGGTTTACAGCGTTGAAACTCATTACTGGAAATGGGAGAGTGAAGTTGCCAGAAAAGATTATCGTAATTCATGGTCATCCAGTGAGCAAGCTTACAATAATGTAAGGTTCGCAGTTGGAGCTCTGGTGCTCAACAGGATAGTTTCCGCTATAAATGCTGTCAGACTTGTAGCTCGTCACAACAACGCTGTGGAAGAATCGCAAGGTTTATCATTTAATATGATGATGAGCAGAGAGGTTGATTACTCGCCAAAATTGAATCTTAATATGCGAGCCGCGTTTTAGGTGTGAAAATATGTGAGATCGCATGTCTGGCACTTTGGCGTGTGTAATCTTTAAATAAAATTTCAGAACCGGTGGAAGAGACCGGATATATCCCGTCTTTACAAAAACGAAATTTAAATATTCAGTAGGGGATGGTCACCGACCATCCCTTTTTTTAAGTGGACAGACAAAACTTCGCTTCACCCTTCTTCTGTTGTAAGGGGCAGGGTTATCATTGTAGTATCGCGACAATACTCTATCTCTGGATACCCGCTTTCGCGAGTATGACAATAAATACCAGGCTTACGAAAATTTCCCGACCCTTTCCCGCATCGCGGGAGAGGCGGTCACTTCAGGGGTCTATCAGTTAAGGTGGGTGAGGCTCTCGTTTATCCCGCAAAGCGGGGAAGCACCCGTCAATGCACAAATTCTGAACATCTTCAGGCCCTTTCCCGCTTCACGGGACAGGCAGACAGGCTCAGGGGCTCTTTATAATGAATTGCACTCATTTGAATTTACCTGCTATCACATAAGTATTGTGTCTTCACCACTTAATTCTTATTTTACTCTTTGTCACTCGCAAAATGAAGCTAATATGAACAGTACTTTTGAAACTCAAAAACATGTTGAGCATTGGCTGGCAAATTCTGATGATGACTATGAAACAATGATGGCGGTCTATCAGGCTCGAAAATATAACTGGTCATTGTTTATAGGACATTTAGTAATAGAAAAATTGTTAAAAGCCCTTTATGTTTCGCTAAATAATGAATCACCACCTTACATTCATAATCTGGTCAGATTGGCTCAACAGACTGGTCTCGAAATTGATGATGATTTATTAAATGATTTAACTACAATATCAGCATTTAATATTAACGCAAGATAAGACGATTATAAAAACAGCTTCAAAGAAATATGTACAGAGGAGTTTACTGAAACCTGGGTAAAACGTATAAGTGAATTACGAGCATGGATCAAAGAACAAATAAAAACATAAAAGACTATATCCGTCACTTACGTAAAACTTTTTCAAATCTTGAAAAGGTTTATCTTTTTGGTTCTTTTGTTAAGAACAGTGAAAATACGGAAAGTGATATAGACGTTGCTCTTATACTAAGTGATCTTAATGATACTCAGCGATTTGAAATTCAAGTTGAACTTATGAAGATCGCGTATAAGTATGACGTGAGAATCGAACCACATCCGATCTCCAGTAGTAATTTTAATAGGAGTAACCCTTTCTCTGCCGAGATACTCAATACCGGTATTGAGCTGTTTTCAGCAGCTTGATTTTTTTATTTTCTGTTTTTTCTGATAGGTGAGTGATTCAGACGGCATATACTTTCCCGCTTCACGGGAGAGGCAGACAAGCTCAGGTATCTAACTATAAAGGTTTGTGAGCTTCCAGGTTTGTCATGCCCGACCTGATCGGGCATCCAGTTTTTTCTTTTAAGGATAAAAACGAACAACCCAAAGTGAACTTAAGTTTCCACAATGCCCAACCCTTCTCCGCACACGGGGCAAGCGATAAGGTTCAGGGATCTATCAGCTAAGGTGGGTGAGGCTCTCGAACCACAGGGACCTGAAAGTGAGGGCTGCTGAGGCTCACGTTTATCCCGCCTTGCGGGGAAGCACCCGTCAATGCACAAATTCTGAACATCTTTCGGCCCTTCGAGTGCCTCAGGGGCCTACTATTTTTCTACGTGACAATGAGGGCAACTCTTTAGAATTTCCACCTATTAGTGCAATTTTCTTTTTTCTGCCCCAACCTTTTATCTGCTGCTCTCTTGCAAAAGCATCTGCAATATTGTTGCATTCTTCAAAATATATAAGTTTAACCGGACGCCTCTTTTTAGTATAATTAGCCCCTTCTCCTGCTTGATGTTCAAAGAGTCTTTTCTCTAAATTAATCGTTGAACCAGTATAGAAAGATTTGTCCGAGCATTCAAGTATATACATATATGCCATTATGCCCTCATCATTTCATAAATTGAACTTAGTAATTTTTGATTAAAATAAAAAGCCATGGTCCTTGGTTGGTGGGCTCTTTCCCGCTTCACGGGACAGGCGTTCAGGAATGACAATGCAAAATTGTTTCCCTCTCCTGTGACTCAGCCTGCCTGCCTCTGGTGCGGGAGAGGTTCGCCGCGGCGAATAAGGGTGAGGTAGGGTAAAACCTCTAAAATAAAAAGGGATGGTCGGTGACCATCCCCTACGAAAATATTGTAATAATTTTCTGAAGCGGACCGGCCCTTCTCCGCACACGGGGCAGGCGACACGCTCAGGGGTCTATCAGCTAAGGTGGGTGAGGCTCTCGAACCCCCGGCCCTTCGACAAGCTCAGCAACCATATGGCGTATCTACGCTTAATTTATGAAAATGCGATTTTTTGCCTGGCCCTTCTCCGCACACGGGGCAGGCGACACGGTTGGTGAGGTACTCGAACCACAGGCACCTGTTATTCAGGGGCAGGTAATAAAAACATTTTTTACTTATTATAATATTTTTGCAATTCCTTGTATTTTATACAATAATCACAATTTTCTCGCCTTAAAAAAAGTAATTAAGATTTTGCATCTTAATTAAATCAGTATTATTTTCTCGAAAACTCTTGACAAAACTTTCACTAATTATTAATTTAGCAATAGAGAATTTTTTCTCGATATAAAATTCTCGATAAGGAAACGCAGGATGACAAAAACAGAAAAAACAAATAAGAAAATCAAAGCTACTCCGGAACCAACATTGAGAAGGTTGCCGCGTTATTTACACTTATTGAAGTTTTTGCGTGAAACCGGTGATAAAAGTGTATCGAGTACTTACATAGCTAAAGAACTGGGCTTTGACCCCACGCAGGTAAGAAAAGATATTGAATATACAGGTATAGTTGGAAGACCTAAAACAGGTTTTAATATAGTAGAACTCATCAGTTCTATCGAGGAATTCCTCAATTGGAAAAACATTACTGACGCTTTTCTTGTTGGAACAGGTAGTTTGGGTACAGCAATGCTCGGTTACGGAAGATTCAAGGATTACGGACTCAATTTCGTAGCTGCTTTTGATAATAATGAAATGAAAATTGGTAAAACTATTCACGAAACTCCTGTTTTGTCAATGGAAAAACTTGTTGATCTCGCAAAAAGGATGCATATAAATATCGGTGTGATAACTGTTCCGGCATTTGCGGCACAGCATTCAGCCGATTTACTGATAGAAGGTGGAATACGAGCGATATGGAATTTTGCTCCGATCCATTTGAAAGTGCCGGAAGGAGTTCTGGTCGAAAACGCGCAGTTAACTCAATCTCTGGCAGTATTAACTCACAAATTAGCCGATGCTATCTCAAAGGATTAGCAGTAACGGAGGTTAAGATGAAATATTTGAAGCTAAGATCGATATTCGGATTTAACAATGAAACTGTTCTTGAAAGAGCAGACCTTTCCAGAGTTCCTTTTGTGGCGACTCATGCACCGAATGATAACTCCGGATTTACCGGGTTATCCGCCAGAAAAATGGATGTCTATATCTGTTACAGCAGGATGACTGATAAACAAACTGTCGATACTATTCTGGAGAAAATATCAGAACGTGTGAAGGTTCGCGGAATGGAAAATGCCGTTGATCTGGCTTCAGCGAAAATCAATGGCAGGGGTGTGCATGATACTGTTGTTACTATCGGTAACGTCGCGATCAGAGGTCTTGACTCAACAGCCATACTTACCGCTCTTGACACCGCGCTCGATGATATGCTTTATGACGCGATGTATCTGGCTAAACGTGATTTTACCAAACCGCATATAAGTTAGATTTGGAGATATATTATGATAACCGCAATTGAAAAAAAGATGGATACTGCGCGAAAATTTGAACGTGTGTGCGCGATTCTCGAAGATTACAATTACGATCCGGGTAAACTTATCCCGATCCTGCAGGCAGTACAGGAAGAGTACAGATACCTGCCTGAACCCGTGCTGACGTTTATCGCTACTTCACTGGGGCTGTCGCCGGCAAAGGTTTACGGCGTCGCTACTTTTTACGCTCATTTTGCCCTTAAACCCAAGGGGAAGTATGTGATAAAAGTGTGTGACGGCACAGCATGCCACGTGAAAGATTCAATGCCGATCGTAAAAGCAATTCAGAAAAAATTGCGAATTACTGAAAATGAAAACACTACCGGTGATATGCTGTTTACTCTCGAAACAGTTTCCTGCCTCGGCGCATGTGGTTTGGCACCTGTCGTTGTTATAAATGAAACAGTTCACTCTTTGATGAACCCTGCAAAAATTGATAAAGTTATTGACAAGATTTACAAGGAAGAGGCGGGAAATGAAAAAGTCGCGTGTTAATCTAAAGCAGATTACTGAAAATTATAAAGATGCCGGAAAAAATATTAAAAGACGTATTGTTGTTTGTTCAGGTACAGGATGTGTGGCGAATGGTTCAAAAAACGTACTTGACGCATTCGAAAAATCGATTAACGAGAATGGTCTTAATGCCTTGACAAGCCTTTCTTTTGAGCATAAAACGGATAATAGCATTCATATCTCCAAAAGTGGATGTCAGGGGTTTTGCCAGATGGGTCCATTGGTATCAATCGAACCGGATGGAATACTCTACGTTGTTGTTGATAAAGACGATGTACCCGAGATTGTCGATCAGACTCTTATTCATAATAAAGTTGTTGACAGACTTCTTTATAAAGACCCAAAAGATGGGACTTTTTGCAAAGGCGCTAAAGAGATCAACTTTTACAACAAGCAGAGCAGATACGTTCTGAAAAGCTGCGGTTCACTCGATCCTGAAGATATAAACGAATATATCAGTATCGGGGGATACAGTTCAGCGGAAAAATTATTTAATGATTACACTCCCGCGAAAGTTTGCGGCGATATGATCGAAGCAGGTTTGCGTGGTCGCGGTGGAGGTGGTTTCCCCACAGGACGCAAATGGGAATTCACCAGAGTTGAGCCGGGTCCGAAAAAATACGTGATTTGTAACGGTGATGAAGGTGATCCGGGCGCGTTCATGGACAGAAGTATCATGGAAGGTAATCCACACTCTGTAATTGAAGGTATGATGATAGCAGCTCGCGCTATTGGCGCGGATGAGGGGTATATCTATGTGCGTCTTGAATATCCTCTTGCTGTCGCCCGTGTGAAAAAAGCGGTAAAAGACGCAGAAGAAATGGGTCTGTTGGGTGACAATATATTTGGCACTGAACACTCTTTCAGAGTTCATGTGATGGAAGGCGCAGGTGCATTTGTTTGCGGTGAAGAAACCGCGCTTATTGCCTCTATTGAAGGTAAACGGGGTATGCCCCAGCCAAAACCGCCATTCCCGGCTCAGAGTGGTTTGTATGGAAAACCAACCGTGATCAACAATGTTGAGACTCTGGCTACCGTTCCTCTCATTTTCCGGGATGGAATCGAAAATTACAGAAGCAAGGGAACTGATACATCCCCCGGCACCAAAACTTTCGCCCTTACAGGTCACGTTGCAAATACTGGTCTGATTGAAGTACCATTCGGTACTACACTTCGCGAAATCATTTTTGATATCGGCGGCGGTATTACAAATGAAGAAGGAAAAATAGATAATTCAATGTTCAAAGCGGTTCAGATTGGTGGCCCTTCGGGTGGATGTTTAACCGAAGAACATCTTGATCTGCCGCTTGATTTCGACTCTTTACGTTCTATTGGCGCGATGGTCGGTTCAGGCGGACTTGTGGCAATGAATAAAAATACATGTATGGTTCAGATGGCGAAGTTTTTCATGGATTTCACCCAGAATGAATCTTGTGGTAAGTGTGTTCTTTGTCGGGAAGGCACAAAACAGATGCTTGGGCTTCTTGAAGATATTGAAACCGGAGAGGCTACCGAAGATACGCTGATTCTTCTGAAAGAACTTGCGGGAGCTGTACAAAAAGGCTCACTCTGTGGACTTGGTAAAACCGCGCCAAATCCCGTGCTTTCAATGCTTGAACAGTTCCATGATGAATATTTTGCACATGTAATTGATAAAAAATGTCCGGCGAAAAAATGTACAGCCTTATTAGCCTATGAAATAATTGAAGAAAAGTGTAAAGGCTGCGGCTTGTGCATTAAAAAATGCCCTACAGGAGCGATTACGGGCGAGAGAAAACAGCCACACCATATAAATGAAGAATTATGTATAAAATGCGGCGCTTGTCTGCAAGCCTGCCGTCTTGACGCTATTGAGACAGGAGTATAACATGGAAGAGAATAAAAAAATATATATAAATGGCAGAGAGTGTAATTACAAAGATGAACGCAATTTGCTCGAAGTTATCAGAAAAAACGGTATCAATCTTCCAACATTCTGTTACCATTCGGAATTAAGTGTTTATGGCGCGTGCCGCTTATGTATAGTCGATATAGAAAATAAAGGAATTGTTTCATCTTGTTCCATCAAGCCGGAACCGGAAATGCGTGTTAAAACACACACCACCGAACTTAGGGGTATAAGGAAAATCTCGATGGAGTTACTTCTGGCGAATCACTCCAAAGAGTGTACTTCCTGCGGAAAATCGCTCAACTGTAAACTGCAGGATCTGGCAAGCAGTTTGGGTGTTGGCGATGTAAGATTCAAAAAAAGAGAAAAACTTATTCCGCTCGATACCTCCTCCCAAGCTTTGGTACGTGACCCTAATAAGTGCATCTTGTGTGGTGATTGTGTGAGAGCGTGTGATGAAATCCAGGGAATTGGCGCGATTGATTTTATGAATCGTGGCTCGGATGTTCAGGTGGTTCCGGCTTTCGATAAAAATCTTGCGGAAGTTGAGTGTGTGGATTGCGGTCAGTGCGCGAGAGTTTGTCCTACAGGCGCGATAGTTCCAAAATCTGATATACATGATGTGTGGAAGGAGCTTGAAGACCCGAACAAAGTTGTTGTAGCTCAGATTGCTCCTGCGGTTCGTGTAGCAATTGGGGAATTGTTCGGAATGAAGCCGGGGACGATTCTAACCGGACAAATAGTAGCAGCACTAAAATTGATGAATTTTGACAAGGTTTTTGATACTTCTTTTGCAGCCGATTTAACGGTGATTGAAGAAGCGAATGAATTTTTAAGAAGAAATGAAAGTAAAGACAGTCTCCCGCTGTTTACTTCTTGCTGTCCCGGTTGGGTAAAATATGCCGAACAGTATTATCCGGAGTTGCTTGGTAACCTCTCATCCTGCAGGTCTCCCCAGCAAATGTTTGGCTCCCTCGCTAAGGATTTACTCCCGGGACAGCTCAAAATTAATAAAAAGGATATCGTTGTAGTCTCAATTATGCCTTGTACCGCTAAAAAGGTTGAAGCCAAACGAGACGAGTTTGAGAAGAATGGTATTCCTGAAGTTGACTACGTGATCACTACACAGGAACTGGCTGCAATGATCAAGGAAGCCGGATTGGATATGAACAATCTCGCGCCTGAATCGCTTGATCTTCCTATGGGATTTAAAACCGGTGCGGGTGTGATCTTCGGTACTACCGGTGGTGTGAGTGAAGCTGTTCTAAGATATGCTTATGAGAAGATTTCGGGTAAACAGCTTGATAATCCCGATTTCAAAGCTGTAAGAGGTATCGAAGGGCTTCGTGAAGTTGAGGTTAACGTTGGTGAAACCAAACTGAAAGTTGCTATTGTGCATGGTTTGGCTAATGCGGGTAAAATAGCCGAAATGGTGAAAAAAGGTGAAGCCGATTATTCGATGATCGAGGTTATGGCTTGTCCCGGTGGTTGTGTTGGAGGTGCAGGTCAGCCTGTAACCTTCGATGATAATACCCGTAAAGAACGCGCGAAAGGTTTGTACGAATGTGATAAAATGCTTCAGCTTCACAAAGCGCAGGAAAATCCTTATGTGAAAGAAGTATATAACAAGCATCTTGGTGAGCCCGGCGGACATAAGGCACACGATTTGCTACATACTACTTACAGAAACAGAAAACGTATTTTTGAGAGCGGATTTGAGGTTCTTTCAGGAACAAATTCTCAAAAACTGGAAATTAGCGTCTGTGTCGGAACCGGATGTTACGTTAAAGGTTCTCAAAATCTGCTTCATAAGCTTATCAGATATATAGATGAGCAGGGTCTGCAAGAAATGGTGAACGTCAAAGCAACATTCTGTATGGAAAATTGCGATAAAGGACCCAGTGTTACAGTTGGGGACAATTTGATTTACGCTTGCAATTTTGAGAAAGCGGTAAGTGAAATAAATGAAAAGCTGACTGTTCTTAAAGTTGACTGATAGTTCTTTTTATAATAAGTGAAGCCATAGATACTCTTTATTGTTATCAATAGTACCCCCGTATTGTTGTTGTTAGATAAGGCTAAACCCCCGGAAACGGGGGTTCGTTATTGGTGGAGCACTGTTGAGACGCCATTACGCCCCGGCGCACAAGATATGGCGTTTTTGAAATCGAGTCTTAGTCGGAGACGGGATGTGGTTCCCCGCGAGCGGGGCAGGCAGACAGGCTCACCAACCATATCCCGTCTCTACAAAATTATGGGATTTTTAAAACGCCGGTTGGTGAGCCTGACGCGAGTCCCGTGTGCGGGAAAACACTTGGTTGTGGTTTTTCACGTCCCTCTTCTGAAGGGGGAAATTCCGATGTAATCGGAATGGGGGATGACCAAAAGTGACAAAGCTGGCATAAATCATCCTCCGTCTTCCGACTATCGTCGGAATCCACCTCCTTCTAAGGAGGACAAAAAAAGAAAATACCGTGAGACGCCATTCCGCCGAGACGGATATTTCGTCTTTTAAAAATTATGGGATTCTAAAAACGCTGGTTGGTGAGCCTGACGCGAGTCCCGTGTGCGGGAAAACACTTGGTTGTGGTTTTTCACGTCCCCCTTCTGAAGGGGGAAATTCCGATGTAATCGGAATGGGGGATGACCAAAAGTCACAAAGCTGGCATAAATCATCCTCCGTCTTCCGACTATCGTCGGAATCCACCTCCTTCTAAGGAGGACAAAAAAAGAAAATACCGTGAGACGCCATTCCGCCTCAGTAGATAGCCGTCTCGACAATATTTTGGGATTGAATTCAATACTCTATGATTGATTAAAATAAAAATCGTATTTAACGATGAAAAACAAAATGGAAAATAATATAATATTTACAAATAAAGCCCGCTGCAGGGATTGTTACAGATGCGTTCGCGCATGTCCGGTGAAAGCAGTAAAGATGGAAAACGGTCAGGCAACCGTTAATGAAGAACTCTGTATTTTTTGCGGCACTTGTATAAAAGAGTGTCCGCAGGGAGCCAAACAGTATCGGAATGATTTGGCAAAAGTACTTTCGCTTCTGAAGAGTAATGAAAGAGTAGTTTGTTCTATCGCGCCATCTTTCGCGTCAGTATTTAACTCATGGGAAGTTAAAAGAATACCTTCAGCACTAAGAAAACTGGGTTTTGCATTTGTCTCGGAAACAGCGGTTGGGGCTTATCAAGTTTCTCTGGCATCTAATAGAGAAATAGAAAATAGCAACCGGAATATCAGTATTACAACCGCTTGTCCGGCAGTGGTTAATTATGTTGAAAAATATAATCCTGAAAATCTTGCAAATCTGGTAAAGATTGTATCACCCATGACAGCCCATGCCATGTTGTTAAAAGAAAAACTGGGTAATGATATAAAAACTGTATTTGTTGGTCCGTGTGTAGCAAAAAAAGCAGAAGCTGAGAGGGAACAAAGTTCGAACCTGATCGATGCGGTTATTACATTTGAAGAATTACGTGATCTGTTCGAAATGGAAAATATCATTCCAGGTAGATGCGAAGAGAGTGATTTTAATGAAAAACCTGCCGGTCACTCCAGAATGTTCGCCCTCTCAGGCGGACAAATGAAAACTTCCGATTATGAATCGGATGCTTTCTCAATGAATGTAATTCCGGTTTCCGGCTATGATGAAGTAAGTGATATTCTTCAATCTGTAAAATCAAACGGAAACGATAAATATGTTATAGAGCCGCTGTTTTGCAGGCAGGGATGTATAAATGGTCCCGGTTGCAGAGTGGAAAAATCAATTTTTGATAAAAGAAATGATCTGCTGAAATATTTTAGTTCGCAGAAAATTACAGAAGATGAATTACCCGAACAAACGGAATTAGACCTTTCTACTTCATTCGGAGAGAATTTAGATATCTTTTCGGAATTTACAGAAGATGAAATTAAAGCGATATTAGCCAAAACCGGTAAAACAACAGAAGAAGATGAGCTCAATTGCGGCGCGTGCGGATATTCTACCTGTCGAGACAAGGCTATTGCAGTACTCAAGGGTATGGCAGAACTGGAAATGTGCATCCCTTTCGTTCGCAGAATGGCGGAACAGCGCACAGATAAAATTATCGAATCTTCGCCAAATGGTATTGTAATACTCGATGATGAGTTGAATATCCTCAATATGAATCCGGCATTTAAACGGTTTTTTATGTGTTCGGAGGCTACTTGCGGAAAAAATATTTCCTACTTGATGGACCCTGAGCCTTTTGTGAAACTTAAGGCTGCTTCTGATAGTGTATTTGAGGCAACTGTGCATCACGAAAAATATGGTATAACCTGCTTTGAAAAATTATATATGCTTGAAAAAGATCGCCAATATGTTGGTATTTTCGTTGACATAACCAAAAGCGAAAGCGCGCGTAAACAGCTTGACTCTCTCAAAAGTGAAACCGTAAGTCAGGCAAGGGAGTTACTCGATCATCAAATCAATTTTGCCCAGCAAATGGCAAAGTTCCTTGGAGAGAATACCGCGAAAGGAGAAAAGCTGGTTGATAACCTGATGAAACTTTCGGGTGACTCCGAAAAGAGCAATGGTGGAAACAAGTGGTTACGTGATATTTATGGCGGGAAGTAATGGTACGGATTTCCTTTAATCCTGTAAAGACGCCATCAGGTTGGTGCGCCTCAGGCGTGGGAGGACTTTGTAACAAAACGACCTTGTCAACAGGCGAAATCCCTGGAAGTGGGGGGTGTTTTTAGTGGAATTACAGGCTTTTGTGGAGACGCCATTACGCCCCGGCGCACAAGCTATGGCGTCTTTGACATCAAGCTTTAGACGGAGACGGTCCGCCGCGGCGGATATCCCGTCTATAAAAAATTATGGGATTGAAAAAACGCCGGTTGGTGAGCCTGACAAACCACCTGGTTGTGGTTTTTCAAATCCCCCTTCTGAAGGGGGAAATTCCGATGTTATCGGAATGGGGGATGACCAAAAGTCACAAAGCCGGTATAAATCATCCTCCGTCTTCCGACATTCGTCGGAATCCACCTCCTTCTAAGGAGGACAAAAAAAGAAATTACCGTGAGACGTCATTCCGCTGCGGAAGATATCTCGTCTCAACGGAATCAGGATAATTATTAAACATTAAATCTCATTAGATCAGTTCATGGGTTATATTCATATAGATATTGAAGTTTCACAATCATCAAAACACGCGGGTCAGCCTTGCGGTGATGTGGTGAAATTTATTCGTACCGAGTCAGCGACAACTGTGATTTTAGCGGATGGATTAGGGCACGGTATGAAAGCCAATATTGCCGCGAATATGGTGGCGGCGCGTCTTGAAGAACTACTTAAGAACGATTTTACTCTCCGTGAATCGTTTTTGAAAGTAGTAAACTCAATGGAAAACGCACGGTTAAATGATGTGCCTTACGCTGTGTTTACCGTCGCGAGAATTCTGGAAGATGGTCTGGTTACAATCCTCACATATGAAATCCCGACAGCCGTACTGATACAAAATCGATTTGCCACAGAAGTAGCACAAAGATCAGGCACTTACGAGAAGGGTATAGTTGGAGAATCAGACTTTAAATTGAGTCCGGGAGATGCTCTTGTTATCATGAGTGACGGAATCACACAGGCGGGATTGGGTAAAGGATCGCCCAATGGATGGGAAACCGCGGGAGTCATCAGTTTTCTTAATGAAGAACTTAAATCCGGTGTAAGGTTCCGAGCTATTCCGGCGATTATTAGAAAAGAGGCGATTAACAGGTGGAAAGGTGTGCAGGAAGATGATTGTACAGTGGTCACCATCTATTCCCGCCCGGGAAAAGTCGTAAATATTTTCACAGGGCCACCTGAAAAAAAAGAAACAGATTACGAAACGGTACAGGAGTTTTCAAACAGCTACGGACTCAAAATTATTTGTGGTGCTACAACTGCAAAGATAGTAGCGCGAGAGACCGGTAAAGAGTTGCAAATGGAAGAAAACTATCATAATAATATTACTCCTGTTAACTATTATCTCGAAGGTATGGACCTGGTCACTGAAGGTGCCGTAACACTTAATCAGGTCTTTAACATATGGGATGAGGATACTTCGGGACTTGATAAAGATAGTCCGGTAACTGATTTGTATTCTTTGCTCAGCGTAGTTGACAGGGTAAATTTTTTTGTGGGGAGAGCGGAAAATCCGGCAAACAGGGATATCAGTTTTGCACAGATGGGGATAATAGGACGTATTAAAATAGTAAACCTTCTCGCTCTAAAACTTGAACAAGAAGGCAAGCTTGTTACAATAAAATATTTTTAATCAACAATACCTCTTAATACCGCCCATTTAACAACCTCCGCGGTATTTTTTAACCCGAGTTTTTTAAGCAAATTTCCGCGATGGTTGTTAACCGTATGGGGAGAAATAACCAGTGTTTCCGCAATTTCAGCGGTTGTTTTGCCACTAATGAGGAATTTAATTATTTCTTTTTCACGTGAAGTAATATTATGAGCGTCATGATCATCTCCGGGAGCCAATGTTAACAGCCCCTGTTTTTTCATATCGATCATCATCTGAGTGATTTTCTGGTCGAAGTAGCTATCACCCTCGGCAAGGGCGGAAATAGCTTTATGCACCTCACCGATTCGCGCCATTTTCAATAAGTACGCGTCAATTCCGGCACCAAGCGCGTCAACCACAAACTCTTTATTGTCGTACATGGTAAGAAGGAGTATCTTCACCTCCGGAAACCGCCTTTTAATTTCGCGAGTTGCGGTGATCCCATCCATACGGGGCATATTCATGTCCATTATGATTATTGATGGAATAGTTCTTTCACAAAATTCTATCGCGTCAATACCATCATCAGCTTCGCCTATAACTTCAATATAATCTTCAATTTCAAGGGCCGCTTTCAATCCTTCTCTAACCACGGCGTGATCATCGGCTAAAAGAATAGTCACTTTTTCCATAATTATATCCTGATATTGAGTGTGATATCTGTACCTTTTCCCGGTTCAGAGTTTATTTTTATTTCCGCGCCAATCATATCAGCTCGTTGGAACATGTTCAGTAATCCGTATCCGTGAATTTCTTCCCTGTTTAATTTAAGTTTTTCCGGCATGAATCCCACACCTTTGTCACTAATCGCAATCACTAATTTATTATTTTTTTCTTCCATAGAGACAGAAATATACTCAGCTTTTGAGTGTTTGATGGCATTATTGAGAGATTCCTGAATTATCCTGTAAACCATAAGTTCCGATTTTTTAGGAAGTTTACCGGAATAATTTTTTTTGAGCATGTATATATTAGTGCCGGAAAGCTTCTGCAACTGGAATACAAGAAGGTCAACGGCAGCCAGCAAACCGTATCTTTCAATTTCGGCGGGGTGAAGATCGTGCACAATATTCCTGAGTTCAGTCCCCGCATGCCCGATAAGTTCAATTGCTTCGTTGAAGAAATCGTCTCTTAAACCGGCTTTGTATTCAAAAACTTCGAGCTTCATTTTTGCGCTGCTTAAAATCTGTCCCAAATCATCGTGCAAATCTCTCGATATTCTGTTTCGTTCTTTCTCAAGCGATTCGAGTACAGCCATTGTTTTATTTTTTTCGAGTTGTTTTAGCTCCGTTATATCTCTACAAACACCTACCATACCAATTATTTCACCATTCGGGTCTTTATAAACCGAACCTGCTATAAGCACATGCATCTGCTGATCAAATTTATTTTGCTGAACAAGTTCACCTTTCCATGTGCCTTTCGTGAAAAAATCAATAGTCGCCTTACGGAAATTTTCTTCTTTCAGTTGACTTTTTGTTACCTCAAAAAAGTTTTTGCCCAGAACTTCATTTTCGTTAAAGCCATATATTTTTTCAGCGGCAATGTTCCAGGTAAGAATTGAAAAATTTCTGTCGGTAGAGATAATTCCATCAATCGCGGTTTCAACTAATTGTCTGTATTTCTTTTCGGATTTTTCAAGCTCTTTGGTTCGTTCAGCCACTTTGCGCTCCAGTTCCTTCGAATACTTTTTATTCGAATATGTATCAAGTATCAGGAAGAGTATTAACCCGACAAAAAAGAGTACACTAATGTAGAACCAAATCTGCGAATAGAAAGGTTTATCTATGGTGATTATGGAAGTTGTTACCGGATCGCTCCAGATATCCTTTGAGTTTTGCATTTTTACGGAGATTTTATAATTTCCCGGCTCGAGATTTGAAAACCTTGCCACATCATCTTTTGTAGTGATTTCTTCAAAGTCATTATCATCAATGTTAAACAGTGATAGCGAAAAAGAATTTTCTGATTCATCTATAAAGGATAAGCCTCTGTAGTGAATCCAGACGGTATTTTCAGAACTTTCCAGAGAAATTGCATCGTGGGGTGAAAAACTTTGTCCGCTGTTATTCTCGATACGGGTTATTTGAATTTTGGGTTTTATGTTCAGTTCTCTGGCATATTCAGTTACAAAATTGGAAAGTCCTTTATTTGTTCCAACCCAGAAATCACCTTCCGAATCAATGAAGGACGCAGAGCGATTGGTTTCCGGACCGGATAATCCATCTTCCTCTCCGAAGTGCTGAAGAGTTTTACCATTATAAAGATATACACCTTTGCTCAAGCCAAACCAAATATTATTGTCTTTGCCCTTCTGTATAAAATAAACGGCAAAATTTGTGATGTTTCCGAAACCGCTATATCTGTAGAGACTGTCCTCGCCCACATAATAGAGCCCGGCACTCGTTGCTACCACTATTGTGTCATTTACAGTGATCGCGTCGTATGTTGAATTTGCGAGATAGTCAGAAGACAAATACTTTTTGAGTTTTTTCCCATCCTTGAAGATCACACCGGAGTTGATTGTGAAAATTCCAAGTCGTCCATCTTCCATTGAAACCAGTTTCCTGATAAACTGAAGAGATGAAAAATGGTTCTTGAAATGGTTATCAAAAACAAACTTGTCTCCCTTGAGATAGATCAATCCACGGTTGGTACCTCCCCAAAGAACACCATCTTTATCAACTGCCAGGGAGTTTACTGAATTGCCAATGATATTATTTATCTTAATGAGATTAAGGTTTTTATCCAGATATCCTACACCTTTGGTGGAAGCGGCAAAATATAATCTGTTATTAAATAACTGAAAATCGAGCACTCTGTTAATGTTCGAAATTCCGGGATTACTATCAGCAAATTCTATGCTGCGAACCGAATTATCATTTAATAAACTCAGACCATTATTATGCCCGAGAACGAGGTTATTTCCGAACCCTTCAATTGCTGAAACCTCATTTTCAAGTAAGCCTGTGGATTTATAATAATTAACAAATACCGATTTTCGAATTTTCAGGATACCTCTTTTGCTGCTGAACCATACGTTTTTTTCGCGATCAACAAAAGCGTTCGTCGCACCCTCTTTTATAGTTCCCTGATCATCACTAAGTATGTGCAGTTCTCCATTGTTCCGGTCAATCCAGAACGCTCCCACCTGATTGCCGACATAAATTCGGTTTTGGTTATCTGATGTAATGAAGTATTCGTGTGGAGTATTAAAAACCGGGAAATCGAACTTGCGGTTTAATCCATGAAATTCCCCATCATGCAGGTAACCCGTCCAATTGTTGCCAAGCAGCCATACAAATCTCTCATCCTCCAGTTGTTCGTTGAAAGTGGCGAAAACAGCTTTCCCGGGTAGATCGTATTTGGTTAGAGGAGTAACTCCCACTTCAGGTGAGAAGGTTGATAATCCTTCCATAGTAGCCACAATAAAATTGTTTTCATTATAGCGGCTGGTAGAGAAAATATAATTATTGGGAAGTGCGTCTTCAGTAGTGAGTAGTTTCCATTCACCATTTTGATGTACTAAAAGACCCTCGTTTGTTCCAATTAAAAGAATACGGTTAAAACCTTCGTTAATTATTGAGAATGAATTGCACTGAAGTAATTCCTCAAATTGGGGTATAGGGAATTTCTGCCAGCTGTTGTAGTCATAGAAATAAATTTGTCCGTTGGTATTTTCGGGAGCAACCCAAATATTGCCCAGGTCGTCAAGTTCAAGATATTTACCGGGGGGTTCAGATTTATTCTCTATATTTAAGGTAGTCCATTCAACTGCATCGTACGAGAATATACCCGCTCGGGATGTAAACCACATTACACCGTTGGTATCCTGTATTAAGTCAAAGATATAGTTATCAGGCAGACCATCTTCAAAAGAGTATTTTTTTACTCTGAAACTTTGCCCTGACATTATTTCGGAAAGAATAAATAAAAATGCAAAACAAACGAGCAGTATGTGCCGTCTAAAAATATAATTCGCCATCTTCTGTAATTTTTTACTGAAGCACTTTGCGTTGTTTAACGCTAATTACCAATTTTGTATATTATTCCCGAAATAATATAGGATAATAAACGCTAAAATATCAATGGCTAAAGAGAATCCATTTAAGAGAATTTTTGATTTATATACAAGTGACCTCGGATATCAGGAGATTGAGAGACTAATAAAGCGGGATGCTTCGGAAGTTTATGAATATTTCGCTCACGATATCCCCAAACCGGATGTTACCAAGAATAAATTTTCGCGGGCTTTAATTTTCCTTCGATCGCTTTTTAATGCTTTTCTTCTGAAATTATCTCCTGCCAGAAGACTAATTTATATTTTTACAATAGTGATATTTATTGTTGGGCTGGTTCAGGCGATAAACAGTTATGTTGTGCTCTCCTTCTTGATAATGAATATATTGCTCGCGTTTGAGCTTGCTGATAAACTTACTGTTAAAGATGATCTCAACACAGCACGCACCATACAATCACGATTACTTCCACAGGATAAAATTGATTTGCCCGGTTATCAGGTCGCGACCTATTACGAATCGGCAAAAGAAGTGGGAGGTGATTACTACGATATCCTGGATGTAAAGGATGATAAACACCTGCTTGTTGTTGGTGATATATCCGGTAAGGGGTTAGCCGCTGCTTTATATATGGTGCGACTCCAGGCAATTTTGCAGTTCCTCGCCGAGAGTGCCTCAAATCCGAAAGAAATTCTAATCAAGTTGAACAGAATGTTTTCTAAAAAACTTAGTAAAGGTTATTTTCTAACTCTTCTACTTGCCTGTATTGACAAGGGTGGCTCTATCTCAATTATACGCGCCGGACATACACCGGTACTTCACTATATAGCAGCTGAAGATAAGTTTGTCGAGCATACACCGAAGGGTATCGGAATCGGGTTGAATGATGGAAAGATTTTTGAAAATTCTGTTGAAGAGATCAACATCAAACCGGAGACAGGCGATATTTTGTTTTTCTATACAGATGGTATTACAGAATTAATGGATGACTACAAACGTCAGTTTGGTGACGGATATATAAGGAATATTATTTCCGGCAGCAAGGATAAGGATGTTGAAGTTATCAAAGAAAGAATTAATGCCGCGGTTGAAGAATTCAGAGGCAGAATGACAGGGCAGGATGACCTTACTTACCTTGTTTTCAAAGCCGACTAATAGCTCTGCTCATAGATAATGTAGCGTGAATTCTCCGGTCGAACCTCATCATACATTCTTTTGAGTGAAATATATCCTGCCTGATTTCCCTTTGTGGCGGCATTCCAGTATAGGCGGGCTGCTTCAGCTTTATCAATGACAATACCAATTCCGTTTTCATAACAATACCCGAGGGCAGTCTCGGCTATAATTATTCCATCCTCACGCGCGTCACTTATTGTTTTTACAAGTTGTGGAAGAGTAGAAGAATTATAATCGTTATTGAAAATTCTGGTTATTGCCAGACGAACAGCGGCTTCTTTACTTCCAAGCAATACTGCTTGTTGCCAGTATTCGTAGGCTTTTTCTTTATTCTGCTCTATTATTTCACCCTTGTAATAAATTACTCCAAGTTCTATCAGTGAAGGGATATGTTCATTATCCGCGGCTTCTTCCAGTAAATTTAACGCGTCATCGAGCAATAAAGAAAAATCGTAACCAAATGCGATGATTCCTGCCCAAACATATTTTGCGTCCACATCTCCGGAGTTAGCTCTTTTCTCAATCTCTTTTAACACGGTGCCATCTTTCAACATTTCGTAAATCAGAATTCCGGCGCGTTGTGAACCGTTTCTCATTGCTGTAAAATAGTTAAAGATAGCCTTGATATTATCTTTTTTGTAATTGAATCCGTTTTCAAGAGCGATACCCTGCATGACAAGAGCTTCCGGCCCGCCACGTTCAGCGGCATATTCCACAAGTTTAATATTAGACGTATCTTTTAATTGTGATGAATCGGCTTCAATTTGGAGTATCTTTTTCAATTCGTCAGAAGGCATGCTAAACAGATTTTCAACTTTATCTTTTGTAAGATCAACGGTACTGTCACTTTCAAAATCGAAAAAGTCGATATTCCAGTCAAGGTTAATGGCGTCGGCTTTTTCAGGAACCAATTCTTTCTCCTGATATTCACCATCTATGTCAGTCGGGGGTGTATAGCCGGATTCCAGCATGCTGTTAAGGATTTCTTGAGCAGGTTCAAAATCAACATCCGCTGCTTTTTTTATCCATATATACGCGGAATCAAGATTTTTATTGACTATTAATCCGTGGATGAAATCGGAACCATACGCCAGTTGTGCCTGGGGAAAACCGTTTCTTGCCGCTTGTTCAAATTGTTTGAATGCTTCAAAAGGGTCCCACTTTAAACCGATTCCCTTGATAGAAAAAATCCCCATATTAAATTGAGCGGTTGAAAGGTTTTTTTCGGCGGCCTGATTTATCCAGAATATCGCGGAAGTAGTATCTTTTGAAAAACCCAATCCGAGCAGGTATCTTATTCCCAATTCGTGTTGCGCCAGAGGGTCTCCCGAATTCGCCTGTTTCATCAGCGCAAAACCGGATACAAGGGGATATGGTCTTCCGGCAGGCTTTACCAGAGGGTATTTTACTTCAGGTTTGTTAACCTTATGTGCCAGACTTTTAGTCGTATCCTGGGCGTTTATCAGAAGGACTGATGTTAAAAGAAAAAATATAATATAGCGCAATATTCTACCGGTGTAATTTAACACTTAAACAAACTGAGTACTTTTTTGTTGCCAAACCGCTGGGTAATAATAAAAATTAATCTTGTAAGATAAAAATCTGACTGTTTGACAAATTAAAACATTTCCAGGTTTAAAGGGGGTATTTCTATGCTGTTGTGTAAAAATAAGTGTATGTGGAACAAAATAAAAATTAGTGCGGTTTGGGCTAAAAAGATTCAATCAGGTTCGCATGTGTGATCATATGCGAGTCGATAGAGTAAGGTACCCGTACATCCCTCGAATAAATACTGTCCCCGTTGTCCCCGGGGACAGTTAAATTAATTAAGGTCTTGCTTTTTTTCTAAAGCCTCTCAGGTCATCAAGGATTGCCGCAAATGCCGGAATAACAAAGAGTGTTAATAATGTTGCAACCAGTAGTCCCCACAAAATAACGTTGGCGAGAGGTGACCACATTTTTGACATACCGCCAATTCCGAATGCCATTGGGAGCAATCCGAAAATTGTTGTCATGGAGGTTAGAATAATAGGGCGTAACCGCAGGCTGCCTGCCTCAACGATGCTTCGCCAAATCTGGGTAACATTTGTTACTTTCTCTCTTCGGTTGTTCATAAATGATATAAGAACGATCGCGTCGTTTACCACAATTCCGGCGAGCGCAATAAACCCGTACATTGATATAATTCCGAACGGGTTACCTGAAATGATCAGCCCAAGTACCGCGCCAATCAGCGCGAAAGGTACAGTTGTGAGTATCAGTAATGGTTGACTGTAGGAATTAAACTGTGTACCAAGAATGAGAAACATTAATAGTACCGATGCAGTAAATAAAATACCTACATTCGCGAAAATATTGCTGAACTCTTCAAACTGTCCACCAGTGCTAAGTTCTATTCCGGGCACCTGAGCCTGAACAGCCGGAAAAAATTCCATCATTCTCAGGTTTACCCTGTCAAGCGTAGTTACGCTTTCGTCGATATTACCGCTCACAAGAATGGTTCTGGTTTTATCAAATCTGCGTAATTCAGTTTTACCGGGGGTTTTTTCAAAAGTAACCATATCTCTCAACGCAGCAGTTCCACCCATCATGTTTGTTACTTTCATGTTGAGAACATCATCAAGTGATGACCTGTATTTCTCTTCATATTTGAGAATCACATCAATCTCTTCATCACCATCCCTGAATTCGGTAGCTTCAACTCCGTCAAAAGCATAGCGCACGGTAAAAGCAATATATTGAGGGTTAAAACCGTACATTGCCGCTTTTTCATCATTAACGATAATACGCAGTTCTTCTTTTCCTGGAGGATAGTTATCCGTTATATCAAGTGCTCCGGCTATAGTTCGTATTGAATCCTGAAGTATCAGCGCGGCTTTTTTGATATCCTCGTAATACTTGCCCTGAACCTTGATAGATATAGGCTTGTCTTCAGGTGGACCACCTGACATTTTCTTAAAGTCTGTGAAAGTTGGTCCAGCGATATCAGCACTTATATTGCGCATGTGAGATACGAGGGAATCGGTGGTGATTTCTCGTTCTTCCTCGGGATAAAGCTGCAGCAGAAGCTGACCAACATTATTTTTGGTTAACCATTCGTCGTCTGACTGGAGCAAACCAACATTTGTGACAATATGCTTTACGCCACCTTCGGGTAGTTGTTTAGCTTTCTCCTCATATTTTTTCATAACCCGATCAGTTTCCTCAAGGGATGTACCTTCGGGCATTTTAACAAATACCGAAAACTGATCAAACTCATCTTCACCGAACATATCAATTCCGAGCAAAGTTATAGAGTACATTGACATCACGAAAATTACCAGCAAGGCACCCAGCAGAGCATATCTGTATCTAAGGGATTTTATCAATGCTTTAATGTAGTGACCCCGCAAGACTTTGAAAAATTTCTTCTCACCGCGCTTATATACATCCGATTTTTTTGTCCAGTCGGCGTAGTGAGAGGGGAGCAGTATAAAAGCTTCGAACAGTGACGCGAATAATGCGAGCGCAAATACAATAGGGATAATACGCATAAATTTACCAACGATGCCGGGAAGTAAAATCAGTGGCAGAAACGCGACAATATTCGTAGCAACCGAGGCGAGAATCGGTTTAATCACCTCGTTTGTACCGAGTACAGCGGCATCATGCGAATTGTACCCCAAAAGCCTGTACCGGTGACAGTTCTCGATTACAATTATCGCGTCATCCACGATTATGCCGAGCACCATTACCAGCGCGAAGAGCGTAGAACCATTCATACTGTTATCTGTAAGGTACATGAAGATAAATGTGATGAAAAACGAGATTGGTATTCCCAGCGCCGCGAGGAGGGAATTATATCCGCCGAGAAACAGATAAAGTATCGCGAATATGAGCAGCATGCCGGTAAGAGCGTTGTTCTCCAGCACTCCTACAATACGGAGGATGTATATCGAGTTATCAAATGTAAAGCTGAATGAAACACCATCGGGAACTCTATTTTCGTAATCCGCAACAAGTGCTTTTACTTCATCAATTACTTCGATCGAATTGTAGCTCGATTTTTTTGAAAGTGAGAAAGTAATCGATTGTTCACCATCCAGTCTTGATAGGATATTCATCTCTTCGCGGGTATCCAGTACATTTGCCACGTCGCCGAGCTTTACAAAATTACCATCGATTGTACTTGTTAAAACCGTATTTTTGATCTCTTCGATCGACTTGTATTCACCCACCGAACGCAGAGTAAATTCCTTTTTGCCGATAGTTATATCGCCTCCCGGTACGTTCAGGTTTCTCTGCTTTAATGCGCCCATGATCTGATCGAAAGTAACCTTGTAGGCATACATTTTTGCCGGATTGACCTCAACCCATATTTCACGTTTTGCCATCCCCGAGGTTTGAATTTTTTGTATTCCGTTAAGATCGGCGAGGTCATCCTCGAGCTCTTCGGCAATTTTCTGGGCATTATCCTCCGGTATGTTAAACGAAAGGTTAACCGCGATAATCGGGATAAAGTCTTCACTATCGAAATCCTCAATCATCGGATCTTCTGATTCGTCGGGAAAGTTCACTTTATCGATCTCAGCTTTGAGATCGACATAATGCTCACGGAATTCTGTCTCCGACATATCCTCAAATTTTACGATTACTAATCCGAAATCATCAAACGCGGTAGATTCAATTTTGTCAATATCTTCGATATCATCAATTTCCGCTTCGAGAGGATCGATTATCAGGTTCTCTATCTCAGTTGGTGACGCGCCGGGGTAGGGAACAGTTATCATAACCCAGTTAAATGGTACAGGAGGGTTAAGCTCGGTCGGCAAGGAAAAGAGAGCGCCGAATCCCAATATAAAAAGGGCTAACATCAGGAAGTTGACAAGAACCGGATTTTTTACTGAAAATTTTGCTATAGACATATTAGGTATCCAAACTTTTTAGAATATTTTCTTTTCAGAGTTCATTCTCAACATTTACAGGTGTTTTTGTACCGAGGTTTTTCATTCCGGTGACCACAATTTTATCACCATCGGTTAACCCTGATTTAACGACTGTTTTGTTGCCAATTGAAATACCCTCTGCAATTTCGGTAAGAACCGCAAAGGAGTTCTCAATTTTATACACATAACTGCTGCCGTTACGTTTTACTATTGAGTATGCCGGTACAACCATTTTCTCATCACTTGTGCTCACAGCCAGGAGAATTTCAGAGGTCATTCCCGGTTTAAGTTTATTGTCGGAAGTATTTGTCAGTGTGATTTCAGCAGGAAAAGCACCGGTCGAAGCTTCCGCCTGAGGTGAAATATTTGTCAATTCACCCGTAAACACTTCTTCACCAAGAGAAGCAATGATAATTTTTGCCCGGTTTCCTTTTTTAGTTCTCGGCATAACCTGCTGAGGAATGCCAACGGAAACTTTTAATCTGGATATGTTCACAACTCTGAACGCAGGTGCAGCCTGACTTACCATCGCGCCATTATCAATATTTTTTCTGGCTACATATCCCGAAACAGGAGTAATAATTCGTGTATCGAGATAGTTCTTTTTCATTAGGCTGAGGTTTGCTTTTGTGCTCAGGAGATTTGCTTTCGCGCTTCTAACATTTAGTACAGAGTTATCGTAAGCCAACTTTGAAATATCTCCCGATTCAAACAAGGATTTATCTGATTTGAGATTGATCTCGGCAATATCAAGCGAGTTTTCCGCTGTTAAAACTTGTGCCTCAGCTTGCAGATAATTGTTGTAAAAAACATCGGAATCAATGTAGGCTAAAGTGTCACCCTTCGATACCCGCGCACCAAGCTCAGTAACTATCTTTTCAACCTTTCCGGAGACTTCAGGGTATATATCCACAGTCTCGATAGCTTTCAGAACACCGGTTAATCTCACTTCCTGTGTAACCAGTTCGCTTTTAACCGGCATAATTTCAACCGGAACTGCACGTATTTCTTCTTTTTTTGTTTCAACTACTTCTTCAATATTTTCTTCAGCCGGTTTATCTTCACACCCTGTTAGTAAAAGGAGTGAAAAAAGTATGGCGAACAGACTTAATTTAGAATTCATTTTATCTCCGAAACCATTTTTCTATTGCAATACAATATTAATTCTGCCGAGCATGTAATAAAGCTCGGTTACTGCTGAAACCAGATCGTAATAAGCATTAGTCCCTGATATCACCGCGTTCTGATAGTTTAATTTTGCGTCAATAAACTCAATGTTTGAAGCAAGCCCGAGGTCTTTCCGGTTTTCAACAATATCGTAATTGTTCTTGCTGTATTCTTCATTTACATCTGCCAATTCTTTCTGGGTTTTCAGATTTCTTATTCTGTGCACAAGCTCAATAAGTGCCAAACGAATATTCTGTTTCTGATCCTCAAATTCCTCACTGTTCTTCTTGTAGTCTTTATAGCTGGATTTAAGTTTTGTGATATTCTGAAATCCGGTGAAAATAGGGAGCGAGAAATTTACCATTACAGTTTTAGGTGAATAATCATCAAACGCCAGGGTATTATTCTCACGCCAGGCATAACTATATGTAAAATTCACATTGGGCATGTAATTCGAGTATGAATTCTGATAAGTTATTTTCGAAATTTCATTTTGGTCGTACATTGCCCTTAAAGATGAATTTAGCTGAATCAGCTGCTCATCACTCAATTCGATTAAACCGGTTAACTCTTCCTCAGACATGTTGATTATTTTGTCTGTCTCAGCTTTGAGTTTCTCGGGAATAACACCCTGATAATCAAATTGAGATTTCATGTCCCGGTTCATTAGTCGGTTAAGCACGGAAACAGAAGAAACATATCCGTTTTGGGTTTCAACCAAACCGCTTTTCTGCTGTTGGTAGTCAATTTTCCAGCGGAGAACTTCATTTTTGGAATATCTGTCGGCTTCAAACAATCTCTCGGCTTTCGCCAGATTTTTCTCCGAAAGTTCCAGATAGTTTTCTCTTATTTCTTTTAGAGCATCCATTTTGAGAATATTCAGATATGCGGAAACCACCTGAAAGGTGATGTTGTCTCTTGTTGATTTCAGGTATGCCTCCGCGGCAAGTTCACCTTTATTTGCCATTCGGATGCCATTGTACAGATTCATGTTGAATATCGGTACTGAGAGGTTAAATGAGGAGGAATACGATTCCTGAAATACAGTCTGTGGAATATCATTTGCGAGCGCGGGTGGTAAATATTGTCTGAAATCCCGTTCTTTGAATGTTTGTTCATCGATGCTTGTATAACGTGTTGTAAAATCGAGAACAGGGAATAAGTTAGTCCAGGAATTTTTAACATCCCATTCCGCTTTTTCATATCCGAATTTTGCTGCCTTGACAAGGTTATTTTCCACTAACGCGGTTTGGACAGCTTCATCAAGCGTAATAAAAACAACATCATTCTGTGCCGAAACGAGAGTAGAAAAGAAAATAATAAAACCTGAAAGGGATAAGATTCTTAGGAGTTTGTCCCTTCTTTCAAATAGCATTTGGAACTCCTGTTTTAATTGCGCAAATAGCTTTAAGCTTAAATAACAAACATAAAACAATTTTGGAATAATTGGATAAATTAAGTGTGAATTTTTGCTGTTATCCAAAATTAACGTACAATCAGACGTACAGGTACGCTGAAAGTTTGATAATATATTTTAATATACTGTTAAGATATTGTTAAGAATGGAGAACCATATCAAAAACTATTTCATCTTTCATAGGAATATCATTCATTCCTATAAGCGGGATTTCAGGTTTTTTTAACCGGTATTCATCAATTTTATCGGGATAAATCTGACGAAATCTGAAACCGCGTTTTTGATAAAACTTCATTGCGTCGGTATTGTCGTTGGTAGTAGAGACCCATATTTTTTCGCAGTTTTCTTCACGTGCCAGTTTTATACAACGGCTTACCAGTTCAGAGCCAACTCCGATGCGGGGTATCAGTGAATTGAGTGTTACTATCTCGCAGGTATTTTTACGTATTTCGTAAGTTATTAGTCCGGCAGCCATATTTTTCTGAATTGCTACAAATCCTGACAAATCCTCGATAGTATGCACACGATCCATCGCGATGATAGTTGTAGAACCCCAATGCTCTTCCAATATTTTTCTAACTTCTGTATCTTCGACCGGTATAATGTTTACTATCTTGAAACTGGACATGCTGCCTCACTAGGTTGTTGGGAAGATCCTTTTGTAAATAAGAGGATAATCACTTAATTTTAACATTATTATATCACAAATTCAATCAAATAAACGAGATATTTATGTTTGTAAAGAAAAAACCCGAAGAACTTTTGTTAAAACCACACGATATTTGGCTAAATAAATGGTTCTTACTTACCGCGGGGGATTTTCAATCTAAAAATTATAACACCATGACTGTTGCATGGGGTTCCATTGGAACAATGTGGAACAAGCCTTTCGCTATGGCTGTTGTGAGACCTACTAGGTACACATATGAATTCACCGAAAAATTTGACAATTTTACACTTTGTGCGTTTCCTGAAAAATATAAGCCCGATCTTAAAATTCTTGGAACAAAATCAGGGAAGGATATTGATAAGATAAATTATGAGGGGATTAAGGCAATAGCCTCTGAAGTGGTATCTTCTCCCTCATATCTTGAAGCAGACTTGATAATCGAGTGCAAAAAGATATATTTTGATGACTTCAAACCGGAAAACTTCCTCGACCCCAAAATTGAAAAAAGTTATCCGCTCAAAGATTATCACAGGATTTATTTTGGTGAAATTGTTAATATACTTGAAAGAAATAATCAGTAATAAATTAGAAGACCGACCTACATGACCGTAAAAGTAAAAGCAAACGCCAATATCGCACTCGTTAAATATTGGGGTAAAAGAGAACCAAAACTTAATCTGCCGGCTGTTGGTTCAATTTCGGCAACGCTCGATAATTTGAACACAGAAACAGAAATCTCCATTGCCACTTCCGGCAATGATGAGATTATTTACAATGGAAAACCCGCAAACGAAAAAGAGTATGGCAGGATTTCAAATTTCCTCAATAGCTTCAGAAAAGAATTTGGTGTAAAAGATTTCTTTTCGATAAATACAATAAATAATTTCCCTTCCGGAGCGGGACTTGCATCTTCTGCTTCAGGGTTCGCGGCATTGGCTGCAGGTGTAAATAAAATTTCAAATACACGGATTTCCGACAGGGAATTATCAATCCTCGCGAGAAAAGGTTCAGGTTCGGCAGCTCGTTCGATATTCGGTGGTTTCGTTGAAATGAAAACAGGTGAAGGTGTTGACAGCCATACCGATTATGCCGAACAAATCGCCCCGGCAAATCATTGGGATTTATCGGTAGTGATCCTGGTAACTTCCGGTAAACAGAAAAAGATCAGCTCAACTGATGGTATGAACGCAACGGCTTATTCATCTCCATATTACAACTCCTGGATTTCAAGTTCAAAATTTGATTTGTATGAGGCGAAAAAAGCGATCAAACAAAAAGATTTTGAAAAACTTGCGGATGTGACAGAATTCAGTACGCTCAAGATGCATGGACTCGCGATGGCCGCGCGTCCCGGAATTATTTACTGGAACGGCACAACACTTGATCTGATCAATGAGGTAAAGGATATGAGAACTGCCGGCTCACCCGTGTTTTTTACAATTGATGCAGGTCCGCAATTGAAAATCTTTACACCATCTGAAAATGTTACAAAAATAAAAGATCATTTCTCCGACAGGAACGGTATTGAAACAATTATAGTTTCCGGAATTGGAGATGGAGTTAAAATAGTTGAATAATAAAGAAGTTGAGGTAAGAGTACCCGGGAAAATGTTCCTCACAGGGGAGTATGCTGTATTATTTGGTGCCCCCGCGTTGATTACATCGGTTGACAGATACGCGGTTGTAACAATATCTGCAACAGATTCGGGTTCAACTCTTGCTTCATCTGCTTTTAACATTGATAAAATCGGTTTTGAGATTGAAGATAAAAAGTTTAAAATCAATGAACCTTCACTCCATGATAAATTGATTTTTATCTCGGTATCTTTCAACCTTTTTCTCGCCAGGTTTCCGCAATATGCAAAACAAGCGAATAATATAGATGTAAAGATTGATACATCGCAGTTTTACTCGGAATCAGGATCAAAGTTGGGATTCGGGAGCAGCGCCGCGGTTACGGTGGGGTTTTTACAGGCGTTGAGCCGATATTTCCGTGATGAAGATTTTACCTCTGAGACCTTGATGAAATTTGCCTCGGAAGCTCATTCCATTGCGCAGAACAAAACCGGAAGCGGAGGCGATATCGCGGTTGCGGCTTACGGAAAATCAATAAAATTCAGAAAAGAATTAAACGGAAACTATTATATCACACCTGTCCACATACCGAAAAACTTTGAAATCCTTACGATCTGGTCAGGCGTTTCCTGCTCAACGTCGGAATATATTTTTTCTGTGATGGAATACAAGAATAGTAACCGGCAAGATTTTGAGGTTTTACTCGATGATTTTAATAATTCAGCCATATTACTTGCCGATAATTTTCAGGAAAATTCGTTTCAGAACTTTTCTGAACAGATTATCGTATATTATTCTTTACTTGAAAAACTTGGACTAAAAGCCGGTATAAATATTATGTCACGAGAACACCGGAAAATAAACAGTATCGTTCGTTCCTGCGAAGGTGTGTACAAACCTTCGGGAGCCGGAGGTGGAGATGTGGGACTCGCGTTTTTTGAACGAGATTATAACCGGAATAAGTTAACCGGGTTACTCGAAGAGAGCGGGTTTAATCTTGTAAACCTGCGTTATGGTGTATAAAATTTTAGGAGATTTTTAATGTCACGTTCCAGAATATCGGGGTTTTATCAGCTTTCGGTACAAAACAGACTTGAAGCTTTGGTTGAAAGAGGCGTTCTGAATGAAGAAGAAATGCGCTCACTGATAAATGGTAAAAGAGTATTAAAGGCTGACGAAGCCGATAAAATGATTGAGAATGTGATTGGTGTTTTCGGTTTGCCAATGGGGCTCGGACTTAATTTTCTTGTTAACAGGAAAGAATACCTTGTTCCTATGGTAGTGGAAGAACCTTCAATTTTAGCAGCGGTTAGTTCCGCCGCAAAAATAGCGCGATCAGCCGGTGGGTTTGAGAGTGTTGCGGATGATTCGATTCTGATCGGACAAATACAGATAGTGGATGTGCCCAATATTTCCAGAGCCAAAAGTTTAATTTTGCAGAAAAAAGATGAGATTATAGGTCTGGCTAACAGTCTGCATCCAAATATGGTTGGCAGAGGCGGCGGTGCCAAAGATCTTGAGATTTACATCCATTATGGCAGAGGTAAACACTCGGATATGCTCGTTGTTCACCTCCTGGTTGATACGAAAGACGCAATGGGCGCAAATCTTGTGAACAGTATGTGTGAAGGGGTAGCGCCTCTTCTGGAAAAAATCACCGACGGCGAAGTTTTCCTCAGAATTTTATCAAATCTGGCGGATCGCGCACTTGTTCGCTCAAAAGTCACTTTACCGGTACAGCTATTGAAAATGAATGGATACTCAGGTGAAGAAGTACGTGATGGTATTATTCTCGCATCCGATTTCGCCGCGATTGATCCTTACCGAGCGACAACTCACAATAAGGGAATAATGAACGGAATTGATCCTGTGGCTATTGCTACCGGAAATGACTGGCGGGCAATTGAATCCGCAGCTCATGCATATGCCGCAAGAGGTGGAAGATATACATCACTTACCAAGTGGTATAAAAACGACGCGGGTGATCTGGTGGGGCAAATTGAAGTACCCATGAAAGTTGGTACTGTTGGTGGTTCGCTGGAATCTAATCCGGTAATAAAACTGGCATATAAAATACTGGATGTACAAAACGCCAGAGAGCTTGCCGAGGTTATGGGTGCAGTCGGCCTCGCGCAGAATTTTTCCGCAATCCGCGCCCTTGCGACGGAAGGAATTCAGAGAGGACATATGAGTCTGCACGCCCGCAGTGTAGCCATGACAGCCGGAACGAGCGAAGATATTTTTGAGGAAGTTGTTGAAAAACTGATAGAAAGTGGTGAGATAAAGACATGGAAAGCCAAGGAGATCATTGACGAAATATCGGACAGGAAACGCGTTCCCTCAATTCCCGGCAAGGAAAAAATTGCTGATCCGTATCATGCGGCAGGAAATGGAAAAGTGATTTTGTTTGGTGAACATGCGGTTGTTTATGGTTCCCACGCTGTCGCCGCGCCCATTCCGCTCGCAATTGAAGCATCTGTTAAAGATGCCGATGACGGTGTAAATCTTTTCATTCCGAAATGGGGTGTTGAGAAAAAAGTGATCAAGGATGATGTGCATCAATATTCGGTTTACCGCTCACTTGAAATGATTCTCGACGAACTTGATCTGCGCGACCGTAACATGACACTTGAAGTTTTCCCTAAGCTGCCCCGCGCAATGGGATTGGGTGGTTCTGCCGCGCTTGCCGTAGCAATAATCAGGGCACTATCGCAACATTACAAATTGAATTTAAGTGATGAACACGTAAACTCGCTTGCCTTCAGAAGTGAGCAGTTGGTTCATGGCGAACCAAGTGGAATAGATAATACCCTGGCAACTTACGGTAAATTTATCTTGTTCAAAAAAGATGATCCGCCTTTCATGCAGGATATCGAGGTTAAAGAGAGAATACCTGTTGTGATTGGTTTGAGCGGGGTCGCGAGTTTGACAGCAAGTACCGTTGGAAAAGTTAAAAAAGCGTGGCAGGCGAATCAAAGATTGTATCAGCGTATCTTTGACGAAATAAACGCGATAGCTCTTGAAGGTGTTGAAGCTGTAAAATCTATGGATCTTGTTAAGCTTGGTGAGTTGATGAATGTCAATCACGGATTGCTTAACGCGCTTCAGGTTTCGAGTTGGGAACTGGAAGAGCTGGTTGAAATCGCGAGGAATCACGGTGCATTAGGCGCAAAACTTACCGGTGGCGGTGGTGGTGGAGCAGTGATCGCTCTTGCTCCTGATAATCCTGAAAAAGTCTCTCAGGCTCTCAAAGATGCTGGATATAACTCACTTATTGCGTATATTGGTTAGAAAAATTTCGGAGTGTTAAATGTTTTCGGATGTCGTATCATTTGACGACGAGAAACTTATACTTGTTGATGAACAAGACAATGTGGTTGGGTACAAAGATAAACTTGAATGCCATCTTGGTAGCGGAGTATTGCACAGAGCATTTTCAATCTTCCTTTTTAACGACAAGGGTGAATTGCTGCTTCAGCAGCGAGCGAAAGATAAAATGTTGTGGGGTGGATTCTGGTCTAATACCGTTTGCAGTCATCCAAGAAAAGGTGAAACCGCAGAATTCGCGACTCAGCGCCGTTTGAAAGAAGAGATGGGTATCACAACAGAGTTAAAATATATATACAAATTTATATACACAGCCAAGTTTGGTGAGATAGGCTCTGAAAATGAAAATTGTTACGTATATGTTGGCAATTATAATGGTGAAGTAAAACCGAATCCCACAGAAATAGCCGACTGGAAGTGGATATCCAAAAGTGAGTTAAATGAAGAATTGAAATCCAATCCTCAAAATTACACCCCCTGGTTCAAGATGGAATGGGAAAAGCTAAATAGCGAATATGAATCTAAATTGAAGGCCTTGAGGATTTTTTAGCTCACGGATTCACGGAAATGACGTTGTTTATGTCGGGGCTGACCAAAAAGTCTAAGTACCCAATGAATCATCCTCCGTCTTTCGACTATCGTCGAAATCCACCTCATTCGAAGGAGGACTTTTAAAACGAGCAGATTTGCCAACGGTCAAAAGTCCTTCCCTTTGTCAAAGGGAAGTCCGCCCCAGGCGGATAGGATGGGTTCGTTTAATATCGTGCTTTTTCCGGGGGTTCGAGTACCTCACCCACCTATTATGGTCGTTAATCTATGATTGTAAATTTTAAGTAAAAAAAACGAAAAACAAAACTGAATGCCTTCCGATTTTACAGGGGGATAATGACATAGATGTTTTTGCAAGGGACTGACTCCCTTTTTAGTCGCCCCATCCAGTTTTCTTATCTCACTGTTTTTATCTACTTTCTGTACTTGCTGATAAACTCCTCAACTTCGGGAATTCCACCCTGGAAGATCAGGTAACCGTTGCTAGGTTCACGTTCGGTTATTTCACCGGCAATCGGTGTTAGCATAATTTCTTTTACCTTATCCAAATCGTGAGTCTGCCCCAAAGCCCAGCCAAGTTTAACATAAGCCACCTCAGGGAGCATATTTGCAAGGGGAACTACACCAAGTTCCATCATGTCCCTTCCTGTATCATAAACGTACATCTGTACATAACCCCAAAGCGTTTGTACTGTCATGTAAACAGCGACACCCTTTTCCTGAGCGCGTTTTAGTGCCGGATAAACAGGTTTATTTACGTGTCCGAGTCCCGTTCCCGCGATTACTATTCCCTTGTAGCCGTTATCGATGAGTGAGTCGATAATATCAGGCTGCATGTTGGGGTAGTAGTAAACCATACTGACTTTTTCTTCGAATACAGGGTTGATAGTAACGTTTCTGTCTTTTCTGCGTTTTTTATAATTATCGCTGAAAGGGGTGATTTCATTTCTGTCCACTTTCGCGAGGGGGATATCACCAATAGTTCTGAAAGTACTTCTGTAACTTGAGTGCATTTTTCTTACTCGTGTTCCGCGGTGTAATAACCCGTACTCATCTGATGTGGGTCCGAACATACACACCATAGTTTCGGCAATATCACTTTCAGCGGCAGTTTTAACCGCGTGAATAAGATTGAGAGCAGCATCGGAAGAAGGACGGTCACTGGAGCGCTGCGATCCAACCATCACAATCGGGATGGGCGAATCCTGAACCATAAAAGAGAGCACGGCTGCTGTGTGGTGCATAACATCAGTTCCATGACCAATAACAATTCCCTGAACCCCTTTGTCAATTTCGCGTCCGATCGCTTTTGCCGTACCTATCCATTGTTCCGGACCCATATTTTCACTGAATACACCATAAAGTTTTTCGGTATCGAGGTTACAATAATCAGCCAGTTCGGGAACGGAGCCATAAAGTTCGCCTGGTGAGAATGCGGGAATTACCGCACCGGTTCGATAGTCTAGTCGTGATGCAATCGTACCGCCTGTACCTAGTAGTTTGATATTCGGTTTATTCGGGTCAACCGGGAATGCTTTTTCCGGAATTTTATATATTGCTTCTTTCTGACCTTTGACCTTTATATCTGTAACAGCCTCGGCAAGTATTCCAATATTATAACCAATTGGCATTTTTAGAACGATGTGGAGATCGTCAGCCTTCTCGGAGCGGGGAAGTATTATACCGCTGTAAGTGCCCTTCGGCGTGATCAGATCTACATCACTCCACACCGGTGCTTTAAAATTTTTAAGAACTGATAAAGCGGCGCCTCTGTACCCTTTGTAAGCGTTATTATTTTCCATTTTTTGCCTCCTTATCATGTTCATCCAATATCTGGGAAATTTTTTCAAACTCAATTCTGCCTCTTACTGCATCCATCACCCTGCCTGTTAAAAGCTTGTTATAATTTGATTTATCATACAATGGCATATCATTCAGATATGCTTTTTCACGTTTGATTATAGATTTCAACTCTGAACGTGTGAGTGGTTTGGGTAGCAACTCAGCATAAAACTTCCCAAGTTCAACAGATTTTTTAAGCGCGAGATAGATACCTTCACGCGATATTATTCCGCTGGAATAACATTCAAATATTTCCCGCATCATGTAGTCAGTTATGAGAGAGATATCGTATCCCGCCTTTTTCAGTTTTTTTGTCCACTGTATAGTAACCACCGCAGCAAGCACGGGATCAATCTTCATCTTTTCAACGGCTTCCTTAAACACCGCGGCAAGAGGATGTATTGATAATTCTTCGATTGTATCAGGTGGAATTTTTAGTTCGCGGTACCAGTTTTCTCTTTCCCAGATTGGTTCGGGTAATTGTTTTTTTATTTTTTCCAGTCTTTCCGCGGTGATTTGTTTTGGAGGCAGATCTGTATCCGGGTACATTCTGTCAGCACCGGGTAAAATCCTTTCAAATCCGTTTGTGCCGTCATCGAGTGCCTGTCGCGTTTCGGAAGGAATGCCGATTGTTGCTTCTTTCGCGCGAATAGTAATTTCTTTCACAGCAGTATCAGTATCCATTTCGGAACCCCAAACGAGTACCAGTGTATCGCTTTCGTTTGCGTTCATATGTTTTTTTATGAGTGCCCACTCTGCTGAAGTAAGAGTATCACTTTTACTATCGGAATGCACAATATTAGGAAGCGTTGTAAGACAGGCAATTACTCTCACCCGGTCTGATATTTCCTTGGAGAAGTAAGTATCGGTTTGAGTTTCCCAGTGGAGCAGGTCTTTGAATCCATGCAGATTAACGCACATAACTCTCTGACCATCATAAATCGCCGTTTTAAGCGGCAGATAATGAGGGCGTTTTAACAATGTGGTTACATCAGCAGATTCTGCCTTGAATGTTTCGGGAGTAATACCTCTGTCTTTAAGTTCTTCTCTTAATCTTAGCAGATTCCACTGTCTTTTTGCTTCATTATAAGTGAGAAGCGGAATTGTGGATATTTTCGGTACACCTTTAATCTCAACACGGGTACCACCTTCCACAGAAACATTTACATCCTCACGAGCGGCACCCATACCTCTGCGAACCTTGTTGGTGCTTCTGACAACCCGGGCGCAAATACGGGCAACTTCTGCTACTTCCCGAGGTGTTTTCATGTCAGGACCGGTTACGGTTTCAATCAATGGCATCCCGAGTCGGTCTGTGATGTAAATTCTGGTGTGCCCGATATCGCTAACCTCACGACATGAGTCTTCCTCGATAGATTGCTGGATGATCGATATTTTTCTATCCTTGTATGGTATTTCACCATTTAATGAAAATATTGCGGTTCTCTGAAATCCTGTGGGGATACTCCCATCGAGGTATTGTTTTCTGGCTATATGAAGTTCATCGACGATATTGGAGTTAAACAACATCGCGGTTTCTAGCGCAATATCAAGTGCCTGTTCGTTTATCAAAAACGGTGGAGTATCATCCATTTCATAAGTACATACCGATTCCCGATTGATTCTGTAAACGATATCCTTCTTCGTTTTGAATTCCATCAATGCTGTACCATCGTATTCACCCAACTCGGAGAGAGTAGGACGCATATGCCTTAATATTTCGGCATTATACTCGAAATTGTATTTCCCGGCGGGGCATCGGCAGAACAATTTTTTTTCGGTGAGAAGAAGCTGATGGATTTCAAGTCCGGATTTAAAACCAACCAGTTGATAATCTTCATCAGTCATTTCGTTAAAAGGTTTGAATATAAAATTTAACATATCGGGTTCCGGTTATTGCTGCTATAGTGTAATGTTATTCGTGATTTGAGAATGTTGAAAAACTTTATTTTAGTTTTATTTTACTTCGAAACTGTCATCCTCCGTCTTCCGACTTTTGTCGGAATCCACCTCCTTCAAAAGGAGGACTTATGGTACTGCCATATTCCTGAACTCCAAAAGTATTTTTTTAGGATTTTAACATCCTGAAATGTGGAATATCAACTTCAAAATAGTATTGGTCAAAATTATAATCAATAAAATGAGAGTAATGTCAGCAGTGATTAAAAAATATTTTACCTGAAAAATCAAATTCAATGCCGCTGTTATTATTCAAGTTGTATCAGGTTAAAACAACGACAGGTTCCAAACGTCCAATTATTGAATATTTGCTTATGCGCAATTGCTTTAATATTCGGTTCTGCGAGTATTCCTGCAAAAATATTTTTATATTTATAACTTAAATATTTTTTCAACTATTAAATGGAAATAAATGCAAATAGGATTAATAGGTTTGCAATATTCAGGCAAAACAACGCTTTTTAACACACTTGCCGGAATTGAAGAAGACCCCGCCGCTTCGATGAAGGATGAGGCAACAATTGAAGTAGTTAAGGTGCCGGATGCGAGGCTTGATAAACTGACTGAGATGTTCAACCCCAAGAAAAAAATTAATGCAACAATTGAAGTTTTTGATATACCGGGTTTACGCAAATCGGATGATGGAAAATTAAAGATCACCACAAATTTTCTTAATAGTGTTAGAAATAATGATTCACTTTTTTATGTAATTCGGCAATTTCGGGATGATTCGGTGCTGCATCCGATGAATCATATTGATCCGCTGAGTGATGTGTTATTTCTCGAAACTGAATTTCTCCTTTCCGACCTGGAGTTTTTCGAAAATCGTATCGAGAAGGTTCGAAAAGACGCGATGAAAACGAAAGATGAAAAGTTGATGAAAGAACTTCCCATTCTTGAAAAATGTATGGAACACCTCGAAAGCGAAAAACCCCTTCGTACACTTGAACTGGATGAAAATGAGTTAAGAACTTTAAGTGGTTATCAGTTATTGACCATCAAACCGCTAATGATTGGAATTAACTTCGATGAAGATTCGTTCGATAAAGTAGATTCTATTATTGAAGAGGTAAAAAACGGTTTGGGTGAGGACTCCGATACCGAAGTAATTCCGTTTTTCGCCAAAATTGAATACGAACTTTCGATGCTTGATGAAGACGATAGAGCCACATTTATGGATGACTATGGCATAAGTGAATCGGCGTTGGCAAAAATACTTGGTACTTCATACAAAGTACTGGGATTGCAGTCTTTCTTCACGGTAGGTGAGGATGAATGCCGGGCATGGACTATCAAGAAAAATTATACCGCGCAGGATTCCGCCGGGGTAATTCATACAGATTTCTATAACAGATTTATTCGTGCTGAAGTTACCAGTTACGATGATTACATCCAATACGGCTCTTTCGCTAAATGTAAAGAAGCAGGTGTTTGGAGACTAGAAGGTAAAGAATATATAGTAAAAGACGGCGATATACTTAATATTCGTCATAGTTGATTTAATTCATTAAAGCAGGAGCAAATATGTCTGCAAATATTATTGAAGGATTAAAACCGGAAATTGTCTGGCAAAGATTTTATGAACTTACTCAAGTTCCGCGTCCTTCAAAAAAAGAAGAAAAAGCAGTTGAATACGTAAGAAATTTCGCAAAAGAGAGAAACCTTGAATTCAAGGAAGATGATGTTCATAACATTGTGATAAAAGTTCCGGCAACAAAAGGTTATGAAAACGCTCCTGGTGTTGTACTTCAGGGTCATGTTGATATGGTTTGTGAAAAAAATAAAGGCACAGAACATGATTTTGACAACGATCCGATAAAACTTAAAATTGACGGCGAATGGATAACAGCCGAAGGAACTACGCTTGGTGCTGATAACGGTATTGGTGTTGCAGCAGCCTTGGCAACAGTTGATGATGACAGCTTTGTGCATGGTCCTCTTGAGCTTCTTCTAACTGTTGATGAAGAAACCGGATTGACCGGAGCTAATAATCTTCAGCCCGGTTTTGTTGAGGGACGTATTTTGCTCAATATGGATTCTGAAGAAGATGGCGCTTTTTATGTAGGGTGCTCAGGTGGTCAGGATACAAACGGTTTTTACAATATTGCGAAACAAAAAACAGCTGCCGGATTAGTTCCTGTTGAAATTATGGTTGACGGACTAAAAGGTGGTCACAGTGGTCTTGATGTAGCCGCAGGTAGAGGAAACGCATTGCAGATTCTTGCAAGATACCTGAAAAAAATTGACGGAATTGAATATTATATCGCGCAGATAAATGGTGGTTCCAAACGTAACGCTATTCCACGTGAAGCAGAAGTTATCGCATACGTTGACGCAGCGAATATACCTGCAATGGAAAAAGTTGCTGAAGAAACTACAACTGAAGTCCTTCTTGAGTACAAAGTAAATGATGGTGGTGTAAAAGTTAAAGTCACCAAAGTTGAAGCGTCATACTCTGAAGTTTATACCAAAAACTTCACTGATACTATCATCAACGTTCTATACGCGATGCCGAATGGTATTATGGCTATGAGTCCTGATATTGAAGGATTGGTTGAAACCTCAACTAATCTGGCTACCATAAATGAAGAGAACGGAAGATTGCGTATCGGCACATCACAGCGCAGTTCAATCGAATCCGCGAAGATGTATTTATCCGACTCGGTAGCCGCGATATTCAAGCTATCCGGTGCCGATGAAATCATGATTGGTGACGGATATCCCGGCTGGCAGCCGAATATGGATTCCAATCTTCTTAAAGTCTCGAAAGAAGTATTCAAAGGTATGCGCGGGAACGAAGCAGAAATAAAAGCTATTCACGCCGGTCTGGAATGTGGAATACTCGGTGATCGTTATCCGGGTATGGATATGATTTCATACGGACCGACAATACAGGGTGCTCACTCTCCTGATGAAATGCTTAAAATTGCGGATATTGAACATTTCTGGAATCTTACCAAAGGCATTCTCGAAAAGATTGCCAAAGGTTGATCATTTTTAACCCTGCCCTTGCGAGGGCAGGTTTCTCATTCCATTAAAAAAAATAACCATTTAGTCTCCCCCCCCATTACATTTAAACTTAAAATAGAGTATATTGTATTATTATAGCCTTGCATTCTTTATTTTGTATGTTTTTATTAAACTGAAAACTTAAATAATTAGAAATCTTTGCGATAATTAAGAACCAAGTTGCAACTTGTAAAGTTTAAGATACGTATGGTTAAAAAACTCTGTTCAATTTTTCTGGAGTGTAATGGTTTCAGATAATTCTAAATCCAAAGAAGAATTAATCCTGGAAAACAGGTTACTTAGAGACAAACTTCAAATTGTTGAGAATCTGCAAAATGAGGTTGGAAGTTCAGTTGCTAACATAGAAAGTGATGAGTTTCGTATCCTCCTGGAAGCCGCTATAAATCTTGGTTCATCTGCTGAACTTGGCACATTGATGCAGGAAGCCACAGATAAGATAGCACAACTTACCAATATTGATACAGCTGCAATTTATCTTTTAGAAGAAGACTATCTCTATATGGGAGGGATGATTCCGCCTCTTGATCCAAATTTCCCTGAGGATTTCAGATGGTCAAAACTTGATGGACATATTCATATCTTAAAGGCCATCAAATCAAAAGAGATAGTGCACGTGCACGATAGTAAAGTTGAGGAGTTAACTCCTGTTGAAAAGATAATTATTGAGAACCGCGCATTACGTTCAATCTGGTATATTCCAATTTTTACAGCTGAAGAAACGCTTGGAGTGTTTATTATTGCTTCTTTGCATGAAATTCAAACATGCACCGAAAATCAACTTGAGCTTTCAAGAGCGCTGGCAAACCTTGTCGCAATTGCTATACAGCAATCATTATTACATAAGAAAATTGAGAAGAAAAATGAAGAGTTGAGAACTACTTTACTTTCTATTGGAGATGGGGTTCTCTCGACAGACCTTAATGGTAATGTTATCCTCATGAATCCGGTGGCTGAAAGATTATGCGGTTATAATATCAGTGAGGCGAAGGGTAAACCTGTCACGGAGATATTTAAAATTTACAATCCTGCAAATAGAGAACAACTGGTAGACCCTGTATCGAAGGTATTGAAAGAAGGAAAGAAGGTAAATCTGGCAAACAATACTATTTTACGTTCAAATGAGGGAAAAGAATACCAGATTGCGGATAGTGCTTCACCAATTTTAAATAAAGATGGAGTGATATCAGGAGTTGTGCTGGTTTTCTCGGACGTCACCAGTGATTACACACTTAGGGACGCACTTAAACATAGTGAGAGCCGTTTACGGAAGGCTGAGATATTGGGTGGATTTGGTAACTGGGAAATTGATCTTAAAACAAAAACAATCATTGGTTCTCCGGGAGCAAGACACATCTATGGTGTTACTGAGAGTGAATTTAACCTTTCCCTGATCCAGAAAATGCCGCTTGAAGAGTTCAGACCTAAACTTGATAAAGCTCTGTACGATTTGATTGTTGAAGGGAAACCGTATGATCTGGAATTCAAGTTGCGCCGCCCTGATGGCGAAATTAGATTTGTCCACTCCAATGCTGTGTACGACAAGGAAAAGGAACGGATATTCGGAATTATCAATGATATTACTGCACGAAAAGAGGTTGAAGCAGCTCTGAAAAAAAGTGAAGAACGGTATCGTGAATTTTTCATGAAAGATTTGACCGGTGACTTTCTTTCATCTGTTGAGGGGAAGGTTTTAGATTGTAATCCGTCATTTCTGAAAATTCTTGGATACAAGTCTCTGAAGGAACTACAGCTTTATCATGCAACCAATTTTTATAAAGATCCCGAAGACAGAGCAAAATTATTACAGAAGATCATTTCTGAACGGGATGTGAGCCATTATGAAATTGACATGATAAGATCAGATGGTGAAGTTGTCAATATAATCGAAAATGTACATGGGATTTTTGATGAGAATGGAAATCTTACAGACATGCGAGGATATCTCTTTGATATCACATATATTAAAAAAGTTGAAAATGATCTTCTTCTGGCAAAAGAACGCGCGGAGGATGCCGACAGATTAAAAACTGAATTTTTAGCGCAAATGTCGCATGAAATCAGGAGTCCGTTAAATGCAGTGCTAAGTTTTACCGGTGTTCTGGAAGACCTGTTGAGAGGAGTAAAGAGAGAGGAGACAAATATATGCTTTTCCGGGATAGCTTCTGCTAGTGTAGCGTCCCATTAGACAGCGCACTATTAAGCTTTTAAGGGTTTGCCAGTATAAGT
>BQMY01000088.1 GCA_022181065.1 Melioribacteraceae bacterium | reverse complement strand
CTTGATCATCCTTATGGCGAACAGATTACAGAAGGAACTGTTGAATCTGTTACATTGGAAGATTGTCAGAAATATTATGAAACTTACTTCAGACCCAACGTGGGTTACATTGCAATTGTTGGTGATGTAAGTGTTAGTGAGGCGGAAGATCTTGTTGAAGAGTATTTCGGTGACTGGAAGGCCGCGGAAGTACCATCACATGAATTTACTACCCCCAAGGCTCCTATAGTAAATAAAGTAGCGCTTGTTGATCGTGCTGCGGCGGTACAATCTGTAATTCACGTTACATATCCTGTTGACTTACAGAAAAATAGTGAAGATGTGATCAAAGCTTCTGTAATGAATTCCATTATAGGTGGCAGCTTCTCTTCACGTTTTAACCAGAACCTGAGAGAGGATAAAGGATTTACATACGGCGCGAGATCATCATTGTCAACTGATGAACTGATTGCTTCTTTCGATGCCAGCTGTGAAGCGCGCAATAGTGTTACAGATAGCGCGGTTACCGAATTTTTGTACGAGATGGAAAAAATGGTAACCGAACCTGTTTCTCAGGATGAACTGGATGCGACAATAGCATATTTGATGGGCTCTTTCTCCCGCTCTCTGGAAAGACCGCAGACTATCGCCAGATTTGCGATAAATATCGATAAATATGATCTGCCGAAAGATTATTATAAAAATTACCTGAAAAATCTTGAAGCGGTAACTGTTGAAGATGTTCAGGCTATGGCTAAGAAGTATATCAAACCTGATAAAGCATATATTCTTGTTATTGGTAACGGTGATGAAGTAGCTGATAACCTAAAAAAGTTCAGTCTCAGCGGTAAAATCAAATATTATGATATTTACGGTAGCGAAGTTGACCCTGCCGCAATGGCGATACCTGAAGGTTTAACCGCAGCTGCTGTTATTGATAAGTATGCAGAGGCAATTGGCGGGAAAGAAAAAATCTTCGCGATAAATGATTTTACACAAAAGATGACCGGAAGTATGGGCGGTAATATGCAGATTGAAGCTTCGCGATATTATAAAGCGCCTAACAAAGAAAAAAGTGAAGTGCTTGTTATGGGTATGACTCAGCTTGATGTTTTTGATGGTGAGAAAGGTCGTAAAGAAGGTATGGGGCAGAGTTCGGTTTATGAAGGTGACGAACTTGCCGAGAAAAAAGTAACATCCGACGCTTTCTTTATGTTCAAACCTGAAAAATATAATTTTACTGCTGAACTTACAGGTATGGAATCGGTTGAAGGCAAGGATGCCTACAGGATAGCATTTACATTACCAGGTGGAAAAGTAACTACATATTATTTCGATGTAGAATCAGGGTTGGCGGTTAAAAACTCCAGCACGGTTGAAACACCCCAGGGTAGTTTTACTCAGTCTTCAATGATAACAGATTATAAAGAAGTAAGCGGTGTGAAATTCCCGCATACTATCACAATTCAGATGGGACCACAGGCTATTAAAATGGAAACTAAAAGTCTGGAAGTCAACACAGGGTTGGAAGATAGTTTGTTCAATTAGAAGTTTAATGAATTCCCGGACTTACATGAAGTCCGGGAATTTCTCTCTAGCGATTACCCCTTAAAGGCGGTATCTAATAGTATAATATAATAATAATTATTGGTAAAAGAACACCTCCGATAAAAAACCATTTCCCCCGACCTTTAAAGCCGTTTTTACCTTTCAGCATAAAAAGCCCTGAAATTGCAAGATAAATCAGTACCAGCGCAAAAAAGTCGGCAATCCACGTCCAGAGTTTCTTCGGTACATTCAAGTGCAGGAAGTTTGTAAGTCTGATAACCGGTCTGCTTGTAACAGTCTCCACAAGCGCTTTACCTTCTCTGAAATTCGCGGTTACAGTAACTTTCTGAAAAAAGAGGTCAATTTCATCTTCCGACGCGAGAAATAAGCTATTTAACGAGTCTTTTATCCCGAGTTGGTCAGCGATATAAGCCGCAATCTCCTCCTGAACCAGAGTGGAATCTGTATAAGGTGTAAAATCCTTTCTAACTTTCTCAATAATATAGTTGGGGTTCCAGTCGTTTACATGATTAACAGCAATGCCGGAAACAGAATAAATTATCACTAAAAACGCGAAGAAGTATCCAAAATCGCGATGCAGACCCCTGACAGTTTTTCTTACTTTCATAGTCACCCTTTAAAATAAAAAAGACTGCCACTCCAAAAATAAAATGACAGTCTGAAAAATCATGGATTCAAATATTGTTATTCAATTACAGCACCAAGACCTTTAATCATGTAAATCTTTGATACTTTTTTGTCACCTGAGGAGCAGCAGCCTTCTTCAGTTGATTTTTCTTCCTCTGAACAAGAAGATTTTTCACCTTCTTTGTGGCTTCCGCATTCGCTCTGTACTTCAGGTACTATTGAATAAACTTCGCCTTCAACAACAGCTTTTTTACCTTTTGCTTCCATCGGGAAAACAATTTCGCCATCGTTAACTTTTACTTTTATTTTTTCGTAAGGCTGATCGCCTGAAAGTTCAATCCAGCAGCCACGAGTTTCGCAAACACCAATCACGGTGCCTTCAACCAAAACTTTTTTACCATCATAGGAATCAGGTTTTTCCAATATGGTAGAAATTTTCGTGGTTTCTTTTAATGTAATCTCTTTACCATATTTTTGTGAATCACCCGCAAATAATACCATTGAGGCTACTAGCAATATTGAAATTACATAACTTAGTTGTTTCATTTATACTCCCTTTCGTTTGTGCGTATATAAATTTTGATAAGGTAAAAAATATAACTAAATTTTCATTTACGCAATATTTCCTTTCACTTTCCTGCAACGGCTGTACAAAATGAATAGAAGAAAATTTATTATTTCCGGTTCTTTACTCTCAACTTCAATAATTGCGTCCCGGACGAACGCTTTTTCTCTGACCTTATCAGGTATGTCCGAGACAATTAAACCAAAAAAACTGAAAAAAGGAGACACGGTTGGTGTTGTAGCTCCGGCCGGATATCTAAAAGAAGACCACCTCAAAGAAACCAGAGAAAATCTGGAAGGTATGGGATTAAAGGTTTATTATACAGACAGGATATCTCACAGGAATGGATATCTCGGTGGTACCGATAAAGAGCGTGCAGAAGATATTAACCATATGTTCGCAAATGATAATGTTGACGTCATTTTCGCGGTAAGAGGCGGATACGGCTGCGCGAGAATGCTTGATTATATCAATTACGATATAGTCAAAAAGAATCCTAAGATACTTATAGGGTATAGTGATATTACCTCTCTTCTTTATGCCATTTATGCCAAAACCGGACTAGTATGTTTTCATGGGCCTGTGGGGATTTCCACATTCAATGATTATTCTGTGCGAATTATGGAAGATGTCTTGATGAATACCAATGAACCGGTTATTCTTGAATCGCATGAAGAGGCCTATACTTCCGAAGACCCGGAATATCAATTTACAGTAATCAACAGCGGCACGGCTGAAGGAGTTCTCGTCGGAGGAAACCTCAGTATTGTTGCGTCGATGGTTGGTACGTCATACGATATTGATCTGAAAGATAAAATATTATTCCTCGAAGAAATAGGTGAAGACCCTTATCGAATCGATAGAATGTTAACCCAAATGGAGCTTGCAGGAAAGTTTGATGGAATTAGAGGTTTTGCCCTCGGAATATTTAAGAATTGCGATCTTGATGATGAAGAGGATAAACAGAAATCGTTTTCACTGCACGAAGTGCTTTTTGACAGACTTCAAAAATTTAACGTACCAACTTTGTATGGTTTGTCATTCGGGCATGTTACGAATAAGTTTACACTTCCATTTGGAATAAAAGCCGAATTAAATGTAAACAACAGAACATTAACCCTTCTGGAAAGTTCGGTGTTATAACTATGTATGCACAGGTTGTATTTCCTGCAGCATTCAGGAATGCGTTTACATATAATATCCCGGTTACACTAAGTGAAGAAGTTTCAGTGGGCAAACGAGTGGTTGTGCCTTTTGGTAGAAGATACAGAACCGGATTTGTGATCTCACTTGGCAGCAGCACGGATGTTGAAAATGTTAAAGATATCAAGGATGTGCTCGATTCATATCCTGTGTTCGACGAGGATGCATTAAAATTTTATGAATGGCTTGCCGAGTACTATATCAGTTCTTTGGGTGAGGCATTAAAAAATATTGTGCCATACGGAACTGATATAGAGACTAAAAAGAAGATTGTTTCGGACCCTGAAGTTGTTAATGAATTACTTTCCTCTGATAAAAACAATAAAACCTTGCGATTCAAAATCCTGCGAATACTTGAAGAAAACCCGGTTGTTCAGTTTACACGTCTGCAAAAGCTTGTCGGAAAGAAAAATATTTATTCGGCGGTTAACAGTTTGGAAAGTGAAGGCATAATTTCAGTCCTTAACGAACTTGGTGGTGCCAGGGTAGGTGTTAAAACAGAAAAATATGTAGAATTGAATTTACCCGAAACTGAAATATTTGAACTGCTTCCTGATTTGGAGGGAAAGAATGATAAACAAGTTCATGTATTACTTGAGCTGATATCGAAGCAGGAAAAAGGTGAAGCGGTCGCGGTACTAAAAAAGAAACTTGGATTGAGCGACTCTCCGATAAATACTCTTGCGAAAAAAGGGGTGTTGAAATTATCCGAAAAAGAAGTTCAAAGAACCCCAACAGAGGAGTTTGCCGAAGAACATAAAGATGTTAATCTTACCACTGATCAGCAACAGGTTGTTGATGAGGTTTCTAATTCGATCAAAGATGAAAGTTTCAAAACCTATTTGCTTCAGGGGGTTACCGGAAGCGGAAAAACTCAGGTTTACATTGAATTAACGAAAAAAGTTCTCAAACGTGGTAAGAACGTAATTATACTCGTACCGGAGATCGCGCTCACACCACAAATTACAGGTCGGTTTATAAACGCTTTTGGCGAAAAAGTGGCTGTGATGCATAGCAGGCTTTCACTCGGCGAACGTTATGATACCTGGCGAAATATTGTCAAAGGTAAGTATAGTGTGGTTATTGGCGCACGTTCGGCGTTATTCTCTCCACTTAAAAATATAGGTCTGATTGTCGTTGATGAAGAGCATGATTCCAGCTATAAACAGAATGAGATTGTGCCCAAATATAATGCGCGTGACGCGGCAATCATGAAAGGTAACCTTGAGAGTTTTCCGGTACTTCTGGGCTCTGCCACACCTTCGGTTGAGAGCAGATATAACGCTGATTCTGGGAAATACAAACTGCTTCGACTTGATAAAAGAATTGATAACGCCAAACTTCCTGAAATAAAATTAATCGATGTAACCCTCGAGCAGCGAAAAAAAAGAATGGAAAACATCTTTTCCCGTGATTTTCTCGATGCTGTTCATGACCGCCTCAAAAAAGATGAGGGGGTGATAATCCTTCAAAACCGACGTGGTTTTGCTACCCAGATTTATTGCGAGGACTGTGGTGAAATTGAAATGTGTCCTAACTGTTCAGTTGCGCTGGTACATCATCTGCATAAAAATATATTACAGTGCCACTATTGCGGGGTAATAAAAAAAGTACCTAAGGGATGTTCAAATTGTGGATCAATCGCGTTAAAATTTTTCGGAACGGGTACGCAGCGAGTCGAGGATGAGCTGGATTATTATTTCCCTGATATTGCCATGGAACGCGTAGATTCTGACGCGATAAATAAAAAAGGAAAACTTGGCAAGATTTTTAACTCATTCAGGAATGGGGAAACCAAGATCCTGGTTGGAACGCAAATGGTTTCGAAGGGACTCGATTTTTCCCATGTTACTCTTGTTGGTGTTGTTAGTGCGGAGACTTCCCTCTGGATGCCTGATTTCAGAGCGGATGAAAGAACATTTCAACTCCTTACTCAGGTATCGGGCAGGGCGGGAAGAAGTGAAAAACCGGGACTTGTACTGATTCAGACAAGAGATAAAAATCACTTTGTGCTGCAGCAGGTACTAAAAAGTGATTATGAAGGCTTTTATGAGAGGGAAATAAATCTGCGAAAACAAAGTGGTTATCCACCATTTACCCGTTTGTGTGTAATTGAGGCTAAGGATGAAAAACTTGAGAATGCCGCAGGAGCCCTTAAAAGTATATACGATACTCTGGAAAAAATCGGAAAAGGTTTGCAGATCGCCCCTCCCAATCCCGCGCCTATCGAAAGAATAAAAGGTTTCTACAGATATCAGATTGTCATTAAAAGTTTCAGAAACATTGATCCATCGGGAAGATTACTTCGTGAGGCTGTATTGGAATCGTACATAAATTTCAGGGATAAATCACGGTTCAGAGATGTAAGGGTAAGTATTGATGTTGATCCGCAATCAGTATTATAAATTATTTGGACCGGAATAACCAAACAATTTTACCAACCAGAAGAAAAATAATCCGCTCGATATCCAAGCTGAAAAAATCACCACGATAACTTTATACTTATTACTCAAACGGTGCATTACAATGAACCCGAATGCCACCAAAAGAAAATACCATATACTGAAAAGATCAGATTTATGGAGTAAAAATCCGAAGATCGAATCATTACTTATTCCGGCAAGTGTAGCAATACTCATATCACTGAGATATGTAGATGTGATCAATCCGGCTATTATCAGAAATACATTCCCGAACGCCTTAATATAGAGTGGCAGACCCAATGCGGTCAGGGAATCCCTGAATTTAATTTCGCCGTGATGCAAGTATTTGATCAAAAAATGGAAAAATAAAAAAATAACGAGAAATTTGAATAATTCGATTACCGTAATGTAAAAAGCTTCTGTCAATTTGGTAGATGTGAGACCATCAGCGTAATGTTTTTTCAGGGTTTCAATCTCTTCATTAACCGCTTCTTCGGTTAATGTACCATCGGCAATCAAAGGGGCAAACTTTTCTCTTATTTCAGTGGCCTGTTTTTCGAGCATGCTAAACCGGATAGAGGGAATTGCTGTTACCATAAGATCAGCCAATAGCAATGTGATGAGAAAAAATAGAATGGGGAAGAGCCAATCGTAAATATTGGAGCCAAACTGTTTTATTGATTTGAATATTCTTACCGGTTCAACGAATATTCCGATTAACTTTTCCAGTCCGGAAGACTCGAATTCTTCAAGTTCTTGTGAATTTAAATTCTCTAACCGTCCGTTACTGTTGGAATCCATTAAAAAATCAGCTCTAATTTAATTATTTTGCTTTGTGAAAATCGTTATTCAGGGGAGTATGAGATAAAAGAAATTCCCTAATCGAATATATTAAAATTTATTTTGCTGTAAAACATTAACCGGAGAGGTTATGAAAACAATTATAGAACCATTCAGAATTAAATCGGTTGAGCCAATCCGATTTACTACTCGTGAAGAAAGAGAAGTGATACTAAAAGCCGCAGGTTATAATCCGTTCCTGATTCATGCCGATGACGTATTGATTGATCTCCTTACAGATAGCGGCACTTCTGCAATGAGCGCCAAACAATGGGCCGGAATTATGGAGGGTGATGAATCTTATGCCGGTTCAAAAAGTTTCTACAGATTTGAATCGATGGTTAAAAAAATTACCGGAGACGAATTTGTAATACCCACTCACCAGGGTAGAGCTGCCGAAAAAATATTGTTCTCAATTCTTGGTGGCGAAGGGAAATACATTCCTAACAATACCCATTTTGATACAACCCGCGCGAACATAGAATTTAGTGGTGCCGAGGCATTTGATCTGCTTAACGAAACAGGAAAACATCCCGAAATAAGGGCGGATTTTAAAGGTGATATGGATGTTGACGCCCTTGTAAAATTTATTGAGGAGAAGGGAGTGGAAAACATTCCCTGCGTAATGCTTACTGTGACAAATAACTCCGGTGGCGGTCAACCCGTATCGATGAAAAACGTTCGGGAAGTTAAAAATGTATGTATCAAGTATGATCTGCCGCTTATCATTGACGCTTGCCGTTTTGCGGAAAACGCGTACTTTATCAAAAAACGGGAAGCCGGATACGATGATAAATCGATTCTTGAGATTGCGCAGGAAATGTTCTCATACGCGGATGGCGCGACAATGAGTGCCAAAAAAGACGCGCTTGTGAACATCGGCGGGTTTTTATCACTAAACGATGAAAACCTTGCTATGCAGTGCCGTAATCTATTGATTGTTACTGAAGGATTCCCTACTTATGGCGGACTTGCCGGGCGTGATCTTGAGGCTGTTGCTCAGGGACTGGAAGAAGTGGTCGATGAGCATTATCTCGAATATCGTATCAGAAGTACGGAGTATCTCGGCGAGAAATTACTCGATGCCGGCATCCCGATAATTGAACCACCAGGCGGACACGCGATTTATATTGACGCCAAACGATTTCTGCCAAATGTAACACCCGATAAATATCCGGGTCAGGCAATAACTTGCGAACTCTACCTTGAAGGAGGTGTGCGTGCTGTAGAGATTGGCAGCGTTATGTTTGGCAAATATGACAAAAAAACGGGCGCGCTTATCCCGCCACCGATGGAACTGGTAAGAATGGCCATTCCACGCAGGGTTTATACGCAGAGTCATATTGATTATGTTGCTGAAGTAGCGATAGAAGTATTCAAGAATCGTGAAAAACTTAATGGTTATGAGATAACCTACGAAGCGCCGATGCTTCGGCATTTCACCGCCAGATTCAGGAAGTTATAAATTTCACAGCGCTCTTCGGAGCGCTTTTTTTGTCTCAAATGAAAAGTCATCCTCCGTCTTTCGACTAAAGTCGAAATCCACCTCCTTCGAAGGAGGACCTTAAAAGCATTAGTAATAGTAGATAATGTGAATTACTTTTTACGAGGCGCATTTTTTTTGACCTGATTTACAATCTCACAAATTAATGTTATATTTAGACCCACAGGGCAAATAATGGAACAGGGCGATGATTACAAGAATAATTCTATCATTTTTTCTATTCACAACTATTTTATTCGGACAGGGAAGTGGCGTTATTCTCGAGTCTCAAAAAGATGAACAGCTTATTTTACAGGGGAAATCTTATTCAGCGCCGCAATCATTCCCCGCAGTTGCTTGCGATAGTTCACTCAATTCGGCTTCAACATTCATAATTACTGATGAAAGTCGTTTTGTATATTTGGGATTATACTCTGCCGGGGGAGAAGAAGTTAATTATAAAATTTTTCCGGTTTCAGATAATGTTGAGGAAGTTATCTCCAAAGTTGGTGTATGCGGGGATGGTTCTGGTTTACTCCTGATCGGAGAAAAAAATCAACTTACCTCATCGATAAAAATCGCCAGATTTAACACAAATGGCGAGATCGGGGGTGAGTTTGAGCAGCTTCCTATCGAATTAAACGGATCACTTTTTTTCAATATCGCAATTTCAAATGATAAAACCATTGCTATCTCCTGGATAAAAAATAAAAATGATGACACCACAGCAACATTAATGACCCGATTTTATAATTATGATCTCTCCCCAAAATCTGATATTATTGTTTCAGATACCGACATTGATACCACGGATTTGCTAAACATCAAGCACGAGTTTCGGGATGATAATAGCTCCATGGCGTTTATATATTACAGCGTATTTCCCGAAGGAAATCAGTATAATAAATTTGATTGCGCTGGATGGAGAAGTTTCGACAGCAATTTTAATCCTGATTCCGATTTTTATACAATGAACCTGTTCGATGGTGTACGGGGGAGTGATATTACGATTGGTCCTCCCGGATATTTCTACACCGTTGAGGCTTGGCACGTAACGACACACTATAGCGAAGGTCCTATGTATATCAAAAGATGGAGCCGCTATGGAGTGCAAGTAGCCTCAAATACACTCGAAGCCGCATTTGAAATACCTCGTATTAAATTCAGAGATAATAAACTTTATATATTCTTCCGATACCACACGGGATTCGGGTTAAGTGTTCTGAGTGCTACACTGGATGTTCTAACTTACTGGAGCCTGATATCGGAAGATTTCCCAAATCCGATTATGATTCAAACCATTCTGAATGATTCGGATGAATATCTTTTTGTTAGTAACGGTCGCGAATATATTAATGGTAATCCTTATGAAAGCCTGCATCTCCAAAGATTTGATTTCGAAAATAATCCGCTGACTGAAATTTTCAAACCGGAGGCAATATTAAAACGATCAAATATCAATCTGATAGGAACCGAAAAATACCTCGAAACCAAACATTGCACAATTTGGGATTCAGATTATCATATTGATCACTCAGTTTATTTTCAAATCCGGAGACCACAATATTTATACCTGGATGACGGAACGGAGTATAAGAATATCTATTACAGCGACTACATGAAAGATAATATTGAACATTCTTTCAATAAACATTTAAGCAGTCTCTTTTTTTCGTGGACAACAGATTCATACATCTATTATATCCGTACCAGGAATTTAGGCACAACAGCACTTAACTCATCGGAGCAACTTTTTAGCGGCGGATATAAAGTATCAGATGCGAGCGTTTTACCTTCCGGGGAAGAAGATTTTATCGTGTTTTTGCAAAAGCAGCGTGATTCTGATTCTACCAGCACCATTATTTCCGCCGAATTTGATAAGGATGGAAACACTATTCAGGAATTTTTTAACATCGAGTCTGATTACCAGTTTGGAGTGCATTTTTCTAATAATTATCAAGTGTGTAAATACAACGATAAATTTCAGGTAGTGTGGCTATGGAGCGATTCGTTAAGATCAAATCATAAATTACTGAGCAGGAAGATAAGACAAGGTCCGGCTTTACCAGATTCTGTAGTTGCTCAGGTCGATTACACTGGTTCGAAAATAACAAAACCCCTAAAGCTAACGAATCAAGAAGGTGAACTCTATCTCGCTGTGCAGCTGCTTTCGGGGTACGCTGATCTGCATGGAGAATTTGCTTTATGGCGAATGCTTGATACCTCGGACACACTGTGGGGATATGAAGAATTGTTCAAATCAGAAGATGAAATTTCCACTTTCGATAATCTATGGTTTTTTGAAAACAACCTCGTTTTATTTTCATATAAAGATGAATGGGGGACTGATATCTTCGATCTCGTTGACACTGAAACTGGTGAAGTTAAGAAATACGATGTTGCCGCGTTATCTGCATACCAAAATATGGGTAAGTTTTCCACCGAACAATATGGCGATGAAATATTTATGGTGTATGAAGCTGAGTTGAATGAGAATGATGTTAAAAGTCGGGCATTATTTCAACAGACATTTTATCCGAAACATGTTGTCGTTTCACCCGGTTACGATGATAAGGATGACGATGACAAAAAAAATGATGATGCAGAAAGCGGGCAAATTCCTGAAAAATTTGAGATTTCCGGCAACTACCCCAATCCTTTTAATCCATCGACTAAAATTGAAATATCCATCCCTAATCCGGGTTATGTGAAATTTGAAGTATTTAACTCACTCGGAGAGATTGTGACACCTTCTGAACAAAAGCTTTATATGGAAGGGAAACATATCCTTCCTTTTAACGGGGATAATTTCCCATCGGGTGTTTACTATTACCGGGTTACATTCATGGGGGAACATTACGCCGGCAAAATGCTTCTTTTGAAATAAGATACAATATTTAATTATATCGTAATTTAATGTTTCCCCAACTATGCTTATTTTGGTAACAGTATAAATTTGAAGAAGAGGAGACAAATTTGATGCGATATATTCCATTATTGTTATTATTGATATTTCTTTCAGCCTGCACAAAACCCGCTTACGACACAAGCGAAAAGTTCAAAAAAGGTAGTGTTATATTTTTTCATCCGGATGGTACAAGTCTGACTAACTGGCATGCCATGCGTATGCTCAAATATGGTCCTGATAAACTTTCCAACTGGGACAGGCTGCCCAATACCGCGGTGTATCTCGGGCATACAAAAAACTCACTTACTTCATCCTCTCACGGTGGAGCGACTATTCATGCTTACGGCGTTAAAGTCATTCGGGATTCCTACGGACTTGATGGCACAACCGAAATTACTGCTGCTTCCGGCAAAAAAATGAGCATTATGGAAGAAGCGATGGAAGAAGGATTGCTTACCGGTCTCGTAAACACAGGTAGCGTGATTGAACCCGGTACAGGTTGTTTTGTAGCTAGCAGTGAAGCACGCAGAAATTATGAGGAGATTACAGAAAAAATAGTCAAATCGGGGGTGGATTTTATGCTTTCCGGCGGGGAAGAATGGATGCTGCCCGAAGGTGTACAAGGACGATTTTCTGTCGGGAAAAGGACAGATGGTGAAAATCTTATCGAATGGGCTAAAGCAGAAGGATATAACGTAATCTATACCCGAGATGAACTACTTGCAATCGATGGCAGTGAAGAGAAAGTTTTGGGTGTTTTTTGTGAACATAATACCTTCAACGATCAAACTGAAGAAGAATTACTGATTGAAAATAAACCCCTCTACAAAGAAGGTACTCCGACAATAGCTGAAATGATGGATGCGGCTCTCAGATTTTTCGACGCAAAGGGCAGACGATTTTTCCTTGTTGCCGAGGAAGAAGCTACGGATAATTTCGCTAATAACAATAACGCGCCGGGTACTATTGAAGCATTAAAAAGATCTGATGACGCGATCAAAGTAGCGCGTGATTATATCGGTACAAATCCACTAACAATGCTTATTATGGCCGCGGATAGTGAAGCAGGCGGATTTGAAATTATGGGTCTTCCTAAACATTTGATGGATCCGGAAAAAGAGTTGCCGCTCAAGATGGAGAATGGCGCTCCTGCTGATGGCGTTGATGGACCGGGTTCAAAGCCGTTCATTGCGTTACCCGATAACTTCGGGAATGAACTTCCATTTCTGATTTCATGGTCAACTTTGCACGATGTTTCGGGCGCGGTGCTGGCAAAAGGGGCAGGGTTAAATTCTGATTTGGTGAAAGGCACAATTGACAACACCGAAATCTACAAATTTATGTACGCCACATTATTTGGCAATTTTCCGGGTAAACAGAAAAGCACAGAGTAAATTTTAATTCGGGCAACCTGTTATTTTAACAATAGCATCTTGCCCGATTTTGTTTCATTGTTATAACTTACAGTATAATAATAAACTCCCGATCCAAAATTTAGGGCATTGAATCTTATGTTATGCTCACCTGCGGTAAAAAATCCACTTATTAAGACCTCTACCAATTGACCAAGCGAATTAAACACCTCGATTTTTACATTCCCGGCTTCCGGAATTAAAAATGAGATATTTGTTGATGGATTAAACGGATTAGGGTAGTTACGGTGGATAATAAAATCTGAAGCGATAATATTGTTGTTGTCAACGGACAAAGTCGGATTTTCAATTATAATTTTTTGCTGATATACCACCTGACTTTCAATTCCATCCTGCTCATACATCCCTTCGAAATAAAGTGTCATTTCATTTTCAAAGAAGGTGTATGCTATATTCTTTACAACCGGTTGTTCGACCAATTCTGAAATTGAGTACCTTTCAGAAACTATCTCACCCGACTTGTTATAAACGATCAGGCTTTTTTCATCATTGTCAAGATCCGTCAATGTAAACATATAATTGTTGTCGTCAATTGGCTTGATTCCGGTAATTTTATCATTCGAAAATCCATTTATTTGTGAAATATTCAGTAGATCGAATCCGTTGCCATTAAATCCGATTTCCCACTTTTGGAGCTCACCTTCCCATGATATCCAGTCGTCAGTAAGTTTTACGAGTAGTTGTGTCTTACCGGTATTATCAAAATATAATTTTAACGGTTTAATAAAATTTTGGGAGAAGTAATCCAGCTCGTACAAGGTTGAATCCAGTAGCTCAAAATTTTTGGTAAACCAGCGAAACATAATTTTTTGCTTTTCGTGGTAATAATCGGTAAAACTCCACGTCATCAAGAGTGAATCTTCATGATTAATCGCCCAAACCGGATGATCGGAAAAGTGAGCAGAGTCAACCAGGCTGTTTTCAACTTCTATGATGGGACTGATAGGGGTTGCGTATGCATCAAATTTAACGAATGAAATTGTTGAAGAAAGATCCCAACCATTCCTGTCGGAAACGAATAATGCAGTATAGCTATTTCCCCCGGAAGGTATAAGTTCCATATCGAAAACATTCCCCGCCTGAATCGAACGGTACTTCAAAATATCGGCAGTCCTGTCGTATGAAAATATTCCGGTGCTATATCCCTTATTATATAACCCTCCAATAAAGCGGTCATTGTCGTTATATGAAAGATCAAGTCGTGCGCAATAATTAAAAATTGCACTAAAATTGAAATTATAGATATGATTATTCGGGGGCAAATCATTAATGTAAATGAAATGTGGTTGAATCTCTCCAAATAGCCCATCTGTCCAAATAGCACTGACCAAACCGGAAACAGAATTTGTGGCCGCATAAATATTCTGTCTGGGGCGGGTTATTCCGGGGTGGGGGTGAACAATATCCTGAAAGTCGCCACTATACTGAATATATTCAAACCTTTGGTGTTCAACCCCCGAGAATTTCGGACCCATTGTAACTCCCGCGTAGTAATTTCCTGCATAGTTAGCATCAAACAGCGTAGATTTACAATCCCGTATGTTGGAAATTGGCGTGTAGGCACCGAATTTGTCCGCAAGTTCTTGGGTAAACGCTCTTACAGTACTGTTACCATAAGGAAAATTATCTGTTATGTATGAAAAATGGATATATAATGTTTCATTTATATATTTTGTTGATATATCCTCAATCATCATTGTTTCCAGTTGCCGTTCCCCAATTTTGGTCCCATCAACATTATACCGTTTCAAAGTTAAATAAGATTCTATAGACCCGGATTCCTGTTGATTCGCAGAAACGGTATAGAACTCCCCTGTATCGCCGGGGAATATATCCGAACCGGTTGTAGAATGAAAATTATATTGTCTGAAAGAGGTTTCCGGAATAAAGACTGAGCTGAAGTTTTTATAATAAACTTTTTCAATCCTTCGTGGTGTGAAAAAAGATCCCGGTTCACCAAGAAGTAAAAATACCATGTATGTACCATCCTCTCTAAACTCATGACGAACTTCCAGCTGGTTGAGATTCAAAACCCATCCGTTCACTAAAATCTTGTCAGATTTTGGTAGCATATCGAAATCATAAAACTGCGTGAATATTGAATCTTTGCTTGTGCCTCCGGTTTTTTTTAACCAGGAAAAGGCGATTAAATTCTCATTTGAGATATCTGTCCCGACTAACCCGGGGCCGTTGAGGTTGAAAGGCATCTCTTTCGGGATTGGATCAATGTAGCCGGATTTATGAAATTGATAAACTCTAACTTTTGAGTTGTAAGTATTTGTTTCGATGATTAGTAGTATCCCGTTGCCGCCATCGTTCATTTTTACCGAAGGTACCGCTGTCATGTTACTATTGACGGCATAAAGTTTTTCAGTAATTATGTTGCCATCAATATCCTTTAGCAGGAAATAAACCTTGCTGTATTCGGGAAGGTAGCAGGAGTAAGCAAAATTTGTTTCACCATCCGTAGCTATGGAGTTGTTTAATTGGGGACCCGAGGTTGTTTCGGGTAATTGCAGGAATTGTTCGTTCCCTTCCGGAAGAAGGAATAGTGAATCAATCTGCGCTGTAACCTGAATAACCAAAATAATTAGTAATGAGATTATGGTAATAATTCGTTTACACATATTCGTCCCTTTAGCCCTTTGAATCAAATATACGATGTTTCTTTAACAAAGGAAATAGAAACTCACACTCAGGCTGAATTATCATGAGTGATATTTTTTATAAATATAAACAGAATTCTTTTAAATTCTTACCTTATAAATTGATGTTGAACTCCTCTTTTGTTATATTAAATCCGACAATGATATCGGAGGAAGTATGGGTAGCAAAATAATTGTTTTTTTATTTCTTTTAGCGGGATTCTCTTTCGCTCAAAAAGCGAGCACAGAAGGAGACTTTAAATATTCCGACTTTCAAAAACCAAAGTTCTGCGGCGCGGCATGCCATACTGATTTTTACAGGCAGTGGGAACAGTCGATGATGTCTCAGGCTTACACACACCATTGGGATGAGATAGAGTATTTCAAACTTGCAGTGCCCCATGCTGATAGAGATCCAAAAGTTGCCGAGGTTAAGGCAGGCTGTAACGGTTGCCATGCCCCGATTGCTTTTTTAGCGGGTGATGTACCGCCGCCTCGACCTGAAGAAAACAGTCGTGCAAACGAAAGTGTATCTTGCGATGTTTGCCATTCGATTGCGGGCTATGAAGGTGACACACCTTATAATTTTAATTATATAATGAAACCGGGAAGAACAAAATATTCATCGAGAAAAGGTGAAATCACCTCTCCAAGTCACGACATTGTGAAGAGCGAACTCCATTCAAAAGGGGAGTTTTGCGGTATCTGCCACAATGAAAAATCTCCTTACGATGTTTGGGTGAAATCAACTCATCTGGAATGGAAAGAAGGTCCTTACGCAGCGGAAGGAGTTCAGTGTCAGGATTGTCATATGACAAAGGCTGACACAAAATCCGCTGCAATGGGCGCGACTTACAAGGATACCAAACTCCATCTTTTCCACGGTGCGCACGATCCGGGTAAAGTGAAAGGAACTGTTGAATTGCGCATCCATCCGGATATCAGGGGAGCTGAACCGGGTGAAACAGTCAAGTTTACGGTTGCTCTGTTTAATCAGAAAACAGGACATAAATTTCCAACCGGATCTGTTGAAGACCGTATTGTATGGCTTCATGTTGAAGCAACTGATGCTTCAGGTAAAACTTTTCATCTGAAAGTTGACCCAAAAGGATTTGATGGTGAAGAATATACAATTGCCGCCGAAGTTCTTGCATATCAGGATATGGGTGTACCACTCGATGACCCGAATTTTGAAGGTGTGCAGAGAGATGGTGTACCAATAGGGGACAGGATTTTCAGGATGCCCTATTTTACAAAAGATGGTATTATGACCATTCAGCAGTGGAATACAGCATCACTTGGTGTTGATTATCGCATAGGTCCCAGAGAGACAAAAGTTGAAACTTTCACATTCCCTGTCCCGTTTGAAGCTGCTCCCGGAAAAATGAAAGTCAAAGCAGATCTTTATTATTCAAAACTTGTTAAACCGGTGGCAGATTTCCTCGAAGTCCCCGCGGAAGAAAGCGAACCGGTTCTTGTAAATTCACATTTTACTGAAGTAGAAATTTTTGATTAGGAGTTAATCATGAAAAAAATTGTCTTATTCTTAATTATTGTAATGTTTTTTATTGCCGATGCATCTTATGCAATCCCTGCTTTTGCGCGCAAATATAATATGAGTTGTCAAACTTGTCACGCCCCGATTCCTCGTTTGAAGGCTTATGGTGATGAATTTGCCGGAAACGGGTTTGTACTTAACGATCAGGACGCGCCCCGCTATTTTACTGATACAGGTGATGACGAATTATCACTTATTCGCGATTTCCCTTTAGCTGTCAGAATGGATGCGCATGTTACATACCGTGACGATGACCCCGCACAAGGTGATTTTGGTACACCGTATCTCGTTAAATTGCTTTCAGGTGGCGCGCTTTCAGATAATATCGCATACTATTTTTATTTCTATATGAATGAACGCGGCGGTGTTGCCGGTGTTGAGGACGCATATTTAATGTACAATAATTTATTCGGTACTGAACTCGATATTTATCTCGGACAGTTTCAGGTTTCAGACCCGCTTTTCAAACGTGAATTAAGACTTACGCTGGAAGATTATCTTCTGTATAAACAAAGAATAGGTATTGCCAATGCCAATCTTGCCTATGACAGAGGGATAATGCTTACATACGGTTTTGATACCGGTACAGACGTGATCGTGGAAATAATAAATGGTAACGGACTCAGAGAAGCTGATGGTGATCACAGATTCGATAATAATCAGTTCAAAAACCTTGTTGGAAGAGTATCGCAGGATATCGGCGACAATTTGAGAATTGGCGGATTTGTCTATTACGGAGAAGAAAAGCTGGGTAATAACTTCGGTTTGGTCGCGGATGACAAGATTACATATTTCGGTCCGGATATTACACTTAACTTCAACGATGTATTCGAAATTAACGCGCAATATCTTAACAGAACTGATAGCGATCTCTTTTACAGTACTTCATCTGTTAATTCAGTGCAGGATGTTAAAACAGAATCGATGATGATGGAATTTATTTACATGCCTGATGGTGATTACAGTAAATGGTACGCGGTTGCCCTCGCGAACTGGATAGATTCGGATTATGACGCAGCTGATTACAAATCGGTTTCCGGTCATCTTGGCTATATGCTTAGAAGAAATATTCGTCTGGTAGGTGAATACAGATATGATTTGTTAAACGAGTTTGGTATTGCCTCAATAGGTGTGGTCTCAGCATTCTAATTTTTCAGGGGAGGACAGAATTTATTTCCTCCCCCCCCATTTCATTTTTTTCTTCCCGTCTAATTAGCTATAATTTGTAGTGTTATTTCTCAAATTATGGATACTTATGATACGCGCTATTTTAGTTTTACTCTTTCTTGTTACTCCCATAATTGCCCAAAACCCTGTTGCGCTTGAAGAGTTACATAGTAATTTCGCACTGAAAAAATCTCGTGTTGAATTCAAGAGAGAACTCCAGGAGAGGATCAATAATATTCTCGGCGGGAAATTACAATCCTCGGTAGAAAAAGCCTGGATTTCAGTATTCAAGGATATTTCTCTGGCTTATTGGAGAGATAGCACTGTTCTTTCAGCTCTTGCAAGAGGATATGAATCATTTGAGCAGCGTGGAATAATTTTCAGACGAGCACTCATGGAAACGGCATTTACACTTTATCCCGATAAATTCAATAATTATATCAATGAAATTTACAGCAGTACAACTGATCCGATGCTTTTTGCGTATTCGGTGAACATCAGGAAGTATCAGGAAAAAGATTATAAAATCGAATCCGCAATTGTGGAACTCGAGAAAAGATTCCCGGAATATAAAAGTGATAATGTATTGCGTCAATTAGCATATGATATTGAAACTTCGGGTAAAAAGTTGCATGAAGTTCTTCCATCCCCGGAAATTATACTTGGTCATCACTTCGAAAAAAACGCTACTATCATTTACACATTTCTTAATAAAAACAGGGAATTCCCTGGTCTTTCAGTGATTAAATCTCCCGACGGAAGTTTTGTAAGAGATGAAAGTGGAGAAATCTTTCATGTGCGGCAGATGGGGGTTTCTGTATCAAATCTGCCGGCGTATGTGCGAGGAGGGAATACACCGCAGGGTATCTTCAGCATTGTGGGATGGTACGTGAGCCCAACAGATGAAATAGGTCCGACCCCGTGTGTATTGACAAGAATACCATTCGAAAAACCACCATCAACTTTTTTTCACAAAAACAACAAATACAAAACCTGGCACATAAGTGATTACAGCAATTTGCTTCCCGAGTCGTGGAAAGATTATGAACCAATGTACCAGTCGTATTTTTGCGGAAAAATGGGGAGGGGATTGATAGTTATGCATGGTAGTGTGGATGACTTGTCTTTTTATAAAGACAAACCTTATTATCCGTTAACACCAACAAAAGGATGTCTTGTAACGAAAGAATTGTGGGATGAAGAAACAGGTAAAGCAACAGAGAGTGATCAGGCAAAACTGTTTAATGCCTTTATTTCAACTGGTAGTACAAATGGATATCTTGTGGTTGTTGATATTATTGATGATGAGAGACCTGTACGTATAAAAGATATTAAAAAATACATAAAGTCTGAATAAATCTCTACTTGGGATATCTATTTATGTTTTTTTTATTCCATATCATTGAAAATTGTTTTATCTTAAAATTGTTCATTCGGGAATAAATTTGCTTTGTGAAATTAAATTGAGGTTTTATAGATAAGTTTTTTTACTTTCTGAAAGGTTAAATATAGATGAGTCATTTTCAACGCACCTTAATCATCTTGATGATTGCGTCTTTTGTGATTTTACCAATTGTAATTCCTATTCTCATTAATGTATTACATCGGTATGATGATAAGGTAAAGGAATCCGCTAAAAAACCGGGGAAAGAATATAGTGCGGTAGATCTTGTCCCGAGAACGATAATTTATTCAATCATTCTGGGTGTGATGCATGCATACTATCTTTACCCCAGACCCAAAATGTTTCTTTTTGCCGCTGCTTTTACCGCCGGTGTTTTTGTTGTAATGATTGCTCCCAAGTTTATTTTCAATCTTTTTTTATTTGGTTTTATGGGGATGCATTTTGTAAACATCTTTTTTGAATTGGATCCCGCAAACCAGTCATTTCTCCCGATTACCTTTTCAGTACTTATGTTTTTTACGGGATTATTAATTGCGCCGGTTAATAAGACGTATAATCTGTTTTATAAGTGGAATAAAACTTTTTCACTTACACCTACACAGGTTAAAAAGGCTATGCGTGACGCAAGGTTTACCGATTCCAGAGAGTTAGCTGAGAATGATTTTTTTTACAGCGAAACTAAAAACGAAGCCGAACTGAATCTGAACTCCGCTCTGTTTTTTAAGGTAAAGGATAAAATCAAAAATTATCGTACAGGAGTTTTTGGTGGCGTGCAGATGAGCGATCCGGCAGAAATTTCGCGCCGGATAGAAACTACTTTGTTAGATCTTGAGAGACGATTTATAAGAACTCGCCGGGATTTCGTGTATTTTATCATTATTGCGTGCGCAATTTATTTAGTTCAGTTTATTGTCACCTATTTTGGCAGAGTGTTTGAGTGAGCCATCTCATAGAAAAATCGCCCTAAACCAATTGTAAAAACGATACACCCGTATATTGCAAGTTCAATTGCTACAGCCATCAGCGAGTTTGTCTTTTTATATGTATTTGTGAATAAAATTCCGCCCCCCAATGGTAGAACCGGAGCCAGGAAATTTCCATAAATAATATGAAGGAACATGAAGCTGAATGTTGAAAAAAGCCCAAGCCGGAATGGGGAGGTTATTGCTTTCTTGTACCTCTCAAAAATAAATGTCCTGTATAAAAGTTCTTGTGGATAGGCTGAAAGAACAGGATAAAGAAACATTACCAAAAGCCAGAGTATGGGGCTGGAAGATGGGAACTCGAATAATCTTTCCGGAACAATAAAAAATGTTAGCATCAAAAGGAATAAAAATACAATTAAAGCTCTTTTCAGTATAACGGGCATGTATTATTTCACTCCATCAAATGATATCAGATTTTTGAGTTTGTACTTTTTGTTGAAAACTAATATTAAAAATGCCAGAATGGTTATGCCAAGAAGTGTGGGTATTTTTTTAATGTTGTCAGGAAAAAAATAAACATATACCGGTAATCCCCAAAATACGGTAAACGCTTCAAGTAAGAGATAAATTTTCAGGAGTATTGTTTTCATAATTTATACTGAAAGAAAGGAATTGTTACCATCTAAAAGGTTGTTTTCTTCCTTACTTATTTCTTCTTTTTCTTCTCCTCGCAAGATTGCCAGTAAATCTGGCACAAAGTTTCTAGCGTTGAGTTCGTTCCACTCTTTTATAAAAGTATGGTACATCTCCTCTCTTATCTGTTTTAATGTGTCTTCAAAATATCTAATCCCTGGCTCAATATCATAAAAAGGGGACACCTCTCCATAGAACTTGATCGTTTTATTTTTTTCTTCCGCGATAAAATCGGGCAGAATTTCAAACCATATGTCACAATCGTGTATCAATCCAACTTTATCCTGAACATGCGTGATCTCATTGATAAATGGTAAAAGTTTATTTTCGTAATAGGGATTGAAGACCTCAAGCGCGTATCGAAGCAATTTGTTTGCTTTGCGAAGTTCATGGAGTTCTTCAATATTGTGAATGTTATAAATATATGGTTCGTACATTTTTATCCGACTCAGTTTAATTTCTATTAAACCGGTTATTTCTTCTTTTACGTTAGGTTCAGTAGAGAATTTGGTTTCGAATACTTTTTCGAGCGGGTTACTTTTTGTCGCGGCAAGGAACTCATTTATTGACCCAATAGTTGCTTCACCATATTTTTCTCGCTTTTGCCGCATTCTTACTTTGATGCGATTTACACCTGCCGCTACATCCTGTTTGGGATGTTCCTTCATAAATTTTTCCAGAAACTCGATATGAACATCGAGGTCACGCGGTTTTCCCAATGATTTTGCAAGCTGTAAAACCATTTTTTCCCATGTCAAAAAACCATCCTTCTTGAAATATTCCCTGAACAGATAGATGGCACTCAAAATTTTGCGTGAGGATACTCTTACTTTGTGCAGGTATTCTATATCTTTATTTTCAGCAACGCCCTTCTTGTTGGCCCGGATTTTTCTTATTTGACCCTTTATATATTCGTGACCTATTTTGTTTATCATGGCATTAAACTTAAAATTAATTTATACTTAACAAAAATATTGAACAATTATGAATAATTTCCACGCATGGAATAAAAATTTCGACCTCTTCCGGTCAAACCTTAGCTGGTAATCCGGGAATAGACGGCGAACGGTCAGGATGAGAAAGTCCTGCAAGCCGACCTCTCTCACGGGAGGTCGGTAATAATATCTGGGTTAATAAAGTAAAATAGTTGATCATTTTCAATTGTTTGATATCCATGCGGGATATATGAGCGCGTTAAATTATCTGATATATTTACTCGGAACTATTTTTATCTGGAGATTAATCAGATATATTTCCACACCTTTATTGAAACAACTCGGCTTCTACAAGTATTATTCGCCTCTATTCATGATTATGCCATCTTTCGGGAGAACACTCGATTTCCATCTTGGTACCAGTTACGATTTTCTCAAACTGAAACAGATCAATAACAAGATCATCCTGCTCTATCTTGCGGAAGGACTTATGAAAATTTCCGATGAAATCGAAAAGGGTAATATCCCTAAAAATACCATTTTCTATGGTAATACTTTTTATCTGAAGAAAAAAAGTATTAAGAGATTCGGGTTTAGTGCACGTCGTATGAATTTTTTCGAATCTTTCCTGTTTATGCTTAACTACATCGAATTGTGTATCCTGAAATCAATTACAATGAAAAGACCTGTGTTAATTCCCCTCGATAATGTATGGGTTATTAAAATTACAGCCGGAGACCTGCTTGATTATTCCGAACACTACCGAACATTCTATTATAAACTGAGAGAAAAATTATTGCCTGAAATTACTGAAACAAGTGTTTCCTGACTTCGTCTAATTCATTTTAACAGACAAGGTTACAATAATGGGAATTTTAAGACTTTTATCGATTTTAATCATTCTTTTAGCAGCAGATTTATCAGCGCAAAACTTTCGGATGGAAAATGTGGTGATAAATTCCGAAATTTTGAGTGAAGACCGAAATATCAATATCTATTTTCCCGAGAATTATCAGAGAAACAATGCTCGGTATCCTCTTGTGTTATCTTTTGATGGAGGTAATCATGAGATGTATTTACCGGGCGTTAGACATTTTCTTTCTCGCAACGGAATGATCCGTGATTTTATATTAGTATCTGTTCATAATACCGACAGAACGAGAGATTTTACACCAGTTCCAAACCCGGCTCGTCAAAACTCCGGAGGGGGTGTTAAATTTTATGAATTTCTGTCAGAAGAATTACTGCCGTATCTGAAAGATAATTTCAGAACCATCGATTTTACTATTGTATTAGGGCACTCATTAACCGGTATGTATTCGATGTATCTGGTCCACAATTATCCCGAACAATTCCAGGCAGCGGTTGCCGCGAGTCCCTATGTTCAATATATGGATGATTGGCTTGCTCAAAATATATCAGATACGGACGACCAACTTAAGGAAGAGAGCCGCACGATATATTTTTCAATTGGCAGTACAGAAACTGATTATTTTGAACATCTCGATAAGCTGAAAGCGATTTATAAAAACGCGGGTGAGATGCTAACATGGGAATTCCGGAACTTTGAAAATTATAATCATGGGAAAACACCTCTTCTAAGCTACTATAATGGTCTGGAATTTATTTTCAGAGAATGGAAAATACCTGAAAAACCGGGTGATGATCCTGTAGCTGATATAGTTTCGCATTACAAAAAACTATCAGAAAAATATAACTCGGAAATTTTGCCGGGGGAAGCCGATCTTAATATTCTTGGTTATGGATTTATGCGAAGTGAAGAGTTTGGTAAAGCCGAAGCAATATTCAAATACAACACAGAATTATATTCGCAGTCAGCAAATGTCTGGGATAGCTTCGGTGAGTTTTACGAAAACCGTGGCGAAAAGGAAAAAGCCCGCGAAAACTATTTAATGGCAGTTAAAAATGGTAAAGAACTTAACGATCCCAATCTGGCTATTTATGAAAGAAACCTCAAGCGGGTTTCTGAAGATTAAACTTCCATAAGTTTGTTTTTTATAGCATAGCGTGTAAGCTCAACATTCGATTTCATATTCATTTTTTCGAGGATTCTGTTGCGGTAAGAGTAAACAGTATGTACCGAAATTGATAGCTCTTCCGCAATAGAATCTGCCGTTTGTCCGGCAGCTATTTTACATAAAATTTCATACTCCCTGTCAGAAAGCGTTTCATGCGGCGAAGAATGATAGTCCATTCCAAAGTTATCAGCCAGGTTTTCAGCTAGTGAGGCGCTGATGTATTTGCCACCGCTGATAATTTTCTTGATAGCTTTCACCAACTCATCAGGAGCGCTAACTTTTTTCAGATATCCGGAAGCTCCAGCTTTGATTGCTCGCAGTCCATACTGGTCTTCGCTATACATGCTGAGAATAAGTACAGGAATTCCATGATGCATCATCTTGATTTCCTTTAAAGCTTCCAGACCGGTTTTACCGGGCATATTTATATCAAGCACAATCATATCGTAAGAATTATTCTGAAGAAGCTGAAATAGTTCCGCGGCATCACCAGCCTCGCCCGTAACGAGAATATCATCCTCGGATAAAATTTGTTTCAAACCTTCACGTACAATAGCGTGATCATCAGCAATAAGAATGTTAATCATCTTTTTCAACCGTATTTAGTTTGTTCAATGGTATAGAAACGCTGACTGATGAACCCTTATTTGGTTCACCTGTGATTTTAACTTCACCGTTAAAAAGCATAGCTCGTTCCTTCATTCCAAGTAAACCGAGAGAATTATTATCAGCAATTTCTTTTTCAGTAATGCCCCGACCATTATCAGTGATGCGAACCATAAGCACATCGCCTTCCGTTTTTAATCGCACACGAACTGTGTTAGCGTTTGCGTGACGCGCAACGTTGGTAAGCGCTTCCTGGAATATTCTGAAAACAGCGGTAACCTTCTCCTGATCCAGTTCGATATCGTCAGGGGGAAGTTCACAATCACATATAATCCCGGTTTTCGATTCAAAATCCTGTGCCTGCCATTCAATCGCGGGCACGAGTCCGAGATCATCAAGAATTCCCGGACGAAGTTTTGAAGTTATTCGCTGTACTGTTTCAACTGTTTGATCAATAACTTCGGAGACAGAATAGATTTTCTCCTTAATTTCTGTCTGATCTTTCCTCAATTTGTTGGAGAGCAGGGAAATCTGAATTTTCAGGACCGTTAGTACCTGACCAAGTTCATCGTGAATTTCCCTTGCTATCATCCGGCGTTCTTCCTCTCTGATGGATTGCAAGTGAGAAGCCAGATTACGTAATTGCATTGTTGATTCCTTGAGCTCAAATTCAGCTTTTTTACGCTCAGTAATATCCTTTATTATACTCAGTACCAAAACACCGCTCGATAACCTCAGGTAAGAATTTGAAAATGAGAACCATATCTTTTTACCATTCCACAATGCTGACTCGCGTTCGAAATGAGGTTTTATCTTATTGTGTTTCAGATCGGCAGTGTACATAGCCTGAAAAGTATGTCTGTTTTCCTCTTTATATACAATAGAAAAATTTGAGCCTTCCAGTTCACTTTTGGTCAGTCCAACAATTTTACAATACGCGTCATTCACCGTAACAATACTACCCTCTGCATTGGTAAGACGCATACCATCAGCGGAAATCCCCCATACCTTACTGAACAGCATCTCTGACTTGGATAAGGCTTCCTCAGCCTGATTGTGTTTAATCCTCTCATCGTGAAGCGCATGTTCGGTTTCGACGAGTTTTTCGGTTTTTTCCCGGATATTCCTTCCGATAAATTTTATCATTTTATTAAAATTTGAACCGAGATTGCCAAGCTCATCTTTGGACTTGACAGGTACTTCCACATTAAGCGCACCCTGAATTACCCTGTTGGCGGCATTATCGAGAGTTTTAACCGAGCGGGTAATGTTTCGCATAATAAAAAGGAACAGCGCGAGGGTAAGAAATATCACAAATGAAACAAGAGATAAAGTGACAAGTTTTCTTTCATTAAATCCCGCAATCCGATCCTTCAACAAATTTTGTAGCGAATTATTTGATATTTTCCAGAAGAGATAATTGGCTTCCGCGACTTCGATGCCATATTCGATAATTTTGTTTTTTTCGAACCAGTTATTCACTACAGAATATCGATCCAGCATAGAAATAAGGTTCTCGCTCAATACTTCTTGTTCAACGAGATGGATATCAAGTGTGTTTTTTATGGTACCATCACCATTTTTATTATATACCGCCTCGAAACCGGCTCTAAGATCAGTGATACTGTTTAACAACTTTTGTTTCTCGATATCTAATACTTTCGGGAGAAGCACTTTGTCAGAATTATTGGCAAGATTTAATAATTTGAGGATTTTGTAAATATTATCTGAATGTTCAGGGATAGTTTCCATTACAGAAATCATCAGATAATAACTATCCAAATCGGGATCGAGCTTCAGGTTTGACTCATCCCCGATATGACTTATTATATTTTTAATATCGTAACGGAAAGATTCATGCATGTTCAATAATGATGCATGTGTTCCCTTCTCCGTAGAAACCTTCAACTTCTTCCATTGGTTTTCAAATGCGTTCAATCTGCCTAAAGTGAGACCGGGATTAGATAAGTCGTTTTTTAATGATTTGATTTCGTCGAGGTTTCTGTCAATGATCTGTTGAATTTCCGCAAGACGGGTTTGAGAGGGTGTATCCTCAACCAGAATATTATCGGCAATAAGGTAATGAATAGGTGTGTAACTCGAAATAGAGTAAAGTGGAACTAAAAATTGAGTTCCGACCAGTTCCTTTTGGGCAAATTCGATGGCAATGTTTTTTTCTGAAATAAGGAGTTGGAATAAAAGGGCGATCGGAATAAGAAAACCCATTGCCACCAGCAAGAGTTTGTTCGTTATTTTCATATTCCGAATCATTTATATATCGCCTTGTTTAGAACTATTCTGGTTTATAGATTATTCCGATGTTTTGTGAGCCACTTACTTTAGTAATAATTTGTTGATTAAACCTTAGATGCCTGGTAAAAGTTTTTTCCTCTTCCGCCGGTTGTTCAGAAAGCCAGCCCCAATCAATTTTCCCATCCTGATGTTCACTGTTAACTGTAAAATAAGCAATTCGGAAGGAAGTTATATTCTGAAAAAAGTGAGAACCTTGAGAGGGGGTTACTTTGAAGTCTTTAAATCCTGATTCAATGATTACACTGGCGCCAGATATCTGATCCCAGCTTACGGGAATTCCCAGCCATGGATCGAGACTGCCCCATCTGCCAACGCCGATAAGTATGTAGGGCTTCTTTTCTTCGACAAGTTTTTTGTTTAAATGGGCAACTTCCAATGCGACCTGTTTACTTTTACCGCGGTCATAGTTCTCCATATCAACAACAACCATGTCATAAATTTCATTTATAACACCATTTCCAAGTACCTGCTTACTGTAACAAACCAGTTTTTCTTTATCAAGTGAGTTGAAATCAATATCCTCACTCTCGCGATTAAGAACCATTGGTCGCATCTGCAGCATAGCAAACTCTTTTGGTGTTTTCCCTCGAACCGCGGTGTTCACCGCAAATTCAATTTCAACATGCGTTCCCATTCCCCATGAGCCAATATCAAGGAGCAGACTCAATATTTCGGGTAGCGGGAAAATCTTGTGTTTCAGAATCGGTGCAAATGTTACTACACGATTACCTTCTCTCGAAATGCCATCATAAACAGCATCATTTTCGGGGGAGTATGTTGACCCGACATAAAAGAGTGTCCCATCTTTTTCGGCTTGTTCCAGTTTATAGTTTTTCACAAGCATATCGGGCGGACGGGTGGCATCTTTTTCAAGATGACCATCGTAATCAAGCGCGAAAAAGTTTTGCTGCGCATTTTTTAGTGTTTCTTTTGTTGAGAAAAATTGTACCAGATGTTTAGGGAACTTCGGGCAGAATCGAACATTATTACCTCCATCAACAACTGTCTTGCCTAATCCGAGCGCAACAAGCGCTATCCCATCGGTAGCCTTTTGCGGAGGAATAGGGTAGAAGTTATATGACTTGGCAACACCCGCAAAATCAGGGTAAAATCGTGAACCTCGTTTCGAACCGACAAGGCTTTGGATTATAACAGCCATTTTTTCTTCTTCGAGTCTGTAGGATGTAGCTTTAAGATAATCTTTTGCTGAACGCGAGAATGTTGAGGCATAAACACCCTTGATACATTGCAGCAGTTCATTCAGGCGCACATCAGGATCGGGATCATTATTGGGTATCATGAAGGTTTCATATACACCCGCGAAAGGCTGAAATTGCGAATCTTCAAGCAGTGAGGAAGAGCGTATGGCAAGGGGTTCGTGAGTTATATCAAGAAATTCTTTAAGTTTTTCTATGATTTCTTCCGGGAAAAATACCGCGTTAAGGAAGCGGTTGAGTATTGATGCATCATCCGTTTCATTCATCGCGAAATTAAAGAGATTGTTCTCTTCCATGAACTGGTCGAAAACATCCGTCGCGAGAACTACCGCTGATGGTACGTAAACTTCAACTCCCTTGAATTTCTCTCTTATTCCATAATGACTTATTAGTGTATTTATGAATCCTAAACCGCGAGCCTTACCACCGAGAGAACCTCCGCCGATCCGCGCGAAACTGTTGCGGGGATCGTAAGAATCTCTCCTGAACTCGGTAATTGTTCCTCTTTGACGCATCTCAAGGTATAACTGGATTGTGTTGATCAGATTTTCTCTAAGTTCTTTTGTATCAGTGAAATCAACTACTTTTTTTGGTCGAAGTTTATTTGCGAGCCAGAATTCGGTTCTTGCTTTTAACCAGTTGGAGAAGTGGTTCCTTTCCGAATGGTAGATCAAACTTTCATCGGGTACGGTCTTCAGCGCATCAACAAGAGAAGCGAGGTTTTCAGCTCTGCCAACTTGTCTGCTATCTTCAAGCTTAAAGATAAAATCGCCGAAACTGAAGTTACTGATCATAAATTCGCGCAGTTGCCGTAGTAGCCATGGAGAGTCTTTGAGCAAAAATGAAGCGCCAATTTCAAATGCGCGCTGTTCGAATTCAAAATTGCTTGATTGCAGAAGTATCGGAATATCTTCCTGCATTTTTTTAACTTCAACGGCGAAATTTATACCCGCTTCAGGGTCTTTTACTCCACCACGTTTGAAATTTATATCCGATATTATTCCAAGAATATACTCACGGTATTTGAGGAAATAATCCCACGCTTCATCGTAAGTGGTACATAAAAGAATTTTTGGACGCGCTCGCATCCTCAGAAATCTGTGGGTAACGTTAACCCCTTCAGAGATAAGACGCTGCGATTGTTTGAAAATTTCGGTGTAGATAAGCGGCAGATAGGAGGAGTAAAATTTAACGTTATCTTCAATAAGAATAATAACCTGCACACCTACAGATTCGGTATCGCATTCAACATTAAGGCGATCTTCTACATATTTGATTATACCGATGAGGAGTCGGTAATCACCTTGCCAGATAAAAATTCGTTCAAAAATTTCTGCATTGTAGTTATTGATGATATCCTTTCTTTCCTGATTATCGTAGGCGAGAAGGATCATCGGTTGTTTGAGACCCTCATCCCTTACCAGTTTCGAAAATCGGGAAACATGCATATCTTCAATGTGCATTGTGGTTATTATCAGATCGAATCTGTTTTCCTGTTTTGCGAGTTCTATCGCTTCACTACCGGTTGTAACGTGAGTGATCTCGGGAGCGTGCGAGAGGTTCAAAGTCTGGTATTCTTCACGGATAAGCTCGTATAACCTGCCATCTTCTTCAAATAAATAGCTGTCGTATAAACTGGATACGAGAAGAATATCACGAATCTTGAATCGCATCAATTTTTGAAATCGCTTTACGCGACTACCGAAAATATCGGCTTCGAGTGGTTTTTCTTGCAGCTTCATATATACACCAAAGCCGGGGCACAGGGTAACCCCGATGCACCGGCTTTATAATCTCCTTAGTTAAAAATTAAACCAGACCCTGGTCTAACATAGCGTCGGCAACTTTAAGGAAGCCTGCAATGTTTGCTCCATTAACATAATTTCCAGGAGTTCCGAATCTTTCGGAAGTTGTAAGACATGTTTCATGGATACGGATCATAATTTCATGTAAACGATTGTCCACTTCTTCTCTTGACCATGGCAGGCGCATACTGTTCTGTGACATTTCAAGTCCGGAAGTTGCAACACCACCTGCATTGGAAGCTTTGCCCGGAGCGTAGAGAATACCGGCTTCATCAATAATATGATAAGCTTCAAGTGTGGTTGGCATGTTCGCGCCTTCACAAATTGCCATACATCCGTTTTTCAACAATTCTTTAGCGTCTTCAGGATAAATTTCGTTTTGTGTCGCACAAGGAAGAGCAACGTCAACCTTTATACCCCATGGTTTTTTACCCGGATGGAATTCAACCTTGAATTCTTTAGCGTAATCTTCAACTGCGTCTTTGTTGCTTGCTCTTAGTTTAAGCATATAGTCAACTTTTTCGCCGGTAATACCATCAGGATCATAAACGAAACCGTCAGGACCTGACAGGGTGACTACTTTACCGCCAAGTTCATTAACTTTCTGAACCGCACCCCAGGCAACGTTACCGAAACCTGACACAGCTACTACTTTACCATCAAATGAAGTATTTCTGGTTTTAAGCATCTCTTCCGCGAAATAAACACAACCAAAACCTGTAGCTTCCGGACGAATTAATGAACCACCCCAGTTGATACCTTTACCTGTAAGTACACCGGTGAATTCGTTCCTGATTCTTTTATACTGACCAAACAAATATCCTATTTCACGTGCGCCAACACCGATATCACCGGCAGGAACGTCAGTATTCGGACCAACGTGGCGTGAAAGTTCGGTCATAAAACTTTGGCTGAAACGCATAACTTCGTTATCACTTTTACCTTTCGGGTCGAAATCGGAACCACCTTTACCACCGCCCATAGGCAATGTTGTAAGGCTGTTTTTGAATACTTGCTCAAAAGCGAGAAATTTTAAAATACCAAGGTTAACAGAAGGGTGAAATCTTAATCCGCCCTTGTACGGACCGATAGCGCTGTTCATCTCTATTCTGAAACCACGGTTAACGTGTACATCACCCTGATCATCCATCCAGGGAACACGGAACATAATTACACGTTCGGGTTCAACCATTCTTCTAAGAATATCAGCAGAAACATATTCGGGATGTCTCTGAAAAACAATATCAAGTGATTCGGCAACTTCTTCAACCGCCTGATGAAATTCGGGTTCACTCGGGTTTTTGGCTTTAACTTCTTCAAGCACATTTTGAACGTAATCTAACATAGCATCCTCATGGTTATATAACTCTTTTCGCTGTACAAAAATGTACCGGCGTAATGAAAAATATTAATGTTTAACGGATTTTAACATCCAATACTACTTTGTAAATGATCGAGTTTATTAAACTTCAAAGAAAAATGTGTATTATCGTATAAACATCGATCCTTGCACAATTGCTTCTCCTGCTATTGCCGGGAACTTGTTTTACGTATGGCTTAAAAATTACTTTACCATCCGATATTTCGCAAGTAAAAACGGAAAAAAGAACAAATCTAATGTTAATAATTCTTTAAATATTTGTAACAAGTTCCGTTCCAGGTGGTTTTATCAGGAAATATAATAGACTAAGGGAAATAAGCACCAAAGTAAGGATGTTTTTCAAGGTGAATAAACGTGAAAAAAGAGAGCGATCTTTTGAGGATATTAGTCCCAAACGTTTTTATGCCGAACTATTTTGTCGAAAGTTGATAACGGGATAACTTAATTATCTATTATTGATTTACTGCCAAATTAATGAAACTGATCTGTTTGTAATTGCCAAAAAAATCTTAGTAGTGATAGAGAAATTAAATTTCCCAAAATGTTTTTAGGTTTATTATTTATAAGAAAAAATGAGGGTGTCATTTAGATGAAATTTATCTACTCGTGTGGAAGGTTAATGCAGTTGCTGTCGCGATAGAACCCACCCCTCTGACGCGTCAGACCTTCCCTTTAATAAATGGAGGGGCAAAAAAAGCTGTTGTGTTTTTATAAATCCTCCCATTTTTTAAAGTGGAGGATTTAGGTTGGCTTTGTTTGAGTCCCGAGTTTGAAGTGAATTGTACCTTGACAGATCCCTGAGGCCACTCGAAGAGCCGAGGGATAGTCGAGTATCATTAGTCAAAAGATTATAAGCTGGAATCCCGCTTTCGCGAGTATGATAATGTTGCAGTAGTTTGTTATTCCTCCCGATCAAATCAGAAGGGATCCAGGGATGAGGTAAGTTTTTATAAATAATTTCTTTGTGATATAAAAAGGGAGGGTCAATGACCCTCCCCTGCAAGTGTCGTAATTATATATCTTCTCTATGATTTTACTTTCTTCAATTCAACTTCAAGCTGGTTTACGAGTTCATCAAGCTGTTTGATAACTGCCATTACAGGTTCAGGCTGTGTGAGGTCAACACCGGCGCGTCTTAGCTGTTCCATTGGATAATCGTTACCCCCAGATTTTAACAATCCGAGATATCTGTTAAGGAATTCCTCTTTTTGCCCGTCAGTGCTTGCTGCTTCAAAATCATTGTACAATTTTGCTGATGAAGCAAAACAGGTTGCATACTGGAATACATAATATGGTGAACGATAAAAGTGCCCGATTCTCGCCCATACTGTATTCAACAATTCATCACTAATCTGAGCGTCACCGTAATAAGCTGAAAAGAGATCACGCATTATATTGTCAAGAACATCCGCAGTGACCGGTGAACCTTGTTCCACTAGTTTGTGCACCTGTAGTTCATAGTCGGCAAGTAAAGTCTGGAAGAAAAATGTACCTGTAATATTTCTGATAGACTGTGTTAACAACGCGATTCTTTCTTTTGGATCGTCTGTTTTTTCAAGAAGGTGATCGAGCAATAGCGCTTCGTTGAATGTTGAGGCAACTTCCGCAACGAAAATTGTGTAGGATGCTGTCGCAAACGGTTGATTTTCATTTGCCAAAAGGGTATGCATGGTATGACCCATTTCATGACCGAGTGTAAATACATAGTCAAGTGTACCGTTATAGTTTAACAGCATGTATGGATGTACACCATAAACATTCGCGGAATAAGCTCCGGGACGTTTACCTTCGTTTTCCATCACATCAATCCAGCCATCATTCAGGGCTTTCTCATATTTCGAAGTATATTCATCGCCAAGCGGTTTGATCGATTCCATGACCATACCCATTGCGTCGTCGTACTCGTAGGTCTTGTCAAAATCGATAAGATTGATTGAACCGTCATAGCTGTGATATTCTTCAAGACCAAGTACTTCTTTTCTCAATTTCACATATTTTTTGAGAGGATCAGTATTTTCTTTAACCGTTTTGATCAGGTTTTCGTAAACTTCTACCGGAATATTATTTCCGTCAAGCGCGGCTTCCAGAGTAGAGTTGTAATTTCTTGCCTGAGCCTGAGCCCAATCACGCTGACATACAGCGTTGTAAATCTGAGCGTAAGTGTTTTTGCTATCGTTGTAAACACCATAATGGGCTTCGAAAGCTTTTTTACGGTCTTCCTGATTTCTGTTAGTCGCAAGAGTTTTGCTATAATTACCCGATGTAACCTTGAATGTTTCGCCGTTACTTAATTCAATTTCCGGGAAATCAATATCAGAGGTTGAAAGTTCGGTATATACCTGAGAAGGTGTACCATTGAAGCTGCTGAAATAAGATAGCAGTTTTTCCTTCTCTTCATCGAGAACATGTTTTTGCTGGCGGTATAAATCTTCTACCTGAAATCTGTAAGGTTCAATCCCATCGGTATTGGCAAGCCATTTTTCCATTGTTTCCCAGGGGGTTTCAAGTACTTCGGGTGAAATCCATGATGTTGCGGTAGAAAAACGAGAGAACATGATCATTACACGCTGCATTTTTCCGGCAACTTCCTGATTACGTGTATCTGTATCTCTCATAAGCTGGGGATAACGATAAACTTTATAAGCAAGCTGATTCATATCATCCTGAAGAAGGAAAATTTTCAGCAGATTGTCACCTGAGTTGATTGTGCCTTTAAGCGCGGCGATTTCATCCATTTTTTTGCCGAGATTTTCCAGACCGGCTTCCCATTCATCCCAGTTTTGGTAAATATCCGATAAATCCCATTTGTATTTATCTTCAATGTTATCTCTGGTCATCGTAGCATCTTGTGCCATAAGTGTTCCACATAAAATTAGGAATATTGAAAAGTATTTTAACAATTTTAGAGGGGGCATTGTTTCTCCTGTTTGAATTAATTTGAGGATAAACTTTAGACGAAGATAAACTGTTTAAGTTTGGAAATTATTATTTCTTAAATATGATTTTTATTTATCATCCGATTCGAATTTCAGGAAGTCGCTCACTTTTTTATCCGATTTTTTCCTGAACCGGGCAAAACGAATCAAACTTAATCCAAGTCCGATCCAGAAGAACTCCCTGATCCGCATAATTAGCGATACAAATACACCCATTCCGGTAGCTATTTTTAGCGCTTCCATTACAAGTACCAGACTACCTTCGCGCGTACCGAGCTGAAGGGGCATAAAAAACATGATGTTCACAAGTAGGGTGTAGCCTGCATAAATGAAAAACGCGTCGAGAAGAGAAATATGGAAGTTTATTGCAAGCATTATAAAATAAAATTCGAATGAAGATATAATTCTACCAAGATAATCGAGGAAAATGGAGAGATAAAAATCGCTTGGACGATTATTATAAAGGTTTTTGATTTGTTCATCAATCGCTACAAAGGTTTCCTCTTTTTGGGAAAGCTTTTCCGCAAGTCCTTTCAGGAAAGGTACTTTGGAGATTTTATCAATCAGGGAGATAAAAATCCCTTTTCGATGGCGTCTGTAAAAGAAGAGGATCAGCAGAAAGATCGCAACAAATGAAGCGATTAGAAAATATCTTACTATATCAGAGAGATCAGCGGTAATAGATATAAGAAGGATACCTGTTATCCAGATGAAAAAGTGGGAGAGCCAGTGAATCATTGTGTAAAGAATTACAGAAGAAACTGCGTCTTCAGTTCCGATATGTTCTTTGATTGCGTATATTTTATATGGTTCCCCACCCAGATTGACTACCGGAGTTATGTCATTTATCGCCATTCCGCTGAGGGTTACGGAAAGAATTTTCCGGAAGGGTATTTTCTTCGCCTTGTCATCCAGAATTATATACCATACCCATGCGTTTTGCAGATAGACCAGAAAATAAATACCGATAATGGGTATGAACCACCAGCTGATTCTTAATATATTTTTGTAAATATTGTCGAAACCAAAATCATAGAGCAGGAAGATCAAAACTGAAAAGCCCAGTCCAAGTAATATCCCGCTCGTTAATTTTCTTTTTTTACTCATCAATATCGAATCTTATTGCCTAAAAAAATTATGAATGAAATATAGCAATATCGCTCTATTCCAAACCACCTAAAAAATTGTGAAGTAGGGAATTGAATTTTTCCGGTGATTCACCAGGTGGTAAGTGTCCCGCGTCATCAATGATTTCAAAAATGGAGTTTTTCACTTTGTCAGCCAACTCTTTCATGAGTGATGGTGGAGTAAGATTGTCTTCCTTACCGCAAACAAACATAACCGGAAAATCAATTTTTTCAAGATAAGCGGAAGTATCGGTTCTTGCCGCCATTGCCAGTAACGCACCTTTAAGTGTTTTTGGTGATAAACTTTTTGCTTCAATTACCAATCTGTCAACAATGTGGTTATCAAGTTTGTTTTTTGCCGACAGTGTGTTGGGAATAAAATCAGAAACAAATGGCCCAACACCCTCTTCATTAATGCGCCTGATCCCGTTTGCGCGATTGATTTTTGCCGCGTCGGGATCTGATTGAGATTTGGTATCCGCAAGAATCAGAGCTTTTATTCCTCCATATTTTTCCGCATGGCGTAAGGCGATGTATCCACCCATCGAGAGACCGCATATTACGGGGTTGTTAAGGTTCATATTTTCGATCAGCATTTGGAGGTCATCCGCAAACATCTCCATTGTATATTGACCATCTCCAACGTCACTTTTGTTGAATCCTCTGATATCATATGTTATCACGAAGTAGTTTTCCTTCAGCGCGTTTACCTGGTCTTTCCACATCGAGTTATCAAACGGAAAACCGTGAACAAAAATGACCGCCTGATTATTCTCATTTCCATAAGTATAAACTGAAATTCCGTTTATTTTTTTCATTAGGACCTCAAGTTATAGATTAAGTGAAAAAGCCTCTGTTATTTACAAATCTCCCGATAATAATCCAAATAACAGAAAACATTTGAATAACTAATTTTGTCATAAAGATTAGACCGGTAGAGTATCTACTCATTTTTATCAAAAAAATACCCCTCCGGAGAGGGGCAAACGAATCACATTTTATAAATAAGGAAGGATTTATTTTTCATAAAAAATAGTAATACCATACATTTCTTCATCATCAGGCGGACTTGAGTTCCAATCCCTGTATGAATGAGAGTCATCGGTTTTGTAGTGAAGACTATATTCACCGGCGGGAAGAATAATCACATCGTTGAACAGGCGGTTTTTCTTGGCTCCCCCGGCATGAGTGGTTTTTCTGTAAGTCATATCCCAGACAATTCTACCGCTAACTTCATTTTTAATCCAGCCAAAATCAAACATACCCTGCCGGTCACCTTCGCCAACGGCAATTATTCTAAGTCTTGTATCACCATTAAGACTGAATAATCTTTCAATATCTTCATCATCTCTTACTCTGGTAATTTGAGCGAGAACATTTTCGTTTTTGTAATCGCGTTCTGAAAAGAGAGTTACCCTGTCTTCATCATTTTTATCGGCGGTCCAGATTGTAATACCCCATTTATCTTTCAGGAAGGGAGGAGTAGAATTCCACTCTTCAAATGAGTGGGAACCATCAGTTTTATAAAAAACAATATACTTGCCTTCTTCAAGGCGGATTGTTTCATCAACCATTCTATTTTTTGTCGCGCCACCGGCGAATTCAGTCTTTTCTCTGTTCATATCCCAAATTGTTTCGCGAGTTTCCGCGTTGATGATCCAGCCGTAATCCGCGAGTCTGCCATCATCGCCCTCACCTAACGCGAGAATGCGGATATCCATACTTTCTTCCAGCTCAAAACCTTGTGATATATATTCATTATCCCATACTTTATTTATAGATATAACCGGGTTGGGAATAATTTCTTCATCAAATTCTTCCAGATTCTTCTTATCTGCCGGATTTACAGGAAAGAGAGTAACTCCCCAAAATTGCGGGTCTTCCGGTGGCATAACATTCCAGTTGCCGAATGCGTGGCTATCGTCTGTTACATAAGTTAATATATAGTTACCCTTTGGAAGCGTGATTTCATCGTCGTAGTAAAGATTTTTTTCACCACCGCCTGCGTAACGTCCGCGACGGGGATCCATTTGCCAAACTTTTTCATTTGTAACCGGATTATAGATCCATGCATAATCAAAAATTGAATTACCTCTCCCCTCGCCAAGTCCGTAAATTCGTACATCAGTTTCGCGGCTGAGCGAGAAACGTTTTTCAATATTTTCATAGTTTCCTACTCGATTAACAGCTATAAGCGCGTCTTTGGTATAATTATCAACAAGTTCGTAAGGGTCTCGTTCTGCCAGGATTTTACCTGGAGCGTAAACCTTGATATGGTAGTCACGTCTTGCGCGTCGTCTTTTTTCGGATTTACCGGAAAATATTTTATCAAGCAGGTCACCCAGATTATTTATTTCTGTACCATAATCATATGAGCCGGCGTAATAGAGTTCGTAATCGCCTTCACGTAACCCGACAGTTGTTTTAATTTCATGTTCACCTTCATCATCCGGGTCATAATCGTTTAGCAGGTGCCAAACAACTTTTCTGTTATCCGATCTTATAATCCACGCATAAAAAAAGGTGTTGTGTTCCCACGAATCGTACATGGCGAAAGTACCTTCGATTGTAACATCGGTACTTTGAGAAAGAGAAAAACCTTTTATGGATATTTCTCCGGGGTATATATCATCTGTTTGTACACTATTTTCCTGAGAAAAAGTAATCCCGGTAATAATCATCAGCAGAAACTGGACATATATCAACCGTTTTTTCATAGTCACTCCGGTAACGGCAATTTTTTTTCTAAAAAAAGAAATTATTTAACATCTTATATTGTTTCTAAGTGATTAGACGCAAAAGTTTCGTTTTAGTTCAACGTAATCATTAAAAATTTAGGGATAAAATTACTTTAAGTCTGGAAATAAGAATTTCTTTTAATAACTAAACGAAAGGATAAAATGGGAAAAAACAACAGCATTCTCTCGAGATTTCTCGGAACAATTGAAAAAGTAGGAAACGCGTTGCCTGATCCGGCAACCCTGTTCGCGTTACTCGCACTGCTTGTGGTTATCATTTCCGGTTTTGTAAGTATGTTTGATCTGTCGGTAACTCACCCGGGGACAGGTGAAATAGTTACTGTGGTCAACCTGTTTTCTGTTGCTGGATTGCACCGGATACTTACTGAAATGGTCGATAACTTTACTTCTTTTGCCCCGCTTGGAACGGTATTGGTATCTTTACTCGGTATTGGAATTGCTGAGGGAAGCGGCTTAATTGGAACTCTATTGAGATTAATGGTGATAAGCGCGCCAAAAAAATTACTCACATTTGTTATTGTTTTTGCGGGGATTTTATCAAATACAGCCAGTGAAGTAGGATATGTTCTATTGGTTCCTCTTTCTGCTATAATCTTTTTATCTGTTGGACGGCACCCGATTGCGGGTATGGCAGCTGCGTTCGCTGCTGTATCAGCAGGATATAGCGCTAATCTGCTACTCGGCACAATTGACCCATTGCTTGCGGGTTTATCGGAAGAAGCCGCGCACATCATTGATCCGGAATATATGGTCAATCCTGCCGCTAATTACTATTTTATGTTTGTTTCAACATTTTTCCTCGCTGCACTCGGTACGTGGGTAACCGAAAAAATTGTTATTCCGCGTCTCGGTGTTTACGACGGTGATGAAAAAGCCGAAGAGATCAAAAAACTTAACTCTGATGAAAAACGCGGTCTTGTTTACGCAGGAATTGCCTCCGCGATATTTACCGCAATTCTGCTTGGTGGTATCATTCCGTCAGGAGGGTACTTAAGAGATCCGATTACTGATTCTGTGTTAAGATCACCGTTTATGTCAGGTATTGTGGCATTTATATTTCTTGGTGGCGGTGTTGCCGGTATAGCTTATGGAGTGGGAGCGAAAACTCTTAAAAATGACGTTGATGTTATTAAAGGAATGGGGAAAGCAATGGAGACATTGGGTATATATATTGTGCTCGTCTTCTTCGCGGCCCAATTCGTTGCATATTTTAACTGGACCAACCTGGGATTAATTTTCGCGATCGAAGGCGCCGAATTATTAAAAGCGTCCGGCATGGGTGCGATTCCTTTGATGCTCAGTTTTATAATTGTTAGCGCAATTGTTAATCTCGTTATGGGAAGTGCAAGCGCAAAGTGGGCGATCATGGCTCCTGTTTTTATCCCCATGTTTATGCTTCTTGGTTATTCTCCCGAATTTACCCAGTTGGCATACAGAATCGGTGATAGTACAACTAACATAATTGCGCCAATGATGTCTTACTTTGCCCTGATTGTTGCTTTTTTCCAGAAGTATGATAAAAAAGCGGGTATCGGAACAATAATCGCTACCATGCTGCCTTATTCAATTTTATTCCTCATTGCATGGAGTATAATGCTTGTAATTTGGATGGTACTCGATTTACCAATCGGTCCCGGTGCGCCAATGTATATAAATTAAAGAAGAAATATTGTAGGGGGGATGACCAAAAAGTCTAAATACCCAATGAATCATCCTCCGTCTTTCGACTATCGTCGAAATCCACCTCCTTCAAAGGAGGACTTTTAAAAATAGCAGATTTGCCAACGGTCAAAAGTCCTTCCCTTTATTAAAGGGAAGGATTTAGGATGGGTTCGTTTAATATCATGCTTTTTCCGGGGTTTCCCTCCTTACGGGACAAGCGAGAGATGTTGCCCTGAGTTCGCCGAAGGGCTCACCCACCTATTATGGTCGTTAATCTATGATTGTAAATTTTAAGTGAAAAACAAAAACTGGATGCCTCCCGATTTTACTGGGGGACAATGACATAGATGTTTTTCTAAGGGGCTGAGTCCCTTTTACATATTAAACTATAACAATGCTTTAATCTCTTCAAGATATTTGTTTGCTGCCGCTTCTGATTTTTCAGGAGATTTGGCTTCCGCGATACATCTCACTATTGGCTCGGTATTCGATTTCCTGAAATGTACCCAATGATCGTCAAAATCAATTCGTACACCATCATCTGTATTAATTTTTTCGTCTTTATATTTCTCTACCATCTTCGCAAGAACATCATCAGGGTTTTTACCTGCGATATTTACTTTTTTCTTGGTGATATGGTATTCGGGTATCGCTGCTTTTAGTTCTGTCATGGTACCACCAAAATCGAGAAGACTCTGCAAGATTAACACAGTGCCAACAAGCGCATCGCGCCCGTAATGAAGCGCAGGATAGATAACTCCACCGCTTCCTTCACCACCAATAACCGCGTCAACTTCTTTCATTAACTTCACTACATTTGCTTCACCAACTGGTGAACGGAAAACTTTTCCGCCAAGTTCTGATGCAATATCATCTACTGCTCTTGTAGTTGAAAGATTAACGACCACATTCCCCGGGTTTTTTGAAAGAACAAATCTAACCGCGCTTGAAATTGTGTTTTCTTCGACGAACGGCTCACCTCTATCTGTAATCAGTACAAGTCGGTCAACATCCGGGTCAACTATAACACCGAGATCCGCACCATGTTCCTTCACCGCAGCCATAGCTTCTGTAAGGTTTTCCGGGATTGGTTCAGGTAATCGTGGGAAAATACCGGTTTTTTCACAATTGAGTTCAATAACTTCACATCCGAAATCCTTCAGCAATTCGGGCATGATGTAAGAACCGGCGCCATTTACACAATCGAGAAGAACCTTAAATTTTCTCTCTTTTATCGCGTCAATATTGATATGAGGGAGTTTTAGTACATCCTCTTTATGCTCTCGTATTGCTTCTGAATAAAACTCAACCTTGCCCAGCTTATCCCACGGTTTATATGGCAGCGGATTTTCAATTTTCTCAAGCATAACTTTATTCTGTTCCGGTGTCATAAATTCACCTTCGTCATTAAGCAGCTTGAGGGCGTTCCATTCATTCGGGTTATGACTCGCGGAAAGTTGAATCCCGCCGTCAGCGCCAAGTTTCCTTACAGCATACAATACGGTAGGAGTGGGGCAGATACCAATATCAATAACATCGAAACCTTTTGCCTGTAGAGTCCCTGTTACAATATTCCTTACGTAACCTCCGCTTATCCTTCCGTCACTTCCAAGAACAACTTTACCTTTGGAACCAATAAAATCGGCGTATGCATTTATATATTTTACCAATACTTCCGGTTCGAGACCGTCACCTACAATCCCGCGAACTCCGGAAACACTTACCATTAAAGTTGGCATTTATCCTCCATAGTTTACTATAATCTAACACAAGATAATAAAAATAGGTTAAACCCTGAATATACTTGTATTAAATATTCTATAATTATGATCAAGCTGTAAGTTGTATGATTAAATATTATAAAAACAGGGTCTTTAATTTATTGAATTTTGAATTGTAATCATTTTAGGTTTTAGGCAAGAAAAATGGTATTTTTTTTACATTCTATTTACCTCTTAAGCAAAATTTTATTAGATTAACGAACGCCAAAATTATGTAAAGCAACTATAATAAGACCGACTAGTGCGATACTATTTTGAAATAATTGAAAAGAATCCATGTTCTCCCGAACAATATTGTTTGCGGAATACCAGGATTATTATACCAACCGTAAAATTAACAGACTCAGGAGGTTAATTTGATTTTGTAATTTACTCCCTTACTAATCCTGATTTTCCTTACAAAAATTTTTATAACTTATTAAAAAAAATGGGTGGTTAGTATGAAATTTGACCGACTATGCTTATCAATTCTACTCGCGGTGCTGTTTGCCGGATCCCTCTTTGCCCAAACGGGTAAAATAGCGGGAACCGTTATCGACGGTGAAACAGGTGAAGGTTTACCTTTCGCGAACGTGCTCATTGACGGTACTTCTCTTGGTGCCGCTACTGATCTCGAAGGTAACTTTACTATTCTTAATGTTAAACCGGGCGTATATTCAGTTACCGCTTCTATTGTGGGTTTTCAGAAACAAACTATTACAGATACCCGCGTTAACTCCGATTTTACTACCCGACTTGAATTTGAACTTACCACAGGTTCGATTGAAATGGAAGCCGTTATTGTTCAGGGTGAAAGAAATCCTCTTATTCGTCAGGATTTAACAAACCCTACTGTTGCTATTACAGGCGAAACAATAGATGAACTTCCTGTTGACCAGATCAGTGATGTTATCCGCATGCAGGCGGGTGTTGCTGTAGGTAACGACGGGCAGCTTCACTTTCGTGGCGGTTATGGCAATGAAGTTGCCTACACGCTCAATGGTGTAAGTTTGAACGACCCTTATGGTAACAACAGATCAATCGGGTTGGCTACAAACGCGGTACAGGAAGTTTCGGTATCAACCGGTACTTTCTCCGCTGAGTATGGTAACGCGCTTTCAGGAGTAGTGAACTACATTACTCGCGAGGGTGATGACGATTATACTTTTAGTATTCGCGGTTATGGTGGTGATTACATTACCAGCAGAACCGATTTATTCGAAAATATTGATGATATTGATCCGTTGAACAGAACACGCGGTGAATTTACTTTTGGTGGACCTTTTCCGCTGCTGCGTGGTCTTAATATGTTCTTTTCAGGTGTTTATGAGAACTATGGCGGTTTGAGATACGGAAGACGAATTTACAGTCCTACCGACTCATACATTCTCGCAAATGAATTTGACCCCGATGATGCAAGATTGGGTTCTTCAACCGAGCCTTATTACTTCAACCCTTATGATCCAAACAGTAATGGTCTCCCAACAGGAGATGGTGAATATGTCGCGATGAATACTAGCGAAAATTTTAACTTGCAGGGTAATATTTCCTACAGATTTACACCTACTCTCAAATTAAAATATGAAGCCGTTTTCAATCAGGGTGAATCAGATGGTGGCGGAAACTGGGGATACTTTGAATCGAAGTATAATCCTGACGGACGTGGTAAAAGCTACTCCACAGGTATTCACAACGCGCTTGAATTTACTCATACTGTCAGCCAGAATGTGTTTTATACTTTAAAAGGTTCTTACACTATTAACGAAGGTAAATACTATCTCTTTGAAGATTTTAATGATCCGGGATATTTGCCGGGTCTTTACGCAGGCAGAACTTTATCAAACACCTCATTCCTGACCGGTGGTACTGATAACTATCGTTTTAACAGAGAAACCAAAGCGATGGGTCTGAAAGGTGATATGGTTGCGCAGTTGTGGAATTCCCATGAAATAAAACTTGGTTTTGAAGCAAGAACTTTCAAAATGAATGTAGAAAGTTATTCTATCGAGTTTGGTAAATTTGATGCTAACTCACCTGATAACTTTGGTACACTTAACGTTTCTGATATGTTTGATCCTAATACTCAGATAATCAGACGTATTCCTTCTACTCCAAACCTGTACACATATTACGAACGTGAACCAACCACATTCGCGGTTTATTTAAGAGATAAAATCGAGCTTCATAAATCACTTATCCTTAATGCCGGTATCCGTTACGAATATTTTGATCCTAACGCCTTATATAATGACAATATTTCAACAGAGTATCAGGAACAAAAAGAAGGTGAATTTACACAGAACCTAAAAGAAGCCTCGGTAAAACATATGATCTCTCCACGATTCAGTGTTTCTTATCCTATCACTGATCAAGGTATCATTCGTTTCTCTTATGGTCACTTCTATCAGAATGGTTCTCTTGCTTCTCTATACAGAAACCCGAATTTCTATGCTTCTCTCGGTAGTTCTTCTCCTTCTTTTGGTAACCCGGATGTTGAACCACAGAAATCAATTCAGTATGAGATGGGTCTTCTTCAGGGACTTACCGAAGATTTGAGATTAGAATTTACAGGTTATTATAAAGACGTAACAGATTATATATATACTTCAACTATTTTCACCGAACAAGGTAAAGAGTTCAGGTTACTTACAAACCTTGCTTATTCGAACGTTAGAGGTGTAACTCTTTCATTATTCAAACGCCGCGGTGCGGAAAGCATGTTCCAGATGGGTCTTGATTATACATTCCAGATTGCTGAAGGTAACAGAACAGAACCATCTGAAGATCTTTTCTATTCAGAAGCATCAGGCAAAAGCAGTGAAACATATTTGGTTCCTTTAAGTTTTGATCGTGCTCATATTATCAACGCAACTGTCAACCTTATCGATCCAAATAACTGGTCATTAGGTCTGGTTGGTTATCTGCAAACCGGTACTCCCTATACCCCTTCACTTCCTGCTCAGCTTTCTGCGATCACATACGAACAGAACTCGGCAGCTCGTCCGATTCAGTATAATCTCGATCTTAAATTTGAGAAATATTTCACATTTGGCGATCTGAAATATTCAGTTTTCGTTCATGTAGAAAACCTCTTTGATGTTGAGAATGAAACTTATGTATGGAGCTCCAGTGGTCGTGCTCTTTCAAGTGTTGAAGAAAGTATCAACGCAAATGTTTTCAATGATCTTAGAAACAGAATTGAAAGAGGAGACGCGGGATTAATTGATGAAGAACAGCTTGATGATTATTATAAACGTGTTGATTGGTTAAATGCTCCTCGTGAAATAAGACTTGGATTTTCAATCATTTTCAACTAATGATAAAAACTAAGGGTATTAGAATATGAAATTTCAGAAAATATTAGTGTTTATTTCAATGTTGCTGCTTTCAATCAGCCTTTCAGCACAAACAAATGTGCCACTGGATGAAGATGGTAATATTGATCTTAAAAGATTAACTGAAGCGGATGCCCAGAGGATTTTTGGTGATATGTACGCCCCAAAAGTTTTGAAAGCATTGGGTTCTTCCGCCGATATAAAAGAATCTATTATTTCAGGTAATAAAATTGTTTCTATCGTTTTTAACTACGGTAGTATTTGTGAACCAAACCGTTTGGGTCAGATTGCTGACCTTGTCTGGAATGGTCTTGGTTACGGTTTCGAGTTCGGTCCGCTTGCAGCCGCTGAGGTTGTGAACGATTCCGGACAGGTATTACAAATTGTTTCCGACTCCTTTATACGAAGCGCGCAGGGTGATTATTCTCCGGCGGGTGTAAAATGGGGTTGGTTACCAAAGACAGGTTACGCTGATCCTGATCAGGGTGAGATCGCAAGATTGAACGCACCTGATGATAATGGTGATGGTAAACCTGATTCATGGCCGGACAGATGGTATTCAGCAGGTGCGGGAAAATATGTTTGGCCCGCGTTTTTGGGTGATCAGGCAACTGCTCCTGACGAAGAAGTCTATTTCGTTGTTGACGATTACAGCAATGCAGAATTTAATTATTTTCCGTTTGCTACTGATTCACTTAAACGTGGTTTGGGTCTTGATATGGAAGCCCGTATCATTCAGTTTAACAACCCGTTAGCTGAAGATATTATGTTCCTCGTTTATTCTGTAACCAATTCAAGTGAAAAGCCGCTCAATGAAGTTTACTTTGGTATGCATGGCGATCCTCATGTTGGTGGTACATCCGACTACGCAGACGACCTTGCCGGTTTTGTTGACGCTGAAGGTTTTACACTTCAGCCGATCGATTTCCCACAGCGCGCCAGAAATATGGTTTATGCCTGGGATAGAGACCAGAGTGGTATCGGTGACAGAAAAACAGGTTATTTTGGCTGGAAGTTTCTTGAATCTCCTTCCGAAGCTAACGACGGTCAGGATAACGATGATGATGGTATAACAGATGAAACACCTGATAATGCCGCAGGAAGATATATTGACGGTGTAACACTTCCACTTACAACAGGTATTACGGATGTAGTTAAATATACAGCAATTTTCGGTGCTCCTAAAATTCGTTACGAAGGTGATGAAGATGGTGACTGGGATCCGGATCGTGATGACCTTGGTATAGATGGTATCGGTCCTGATTCTCCAAACTATCCCGGTCCCGATTTTGGTGAAGGCGACGGCAAACCATCACAGGGTTGGTATCTTGATGCCGATGATAATAACATTTATGATCTGGGTGAAGCATTCAGTGAAGATAGAATTGCCGGTTACAAATGGGCTGGTTCCGAACCTCAATTCGGCTTGAGAGATATCTCCGAGTCTGATCAGATAGGTCTTACATCATTCCACGCTGCTCAGTACACAAACTCACTTCCCAACGTACCGTTGAATGATCCGTTGATGTGGGAATGGTTATCCGCTGGCAAGATTGATACCGCCGGTCAGGAACTTCTACTCACAGCCGGTGACAATGTTTTTAACTTTGGTACCGGTCCAACAAGGCTTGAAATTGGAGAAACTCAGCGTTTCTCAATGTGTATCCTTTTTGGTAACAACATTCAGGACCTGATCCTTAACGCCGAAACTTCAACGAAAATTCTTGAAGCTGATTATCGTTTTGCTCAGCCTCCGGCAAAACCAATTGTTGAAGTTGTACCGGGTGACGGTAAAGTTACTCTTTACTGGGATTCACGCGCGGAAGAATCAATTGATCCGCTTACCGGTGAAAAAGACTTTATGGGATACAAAATTTACAGAAGTAGAGATTATACATTTAGTGATGTAGTAACTATCACAGACGGACGTGGAAACGCGTTTCTCGGTGATGCATACACAAATCCTCAAACTGGTGAAAGAGCGCAGTGGCATATCGTAATTCCTGAAGCTGATCGTGCTTCATACGTTAATGGGTTCCATCCTGTTGAATATCAGGGGCGCGCTGTTAAATATTATATCGGTGAGCCTGATGATGAAGGCGGACTCGTACATGAATGGGTAGATTCGTCAGTAACAAACGGAATTAAATATTATTATGCAGTTGTTGCTTATGATGGCGGGTCTATCGTTCCCGGTAGTGAGCTTCCTCCATCAGAAACTCAATCAGTAATCCTTCGCGATCCTATTACAGGTGAATTGACATTCGATACAAATACAGCTGAAGTTGTTCCGGGAACATACGCTGCAGGTGTTATCCCCGCTGAAGTTGGAGCTGCCGGTGTGCCTGATCAGGTATTGGGTAATTCTACAGGCGATGTTTTAATTAAAGTCATGGATGATCTGAAAGTTCAGGATGAAAAAACATATGTTGTTCAGTTTACAGGTGATACAATGTATGATGTACTTGACTCAACCGGTGTAACCGAAACAATTGTTTCTGATGATACTGTTTATGTCGCGTTGGGTAATCTTAACATTAAGGATGGCTCGGTTGTTGTAAAAACGGCCGGGGGAACGGTTGTTAATTCCTCGAACTATGTTGTTAACTATGAAGCCGGCAGAATAAAAGGTAGTGCTTCTGGTTCATTACCACGCGATGAGGTATTCACAGTTACATACAGTTACTATCCTGTTAGGGGAAGTGACAAATTTGAACTACTCGATTCAAATCCGTCATTTGATGGTATGAAAATATATCTTGCCAATGATATTCTAGGAATAGATGAGCCTAACTCAGAGTTCAGTAACCCTGATATCAATGTCAAGACGAGTACAAGAGAAGCTACAATCGGTAATTTCGCTGATTACAGAGCCGATTGGGAAATCAGATGGAAAGATGTTGATACTCTCGCTGATGGTAGCTGGGAAAATATAGGCGATTCTGTTTTTAACACAACAGGTCAATTATCAGCTTGCCCATTTGAAGTTTACGCGCTTGAGTTGAGTGCGTCGAAAACCGGACTTGATGAGAAAAAAGCTACTTACAGAATAGTTGAAACTTTACCAAGCAAGAAAAATAACGGTAGATGGGACTGGGGTGAATCAATTCTTCTCCAGCCGACCGGCGAAACTGGATTTAACACTGCTTACGAAGTGATCTTCGCGATCCCGGCAGATTCTGTTGTTCCGGCAGCTGATTTGGTCTTCCCGTCTGACGGTGACATTTATACAGTTAAAACCTCAAAACCATTTGAAGCCGGTGACAGATATGAGTTCACTACTCAGGCAGCCGAATTCAAAGTTGAGGTTGCAGCACCTGAATTAAATGAAATATTCGTCGTACCTAATCCTTATGTGGCATACTCTCCGGCTGAAGAACCGGGCAGAACAGCCGATAAGAGAGGTGACAGACAATTACAGTTCAGGAATTTGCCGCAAACATGTACCATCCGGATCTACACTATCACTGGTGATCTTGTTGAGACCATTGAAAAAGATGATATGACATCAATCGCTACCTGGGATCTTCTTTCATTTGAAGGTCAGAGAATAGCTTATGGTGTTTATATCTATCATGTGGATGTACCGGGTGTTGGTGAAAAACTTGGCAGATTCGCAGTAATTAAATAATAATACCGTGTATAAATGATTACTACGACGGAGGAAAAATTTATGAAAATTGCAAATAGAATATTGCTTATTATTATGTTGGCGGCGAGTGTAACAATACTCTCCGCTCAACCGGAAGGTGGTACTTCGAAAGTAGGTACTACCGCCGCTCAGTTTCTAAAAATTGGTCCCGGTGCCCGTGCCATAGGTATGGGAGGCGCTTATACGTCAATACCCGGGGACATCTATAATGTTTACTACAATCCGGCAGGTGTCGCGAATACAACCAGCAATATGCAGGTTACTTTTAACCATGCGGACTGGCTGGTTGATATGGATTATGATTTTGCTGCCGGTTCAATGCAGCTTGGTAATCTTGGAACGATGTTCCTTACATTTACCAACTTTTCAGTACCGGAAGACAAAGTTAGAACTTTCGATAACCCTGAAGGTGACGGACGGGTTTGGGACGCAAGCTCTCTTTCTCTCGGTGTCGGTTTCGCAAAAATGTTAACAGATCGCTTCTCTCTTGGTTTTCATTTCAAATACATTCGCGAAGCAATCTGGAACAGCGCCGCATCCGGTTTCGGAATTGATGTCGGTACGCTTTACAGAACTCCATTCAACGATCTTATGATCGGTGCCGCTATCTCTAACTTTGGATCTAAAATGCAGATGAATGGACGTGACGTACAGTTCAACTACGACCCTAACAATAATGAAGATACAGGTCCAAATAATGTACCCGCGTTGTACGAAATGGATAGTTACGATATACCGCTAACTTTCCGTATCGGTCTGTCGATGAATGTGTTCAAGAATCGTTTCTTCAGAGCAACCGCGGCGGTTGACGCTGTTCATCCAAACGACAATACAGAGTACGTTAACAGCGGTCTGGAACTCGCATACGATGAAATGTTCTTCATCCGCGCAGGTTACAAATCATTATTCAAACAGGATAGTGAAGAAGGACTTACTCTTGGTGGCGGTGTTAAATATAAATTCGCCGATAACCTGAGAGTCTTTATTAACTACAGTTACGCTGATTTCGGAAGATTGGAAAACGTTCAGTTTTTTGATGTTGGTTTGATCTTCTAGGATATATATTATTTTTATGCGAAGCCGGGTATTCTTTATTGAGTATCCGGCTTTTTTATTTCGTCGGAAAAGGTTGCTGAGCGGGTCGAAGTACCGGCATTAGTCTCTGCTTGTAAAATGACCGGCCCTTCGATGTTACTCAGGGACCTTAAGAGTTTGTCAGCCCCGATTCGTACTGGCGTCATGTGTTACCTGACCTCAACCCCATACCCCTTCTCCTATCAACAAGAGAAGGGGCATACATTCATCTTTTATTGGTCGTTTCATATACTAATTAGGTCCACATTTATTCTGCCTGTTACACTCTCCTATCATTAGGAGAGTTCGCCGCGGCGAAAGGGTGTGGTAGATTGCATTAACCCATGGTTTTAACCGTGGGATTTAAGAGATAAGAAGAACACCCGCCAATTCACCAAAAATTTATTTTGATTTAATTTTATTCATGATTATATTAACTGACTGAAAAATCAATCAATGAGTGAAGCATGGCTAGAAATAAAGAACTTAATGATCAGATGCGTGAAGCAAGGATGGAGACAATCCACTCGGCGGCGCTGAAATTATTCACCCAAAAAGGATTAGGCGCGACAAAAATAAGCGATATTGCAAAAGAAGCCGGTATGTCGCACGGTTTGATGTATCACTATTACAAGTCGAAAGAAGAAATTTTTACCGAGTTGGTTAAAATCGCGTTTGAGCGATTGATTGGGGCTTCCGAAAGTCTGATGAAAATGCCAATACCACCGGAAGAGAAGATCAAACTTGCTTTCGAAAAAATACTCGAGGGGATGACTACTTCGGGTAACCATTCCAGGTTTCATTATCTCGTTACCCTTGCATTCACTGAAGAAAATTCATCAGATGAACTTAAAGAGTTTCTTGAGAATAACTACAGGAAACCTTACGAAATAATCGCAGAAATTATGACTGCTGGGCAGAATAGTGGAACAATTAAAGATGGTGATCCCGATGAATTGGCGTTATTGTTTTGGTCGGTGATAAACGGTCTGGCAATATACAAAACGAATCATCAAGAGAATTTCGATCCACCAGAAGTAGATTTAATTTTGAGAATGTTTATAAAATAGCAGAGTAATAAAATGTCAAGTATTAGAAGCAGAATGTTCCAGTTTGCGCTGAGGAACAGAAATTTACTGCAATTCAAGTTAAAGTTAAAACCGGAGATTACCGCCGATACCGATATCGTGGCGCTTCGTGCAAAAACGGAAAAACCAACAAGCCTTTTTGGAAAACTACCTGAAGGATTAAAAATCAGACAGGCTGAAATTCCAGGGATATATGCAGAGTATCTCTCACCGGAAACTCCTCAGCCGGGAAAAATAGTAATGTATTTTCACGGTGGGGGGTATGTCCTTGGATCAGCTCAAAGTCACAGGATCCACGTCTCAAAGGTAGTAAGCGGAACCAATATCACCGCTCTTACATTTAATTATGGACTCGCACCAGAAGACCCGTTTCCCAAGGGATTAAATGACGCAATGGAAGTTTATAAGCATTTGCTCAATAATGGATATCGAGGTGAGGATATTGCTTTTATGGGAGATTCGGCAGGAGGAGGTCTTGCGCTGTCAACCCTGAACAAACTGAAAGATGAGAAGAGTGAGCTACCAGCTTGTGTAGTCGCGCTTTCACCCTGGACCGACTTAAAAAATACGGGTGAATCTTTAACATCCAATGAAGATGTAGATTACCTGACATGGCGTGAGTCATGGACTGTTTTCAGCGATTATTACAGAAAGGATGAAGATGCTGAAAACCCATATATATCACCACTATACGGTGAACTATCCGGTTTGCCACCGATGCAGATATTTGTTGGCTCAGATGAATTATTGAGGGATGACTCTATAAGATACGCGGAGAAAGCTAAAAGTGCCGGAGTTGATGTTAATCTTACAATTGGTGAAGGATTATTCCATTGCTATCCGGTATGTTCACCTATATTTCCGGAAGCGACTTCCGCAATGAAGCAGTTGTGTGACTTCATAAAAAATCACTTGTTAAAGTAATAACGGATGTAAGTCTCCTTTCATTTTTATATATTTGAGGGTTGACCGACCCTCAATCTGTTGTAAATGTCATTTCGTTACAAATTCCTCCTTTGAAGGAGGTGGATTCCGACGAATGTCGGAAGACGGAGGATGATTTATTACATTTTTTGTGACTTTTGGTCATCCCCCATCACAAAATCCGCCGTTGGCGGAGTGATTTCCCCCTTCGGACTTGTGCGCCTCAGGCGTGAGGGGGACGTGAAAATCAACTACTAGGTTTTTCAACAATCTCAGGGTCCACCGACCCTCAAATTTTTGGAGAAATAATGCGCCGACTTTTAATTCTGTTTTGCTTTATTATTTTCGCAATAGCAAATCTGCCTGCTCAAAATTTAACTTCTTCACTTAATTCCACAATTGATATTGATGAACTAGAAAACGCTCAATGGAGCGGTTACGCTATAAATTTATCTTCAGGCGAGGTACTTTTTAATAAAAACGAAAACTTCGGACTCGCGCCTGCTTCGGGATTAAAAGTAGTGACTACCTCAGCTGCATTGGAGATATTAGGAGCTGATTACAAGTATAAAACTGAAATAGCGTTCAGTGGTAAGATTGATAACTCCGGCACTCTCGAAGGTGATCTGATTTTACTTGGTGGTGGTGATCCGACGCTTGGTTCCGACAGAGTAGAAGGTTCGCTTAATCTGGATGAACTCTATTCAATCTTTATAGAAAAAATTAAATCTGCCGGTATAAAAAAAATAAAAGGAAATGTTATCGGGTATTCCGGATTATTAGGAACAGAGACAATCCCGGATAACTGGTTCTGGGTAGATATGGGTAACTATTATGGAGCATATCCCAGCGGATTAACTATTAATGATAACCTTTATTATTTGGTGTTTGAGCCGGGCGAAAAAGTTGGTGATATAACAACGATAGCTAGAACAGAACCACCGATACCTCTGCTCTCATTTGATAATTACGTAACTACAGGTAAAGTTGGTTCCGGGGATAACGCCTATATTTATAATGCCCCGATCCAGAATAACGCTGTCGTAAGAGGAACAATCCCGGCAGGCGTTGATGAATTCAAAATAAAAGGTTCAATGCCCGATCCCGGATTGTTTGCAGCAGATTATATGGTATCTTCACTCAAAGAGAAAGGGATTGAGGTCTCAGGGAAGGGTATAGTCACTTCCTCCAGACCAGAAATTAATAAGGTGATTTATACGCATGTTTCACCGTATATTGCTGATATTGTTTACTACATCAATAAGATTTCGTGGAACCTCTATACCGAGCATCTGTTGAGAACTATCGCGCTTGAGAAAGGGGATGCTCCTACCAATAGTGAAGGAACAAAATTGATAAAAGATTTTCTCCAAAAAAATAACATTGATGTGTCGGGTGTTGAATTATATGATGGCTGTGGACTTTCGCGTTCCAACATGGTGACCACCAAAATGATGTGTGAGTTGCTGGGATATATGTCGAAATCAAAGAATTACGAGGTTTTTAACAAATCCCTTGCGGTTGTTGGCGATCCCGATGACATAGGGTATTATTCACGTATGGGACTCGGAACTCTTCTCGAAAAAAACGCGCGTATTAAGTCAGGTTTAATTGAGCGTGTACGCAGTTTCACCGGGTATCTGAATAATAAATCGGGTGAACTGATTGCTTTTTCCTTTATCGCGAATAATTATTCCGGCAGTAGAAGGGCTGTTGATAAACTGCATACCCAAATAATGTTAAAACTTGCGGAGACAGAATAACGATGTTCAGAGATAAAAGGAAGAGAGATTTCGGAAGACTTGTCAACACATTAAGGGGTGGTAAAACTGATTGTGTGCCGTTGATTGAGTTGGGAATCCATCCCATAGTTAAAGAAGCGTTATTGGGACACAAAATAAATTCAGTCAATGATGATGTAAAGTTTATGGATATGATGGGGTATGATTTTGTTAAAATTCAGCCAATCATCAATTATGATATAAACTTTGGGGCGGCATCGGGGAATCAGCAGGTTGACAGGGCTTGGGCTCCGGAACAGGGCGGAGTTATCGCAAGCAGAGAAGATTTTGAAAATTACAGATGGCTTAAAATAGAGGATGTTGACTATTCAAGATTTGAACAGGTTTCAGACCTACCGGAAGGCATGGGGATTATAGGTCAGTATGGTGATATCTTCACGCTCGCGTGGGAACTGATGGGATTTGAAAATTTCGCGATGGCATCTTTTACCGATCCCGAACTGGTGAAGGATGTGTTTACTAAAGTAGAGGAAGTGATACTATCAATGTTCGAATCAATGGCTCAGATGGATAATGTTGGCGTGCTTTGGTACAGTGACGATATAGCATACTCAACAGGTTTAATGATGAGTCCCGATTTTTACCGCGAATTATTTTTCCCGATGCTGGCTAAAATAGGGAAGTTGGCTGCTGAACATCAGAAACCTTTTATCTATCACACCGACGGACTACTATTCGAAGTGATGGAAGATATAATCGGCAGCGGAGTGAATGCATTACATCCAATTGAACCGAAAGCTATGGATATATCTGAGTTAAAAACCCAATATAGTGACAGAATATCATTTTGTGGTGGAATTGATGTCGATATTTTGGCTCGGGGAAGCACTGAAGATGTGAGAAGACTTACACTTTCATTTATGGAAAAAGCAATGCCGGAAGGTGGCTGGTGTGCGGGATCTTCCAATTCAGTGCCAGATTATGTTCCGGTCGAAAATTATATAACTATGGTACAAACCATTATAGAAAATGGAGATTATTAGCTTCTGATTAGCAGCAGCCGTTTTAATTTGAAGAGAGTTAGCTTTAGTAAGTTTGATTTTACCACAATACCGAAAAGAGTTGTTATTTTTATTCTGTTGGTTTCTGCGATATAGAGATCATGCCAATCGGGATTAAATTTGTTCTTGAACAGGTATAATCCCTCATAGTTATAAATGAATTTCAAAAACCTTCCCAATTTGAGAAGGAGTCGGTTTTTTAATCCAAGTCTATTTGAGCTGTATATGAAGGGTACCTCGCCCAGACTGAGATACTTGAATTGTCCTTCACTTGAAAGAATAGTATATGTATCATGAATCAACGCTTCCATGATTCCAACTGGCGCATCTTCCCTGCGGAGCAGCAGTTCTGTGTGAACTTTGTTTTTTCCATTTACTGATGTAACAACCGCTCCCCAGATGGTATTTTTATTTCTGAATACAAAAAAACGTTCATTTTTGCTGAAATTATCAGAAAACAAATAACGAAGTTGTGGCTCTTTGGAATGCGAGCATGATTTTTTTATCTGATCCAGTAAATTTATTCCTTCGGGGGAGTATTCTATTTCTTCGGTAAATCCATTTCGTTTTCCCCTTCTGACAAGCTCCTTTAGTGATTTTTTTTCGAAATGTGTCGAGTTTAGCTTTAAGACCGCTTCTTTTCCGATGTACAGAGATTCATGTTTTTGCAGGTCTGTTAGATGTTGTCCGGATAATCCTCTAAAGAACAGACTGATTGACGAATTTGCAAGATAAGATGAAGCCTCTGGTTCATTTTGAAAATTGGAATAATAAGCCCACTTGCTTTTGCTGAATGGCAATTTGAGTGTTAACCGAATGGCGGGAATTGTATCTGATAATGTCCAGCTGAGTGGTAAAGAGTTGAATTTCATAACATCCCGGTTAACTTTTCAGCTAAACTAAAAAAATTAACCGGGTATGCCAAAAATATATTAATAGCTCATTTTATTCAGTTTTACTTTACCGCGGAAAACCCAGTATATCGAAATTGTATAAGCTAAAACAAAAGGAATACCGATAATAGCGATTATCAGCATTGTCTCAAGTGTTTTCTGGGAAGAAGCCGCATTGTAAATTGTAAGACTGTACTCCGGATTCGGGTTTGAGAGTACAAGGTTTGGAAACAAACCAATTGCGAATAGAGCCAGTAAAGCAACAATTGACGCGCATGAAGATAAAAACGCGCGGAAATCCCTGCCATGGTGTATTTCTCTCGGAATATTCGCGACAGCCAGCATATTAAGAAGCGCCACGACATACAGTGCGGGATTCTGCTTGAATGGTTCCGCCATATGCGGGTAATAAACCAGAGTAGTCATTGTTGTTCCAACATAGGAGATCGTGAAAAAGATGATTGTATTGTTCACCCAGCTTCTCAATTTACTCTGAAGTTCTCCCTCTGTTTTCATTACCGCGTAAATAGAACCATGCATCATGAAAAGAGCCACTGTTGTAATCCCAACCATTATCGCGTATGGATTTAGAAGACCGAGAAAAGTTCCGGCGAATTCTTTATCAGCTCCAACAGGGACGCCTGTTACAATGTTTCCAAGTGCGACACCCATGAGAAAAGCTATAAATATACTGGAAATACTAAACGCTCGGTCCCATGATTCTCTCCATTTAGTGCTTGCCTGCTTACTGCGGAATTCAATCGCGGTAGCCCGGAAAATCAATACAGCAAGTAAAAGCATCATAGCGTTGTAAAAACCTGAAAAAACTGTAGCGTAAACATCGGGGAACGCGGCAAAAAGGGCTCCACCACCTGTTACTAACCATACTTCGTTTCCATCCCAAACAGGACCGATTGAGTTTAACATAATCCTTCGGTTTGTATCCCCTTTAACAAAAAGATGAAGAGCGCCAACACCAAGGTCAAAACCATCCAGAATTGCGTAACCGGCGAGAAGGACCCCAATGAGAATAAACCAGATTGTATTTAGATCAAATGTAAATTCCATTATCCCCTCCTATACCTTTCCAACCAATGGTTCCTGAGACTTATATTCCGAATCGAGAGAATCGGGGTCTTCTGGACCATGTTTGATTTTTTCGTTTAACAAATAGATAAAAAGTACAAACAGGAGTGAGTATATCACTATGAAAAGAATAAGCGAAAATATAATCTGTCCGGAACTGACTGCCTGCGATAAAGCATCGGAGGTTCTCAGCAGATTGTAAACAATCCAGGGTTGCCTTCCTATTTCGGCGGCAAACCAACCAACCTGATTCGCGATTTGCGGACCTAATACAGCGAAAACAAATGCCCATAGAAGCCATTTTGTCTCGAATAGTTTACCTCGCCACCAGAAGAATGCTCCCAGCAAACTTATCCCTATTAAACCAAATCCGATAGCAACCATCAAGTGGTAAAGTTGAAAGACAACATTTACAGGAGGTCTGTCTTCTTTCTTGAATTCATTAAGTCCCGTAACTACATGTTCGGTGTCACCTGCAATTAAATAACTTAGCATACCAGGCAGAGCAATACCAAAGCGAACTTCCTGATTATCGTCGTCAACCCAGCCGAAAAGATAAAGCGGGGCGTTACTTTCCGTTTCATATTGCGCTTCAAAAGCCGCCAGTTTCGCTGGTTGATTTTCACTAACACCAACCGCGCTGCTATGCCCTGTGAATAATTGAAATAAAGAGGCAAATATCGCTAATGAAAGCCCGATTTTCATTGAACGTTTGGCGAAATCAATATGGCGTCCTTTAAGTAAATACCATGCGCTGATACTAATAACCAAAAAAGCACCGGCAAGCCATGCGCCTGAAAGAGTATGTGATAGTCTGTCAACAGAAGAAGGGTTAAAGACCATAGCCCAGAAATCGGTAATTTCTGCCCGTGCTGCCATTCCTTCGCCAACAATATGATACCCGGCGGGAGTTTGCTGCCAGGAATTGGCGACAACAATCCATACAGCCGAAAACATTGAGCCGAATGAAACCATAATAGTTGAAAAGAAATGCATTTTAGGGCTTACTTTATCCCAGCCGAAGACCAGAATAGCGAGAAATCCGGATTCGAGGAAGAACGCGAAAATTCCTTCGGCAGCCAGAGCTGAACCGAAAACATCACCAACATATCTTGAGTAAGTAGCCCAGTTGGTTCCAAATTCGAATTCCATTACTATACCCGACGCAACCCCAACAGCGAAAGTAAGCGCGAAAACTTTCACCCAGAATTTTGTCATTCTTTCATAAATCGGATTTTTTGTTTTAAGATAAGTGCCTTCCATTATCACTAATATGACTCCAAGTCCGATGCTCAGCGGAGGAAAAATATAGTGAAATGCGATAGTGAAGGCGAATTGAATACGTGCCAGAATTTCAGCATCCATAATTCATCCCGTATTTGTTCTGAAGAATTATTGCAACTTAATAAATTTGGTTTCTTAATGACAAAGAGTTATTTTTCAAACGCCTTTTCGAATGAAAATTTAACAGAGATTATGAGAACTTTTATCCTTTTTATAACTGTCCTTTTTCTTGTTGCTACAACAAGTTTTGCGCAATTCAGCGGAAATAAATGGTATATAGTTGAAGATGCTGAAGACAAAATCATCTTTATTGATACTTCCAGTGTTAAAAAGACCGATAATCTTTTATCGGTATGGAGTATGGTGGATTATCGTGAGCCGGTTTTCAGCGTTACGGTAGAAAAAGATGTAAAAAAAGTAAAGACTAAATATTTGTTTAATACTTCATCTGAATCATTTACCGTTATTGGAACAATATTCTACGACGCAACCGGAAGATTAATCACAGATACAGAGATACCACTGTTAACCGGCGGTAATGGTGAAGCCTACCTCGATATTGAGGATGGAACCGGTATCAGGACGATCTTCGATAAAGCAAATGTTTATGATCTTACCGGAAATATCGAGGCGGATCCGAGCGAATACCTGGCGGCGAAGAAAGAAAATAATGAACTCCCCATGCAGGATAGTTCACTTGTTGCGGAAGTTGAAGAGGAACCTGCAGATACTTCCCCGATCGAAATTACTCAGGAAGAAGATTCTTCATCTGCGGAAGAATTAAACGCTCAACCGGAAATCACACCACCACCTGTAATAGAAACCCCTCCGGTTGAAATACCCGCTGAGGAAACTCAACCTGAAGAAGCCCCTGTAGAAGAAGTTGCCAGGGAATATAACTCTGATAATGAACGAGCAGTAAGAGGCACCGTTTTTACTGATGGTAGTCTGTTTTGTTATCAGGTTAGTTCATGGAAAAAGAAAAATGTCGCCGAACAGGAAACTCAAAAACTGATTGACCGGGGATTTGAAGCTTTTATTATGGAAGCTACTATTCCGGGAAGAGGCACCTGGTACAGAGTCAGGGTTGGGTATTTCGATACTCTCGATGAAGCATTGGCGAGTCAGCGTTCGAGCAAGTAATATTTTGAACATTTTGATTGATTTTTGCGTATTCTCAAGTATAACAATAAACAGGAGTTTACATGGGTTACAAAATTATCAAAACCGAAGAAGAATGGCGGAAGCATCTCTCGGCTGATGAGTTCAGAGTTTTGCGCGAAAAAGGCACTGAGAGGGCATTTACAGGAAAGTATTATAATAATAAAGAAACAGGTGAATACCTTTGTGCCGCCTGTGGTGAAAAGCTTTTTACTTCCCAAACCAAGTATGATTCAGGCTCGGGATGGCCAAGTTTTTATGAGCCTGCATCACCCGACACAGTTGATGTAGTTCCCGACTACAGCCACATGATGAGCAGAACAGAAGTTGTATGTTCCAACTGCGGATCGCATCTTGGTCATGTGTTTGATGACGGTCCCGACCCTACCGGCAAAAGATTTTGTATCAATTCAGTCTCCCTCAAATTTAACCCGGACAAAGAATAATAAAACTTTATTAAGGATAGCACGTCTTATATTCTATTTCATCATAAAACCGGAGTTCGTGTATGAAATTCTTTCCAAAAGTGATATCCTTTTTAGTTTTTTTCAGTGTTGCCCTTTTCGCTCAAACGGTGACAACACCGAGAGTAAGTCCGCCGGCAGAAGTTAAACAGGGAGTTGGTCTGGCTTATGTTGGTATAACATATCATTCACCTGCTGCCAACGGGAGAAAAGTTTGGGGTGAACTGGTGCCTTATGGTTCAATCTGGCGCGCGGGAGCAAATGACAACACGGTTGTAACTTTTTCGCATGACGCTAAAGTTGAAGGGAAAAAAATCGCGGCAGGAAGTTACGGGTTTCATGTTATACCCAACGAGAATGAGTGGACCCTGATATTTAATAGCGTCAATAGTGCCTGGGGCAGTTTTTTCTATGATCAATCGAAAGATGTACTCCGCGTAAGAGTGAAAACTGAAGAAGCACCACACAGAGAAAACCTTGCATACTATTTCGATAATATTTCAACTTCAAAAGTAACGGCATATCTTGACTGGGCAGGAAAACGCGCGTCTTTTTCGGTAGTGTATGACGATAAGGCGGTTACTGTCGAAAGTTTTCGCTCAGAGCTAGTATCATTAGCATGGTACAATTGGACCGGTCCATGGCAGGCTGCGAATTATTGTATAAATAATAATACAAATCTTGAAGAAGCAAAAACATGGCTGGAAAGGTCAATTACGCTTAATCGTAATTTCAGTAACCTGAGCACAAAATCTGCATTTCTTGAACTTGAAGGGAAAGAGGAAGAAGCGATAAAAATAAAAGCCGAAGCTTTTGATATAGCTACGGAGGCACAACTCAACGCATATGGTTACCAGAGAATGGGCGCGGGCGAGCTTGATGAAGCCTTGAGGGTATTTAAAATGAATGTAAAAAATCACCCCGAAAGCTGGAATGTATATGACAGTTACGCAGAAGCGCTTGATAAAAAAGGGGACATAGTTAACGCTGAAAAGAATTATAAAAAAGCCCTCGAAATGGCGCCCGAAAATCAGAAAGGAAGAATCAATGGTATCTTAACCCGTTATGAAGGCGCGAATTAATATTTTGGAAGCCGTTGCTTTATTGCAGCGGTTTTCTTTTTTACATCCTAAAAAGGATAAATATTTAAAAAGTGTGTAGAAATATATATTTCCAAAATCTTTAATAAGATATTCTTGTGTAATTAACCTAAAAAGAATGCATTTTATGAATATAAAGCGGAAAAAGAAATTTCTTTAACACTTAACTTCATTAAATATGTTTGATTTTGGAGATTTATTTAGTAGTTTGAGTAAAAATTTATATGGAAGGTAAAAAGTTTTCCATGAATTTTTATTCGGTTGTTCAACAAAAGTCTTAAGAATAAGTTTTAATCGGAAATGATTATACATTTGGTTGTTCAAATAGTTGCAACCTAATTAACATTTTGTTAAGTTAAAAATGTGTTAAGAATTGAGATGAAGTTTTACAATTTAATTTTTACGGGTTGAATTAATGTTGATGTCTTCTTGCAATTTGATAAACACGATAGGGTAGTAATTGATTTTGAGATTTTTTTATATTTTTAATCACTTTTTGGTAAGAAATTAATGAAAACCTGTTGGTCTGAACCCCTCCCAGAATTTCCAGAGATAATAACCCGGGTGATGAAATCCACCCATTCAAGTTTATATATTAAATAACAATTTATTTACTAATTAGAGAGTTCTTATCGAAAATAAAATCTGTCTATTTAAAGTTTTACCCAATTAATTAGCCTTATTATATCTTTTACCACAATAGGAGAGGTAATATGAAGAAAAAATTTACTTATTTGTTGTTCTTGCTGTTACTTCCATCTGCAATATTTGCCCAGACGGGTAAATTGTCAGGTGTAGTAACTGAAGCAGGCACCGGTGAACCGCTGATCGGAGCCAACATCATAATTGTTGGAACTTCTTTTGGTGCAGCCACCGATATCAATGGTGAATACACAATCACCAACCTTGAAGCCGGTGTTTACGAAGTTAAATCTTCGTATGTAGGTTATCAGGCAAAAACGATAACCAATGTGCGTATTAACTCCGGTTTGACAACTTCACTCGATTTTCAGCTTGCTGGTGAAGGTTTTACTGTTGACGAAATTTCTGTCGTAGCACAGAAACCGTTGGTAAACAAAAGCGCTACAAACGCTAACCGTATTACTACCGGCGAAGATATTGACGCACTTCCGGTCCGTGGTGTAAACAATATTTTAGCGTTAACACCTGGTGTTACATTCCAGGATAACACGGTTTTCGTTCGTGGTGGTCGTCAGGACGAAGTAGGATTCTATCTTGAAGGTGCCTCAATCACTGACCCTGTAGTTGGTGGTCGCGCTGTTGATATTCCTCAGGACGCTATCGAGGAAATCCAGATTCAGTCCGGTGGTTACACTGCTGAATATGGTGGCGCGAACGCGGGTATTGTTTATACCCAGATTAAATCAGGTACTCCTGACTGGCAGGCCAGTGTTGAATATATTACTGATAACATTACATTTAAAGGCAGAGACTCAAGATATGACGGTGAAGACAGATTGGGTACCATGTGGTACGGCTATACTGAATTCGTCGGAACAATCAGTGGTCCTATCTTTGATAAACGAATCAAACTTTTTGGTTTGGTTAACTACAACTATCAGGCAGACGCGAATCCTCAACCATATCCGGGTATTGATATCGGAATCGTTGGTGATCCAACATCAGCTGATACTGTTAATTTAGTTTATCCAGCCGGTTCGGTTCTCAGAAACTCACTCGACGCTCTTACCGGAACTGGTACTTTAACATTAGATTTTAATCCTCTTATCTTCCGTTTGGTTGGTACTTATACACAGCAGACTACATGGGATCCATGGAATGGTCGTGTTGGTGGTAACATCGCAAGTATGTTCAACCTTGATCGTGTACAGAAAGAAGCCGAAACCAATGGCGCTTTCTCGCTAAAAATGACTCATATACTTAGTAATGATATGTTTTATGAAGTGAGCGCGGGTTATTCTTTCCGTGAAGTTGAACAGATGGACCCGTTCCTTGAAGATAACTGGTTGGCGTATGGTGATAGTGCCGCGAATGCTGCTATCGGTTATGATGTCTTCAACGCTCAGTTTGAAAGACCAACACGTATAAACGTATATGGTTTTGCTTTTAACCCTTATGGTGATGTAATGAGTGGTTACGGTATTTTTAACCGTGACAAACTTAATTTCAACGCAGCTCTATCCTGGGAGTTGAAAGACCATAGTATTAAAGTTGGTGGTGAATATCAGCAGTACACAATCCGTAATTACTCATGGTCAAATGAAGCTGTTATGGCTATTTCAGGCTTGCTTGATGGTGCCGCAACACAGGAAGAAAGAGAAACTACGATTATTGGTCGTGGTATCAATAATTACGGTTATGATCTTTTCGGTGAAAAAACTGACGAAGATGGTCTGACTGCACCTAAAAAACCTGTATTCCTTTCAGGTTATGTACAGGATAAAATAGAGTGGAGAGACCTTATTGTAAATGTTGGTCTTCGTTACGACTATATAGATATTGATAACCAGATGTATCTTGATCCTTCAAGACCTGAACTTGCAATCAATCCTAACTCAGGTGAAATTGATGAAGCAGGTTTGACAGATGTACCAACATTCAGTGCGCTTTCTCCACGTCTTGGTTTCTCATTTGCGGTAACCGATCAGACTGTATTCCACGCTCAGTATGGTAAGTTTGTTCAGCAGACACGTCTTCGCGACGCGTACCAGGGTGTTTACTCTACTGCTTATAACCTGCGCGGTGGTTTCCAGATTACTGCTCCGGTTGGATTTAACATTCGTCCTACCAGAACAACTCAGTATGAAGTTGGTTTCACACAGCAGGTTGGTGATTTCGCATCTTTCGATATCACAGGTTTCTATAAAGACATTCAGGATCAGGTTGTTTTTGATCAGCAGGATGTTGCGCAGGGTTCACCTTATGGCGCATACAATGTGTTGACAAATGGTGACTTTGCTACAACTAAAGGTCTTGAGCTTTCTTTCAACATGAGAAGAGTTGAAAGATTCCAGGCGAACGCAAACGTATCATTCCAGGATGCACAGGGTACAGGTTCATTCCCTAACAGTAACCGTGGTATTGTTGGCGCTCCTTTGGATGGTGTTACAATATTCAGACCTCAGTATATTTCACCACTGGAATATAACCGTTCATTCAGCGGTTCTGTAAATCTTGATTACAGATTTGGTGAAAATGATGGTCCTTCTTTCCTTGAAGAATTTGGCGTTTCAGCGTTGTTGACCTTCGCAAGTGGTCACCCGTTTACAGCTGGTAAAGGTGGTGCGGATCTTGAAGGCGATGCTCGCGACAGACAGCCTCTTGAACCATTGAACTCTTCAAGAACTCCTGCTACATTCCAGATTGATTTAAGGATTGATAAAAGCTTTAATATCATGGATGTAATTGACGCAAATGTTTATTTGTACGTAATTAACCTATTTGATACCAAGAATATTGAAAATGTATTCTTAAGAACCGGTTCTACTTACGATGACGGTTACTTAAGCGATCCTTCACTTGGCGGTAAACTTATTGAAACTTATGGTCCTCAGTATGAAGCAATGTACAAAGCCATCAATATTGATTATTACGAGCAGTGGCAGTACGCTGTAACTGGTGCTCCTTATACCACTAGTCCGTATTTCTACGGTCCGCCTCGACAGATCAGACTTGGTGTCCGTTTTGAGTACTAATATTAGTTTAACCTGAATAACAAATAGGAGTTTAAATGTTTATGAAATCAAAAACTATCAGGTTCTTTCTATTGCTTCTGCTCGGGGTGGTATTGACGGCCTCTCAGGCATTTGCCGAGGGAGCAGGCGGCGAGCAAGGAACCAGTGGAATAAATAAATCCAATGGACAGCCGATCAGAGCGTTCTTGAATATAAACAACATATCTACTCTGATCAAAAACGACGGTATCTCAGATATCGACGCTGCCCAGGCTAACTCCGGTTTAGTCTATCCGAGAGGTAGCGGTAAAGCGGCAATATATATTTCAGGTCTTCTTTGGGGTGCCAGAATTGATGGCGATCCTCAGGTAAGAGTTGGTGGTTCAGCCTATCGTACCGGTTTGAAACCCGGTAAGATTGTTGGCGGTCCCGGTAACTGGTCTGCTGAAGACCCTGATTTGGATAAAAACAGAATTTACAGAGTAAGACCAGACGTTATTCCTACAGGCGGACCTCGCCAGGATGGATATAAAGACCCTGATCTTTCTTCTTTCGCTCTTGAAGAAAATAACAGCGCTGACGCTATTTTAGCACAATATTACACTGACTGGAATGAATGGCCCGCAACAGATGGCGCTCCTTACGAAGACGTTGATGGTGACGGTTCTTATTCTCCTTCAGTTGATATACCCGGTTTTCCCGGTTCTGACCAGACTATCTGGTATGTTGCCAACGATCTTGACAAAGATCAGGCAAACTTCCTTTATGGTACTGATCCACTTGGTGTTGAAATGCAGGCTACTTTCTGGGCATATGCTCAGCAGGGCGCGCTTGGTAACATGTTCTTCAGAAAATATACTTTGATCAATAAATCAGATCAGACTTTCAAAGATATGTACGTTTCTATGTTCTCTGATCCTGACGTTGGTAACTCGGTGGATGACTTTGCCGGTTGCGATACTGACCTTTCTCTTGGTTATGCTTACAACGCTACCGCAAATGATCCAACATACAATCCGCTTCCTCCTCCAGCTGCCGGTTTCGACTTTTTCCAGGGTCCGGTTGTTGATGGTGTCGCAGGACAGGATATTAACCATAACGGTGTTGATGACGCTGTTGATGAAGCAATTTTTAATGGACAAAAATTACCTGGTAAGGTTAACTTGCCTATGACCGCATTTTACTATTTTGCTCGTGGTGACGCGGCTGTAACTGACCCGACACAGGGTGACCCTCAAGGTTCAACACAGTTCTACCGTTTCTTCCAGGGTAAAATTGGTCTTTCAGGTGAAACATTTGTCGATCCTAACACAGGTTCTCAGACCACTTACGCGCTATCAGGTGATCCTCAGACTCGTACAGGCTGGACTGATGGTCAGCTTCTTCCTGCCGGTGACCGTCGTATCGGTATGGCTTCCGGTCCTTTTGATATGGCACCCGGAGATACACAGGAAGTTGTGGTAGCGGAAATCGTAGCCGGTGCACAGCCCGGTGTTGATCGTCTTGCCGCGGTTGGTCTATTGAAATTCTATGACAAACAAGCTCAGTTAGCATATGATAACTTCTTTGATCTTCCAGTTCCTCCTCCTGCACCGGAAGTTAAAGCCATTGAACTTGATCAGGAAATCGTTCTTGACTGGTCACAGAATGTTGACGCGATTAGAGCGACTGAATCTTCTGATCAGAAAGGATTTAAATTCCAGGGTTATAATGTTTACCAGCTTCCATCAGCATCTGCTTCTATCTCTGAAGCAAAACGCGTTGCTACATACGACCTTAATGATGGTTTTGGTAAAATTGAAGATGAATTCTTCGATCCTAATACAGGTGTAGTAGCCAAAGGTGTTATTCAGTTTGGTAATGATACAGGTATTAAACGTTTTATCAGTATTAAAAATGATGACATAAATGGTGGTATTCCACTGGTTAATGGTAACAGATATTATTTCGCGGTAACTGCTTACAGTTACAACTCAAATGATCCTGTGCCAAATAATCTTGAAAACCCCCTGACAGTTCTTACAGTTGTACCAAGTTCTGAAAATCCGGGAGTCAGGATTGAGGATACAGGTATTGAGTATGAGGTTGAACATACTTCAGGTCTTGCCGATGGCAACATTGAAGTAGTTGTTGTTGACCCTACAGCACTTACAGGTCATGATTACGAAATCACATTTGGTGATGCGAGTTATACCCGTGGCGCTGACGGTGAATGGCAGGTAGTTACTTCCACAATACATGGTCCGGAAGATCCGGAAGACCTGACAGGTACTTCGCTTACAGCAGCTCCTGTATGGGGTCCAACCGGAACAGTAAATATTCACTTTACACTTGATCTGGTTTCTCCTGACTATGATTACTCAGATGGTGTACAGCTTACTTTCCCTGCCGGAGTTAAAATTAATGGCGCGGGTAATAACGAAGGAACTCATGGTACCATGACTCCTGACATTGATGGTCAGGTTGTTACCTGGGGTGCTCCAGATACATCCGAGGATGGAAATTACGCCGGTGGTGAAATATTCTCGGTACAGGTCGATAAATATAGTGCAGCATTCAATGTTGGATTTACTGTTTGGGATGATGGCTGGGCAACCGGTTATGGTAACCCATATGATACATTAGGTAATGGTATCGTGCATGCAGTTGGTAACGTTAATGTTCCTGCAACAATTGCCAACGATTTCAAAACTGAAAACATTTGGAATCTTGTTGACGTAACAGCAAACGAAACCAAACTCGCAAACCAGACTTTATTAGGCGGCGTTCAGATTTATGGTAGTGAGCTAATTGCTCCAAATGGTCAGGCTGAAGCTGTGGACCTTGGGGTAAGTGCTTCACCAACTGTAGATGGTTTCCAGATAAATGTAAGTGTTAACTATGCGGCTCCGGTTGACTTCACAACACTTTCTGTTGATGGTACCGGTACCTATGATATTGACAGTTACGGTGCTAACGGCTGGGCAGCTACTGCTAAATCAGTTGACGCTTATGGTCAGGGAACAACTGATCTTGTTGAACTCCAGAAAGACTATGAACTACGTTTCACCGGTGAATGGGAAGATGATCCTAATAATCCCGGTGTTAAAAGAATCAAGGATGGAACAGGTTCTGTTGCAACCATTTATGATTCAAGATTATATGACTTCGCACAGCATCCGCTTAATCCGAATCCGGGTAGTACAGATGCATTTACAGTTCGTATTCCTTTTGAAATTTGGAATATTGATGATGATCAACAGGTTAATATAATCTTTTACGATCGCGAAAATGAACTTCCTGTAACTGATCCATGGTACGTATGGAATAACGAGGGAAGGGTTTACGCGGAAATCTTAAATACTCCTTATCAAGAAACTGTCGCTGATGTAAACGGCGCCGAAATGGATAATCTTACCTGGAACCTCGTATTCTGGGAAACAAATTTCGTTACCGGTGACGTACTTACAATTCAGTACGACAACCCAATCGTATTTGGAACTGACAAGTTCTCATTCTCAACCAAGGCTCCAAGTTACGATGCTGCATTGGCGAAAAATGATATTGAAATGATGAATGTTTATCCTAACCCGTATTACGCGGTTAACACAGAAGAGATAAACAAATACAATCGTTTTGTAACATTTACTCATTTGCCTGAAAAAGCAACCATCAGAATTTTCAACCTTGCCGGTGTTATGGTGAGAACAATTGAAAAAGATGATAATTCACAGTTCCAGCGTTGGGATCTTGCAAACGAAAACGGTCTGCCTGTAGCGAGCGGTTTGTATATCGCTTACATTGAATTACCTGACCTGGGTGAGACGAAGATTCTCAAACTGGCTATAATTCAGGAGCAGCAGATTTTGGATAGATTTTAATCAAGTTTGTAGTTAAACTCAAAGGAGTAAAAATGAAAAAATTGAATAAATTAGTTATAGCGATTTTTCTCCTGCTCTTCGTTACATTCGATGTATTTGCAGCAGGTGGAAACCGTACCGGTACGGGCGGTGCCGCTCAACTTCTAATTCCGGTTGGTGCCAGGGGTATTGCTCTTGGTGGTGCTAACCTAGCCGGAACTACGGGGATTGACGCGCTTTACTGGAACCCGGCTGGTGTGGCAATTTCTAATCATAATGTTGATGTTACATTTTCACACATGAATTATATTGCTGATATCGGCGTTGAATATGGCGCGGTTGCAGCTAAAATTGAAGGTCTGGGTACATTTGCCCTTGCCATCAAAAATCTTTCAATAGGTGAAATACCTGTAACTACCACAAGTAATCCTGATGGAACAGGCGCTACCTTCTCACCACAGATGATGACCGCGGGTATTACTTTTTCCCGTGCTCTAACCGAAAACATTTCTGTGGGTGTAACAGGTAACCTTATTACTGAAACTTTGGATCAGGTAAGCGCAACCGGTGTCTCTTTTGACGCGGGTGTTATTTACCGTAATCTTGGTAGTATAAATGGTTTGGCATTTGGTGTAGCGATGAAAAACATCGGTCCTCAGATGCAGTATGACGGTTCAGGCTTATTCTACGAAGCTTCAGTGTCTGACCAGAATCGTCCTCCACAGTATTACAAAGCTGATTCAGCTCCGTTCGAACTTCCATCTACTTTCGAAATCGGGTTTGCTTATACACCTCAGTTCGATGATGTTAATGCTCTGAATCTCCAGACTTCTTTCCAGAACAATAACTTCTCGGCTGACGAATATAAGTTTGGTGCTGAATATGTGTATGATAATCTTTTCTTTGTTCGTGGCGGTTATACTTACGGCGCGAATATTGACAGTGAAGATTTCATCTACGGTCTTACCGCCGGTGTTGGTCTAAATTATGACGTTGAAGGTATGGCATTAAAAGTAGATTACGCATTCAGAGATGTGGAATATTTCGACGCAAACCATATTTTCCAGGTATCACTTGGTTTCTAGAAAAAAAGTTGAGAATCCCTTATAAATATTTATAAGGTGTTTTCTCCCCTAAGAGCCGCCTGAATTTTCAGGCGGTTTTTTTGTTTTAAAGGATAAAAAAATCCCGCCAAAATGACGGGATTCAAAAAACTAATAATTCGATGAACTTTATCCTAAATAAACCTTCAGGTTTTTACTGCGTGATGCATGACGCAATCTCAACAAGGCTTTTTCCTTAATCTGACGAACTCTTTCACGAGTAAGATTAAGCATTTCACCAATTTCTTCCAATGTTGCTGAATGTTCAGATTCAAGTCCGAAATAAAGACGAATGACAGTAGCTTCTCTTTCAGTAAGCGTAGAGAGTGCGTTTTCGATATCTCTTCTTAATGAATCTTCCATTAGAACTTTATCCGGTTCCGGCTGGTCATCACTTGACATAATATCAAGTAAGCTGTTTTTGCTATCTTCACCCTGTTTAATTGGCGCATCCATTGAAAGGTGCTTTCCAGAGAGTCTAAGAGCAAAATCAACTTCTTCCACTTCCATTTCAAGTTCCTTGGCAATTTCAGCCGCGCTAGGTTTTCTTTCAAATTCCTGTTCGAGGATGTTGAATGCCTTTGAAATCTTTGTAAGCGCGCCAACTCTGTTAAGTGGAAGTCTTACCAATCTTGACTGGTCAGCAATCGCCTGCATAATCGACTGGCGGATCCACCATACCGCGTATGAAATAAACTTAAACCCGCGAGTTTCATCAAATCTTTTAGCGGCTTTTATCAATCCCAGGTTACCTTCATTGATAAGGTCACCAAGGCTAAGACCTTTGTTCTGGTACTGTTTTGCAACACTAACAACAAATCGGAGATTAGCTTTAGTCAATTTTTCAAGAGCAACCTGATCACCTTCTCTAATTTTCTCTGCAAGTTCAATTTCTTCGTCGGCGGTGATCAAGTCAACTTTACCTATTTCCTGCAAATATTTGTCTAAAGATTGACTTTCTCTGTTCGTATACTGTTTCGTGATTTTCAATTAACCAATTCTCCTTTGTTTAACTGATCATAAAAATATTCACTTTTAAACAATAAGTTTCCCGGAAATATTGTCTAATATTCCTTTATAATGATTACAACTTGCGGGTGAAAATTGTTCCTTTTCAGAAAGGTAAAAATTAATGTATGACAGATTGTTTTTATTTTGATCGACCCACAAATAAATATCAAAGCAAGATAACACAAATAAAAATAAAAGTAAATGAAAATTTGTATCTTTAAAAAAGAATAATAAGATGTATTCCATCTCAATATTATTAATCGTAATTTTTACCTACTTATTTAGCAAATTTGGGTAACGGGAATGAAAAAAATTATACTGGTAATACTTTTCTCACTTTTGTTTTCGGCCTGTGCTTCACAAACCGAACTTATTTCCACAGGAATGAGTGAAAATAAGGTGGAACTCATTTCAAGCATCGATTCAGTTTTTAGTGACGATATGTTCTCTCATGCTTTTTGGGGTGCGAAAGTAGTTACCGCGGCTGATGGTGAAGTGCTATACCAAAGAAACGCTGATAAACTATTCATGCCGGCTTCCAATGAAAAAATTATCACAACTTCAGCCGCTTTGAGAATACTTGGTCCGGAATTCAGATTTCTTTCTAAAATGGATTACTCGGGTAAAATTGAAAATGGAATTTTAACCGGTGATCTGATATTGTATTCAAATGGTGATCCAACTTTGTACACCAGATTTTTTGATTCACCTCTGCACTTGTTCAAGATTTATGCGAACGCTTTGTCTGAATTGGGTATCAGACGTATTAATGGCAATATTGTGGGTGACGATACAGCCTTCGAAGATGAACATCTCGGGTACGGATGGGCTTACGATGGACTGCCGTATTGGTATTCCGCGCCATACGGAGCTCTGCAGGTAAATGAAAATTATGTTGATATAATAGTAACGCCCGGTAAAAATGCAGGTGATCCTGTAACGCTTTTCCCCAATGTAAATTCTGATTATTTCAACTATATCAATAATATAACAACTGTAGATTCTGTGTATCACCCGTTCAACTATAATAAATCACAATGTAATAATGAAATATTGTTTAGTGGAGAGTTGAAGGCCGGAAGCAGATCGTTCGAGATTTCGCCGACAGTCAATGACCCGACACTTTTCTATCTCTCACTTTTTAGAGAAACACTTCTTGAACATGGAATTTCACTTGAAGGTGGAATGTTTGATATCAGAGAGTATGATTTATACGAACCACGAAAAAATCTGGTTTTGTACGAATCCCCCGCGCTGCGTGAAATTGCCAGTGGATTGATGAAAAGAAGTCAGAATCTGTACGCGGAAACTTTTGCCCGCGTAACCGCCTGGTACAGAACAGGTTTGGGGAATATGAGAACCGCAAGAAATATAGTGTATGACAATCTTGCCGAATTTGGTTTGGAAAAGGGAAGTTACAGATTTATGGATGGTTCGGGGCTGTCAAGGTATAATTATGTTAGTCCGAATCATCTGGTGAAAATACTTAAAGGGATGTATGATTCTGAATTAAAAGATATCTGGCTTGATATTCAACCAATAGCCGGTGTTGACGGTACATTAAGACGAAGAATGAAAAATACATCAGCCGAGGGAAATGTCAGAGCAAAGACTGGCACTATCAGCAATGTGAGAGGTTTGTCGGGATATGTTACAGACAAAGATGGAAATGATTATATTTTCTCATTTCTTGTTAACGCTCATCTCCGATCAAGTCGGGATACTGAAATTATTACCGACAAAGTTTGTGAATTGCTCGCCGATTTCTCGGAAAATGGGAAGAAATAAAACTTGGACAAAATAATAAGTTTAAAAACTATCATCTTACCCGATAATAACATAGTGAATTAAATTTTGAGGATAATATGACAGTTGAGGAAAAAGCCAAATGGTTTGATGCCGCTCTGAAATTTGCGGTGGAAGGTGATATTCAGTTAGTCATGAAAGCAAGGAAAAACGGTACAAGCAGCTGGGCCATTGTAAATACATCTACGCAGCAGGTTTTCAACTCAAATATGGAATGGGAAGAGGAGTTGCCACTTGCCAAACGGGATGAACGATTTCTTACAAGGACGCGCTTCTCATTTGATGACGCGGTAAATCTGCTTAAAATGAAAAAAATGTATGGAGTGTAATTAATATTTTATGTTAAAATTTGTTGAACTAACCTCCAAAGAGGACTTGACTAAATTTTTTGAAGATAAATCCGCGAAAAAAATAATTTTTAAGTACAGCCCCATTTGCGGGATAAGTCACAATGCCGAACGCGAATTCGAAATGTGGAAAGAGCACTTTTCCGGTGAAAATGTTATCGCAGCCGTTGTTGATGTAATATTTGGAAAAGAACTAAGTAGTATCATCGCGGTTAAAACCGGTGTGGTTCATGCTTCCCCCCAGATTTTAGTGCTTGACGAAAATAATAATGTTCTTTCGGATACCAGTCATTATTCAATTACAAGAAGCTACCTGGATGAGGCTACAAGCTGAATGAAGCTATATATCAGCCCCTCAAACAATCCTTTCTTCAATATTGCCTCGGAAGAATATTTTGTTAAATCTTTTGCCGAAGGCGGTACAATAATTTTCATATATGTAAATGCACCCTCCGTAATAATAGGTAGAAACCAGAATCCGTGGAAGGAAGCAAATATATCCTGTCTTCTTCAGTCGGAAATACCGTTGGCTAGAAGAATATCGGGTGGGGGAACAGTTTACCACGACGAGGGAAATATTAATTTATCTTTCATAACCGACCGAACAGAAAAAAACTTCAACGATTACCGTGAATT
>BQMY01000087.1 GCA_022181065.1 Melioribacteraceae bacterium | reverse complement strand
GGTGCGCTAAGACCAAAACTACCTGTTGCTGTAGCATGTCCACCAAATGTAGCGGCTGTATAGTTAGCAGGATCGGTAATATCACAGCCCATATATTCATGAACGATTACATTTCCCGAGCCATATGCGGCGGAATAAATTTCCATCAATCCGTTACCATCAAGGTCACCGATTGCCAAACCGTATGCTCCCGAGCCACCGTTTTCTGTAACGGTAAATACGCTGTTAGCAACAGTTGCGGTATCAAATTCGCCGGTAATTCTTAACGCTCTCAATGCTCCGCCGGAATACAAAGTATTATATACTTCGTCCCTGCCATCATCATCAAGGTCAGCGGCAACAATATTGTCAAGAGCCACATCATCATCAAGAGTCAGGTCTGTCTGGAAATAACCTCTTGCTTCGTAAGTATCAGGAGCAGTTGCTTCTGCTACGAAAACCGCGGCATGATCCCAAACACCAAAAAGAGCTTCCATATTACCGTCACCATCAAGGTCACCGTAAGTAGCGTTCATACCACTACCGCCCCATGGAAATGTAGCGGAAGATTTACCATGAACAAATTCAACAACTGCTTCAGCAGTCTGGTCAGCAAAGTTTCCTGTAAATGAAACAATGTAACCCTGGTCATAAGAACTTAGACCATTGTTTGAAAGAATAACTTCTGTAACACCATCGTCGTCAACGTCACCAACATCAAAACCTTCAATTAAATAACGGTTTCCAGTTACGTTTGCAGCGTCAAAGTTAGAGAAATAAGGCACAAGGAAAGAATCCGCGGCTACAGAATATTCAAAAATAGCCAAACCCATTACAGCATCATCTGTTCCGGCGCTACCGTTAACAGAAAGAATAACTTCCATGTCGCCATTACCGTCAAGATCAGCTACCTGAACGCAGCGAACGTTTGTACTGCTTGAAGAACCGATACCGGGTGAAGAGTAAACCCATTCTGCCATGTTATCGCCTGTTACTTCAAACATGTGGAATTTACCACCATCAGCGTAATCGGTAAAAATTATTTCATAGTAGCCGTCGCCATCGATATCTGAACCGGAAAATACACCACGTGCTGGCGCGGCAAATCCAAGATCAAGGTCGAATGAACCTTCGAGGTTACGGCTTTCAATTGCTTGTGAGACGATGTTATAAAGTCGGGGATTCGCATCGTCTTTCTTATCCTGAGCGGATAAGGATATACTTAATGCTAAAAAAAGAGAAAATATGAGGAATCTCTTCATAAGCAACTCCTAAGATATTGTTAATAATATGGTTTATTAGAGTTAATTTTTTGGGGATGTAACATTATTTCTCCATATCGGTCATGACGGAGAATACTTGAATTTGGTCAACTCCATCATATGACAAGTTAAACAGATATTTTGCCTTAATCAAGGATTTTACATTTTTTTTACTTACTCAATTTACAATCTAATGAAATTATTCGTAATTTGTTGAAGTTACTACAACAAATGCAATGAAAAAAGTCAACACCAAACTGATATACGACCTTGAGTGGGTTATTTCCTCTCCTGCTATTTTTAACTCTGGTAATTATGGTAGCGTACTAAAACTGGAAAATAACACATTAGAAAATTTAAATTTGTGCGCTGATTCACGTATCAGTTTAAGTGACTATTCTGAAAAACTTACCGAGTTTCTCGGCAAAAAAAATACTCTCCTGATTGGAAAATACTTCGAAGCCTTATTTGAATTTGGTTTAATTCTTTCTCCCGATATTGACCTTCTCTTTTCAAATCAACAGATAACCGACCACAAGAATAATACGATAGGAGAAATTGACTTCCTGTACAGAGATATGAAATCCGGGAACCTTCATCATCTCGAACTTGCAGGAAAGTTTTATCTCGCTTTGAATAATATACCCGATTGGAATAATTTTATTGGTCCGAACCCCGCTGATAACCTTGCAAAAAAAATGGAACATCTTGTCGTTAAACAGGTTCCTCTATTAAAAACCGACGCCGGACGTGAATTCCTGAAAAAACATAATCTGGACTATCCTGTTAATAGCAAATACCTGTTAAAGGGATATATTTTTTACCATTATCCGCTTTTTCAAACACATAATTTTGTTTCCCCCACAAAGGCAAAGAAAGATCATCTCAAGGGCTGGTGGATCAGAAGTGATGAAATTAATCTTTTGGAACATGGAGATTTATGCTACTACATTCTTGAGAGAAAAGAATGGATGAGAACCATGCCAAAAAGCAATGATGATATAATGAGCTTTAGAGAAGTTAAAGACAAAGTTTTATTATATTTTCAGCATAATAATTATCCACTATTAATCTCGCGTATGCGAGAGGATGTTGGTTCTTTTAAAGAAACAGATCGCGGATTTATAGTATCAAAATTTTGGCCGAATACGGAGCAATTATGAAAATCAAATTTATTCTGTTTCTTCTGATAACCGGTTTTATAACAGGACAATCAGATTCCCTTTATGCAGGTTTTCGAGCCTCGCGCATTAAATCGAGCTACCCGAATAATCAGTTCCCCGATAAATACTATTGGCAAAACGCGGGTGACCATTTTTCAGCAATGTTTCCTAACTCACAAGCAGCGGGAATCTGGATTGTAAGTCTGTATATTGAGGATGGCATTACCCAACTGAATTTCCCGAACCCCGGCGGAAATTATGAGAAGGTCTGGTTTATTGGTCAGGATCAGAACGAATCTTATCTTGATTATTTCGATCAACACGGTCTCAAAGTCTGGCTCCAGGTTGAACCTGGCGGTGCTTCTGTAGATACCCTGATGCATATTATTCTCACAAAATACGGGCATCATCCCTGTGTAATCGGATTCGGAGTTGATGTAGAGTGGCTCGATACTCATCTGTACAGTGGTGGCAGACAAGTTACAGACATCGAGGCGGCAAGATGGGAAAACAAGGTGAAATCATTTAACCCGAACTATTCCCTGTTCCTGAAACATTACACACCTAATCGTATGCCGGATAATTACAGAGGCGAGCTGATTTTTGTGGATGACAGTCAGATGTTTAACTCGTTTACTCAAATGATAAATGAATTCAAGGTGTGGGGCAACAAGTTTCCATCCAATCCGGTAGCTTTTCAGTATGGATATCCTGCAGACAAATTCTGGTGGCAACAGTTAACCGATCCGCCAAAAACAATTGGTGATAAGCTTATAGAACAAATTCCAAATTGCAGCGGATTATTTTGGGTCGACTTCACGATAAACGATATATTTCCTGTAACATCAATCGAATATGATAATTCTGTTGTACAGGTATTCGAAATTATAGGTAATTATCCCAACCCGTTCAATCCCTCCACGAGTATAAAATACACCTCACCTCGAAATACCGAGATAAAGTTGGTGATCTACAATAATTGCGGACAGGAAATTATACGAGCCACCGGAGTAGCTCATCAGGGCGAAAACAATATAGAAATCAATCTTGAGCAGCACGCGTCCGGGATATATTATTACTCACTATTTGATGGCGCGAATTATCAGTGGGATAAAATGGTATTGCTTAAATAGTTCGGAGACAATAAACTATTTTATCTTTAAATTGGCACTATAAGTTATTATATTTGGAATCTTGTTTTGGAGAGGTGCAGGAGTGGTTGAACTGGCTCGCCTGGAAAGTGAGTGTGCGTTAACGCGTACCGTGGGTTCGAATCCCACCCTCTCCGCAAAGGCTTCCGTATTGGAAGCCTTTTTTAATTCGATACATAATATCTCATTTAATCAGAACCAACCCTAAATCGTCCTGTCTTAAAACTTATTTTACCAACACTAATTTTTTAACAAATTGTCTTCATCGTAAATAATTATTTGCTACACTCAAATAATTTCAATTTGTATATAAAGATTATTATATTCCACTATTATTTAGAGATATACGAATCTTTAATTATTTTTTGTCATCTCATACTATTAAGAATATATTTTATTATAGAGGATCAAATAATGTCAGACTATCAAATTACATGGACAAAAGTCGATGAAGCACCTGCGCTCGCATCCTATTGCCTGCTCCCGGTTGTGGAAGCTTTTACAAAACCTGCCGGAATCAAAATCGGGATAAAGGATATTTCACTCGCGGGAAGAATATTAGCCACATTTCCTGAATATCTGAAAGAGGATCAAAAGATTACCGATGATCTTAATATTTTAGGTGATATGGTTAAAATTCCCGAGGCAAATGTTATAAAACTGCCCAACATCAGCGCGTCAATTCCTCAGTTAAAAGCCGCGGTGAAAGAATTACAGGAACAGGGATTCGCAGTTCCTGATTATCCAGAAGATCCAAAATCAGGTGATGAGAAAAAGCTGCACGCACGATTCCAGAAATTACTGGGCTCTGCTGTGAATCCCGTGCTTCGCGAAGGCAACTCTGATAGAAGACCAGCTGATGCCGTAAAGCGGTTCGCAAACAAATATCCTCACAAAATGATGAAAGTCTGGCCTGAAAGCGGGTCAATAGCTCGTGTGGCGCATATGACCGAAAATGATTTTTACGGCAGTGAAATATCACATACCCTGCCTCAGGATGATTCGGTAAGCATAATACTGGAAGAAACATCCGGTGAGAAACAGGTCTTAAAGGAAAACCTCTCACTACTTAAAGGGGAAATAATTGATACCGCTGTAATGAATGCCAAATCCCTGAGAGAATTCTATGCAAAAGAGATAAAATCAGCGAAAGATGAAGGGGCTTTACTTTCACTCCACCTTAAAGCGACTATGATGAAAGTTTCCGACCCAATTATGTTCGGACATGCAGTATCGGTTTATTTCGCCGAAGCGCTTGAAAAACACGCAGATACATTAAAATCTGTTGGTGCTAATGTAAATAATGGTTTGGCTGATGTGCTTGCGAAACTCGATAAACTTCCGGCTGAGAAAAAAACTGAAATCGAAAATGATATTAATACTGTTTACAAAAATCAACCATCCCTCGCAATGGTAGATTCCCGCAACGGGATTACAAACCTCCATAAACCTAATGATGTAATCATCGATGCATCCATGCCGAATGTTATCAGGGATGGCGGTAAAATGTGGAATAAAAACGACGAACTTCAGGATACCGTGGCGATGATTCCCGACAGAAGCTACGCGACAATGTACGCTGAAATTCTTGAGGATGCCAAAAAAAATGGTCAGTTCGACCCTTCTAAAATGGGTAACGTCGCAAATGTGGGTCTGATGGCTAAAAAAGCAGAAGAGTACGGTTCACACGATAAAACTTTCAATCTGAAAACAGACGGAATAGTTAAAGTAATTAACTCTTCCGGTGAAGTTTTGCTTGAACAACAGGTTGAGCGGGGCGATATTTTCAGAATGTGCCAAACCAAAGATGAAGCTGTCAAAGATTGGGTCGGACTTGCAGTTAAGCGAGCAAAATCTTCCGGGTCTCCAACAGTTTTCTGGCTGGATGAAAATCGAGGACATGATGCCGAAATCATAATGAAAGTCAATACTTATCTTAAGGATTTTGATACAGACGGACTCGAAATTAAAATCCTCGCTCCGGTTGAAGCGATGAGATTTACTCTTCAACGCGTAAGAGCGGGTAAAAATACCATATCGGTCACAGGTAACGTATTGAGAGATTATTTAACAGATCTCTTCCCTATTCTGGAACTTGGAACAAGCTCCCGGATGCTTTCAATCGTTCCGTTATTAAATGGTGGTGGATTATTTGAAACAGGAGCAGGTGGCTCTGCGCCAAAACACGTCCAGCAAATGGAAAAAGAGGGTCATCTAAGATGGGATTCGCTTGGAGAATACTGCGCGATCGTACCATCACTTGAACTTGCTGCCGATAAAACGAATAACGATAAAGCCAAAGTACTAGCAGCAGCGCTTGACGACGCTATCGGAAATTATCTCGAAAACGGCAAGCTTCCTTCAAGAAAAGTTAATGAACTCGATAATCGCGGAAGTACATTTTATTTAACTTTGTACTGGGCTGAAGCTCTTGCTAATCAGGATAAGGATGAATCGTTAAAGTCACTATTTTCACCTGTCTTTGCGGCTCTTGAAGAGAATGAGGCCAAGATAAATGAGGAGCTTCTCGCTGCTCAGGGAAAACCTGCCAACCTCGGTGGTTATTTCCATCCCATTGATGAGTTAGCCGGCAAGGCTATGCGACCAAGTGAAACTTTAAACAAAATTATAGATAATATTTAACGAGATTTTCCAAGAGTATCTTAATAAAACCCGGGCTGAATAGTCCGGGTCAAACTGTTGACAAAGTCATTTCGTTCTAAAGTCCTCCTTTGAAGGAGGTGGATTCCGACGAATGTCGGAAGACGGAGGATGATTTTTTTACTATTTACATGACTTTTGGTCATCCCCCATCACAAAATCCGCCGTTGGCGGAGTGATTTCCCCCTTCGGAAGGGGGACTTGGAAATAAACAATCAGGTTTTAAACAAACTCACCCGGGCTGAATAGTCCGGTTTTTTTTAATTTTTAAAGAAATGTTGGAGGGTGAAATTAAGAAACTAAATTTAAAGATCGGATAATTCGCTTCTATTGGTCGATTGGTAATGATACAGTGAATATGGTTCCAACATTAATCTTACTCTGCACACTAATTGTTCCCTCATGAAGTCTGACGATCTTTTTACAGATCGCCAATCCTAGCCCGGAAGACTCTTCTCCTGCCGTAGGTTGCGAACTAACCTTTACATTTGAGAACATTTTGAAGAGATATTTTAATTCCTCTTCCTTGATCCCTTGTCCCTGATCTTGCACAGAAACCTTCAATTGGTCGTCAGATACTGTTAATTCAACAACGATTTCGGTCGATTTTGACGAAAACTTGATGGCGTTATCAAGCAGGTTTGAAAGTACTTCATCAAGACGCTCAGGATCATAACTTATTTCGAGATATGGTACAGAAGTAATTACCTTAATAGCAATTTCTTTCGCCTTAGCTTTGAGGTTCGCCTCATGAACTTTACGTCTGACAAAAAATACTATATCCTTAATTTCTTTATTCAGGTTAATAGTACCTTCATCAATTCTTGTAATGTTGAGCAATTTATTTATAACACCCAACTGGTATTCTGCACGTTCATGTATTATATCGAGAATTTCATGGCGTTTTTCAGCGTCAATTTCATCAAAATCTTTTAATAACCGGGTATATCCTAGAATAGTGGTAAGTGGTGTTCTCAATTCATGCGCGGCGATCCCAAGCAAAGATTTCCGCTCCTTCTCAAGTTCCCATTTATCAAGTGTACTCATTATCACTTTAGATAGACTGAAAGAATCAAACTTTTGTTTTGTTATATAGCTATACGCTCCAAGTTTCATACAGTCAACCGCAATTTCTTCATCTCCGGAACCTGTAAGCATTACAACAGGCGCGAAATTTAAGGATTTCATCTCTGCCAGCCACTGGATACCTGTTTTACCGGGCATATTATAATCAAGAAAGACTATGTCAATTTCATCTTTATGTTCGGCGATATATTGTTCAATTTCATCCTGATTCAAGGCAGTAAATAATGTCGGATTGTTCAACGAGCTGTTATTCAGATGAATTTTGAACAATTTTAGATCAGCACTATCATCATCACATACCAGGATATTCAGATTTTCATACATTTTTTACTACCTGTTTGTTAAGTTTCTCAAAAAGACTACTGAATAGTTCTACGAACTCCTTAAGTTTTGAGGGTTTTGTAAAAAACGCGTCAGCCAGCTCAATCACATCATCTTTTCCAATTGAACCTCTCGAAGCTGTAGTGAATATCACAACAAATACATCTTTTGTAATTTCGCTACTTTTTATCGCCTGCAATAACGTGAGACCCTCAACTTTCGGTAGATTGAGATCCAGTATTATCATATCATAATCGAATTGAGATGTTTCATCCTTTATCCTGTTGAACGCAAGTTCACCGTCGTCAATTATATCTATCCGGATATTGTTGGAAACCTTATTAAATACCATCTGAATTAATTTTTGATCGCCCGGATCATCTTCAATTACCAGAATTTTTTTACTCATCTTATTGTCTTACCCATTTCTGTCAGGAATTGAAAGTATAAATTTTGAACCATTGCCGGGAACAGAATCCACTATGATCTCTCCACCCAAATTATCGACAATTTTTTTACAAATAGAAAGACCAATTCCGCTTCCCGAGTATTCTTCCCGAGAATGAAGCCGCTTGAACATTTCGAATATTTTAGCATGAAATTTTTCTTCAATTCCAATGCCGTTGTCCTCAATTTCAAACATAAAATTATCGTAATGTTTTAGTCTTCTTATTTTAACAACCGGTTTTACATCTATTTTATGATATTTAATACCGTTTGAAATCAAATTCTGAAACAATCTTTTTATCCGGGTTTTTTCCCCTTTTATGGTACCAAGTGTTTGATCCCGAATAACTGTTGCTTCATTTTCAGCAATTAGTTCGGCTAATTCAAAGTGTATTAACTCATCAACAATTTCATCAACATTAACACTGTGAAACTCGTTTATAGGAGCCGTAATTCTTGAATATGAAAGCAGGTCATTAATCATATTCTGCATCCGGGTTGCACCATCGATCATAAAGGATAGATTCTCCTTGTCATCCTCTGGTAATGACTCACCAAGTGAAAGCTCCAATAATTCACCAAATGATATTATTTTTCTTAGCGGTTCACGAAGATCATGACTCGCTATATACGCAAACTCAGACAATGACTGATTAGAGTTTTTCAATTTTTCAAGTAGTTCTTTTTGTTCGCTGATATCATGAATTGCCGCGGTAAAATTTAATTCCTCTCCGATCCTGGTTTCCATGATTGTAATTTCAATCGGGAATTCACGACCGCTTTTGTGCAGACCCACCAGTTCCAGTTTTTTCTCAAGTACTTTCGGAATTCTCGTTTCAAGATATCTGTTCATTCCGCTATTGTGCATTTTTCTAAACTGCTTCGGCATAAGGATAGTTAAATTCTCCCCCATTAACTCTTCTGTGGTATAACCAAATATTTTCTCAGCTTCCTTGTTCACCATCTTTATTTTACTAAATCGATCGACAGTAACAATCCCTTCCGCTGTTGTTTCTAAAACCGACTTCAACAAAATTGTAAGTCTCTGCAATTCATTTTCTGTTTTTTTTCTCTCTGTAATATCAACACCATATGCCAGCAGTCGCGAAACATTCCCTTTAACATCTGGAATTGGATAAATAACCCTGAGGTAATGGCATTCCTCTTTACCAGGCTTCACAAATTTTTCTTCAAAGCTTAAAGTTGTTCTGGTCTCGATCACCTCTTTAAGCATCTTTGTACGACGTTCCGCTTGCCCGGGATCAATGTTTCTGTATTCACAATATTCGAAATCATTTTTACCAATAAGCCACTTTCTTACTTCATCATTGGTCACACTTGCGGGATTGACATACATGTACCTGAAATCTGTATCGAAAACAGCTATTTGTCCCGGAAGATCATTTAACAACTCTTCATAAAATTCCTTCAGCTTTTTAATTTCCTCATCTTTACGAATACGCTCTGAAATATCATTCTGTATTCCAATAAAGTGGGTGGTTATCTCCTGACTATTTTTAATTGGTGATATTTTTAATTCATTCCAAAACATAGTGCCGTCTTTTTTATAGTTTCTCAACTTTACCGAGCAACTTTTACTCTCCTTTATTGCGGCACTAATTCTAAAGAGTTCTTCCTGATTATGATCTTCACCCTGTAAAACTCGGCAGTTTCGCCCCAGCATTTCCGCTTTTGAATATCCTGTTATATCCTCAAAAGCCTTATTTACATAAATTATTTCATTGTCTTTAGTTAATGCATCAGTAATTACTATACCATTGCCGCTCCATTCCAGCGCTCGTTCCTGTATTTTGGAATTTTCCTCATACTTAACCAGCATTTGACTCATACACAAACTATAAAATGCCCCCGATGACAAAAGACAAATTAATTCTATCTCTTCTATAAAATCTTTTGTTAATGAATTGTTATTGCCAAATTGAAGTACCAGATATCCAATTTCCCTGCTCTGAAAACAAAATTTAAATACGGTGTACGTCTTATTTTCAATTGTAAACTTTTTCTTAACCTGACTAAAATCCGGTAATTTATCGTTCGCAACAGAGTCCTCACCGGCAACATAAGCGGTAACAAACACATCTTTCATTGCATCAAACTTTATTAGCTGTAATAGCGGAATATTTTTATCTTTCAGAATATTTAGTTTAATCAATTCACCCAATTCTTCAAAACTGACTATGGAATTTACTTCCTCAGAATATTTAGCTATATCTTTTTTCGTCATTTCGTTGACCATATGATTACCATTAGTTCGTTTTCACAATTTAGTAATTAACATTCAAATATTAAACATATAATCAAAATAGAGAAATGATTTAAAGGAAGTTATCTGGCAAACTCAAAGGTGAGGATTAATTTTTCGAGATCGGAAAAAGATACTATTTCAGGACGAGACATTAATACAAAAAACCCCGGCTTGACCGGGGTTTTTATTATTTATAAGTTAATAACTTTCAATCTGTTTATCGCTCTTTTCAGAGCAAACTCAGCCCGTACCTCATCGATATCAGGTTTACTTCTATGGGCGAGTCTTTCAAGCGCTCTATCTTTAGCTTCCTCAGCTCTTTCGGCATCAATTTTTTCCGGAGCTTCAAACGACTCGGCAAGCAAGAGAACTTTGTTGTTTCGTACTTCCACGGTACCACCACCGGTAGCAAATATTTTGGTATCACCACTGGTTTCCTCTACTTTGACGATTCCAACATCGAACGTGCTCATCAAAGGCGCGTGATTGTACAAAACCTGAAAACCGCCGGATGTACCGGGAATAGTAACCGATCCTGCCGCACCTGTGTATGCTGCGCTGCTTGGTGTTATTACTTCAACACTAATTTCTTTCATGATTAAGCCTGCATTTTCTTGGCTTTTTCAACTGCTTCTTCAATTGTACCAACATACAAGAAAGCTTGTTCAGGAAGATCATCGTGTTTACCGTCGATAATTTCCTTAAAGCTTCTGATAGTATCTTCAAGTTTTACATATTTACCTTCGAAACCGGTAAACTGTTCAGCAACGTGGAAAGGCTGAGACAAGAATCTCTGAATCCTTCTCGCGCGGCGTACAACAATTTTATCTTCTTCTGAAAGTTCATCCATACCAAGGATATTTATAATATCCTGAAGGTCTTTGTACTGCTGTAAAATTTCTTTAACCTGTTTTGCCACATTGTAATGCTCGTTACCGAGAATACCCGGCTCAAGAATACGGGAAGTTGAATCAAGCGGATCAACCGCGGGATAAATACCAAGTTCCGCAATCTGACGGCTAAGTACTGTTGTAGCGTCAAGGTGAGAGAATGTAGTAGCTGGCGCAGGGTCAGTCAAGTCATCCGCGGGAACATAAATAGCCTGAACAGATGTGATTGAGCCTTTTGCGGTTGATGTAATTCTTTCCTGAAGTTCACCCATTTCAGAAGCAAGGTTTGGCTGATAACCTACCGCGGAAGGCATACGTCCGAGAAGCGCTGACACTTCAGAACCCGCCTGGGTAAAACGGAAAATGTTATCGATAAAGAGAAGTACGTCTCTCGCTTCTTCTTCACGGAAATACTCAGCGATGGTAAGACCTGTAAGACCTACACGAAGACGCGCTCCGGGAGGTTCGTTCATTTGACCAAATACAAGCGCGGTCTTTTCAAGTACACCCGATTCCTGCATTTCAAGCCAAAGGTCGTTACCTTCACGGGTTCTTTCACCCACACCGGCAAAAACAGAATAACCACCATGCTGCTTGGCTATATTGTGAATAAGCTCCATGATAATAACCGTTTTACCAACACCGGCACCACCAAAAAGACCGGTTTTACCACCCTTTGAATATGGCTCAAGAAGGTCAATAACTTTAATACCGGTTTCAAACATTTCCTGAGAAGTTGTAAGGTCCTGGAATGCAGGGGCATGTCTGTGAATAGGATATTTCTTTTCAGATTTTATTTCGCCCAATCCATCAATACCCTCACCAACAACATTGATAAGTCTGCCGAGTGTACTTTCGCCAACAGGAACAGAAATAGGACTACCTGTGTCGATCGCTTTGGTACCACGAACCAAACCATCGGTCGAGTCCATAGCAACAGTTCTTACACGGTTTTCACCCATATGCTGCTGTACTTCACAAATTAGTACTTCTTCCTGACCTTCAACATTGGTACGAGGTATTTCAATTGAATTATATATTGCTGGCAGATGACCAACTTCAAAATCTATGTCAACCACCGGGCCAATAACTTGAACTATTGTTCCTTCGTTGCTAGCCATTTCGCTCCTACGTTAATTTTGACTAAGTTACAAAATTAAAGAATATTCATTTTTATATCAATTTAATTATTTAAGCAAAGTTAACTTTTTGCTGTAAATTCCCTGTGGAGTTTTCAAATTATAGATGTAAACTCCGCTGGAAAGGTTATTCGCGTTGAAATCTATGAAATTAACTCCTGCCTGACGTTCACCACTATAAACTTCCGCTACCTTTTCACCAAGCATATTATAAACCGAAAGTTCAATATTCATTCTTTCGGGCAACGTGAAAGAAATTGTTGTAACCGGGTTGAACGGATTTGGATAATTCTGATTCAATGTGATATCAGTCGGTAATATTTCGGTTGTTTCTCCTTCCACAGAAGTTATTACAGGTATAACAAAATCAGTAGTTCCGCCGAGTTCGTTGTATCGTTTTTTGAACTCCTGCATATACTGATTTGCAATATGTATATCCTTAATGATGAGTGTATTTTCATCATTTGTTGTGTTGGCGGCGTTAGACCAGTTATGCGAACCGGTTATCACAGCAGGATCACTATATATGTTACTCACGTCAACCATACCATATTTATGGTGAAGTTTTCCACCAAGGTTATACTGGAAAGTTTCTGATATCGGCTGTAGATTGTCAAACTCTGAACCGTTAATGTTCGCGTCACTGATAATTCCACGAATATCGGTAACACCCGCATTATACCTGTTTTCTATCGCGTCAAATATCGGGTTGCTAGTGAACGCCAATAACGCGAAATATATTGAAGTATCAGCTGTACCTATTACATTCACAATCTCGGTTTCAGTACCGTCGGAAGGACTAAAATAAAGGTGTACTTCTTTTCCACCAATATTAAATGTATGAATGGTGTTATTACTCTTGAATGAACCAAATTTTGCGAGCGAGCTGTTCGGAGTATCGCCATCCGAACCCCACATCTCCTCAAATTCATCTTCGTATGCTTCCGCCAGGTTTGGATCATTTATTTCCAGTACATTATTCCTCCAGTCGAGTTCACCTGAAGTCCAGTTCCACGAACCTGTCCAAATCCAGTCATTAACCGGATCGGTGTCGCGAGCGTCAAAAATCGCGAATTTGTTGTGCATAATACCCGAAGTAATATTACGCTGACTAAGTTGAATTCCCGCGTTAACCAATCTCTGCATTGACCCTTGCATCGCGCGATCATCATAAACCACACGTATTTTCACACCTCGATCTTTAGCAGCAACAATTGCGTCAGCAACATCATCCATCCCAAAAAAGCTGTATAACGCTATATCAATCGATTCTGTGGCTGAGTTTATTCTGTTCAAAACTTTAGCCTTAAAATCAATAGTACCGTTCGCTTCGTTATCCGGCATCGCAACGGAAACGTCCACCGGATAATTAAAATAAACATTTATCGCGCCAAGCTCGGGGTTATCCGATGAGGTTGAAACCTGCTGAATTTCACCTTCACTTCTGCCGCCGTCATTAGTAGATACAGCGCGGAAGTAGTATGTTGTTAAAGGATCCAAACCTGTAATAGGAACGATATGATAAGTAGTATCTTCATCAATGGAAACGCTGCCAAGTTCAAGAGCGTCAGTCAATCCGTATTCAACTTCACTATCTCCATCTTCTGCGGTGTTATAATAGACAGTAAATGAATTTGGTGTAATATCTGACGCAACAACCGGAGTTAATATCTGCGGACCCGAACCAACAATTATATCGGCACTTGTCCTTGGCAATACCTGATAACCGCTACTATATGGCGCGTTAAATTTATACTGACTTACATTTACAATAATATCAACTTCACCGGATGGAATTGGTGTTCCGATGATACTTGAAACATTATCATCGATTCTGATTTCCAGAGAACCGGTAGCATCTGTAATATCGTAGTTTGTACTCCCGGCAAAATTACCTGATGCACCAATTGTTACATCATTTATGCGGGCTAAAATACCTTCATATGCTTCAAGTCCGTTCCAGGCTTGATTCACAATATCCGCCAGTGTTAAAACAACCGGTTCAACTGTGTATCCGCCGCCATGATTTGTAAAACTTGAACTGCTGCCAAAACCCAACTGTGTAGCGCCGTTAAAAAAGTCAACCGTCGCGGTAATAGTTACGGAATCACCAATAGCTACCTGAGAAGCGAAACCGCTACCGTACACCGCTACTCCGCCTGTGCTGTCCTGCACCGCTGCCGGACCCGGTGTTCCGAATTCAGCCGCGACTGTAACAATACCCGATACAGTTACAACCTGATCAAGCATAACAGGCTCACCGCTGCTGTTATTCTGATGTATATCAATAATATTTGTGTTCTGGGAAAGGAGTAAACTAAAACTGAAAACAAAAATCGCTAAAAACTTCTTCATTCTAATCCTATTCGAGATCTGTTGATAAAATAAATCGTAAAATTCTGTCATTACCTGTATCAAGTACATACAGAGTTCTGTCAAAATATGCTACGTCATGAGGTTCGTTAAGTGGTTTGTCGGGAAATAATGTTTCTCCGCCAAACGCTTCAAGCTGGTCACCGAATGATGAGAACTTGAATACACTATCCTTCGCCGCATCCGCTACATATACATTATCCGAAGGGTCAACTGTTGTGCCCTCAGGTCTTTCAAATACATTCACTTCCATCAATCTCGAAGAGAACGCCGAAAGTTTTGATTCATAACGCTGATAAATAGGGGTAACCACGTAAGTCCACCACTGTGTTCTGAAACTGTTTTCTCCCCCGAGAGTTACAATAACATCAATATTATTTTTATTGAATGAAGTAAGTGATGTAATTCCGTTTGCCGAGACCAATCCGGTACCATCAGGCGCAATCTCCGGTACCCTGCCTATCAGTGTATCGACATCAACACCATTCTGATTCTCATAAGTGGCGAACATCAAAATTGAATTATCCGGGTTAACCGGACTATTATTAACTGTTCCTGTTCTCGCGATATAATAAACCCCATTCCCGAAAACAGCCGCGCCGGTATATTTCCTTTGAGGATTTGCGTAATCAAGTGAAGATTTTGGTAATACCCTTTTTACAGGAGCGTCACTAATAATATTTCCCGCGTCAAACATGTTTATTTTATACACAGCGCTATATGTGGTACCAAGAGTATCAAATTCACCGCAGACTATAAGATTCAGCTTATAATCCTGGGCAATTGCGTTTGGATGCGGGATATCAATAGAACCAAGTATTTCACCTGCTAAGTTTAGCATTACGACCCTGTCATTTTCCGTATCGGCTACATAAATGAAAGGTTCACGCCCGACAATCATGGCCTCAGGCTTACTAAATCCTTCCCAAACCGGGAACTGCTGAACAAACAATGTATCACCAAGGTTTGCCTCACCTTCAAGATTACCAACAGCTTCGTTCAGATCAAACTTGTCCGAACATGCGTAAATACCAAATAACGCTACTACAATTAAAAATCTTTTTAACATTCCTATAAACCTAATAAAATAGAAAATCTGTGGGCTGAACCCAATCTTTCAAAATTCGAGAATGAATAATCAACTGTTACGTCAGCTATACCGGCAGGAACTTTAAGACCCGCGCCAAACGAAATATCCTGCTCGTCAACATTAATTTTATAGCCACCCCGTACAAAAAACATTTCCTTAAAACCGTACTCGGCACCAAGTGAAACATTTTCGCTGTTATCATTCGGGTGATTCAACTGGATAGTTGTTGTTACCCGATGCGTTTCATTGTAATAAGGCTCAACAGCAAAACCAATACGGAACATCGTAGGAGGTGAGAATGATTGCCAGCTTGTTTTTTTGCGCTCACCCCAGAGAACAACATCACCATCTGCCGCAAGTTCATTACCAAAGTTGGTAATTGCAACCGCAAATCTTGATGTTCCTAAACCGGTATAGTACAAAGTACCGAGATCAATCATAAATCCGCGCATTTTCAGCTTGTCAAGTGTCTCTTCGATATATCTTACAGTACCGCCAAAACTGAACTGTTCAGTCATCTGGCGCGAGTAGGTGAGGGCAAATGCCATCGAACCAACCGTGAAATATTCACCTGTACCGAACGGCATAAACTCGGTGGTAACAGGCATATCATCCATATGAAGAGCTGTAAAAGCAACGCCAACAGCATCTGTTGAACTCAAATGATAAACAGCACCGGCAAATTCATGTTTTATATCCACAACCCATTCGTTATGTGAAAATATCACCTGATTATTCTCAGATTTCACAATACCGGCAGGGTTCCAGTATAGCCCGGAAGCATCATCCGAAATCGCTACAAATGATTCACCCATAGCTGTAGCTCTGCCACCAACACCAATTTTCAAAAACTGCGCGGTAGATATACCCGCCCGCTGACCTCCAAGAGTTGGAAACAACTGCGCGTTAACAAGCGTCAGCGGTGCCAATATTAAGAGTAATATCAATAATTTTTTCATAATTAAAATCTTACGCTTAAACCAAATTTTATATTTCTTCTAGTTAAATATCTCGCCGGATCAAATGGATATGTGGAAATCGGCGCTTGCAAATCGGGATATAACGGATCATTCCATGATGACGGAGTCGGGTCACCATATTCATATGCTTCACCTGTTACCGGATTGACAATCGCGCTATTCTGTGTATCGAGAATGTTGTTTATTTCCATAAAGATTGAGAATCTCATACCCGCAAATTGAATATACTTCTCGATGTTCATATCAATCCAGAACCAGTTATCGCCAATTTCGCCATATCTTCTTGTACGATCTGATTCATATTCCGGTCTTCCATCCTGGTCATAGCTGCCTGAGAATACATAAGGCGTATAACGTTTACCCGACTGGAAGAATGTTCTTACATAAATATTTATATCATCAAGGATATCAGGAGCAAACCCGAATATGCCTTTACCTTTTTCAAGATAGAAACTAAGGTTGGCTGAAAATGTTAATGGTCTGTCCCAACTAACATATTCTTCCTTGATTGATTCGTCAAGGTCACCCTGAAGTATCAACACACCTTCATCGGCTGAAGATGATTTACCTGTTACGATAGCGTATGAGAAGTTTGTACTTCCGGAGAACCACTTGCCGATACGTTTTTTATACTCAAGCTCAATACCACGTGATTTTGCGTAGTCAAGGTTTGCGTATGTTATGAACGACTGAGTTGCGAATCTCGCGGAAGTAATTTTCGCTGTACGTGTCCTCACATAATCGAAAATATCCTTGTAGTACGCTGTTACTGTAAGAACATCATCGTTTGTAAACTGTGTTTTAAGACCAAGTTCGTACGCAACCGTTGTTTCAGGATCGAGATTCGGATTACCAAATCTCTGGAAGGATGATTGAGCGCTCGCGGGACTTAATTTCGCGTACACAAACTGAGGACGTGGCCATTTGCTGAAATGACCGTATGAGAAGAATAAAATCTGGTTATCGGTTACCGGATGCGAAATACCCAATCTCGGGCTTAATCTCGCTTTAAAGTATCTGTCACCGAAAAATTTGAAACTTTCATTTTTATAATCTTCGCGTGTTTCATCAGGAATTGTGATCACATCAGGATTATTTACAGCATCATCCACGTACTTACCGGGGAACCAGTAATCAAGACGCAGACCAAAATTGAGTATCATTCCACTAAAGTTAATATTATCCTGAGCGTAGAATGATCCGGTTGCGGGAAAGACTTTATAAACATCATTATTTAAACCGAGTTCGCCAATCCACGGACGATATATATCAATAACCTGCAGTTCCTGAAACTTGAGGTTAAAACCTGCCTTGAATTTATTCTTTTCATCAAAGAAACTGGTTACATCACCTTTAATTGAGAACTCTTCAACATGGTGATCACGCCATGTGTAAGGATTACCAACATCCCAGAAACCGTCACCGGGTATAACGCCGATAGTATCCGTATCAGTATTGTAATATTCAATCGGGAATGTTACGATATCTTTCGGTTCAACATAATCGAACCAATATTTTCCGTTTGCGTCTGCCCTCAGATGTGAGAAGAAGTGATTCACCTTCAACTCGTAAAATGTGCTGCTGTTAAGGGTGTGCGTCCAGCTTACGGAATTATATTTGTTATTATGGGTAAATGTATTCGCGTTATCAAGAATACCCTGGAACTCATACTGATATCCGGGTGATGGCTCAACGTACTCAAGGTTTGACTGAAGGGACTGCGAGTTCTGGTTAATACTTACAGACTGGTTATAAGAATAAACCAACTTCATGGTTGACTTAATATTGTAAGTAAGTTTCCCAAGGAAAAACCAGCTGTTTTCAGAACGAGGCGCAAATCTTGAGCCATAGAATGTTGAAGAATAAAGTTGATCGGCAGTCGGTTTATAATAACCTTGTGTAATACCGTCGCTGATACCCATATAAAAACTTGAGAAGAAACTTATTTGCCCCGGTAATTTCAGTCCCAATGCAGGAAGCAAGAGTTGGGTAAAAGGCTCCGGGCCGCTGAGGTTTGCCTCAGCCACATCAAGATTAAAAGTATGAGGGGAATCTTTATCACCAAGATTATCACGTTTGTAGCTCAAATAACCTGAAAAATTATCCGCGCCTTCACGTGTTTTTACGTTAACAATACCCGAGGTTGCCTGACCATATTCTGCGTTAAACCCACCGGTAATAACCTCAACTTCCTCAATAGCGTTTGATGAAAGCTGCAAACCGAAACCTGTACCCGCAAGAGGGTCCTGCACAGAAACACCATCTAGAAGGAACGCATTCTCATACGAACGTCCGCCTCGGATATGGATCGCGTTATCACTCTTGACAACACCTGCCTGCTGAGATACAACATCACTGATATTTTCAACAACAGCAATCTCGATATCTTCCCGGGTGATAGAAGTACGGCTCTGAGTTTCCTCAACATCGATCAAAGGTTTATCACCCACAATAACAACATCCTGTTCCATTGTGAGTACAGTTTCTTCAAGTACCACATCCAGACTCGTAGTTTTATTAGCCTGAATTACAATTCCTGTAAACTGCATTGTTTTAAACCCTATAAGCGAAGCCTCAATTGTATAGGTTCCTTCGGTTATATTCAGGATAGAATATTTACCATCAAAATCTGATGCGGCACCATAATAGGTCCCTTTTAATAAAATATTAACTCCGGGTAATGGTTGTCCGGTCGCGGCATCAGTAACCACACCCTCAACTTTACCTTTTTGGGCAAAAAGGGCAAAACCCGTTAAGAGTATTATGAATAATATATATCTTGTTATCCTCATAATACCAATCCAAAATCTTCAGTGAATAATTGCTTTAGGAAAGTAGTTACACTTCCGGGGTAGTTATCACATCTGTGCAATGATAATCCGAGATAAAAAGTAAGATTATCATTACTCTTAAAACCAATTGTACGTGTTGTACCCGCTAAATCTTCCGGAAGGGTGTATATACTTGTTGCACTGACACTTATGTCAAATGTCCTGACGTTGCTCATTCCCCTGCTAATATTCAGCAGTGGATATCCAATTGCGGGAGTCAGATCAACATTTCTACCAGATGCACCTACATATTTAACCGAATCGATCGGCAGAAAACTTTTGATCAAATCAGGATCAAGTACGTCAGGAAGAATGATAGAAAACGCTGTTTTTCCACCTTGCGCGTGGTACTCCTGAACAGTTGTAGAAGCTAATTCAAGACTTGGTGAGTTAGAATACCAATAAATAGCTTCATACAGTTTGATTGTTTCCAGGAAGGTTATGTTTTCAAACGGTAAACTTGTATTTCTGAGATCCAGCATATCATATTGACCCGCGGCAACACTATCGAATTTTTCAATGTAATATGAATTCGGATTATCGGTTAGTGTCTCGCTGTAATCATCAATCAACAAGATTTTTCCGGTAGGTCGGTTAACAGTCCAGGTTTGAGAAGTATCCGGCAGTGAAATGATCTCACTCCTGGCTCCTGAAATATCTTCAGCCCAAACGTATATTTTGTTCGGCTGATCGTAAACCAGTCCGGATAACTTATCATCAGCCGGTGTTGTAGCCAGACCGTTGATATAAATATCCATCTCAGGGGAATCGGATGTAAAATCGTCAGTACGGAATGTAATGATCCTTACCTCGCCATCAAGGGATACATAATTATTTGTATCGTTGATGGCAATGTTAATTTTTTGGATTGATTCAGTACCATCCACATCATCTGCTTCCCATCTGATAGTCATTACCGGGAATGATTCAGCAGGCAAAACTGAAAACTCGTTCCACTCAATCGTGGGCGCGGTATTTCGTATAGGAAATTTTTGTTCCGCGGGGGTAGGATCGATCAATCCTATATCCGTAAATATTTCGCCGGCATCATATGTGCCGTTACCATTTGCGTCAACGAATGGTTCTGAACCGTAATCCACACCGTTTTGAGTAATGTTGGAATCATACGTTCTGTTACCCGAGTTATCAACCGCGGATACACTAAAAACATAACTGGTATCGCTTGCGCCTATCTGAAGCGCGAACAAGCTGTCATTAGAAGTGGTGAAACTCCAGTTTGTGCCATCCCAGCTGAAATAATAACCCACTATCAGACCATCAGGATCATCACCCCACCAATGAACTTTCAGCCTGCTCTGCTGTTGGGCAATATCACCTTCAGCAAAGACCGAAAGACTTGTTTCGGGCGCCTGATTTCCGATTGGTGTATCGTTGATGCTCTCGGAACAATATGAAACCAGCAATAACAAAACTGCCAGAGTTAAAAACTTTACCGTTTTTTTCATGTCGTAACTTTGTATTAAACTTGATTTTTTCTATTACGTAAAAACAAGAATGCGGGAACAGATAATCTGTCCCCGCAAAAATTTATTTCATTAGAACCATTTTCTTGACAGAGTTAAATTTACCTGCTTCAATCCTGTAAATATATACGCCGGAAGATAATCTTGAAGCATCGAATGATACTTTGTAGCTACCTGCGTTTTTGTATTCGTCAACCAAATTGGCAACTTCACGACCAAGTACGTCATATACTTTTACGCTTACAGAAGAAGCTTCAGGAAGCTCATACTGGATTGTAGTTGTAGGGTTAAACGGATTCGGATAGTTCTGAGATACTGAATAAACCGAAGGAGTTACAACTCCATCTTCAAGATCAGTAGTATAACCGATGAAGTCAGAATCCTGGCGTGGAAGCAGTTTATAATCACCGAATGAGTAATACATTACACCAACCAGTTCATCGAAAGAATCACCTGTTAATACCTCTACGGTTCTTGTTGTGTCGCTACCAACATCTGTCCAGTTATTATGGTATGAATGAAGACCGTCCTGCAATTCAACTCTGGTACCGCCGGTGTTGTCGTCAATTAACATTTCACCGTAGTTGTTCGCGCCGTCAGCATTTGCGGCAATAACGGTTACATCTTCAAATTTAACAAGAACGCTTTCCCACATCTCAGCTGAAATAGTTCCATTTGAGCTATCACCAATTTCACCTGTAGTAATCACAGCTGGTTCAGGAACCTGGTTGCCTGATGAAAGCAAAGTGAACTCAACACCATCTACAATATTACCAAGATTTGTTACGCTGAAGTTTTCATCAACCAAACCGGTAACTTCAACTAGATCACCTTTTTCAAGGGTATCAACGAAACTGCCAACAATCCTGATACCTGACCAGGGACCTGTACCATTCTGAATATATACGTAATTCGGGAAGTCGTTTGTATCTGCTGTAACAACACCCTGAACTGTTACAGTGAAATCATCCATTGAGCTGAAACCGCTTCCAAAAGGTGAATATTGTACATCCTGAATAGAGATGTCGCCATCTTTCACCATATAGAAATAACGCGCGCTTGCTGTATCAAAAGGATTGGTATTTATATAACCCGCGTCATCTTCCGCTTTTATGAAATATCTAACAATCGCGCTATCCTGATCAATTCCGGGAATCTGACCAGTATAAACAGAATCACCGGCATCTGACATTGCAACAGAATCCCAAACACCACCATTAACCTGATAAAATACTTCAACTTCGCTAAGTGTTCCGGCACCCGGAGCAACAAAAGCTTCAACATCTACAGCTTCGTTTCTGTTAGCTTTAGCCTGCATTCTGTCAACCGACTGGATGTTTGGAGCTTCGAATGAAGTTACAAGATCACCGGGGTATAGAGGAACAATGTAATATCCATCATTACGTGTGTTAATAACACCACGAATCATTTCCACAGTTGAACCGTCAAGGGGTGGCTCATAATCAGTAACGCCTGTAAGTCTGTGACCACGCAATGTAAAATAACCTGACTGGTCATACATATTTACATAGTTACCATTTCCGTCATTTATTCTGAAAGTACCGCTTGAAGGGCTTCTGTCTGAAGTAACACCTTCGCGAATAACTACATACTGACCTTCATACATTTCAGATTCATTTACATACTGCCCGTCATTCATGAAATCACTGATAGAAAGCTCTATTGGTTCTGGTCTGGCAGGAAGAGTTTCCAAAATCTCAATTTCTGAAATCGGCTCAACAAGAATAGCAGCCTGTGTAGTAGTGAAATATTCTTCAACAACAGCAACGAACTGGTAAACATCAGCGGTATCAAGATTCTGAAACCCTGTAAGCTGTGCGTCACCGGTAGTATCATGCTGAATTACGTTAACACCCGCCCATGTATTGTTATCGGGATCCTGTGCGTAACTAACCCATCTTGAACCCGCAGCGATAATAGGTCTTCTGTCAGTTTGTGCGTTAACCAATGGTGAAACCATACAGATACCTGTTACAATAACGGTATCGCCATCAAGTGGTGAGGGCGCGTCACCCTGAGAAATGACACTATCGGGTAAAAACTGAATATCGTGTATAGAGACAACAGGATATACCTGTGCCAAAGACAATGAAGTGAGGATAAGAGTAAATAGTAATATGAACTTCTTCATATTTTCTCCTTTAATTTAGCTTATTTAACAATCAAAAATTTACCACGCTGGATATCACCCGAGTTATGATCTTTTACAGTGAAAAGATACAAACCTGTGGCAATTGCCTGATCACTGTCAGTGATTAGATCCCACGCGTGTTCACCCCCGGCCATTAACTGATTCCCCTCTTTCGCGAAAGTCTGAAACCAACGCAAATCGGAGCCGTTGCTTGATCCCGAGTGCTCAATTCTTTTAACTACATCCCCTGAAAGCGTATAAATTGTTATTTCGCATTCAGAGGGTAAATTATAAAAATATAATTTTCTTAAACGTTCCGAGCTGCCATCCCAGTAAGCTTCACCGTAATATGGATTAGGATAAACACCTACTTTAACATCATTAAGATTATTATTTGCCGGTGTACCGGGGATAATTCTGTTCGCGTTTGAAAGGAAAGATGATTCGAGACTCTCAAGATTATTATCCTCGTCTCCTTCATCGAAAGCGGTAACAGTAAATACATACTGCCATCCGTTGAGAAGGTTATCAACCTCAAACTTGTAATAATATTCAGTAGGATCATTCGCGAAAGTAACCGGTGCGTCCAGTTCAACGGCGGCAAAACCTGTATTTAATCCAACGTTATTTCCCATAGAATCAAATTCGGCAACCTTCACCAACGATTTCGTCAAATCCTGAGCCTCTGTCAGATCAAAACCGGAGTTAGTTCTGTATAGTACATAACCTTCAAAATCTTTTTTACCCGAAATCGGGTCAATTGATGATTCAGCCACTCTGTCCCAGTAAATAGTTGCTTTGTTGCTTTCAGGTACAACTTTCACATTGGGTGAACGAGGAGGCGAAGGAAGGATAAACCTCGTGATTTTTCCGTCACCATCGAGGTCTTCATCAGGATCGAGGATGCCATCACCATTTCTGTCTTCACCATTATAAGCGCGTAACGCCCATCCGGCATTATTATAAAGATTTTCTTTCTGAGCTTCAGTATCAAGATTAGGTGGATCAAAGCCTGCTTTTTTTGCCCCGACAATCGCGAATGATATATTTATGGAATCACCCGGAGCTATAAGTCCGAAATCACCTGCACTAACAAGAATCGAACGGTTGCTCGCCTGCTTGATATCGTACAATATTGAAGGTGATAATTTTTCATTTTCACTAAAATATCCCTGCATTTTTTTGTAACGCTGCACATCGTTCTGCGGGGTAAAATATCTTATATCGTCTGTATTTCTAAACTGCCAGCTGACAAAAGCACTGGTATCATAATCGACGTTAGCACCTAAAAACTGCACACCTATATAACTATCTGTAAAACCAACGTCTCCTGTGGCATCAAACTCATACCCAAGTTTAAGGGAATCATTATAACCGTTTCCACCTTTATTAAAAAATGAGGAGCCGGTTCTCGGCGAAGTCAGGTTTGTATTCCTTACCACGGTGTCAGTCCAAAGACCGATATATAATGAATCAAGATATTTATTGGATACGTTTTTAACCCAATAATTCATGATTACAAAAAAGTCGGCAAAAGGATAGTTCCACGCGTAAGTTTCCTGTCTGATCTCAACACCAAGCGGACGGTGATCAATTATCGGCTCACCATTATCGTAAGAAGTTGCGGTATCAGAAAATACAGCTATCAAATCCTGATGTGATACGGCAGTAGGACTAAAAAACCTCGATTCAAGCAGGGATGATTTTTCGGTAACCACCGATTCTGTTTTATTTGTGTACTCAAAACCACCACCTCGAACCGAAACACTGGCTGCGTCAACCGCCGCAGTGGTAACATATGGACCTAAAGGTGATGAATTGGGTGCGTCTTTTATAAAACCACCTATCCACAATCCTCCGTCAAAAATATGCTCAATACCGCTTCCGATAGGAAATTCGGCAGAAGGTTGCTCCGGCCATAAAGAAAACCCGTGACCATAACTTCCGAAGTTGGTTATCGTTATCCCGATATTACCAACATTGGTATATTTAGAGTTATCGTCTATATTGGTTTTCGCAATTTGCTGTTGCGCGACTAGGAAGTTTGAGAACAAAAGTAAAGTAAAAAGTAGTATTAGAGTTTTTTTCATTTGCATTCTTATTATTAATCGAATCAAAAGGTAAAAAAGAATAATCAATCATTCAATTCACGATTTCGTCCCCCTTTTTATATTAACAGATAATTAATCTTAAAAAGTGAGAACACAAACTTTAAAGTTAACCAATCTTTATTCTAATACAAAAAAAATCGGAACATTAAACCATGAAAATGAGCATTAATTATCATTTTTTTGATGATTTTATAAAAAAATAATACTGAGCTTCAAAGTAGGATAAAAGGGAAAGTCCCTGCGACATATTGCCGACAGGGACTTATGGGCAGAGAACTTTACGCGGTTTTTTCGACTGCCTGAACCAATTCCATACCTCTTTTTAGCGCGTCTTCATTGAGCGGAAGAAGATGATGATAACGTTCAGGTAGAACCTGTTTTAAACCTTCAATAATATTTTCGAACTTTATGATTGGCTTTTTCTGTAGAAAAGCACCAAGCATGATCATATTCAATACTTTTGTATTTTTCATTTTAGCTGCTTCATTACTACCATCGATCCCAACAACATCTATGTCTGTTCTGGTTGGATGATTAAGAATATTTGTTGTATCGTATAGAAGCAACCCACCCGGTTTTACAGCTTTTTCAAATTTGTCAACCGATGGCTGGTTCAAAGCAATCACGGTATCAAATTTCGCTATAATAGGTGAACTGATTTTTGAATCACTCACAATCGCGATACAGTTTGCGGTACCACCACGCATTTCAGGGCCGTAAGATGGCATCCATGAAACTTCTTTATTTTCTGTTATACCGGAGTAACAAAGTATCATACCCATTGAAAGGACACCCTGCCCGCCGAAACCTGCAATTACTATTTCTTCAGTCATTTTATTTCTCCTTCCTTTCGGGGTTTTTCAAATCTCCCAACGGATAAAATGGCAACATCTGGTCTTCAAGGAATTTATTTGATTCGAGTGGTGTCATTTTCCAGTTGGAAGGACAATTAGATACTACTTCAACAAAACATGTACCTTTATTCTCTTTCTGAAACTGGAATCCCTTGAGGATTGCCTTTTTGGTTTTGCGAACATTTGCCGGTTTGTGAACAGATTGACGAGTTACGTAGTATGTTCCCGGCAGTTGTGCTACCAAATCAGTAATTTTTAGCGGGGCACCCATACTTTTAACATCGCGCCCGAATGGTGAAGTAGTTGACTTCATTCCGGGAAGAGTTGTCGGCGCCATCTGACCACCGGTCATTCCGTAAATGCCATTATTTATAAAAATGATAAGTAAATTTTCACCGCGATTACAAGTATGTATTGTTTCACCGGTACCAATAGCGGCAAGATCACCGTCACCCTGATATGAGAAAACATATTTTTCCGGAAGAACACGTTTAATACCTGTTGCTACTGCCGATGCGCGTCCGTGAGCAGCCTCACTCATATCTATATTAAGATAATTATAAGCGAATACCGCGCAACCAACAGGCGCGACACCAATTGTTTCCTCCTGAATACCAAGTTCATCTACAACTTCGGCAATTATTCTGTGCACTACACCATGTCCGCAACCCGGACAATAATGCAAAGGTGTATCAAGGAGAGTTTCCGGGCGTTCATATACAAGATTTTCGGAGGTACAAACGCTTTCTTCTCTTATCACATTTTCATAATGATCATCATCTAGCATAGTTTTTTCGTTCATTTTGCGCCTCCTAGTAATTTTTCTTCAAACGCTTCGAGTATCTCTTCAGGAGTTGGTACGATTCCGCCCATTCTTCCGTAAAATTCTACAGGAACCTTTCCATTAACACTTAGTCTTACATCTTCAACCATCTGTCCGGCGTTCATCTCAACATCAAGAATTCCCTTTACCTTACCGGCAGCTTCCGCAATTTCATTTATCGGGAACGGGAATAGTGTAATCGGACGAATAACACCAACCTTAATACCTTTATCGCGGGCAAGTTCGGCAGCTTTTGTACAGATTCTCGCCACCAGACCGTAAGCGGTTATAATATACTCGGCATCATCGCAATTTATCATTTCAACCCGAATTTCATTCTCTTCAATAGTGCGATATTTTTTCTGAAGATGAATGTTGATCTCTTCCATTTTGTCAGGCTGAATATGGAGAGAAGTAATAACATTATGATCTCTGTTAACAGGTTTACCAATGGTTGCCCACGCGTCAAGACCCGGCATGGTTACTCTCTCTTTCTGAGCCTGGAGTTCAACTTTTTCCATCATCTGCCCCAAAGCGCCATCAGATAGAATCATAACCGGATTGCGGTATTTAAAAGCAAGTTCAAAACCTTCATCGACAAAATCAGCCATTTCCTGAACCGTTGAAGGAGCGAGTACGATCAATTTGTAATCACCATGACCACCACCTTTTACAGTCTGGAAATAATCACCCTGTGACGGCTGGATTGTACCAAGACCGGGACCACCACGGTTAACATTAACAAGTAAACAAGGGAGTTCAGCACACGCTATGTAGGAAATTCCCTCCTGCATAAGTGACACACCGGGTGATGATGAGGATGTCATCACTTTTTTACCTGTACCGGCAGCTCCATAAACCATATTAATTGAAGCAACTTCACTCTCAGCCTGGAGGATTACCATGCCGGTTCTATTCTCAGCTTCACGACTAAGATATTCCAAAACTTCCGATTGAGGGGTAATCGGGTATCCGAAGTAAGCGTCGCATCCGGCTCTGATAGCAGCCTCTGCCAACGCTTCATTACCTTTCATTAATTTTAATTCTTTCATTCTTTCACCGTAATATTTATATCACTAGTAATATTTTTAACCTGCGCAACCTGAGTTTTTTTCTTGTTCTGAACTCTGTAAACCGTAACTCCGCCTTCAGGGCAGACAAGCGCGCAGCTTTCACAACCTGTACAAGTGTCTTCAACTTTAACTATGTACAAATAACCTTTTTTATTCACCTGGCGCGACACTTCGAGAGCATCCTGCGGACATGCTTCGATACACAATTCGCATCCCTTACACCTTTCGATATCAATTACAATATCGCCTTTTGCTTTTGCCATAATTACCTCTTCTTAATATTTAAAACAAAAAAGGTTACGCATAACCGGTAACCTTTAGAGTTATTTTTCTCTATAGTTTTTTATAATAATTCCGAAAATTATATTGTTAATGCTAACAAATACGTTCATTCTTTTACCGTTCTTTTCCACAAAAAACTAACCAAATTGGATGCCAGATTTACTTTCCTTCATAATTTCGGTTAACCTGCTGTTTCCCCTAAATTAGTTAAGTTTTATTCTTTTATATCAAAACCTTTTTATCTTCTTTATTTGATGTCTTACCAGATGTGAGAATAATAAATTTGTGTTAAGAAAGAACACCCTAAACAGAATTCTCTTATCCGGTTACGAAAATCAAAATATAAAAAAGGGAAATCTTTAGCAAACTTATTGGTAAGGTGAAGAATTACTTTAGCAGGGAAAATATTTTCAAAAATGAGTATTAGATATTTTTTGACCCGCAAATTGTAATAGTTACCGAAACAGATGGTGCAGAGCAGTCAACAGTCGTTAGTCGTGGGTCTGAAATCGAACTGCTTAATACAACAGACTAATAACAGGTTTTGTCATACTCGCGAAAGCGGGTATCCAGTTTTCCGTTTTCTCAATAATATCAGGTTCCCGAGGTGTCTCGAAGAGCCGACATTGCTGACAACTCTGAATCGTCGGGGGTTCGAGTGCCTCACCCACCTTCCTAATAGGTTCCTGTGGTTCGAGAACCTCACCAACCATCGAAAGGGCCGGGCATTGTCCCTCTCTGACGGTGCTTCCCCGCGTGTGCGGGACAAGCGATGTAACTCAAAAACCTTCTTTCAAGCAAGGCTCCTGAGGGTCTCGAAGGGCCGGGCATCATCCTTCTAAGACGAGTCTTCGAAAGTGCTCAGGCACCTCGATATGCACTTAGCACTTTGTACTAACCAGTCGGCACTATTTAAGAAGCACAAACTTGCTCAACTTCGTTTCTCCCCTGAACAGCACAGTATAATAATATATACCCGAACTTAATCCTGAACCATTAATTTGTACAGACTTATATCCTGCTGTTGGAGAGTGCTTAAGTACTTCCCTCACGACTTCACCAAGTGCGTTATAAATCGTTATCCTGATATTCCCCGATTGTGGCAGCTCCAGATTTATATTTGTCATATTATTAAATGGATTGGGGTAGTTGTTGGATATAATAAAACTCGCGGGAATTTCTTCTTCATTCCTTTCAACTACTCTGGTTTCAGGGAATGTTCTTTCCACCTCATAGAGCCAGTGGTGCTTCACATCACGGGCAAGTTGCTTTAATTTCCCCAGACTATTAAGTCTGCCGTTATCCCTCGCAACACAAATCGCGAAAGTAACACAGTTAGTGTCCCATGGCGCAAGATTAAAAGCGCCGGTACTCATAAACATTCTGCGATCACCCGGATACGAATAATAGAGCCACCCGTTACCTTCATACCAACCGGTTTGGGCAATCGGATCACCATCAAGAGGAAATGTTGTTACTTCATTGGTGGCAGGATTTAATATCGGGCTGCCATCCCAGTGGAGCCCCTTCATTTGATTGTAAATTTGCAGAGCTCCGGCATAATTTCCTAAATCAGCGTCATAAAAGATGGGGCCCTTATTTAATGGGTAGAATGAGTGCAGGGTCTGATTCATCATGTTTAACTTCAATACCTTCCCAAATCTGGCGGTATCTCCATTTTGTGCTGGAACCAGTGGACCATCCAACAGCAAGTATCCTAATGATGCGGGTCTATCACCATACCCCCAGTTTTCAGTCTGATCAAAGTCATCACCATTATACGCGAACATCATTTGAAGTGAAGTATCTATACCTATGTAATCATCACCAGCGTAACCAACATCCGGATCAACCCAAATTCCGAAATAAAAATCTTTCATTGTATCCGGCTCGTGATTAATAAATAAGTATTTCTTGTAAACAACATCGGGAAATCTTGATTTCTCAGCCCAGACGGTAGTTTGTATTTCAAAATTTGCAGGTGGTGAGCCATAGAGAAAACGGGTTTTATCACCATTGCTGGCTTCGCTTTTCCACCACAAAGTTTCGTCACCGTGATATAGGGGCATATCAATGTCAGGATTATAAAATCCGTCACCGTCCATATCTTGAAAAGGTGCTCCCAAGTACGTGGGATAATTTTGGTGGTAGATTTCGTAGGTTGCTTTTTTATCAGGATTTGACTCGTTTTTCCAGTCACGGGCAAATTTGGCAATGGTCGGCAGACTGTCGTTAATGACTGGTGCAATAGGTATCGGATTGAGTCCTCCCCTGTAAGTAGCACCCTGAATATGGATTGAATCCCGCAGTTTATATCCAAATACAGGACCGTCACAAAAGACGACGGATAATCGTCTTCCGAGGGAATCAAAACCCCAGAATAAGCCGGAATCGTTACTATGAGGATCGTGGGATCCTCGTCCATCAGAACTAACCCACATCAACACATTATTGGCGTTGATATATTCATAATACTTGTATTCCTGCGAATAATACAAATTAGATAATGTTAGAAACATCAGAAATACACTTAAATATCTAATCATCCTCCCCTCACTTCAACAAAATAAATTTACCCAACTTTGTTTCACCCCTGAACAGCACACTATAATAATATACTCCCGAACTCAAACCGGCGCCGTTAAATTGAATATTTTTGAAGCCTGCCGTGGGAAAATGGTCATTTACTTCCCCAACCATCTCTCCCAGAGCATTATAAATAACTATTTTAATATTCCCTGATTGAGGCAGTTCTAGATTTATACTCGTAGTATTGTTAAACGGGTTAGGATAATTATTTGATATCACAAATGATGTAGGAATTTCAGGTGCGTTGTACACCGGTTTTGGTTCCGGGAATGTTCTCTCCACTTCATATAACCAGTGGTATCTTACATCTGCTGCCAACTGTTTAAGTTTCGCCAGACTGTTAAGTCTGCCGGTATCCCTTGCGAGACAAATCGCGAAAGTAACACAGTTAGTGTCCCCGGGAGCCAGATTAAAAGGACCTGTACTCATCATCATTCTTCTGTCGCCGGGATTCAGATTGTAAGGATTTCCGTCACCCTCATACCATCCGGTTCCCCCAATCGGATCTCCATTCAAACTAAATTTTGTTATTTCGTTAGTAACCGGATCAATTATATTGTCACCATTCCAAAGTAGTCCCTGCATCTGATTGTAGTATTGAAGTGTAAAGCTGTAAACCTCAAATGGGTACTCCTCATCACCGGAATTATTTTCATAAAAATAAAACGAGTGTAAATTCTGGTTTTTTTTATTAAGATTTAGCACACCATTAAATCTTGCGGTATCTGATTCATTAGACGGGATAACGGGTCCATCGAGAAGCAAGTATCCAACTGATGCTGGTCTTTCAAGATAGGCATCGTCATCATAATCATCACCATTGTAGCAATACGCTAAATTCAAAGCTGTATCAACACCAACATAATCATCTTTATGATTCCCGGCATCAGGGTCTGACCAGTAAGCAAAATAAAAATCCTTCATGGTATCCGGTTCATGATTGATGAAGAGATACTCCTTGTAAACTACAGCGGGAAATCGAGTATTTTCTGCCCAAACGGTTGTCTGTATTTCCAGATTCACACGCGGTGAGCCAAAAAGAAATTTGGTTCGGTTGCTATCGTTCGGGAAACTTTTCCACCACAATGTTTCATCCCCCAGGTATTCCGGAGTGTCATGATCAAGATCATATAATCCGTTCCCATTTTTATCAGAAAAGGGTGCTCCATGAAATGCCGGATAATTATCGTGATAATATTCATACACATTCTTCAACACCGGATTTGTTTCGTTTTCCCAATTTCTGGCAATTTTCGCGATGGTTTGCAGTCTATTATCAGTAGTGGGTCCAAACGGGATTGGATTTAGCCCATTACGGTAGGTAGCTCCATGTACATGGATGGAATCCCGCAGCCTGAATCCAAACAAAGGACCATCAGTAAAAATAGCGGTTAATTCCCCTCCCTGCGGATCATCACTCCAGAATAGTCCTGCATCATCTGTATGTGGATCATGAGAACCCGGACCGTATGCGTCAACCCACATTTTAACATTGTTCGCGTGAATATACTCCGAGTATTTCAGCTGTTGAGAATAAAAACTTGATGTTATTATCAAAACGATTAAAACTGTATAAATTTTCAATGTTGCTCCCTCAATAATTACCCGTTTCATATGTAAGTTAGGAAATAAATATTTCTAAAGCAGGTCAAGAAAACTTCTCTTTACACGTTTAGAGCTAATAAGTCCAACCTTAAACCTGAAATATATAGTCGTAATACTATATATTACTTTGAAAATCTCAGACACATTTAGTGGAAGGTTCCTGAGATCACTCGCCTGTCCCGTGTGCGGGGAAGAGCCGGGTAATAGTCATTAGTCTTCAGTCGTTCGTCAAAAGTCAGGGAATTAAAAACAATTGTTTAATTTTCCTTTTCTATATTAAAAGGTCCCTGTGGTTCGAGAACCTCACCAACCATCGAAGTGCCGGGAATCCACTTTGCTCTGACGGGGGTTCCCCGCTCTGCGGGACAAGCGATAAACTCAGCATCCTTCTTCTATACGAGGTCCCTGAGGTGTCTCGAAGGGCCGGACACTGCTGGTTACTCTTAATCCCGGGGGTTCCCCGCTTGTGCGGGACAGGCGATATAACTCATCAACCTTCTTTCATACAAGGCTCCTAAGCGGTCGCTTGTCCCGCGAAGCGGGAAAGGGTCGGGAATCCACCCTGCTATAACGGGTCTTCGACACCGCTCAGACACCTCACTATTCACTCAGCACTCAGTACTTAGCACTTACCACTCAGCACTTACCACTCAGCACTATTTAAGAAGCATCATCTTGCGAACAAGGTTTATTTCACCTGCCTTAAGTCTGTAAACATAAACACCTGACGAAAGTTTTGAACCCTCAAAATTGACTTTATGTGTGCCCGCTTTCATTTCAGCGTTAACCAACACGGCTACTTTTTCACCAAGTATGTTAAAGACTTCCAGTTTCACATTGCTCTGTTCCGGCAATGAAAACTCAATTGAAGTAACCGGGTTAAACGGGTTGGGGTAGTTTTGTGAGAGCGTGAATTTTTCAGGTATTGAATTATTTTCCTCTTCTACATCGGTAATAATACCATATAACCATTCATTGCGAACCTGACGCCCGAGTCGTTTCACTTTCACCAGACTGTTAATTCTTCCCGAAGCCCTTGCGTTTACAATCGCCAGAATCACCATATTCGTATCCCCCGGCTCCATAGTGAATGGACCTGACGAGAGGAGAATTCTTCTGTCACCACCAACCGGACCTCCGGGCCAGCCGGCACCTTCATACCATCCACTTCCAGTCTCCGGCTGTCCCGATAATACGAATTGAGTTGTATCTCTTGATACCGGTTCTATTATGGGTTCCCCGCTCCACAATTTACCAATGAGTTGGTTATACAATTGTTTGGTTCCATCATACACACCAAGATCAGGATCTGAATACATCGCGCTTCCACCTATATAAAAGTGAGAAGCTGTCATCGGAAGATTTTTGTATCCGGTTCGCAATTCTCCATCAAACCTTGCTGTGTCATTAGTAGTACCTTGCGTTACCGGTCCATCGAGAAGAAGATATCCAACTGAAGCGGGTTTATTGAGATAATAATCGTCATCATTTTCATCACTGTTATAGCAATAACCAAGATTTAGAAGTGTATCAAATCCGGCATAATCATCTGTGGCATTTCCTACATCAGGGTCTGCCCAATATCCAAAATAAAAATCTTCAAGTGTTTTATCACTTTCATTTATGAACTTGTAACGTTTATAAACCACATCCGGGAAAGGTTCTTCACTTCCCCATACACTGGTGTGAATTTCAAGTTTATCGCCGTAACTGCCATAGGCAAATGCTGAAGTCGCTGAGTCCGCTGTATGGTTTGTCCACCACATCATCTGTTCACCTTCAACATCCGGTTCATCAATATCGGGTTCATAAGTACCGTTTAAATTATTATCAATGAATGGGGCACCATGCTCCGCGGGCCAGTTGTTCCGAGCATACTCAAATTTAAATTTGTCTTCGCCTGAGGGAAGGTTCTCCCAATCTTTGGCTGCTTTGTAAATGAAGAAACTGCTGTCACCCGGTTGTGTGTAACTACCATCTTCATTTATAATACCGGGTGTAAATGCATACCTGTAAGTACTTGCGTAAACCCTTGCGGAATCATCCCGTACAAATCCGAATACAGGTCCGTCGGCAAAAACTGTGAATAGACTTTCATCCCCCTGATCATCCCAGTAAAGTCCGCTGTCATCAGACCGGGGATCGTGCGAACCCATACCGTTAGCGCCTGCCCACATGAAAATATTATTGGCGTGAATATATTCAGTTACAGGATAATAATTTACTGCTATCGGTAAATCGGAAATTGTCGCTATCTCCGGATTGTCGTAATCCTGAATTTTAAGATAGTATGTTCCGGGAATATCTGGCGCTTTCCAGGTTATTCCATCGTCATCGGGGAGTAATCCCGACCCAATAATCTCCCAATTCTGCAGGTTGGAAGAATAATAGAGGTTTATAGCTCCCACATTAAATACAAAAGGATAAATGATCACCGAAGCACCCGGATTGACTGTCCGGAAATTCAACCAGTAGTAAACTCCCTTAAACTGGCTATCTGTATCAAATTTCAGGAAGTTATACCTGTCCAGCGCAATAATACTGTTACCATACGATTTACAATTATAATAACCGGTAATTTTATCGATCGTTTCGGTTCGGTATTCCGCACCATCAGAATCAAAAATTATAAACTTCGTTTTTTGACTACCCGATTCCCCGATAAATACATAATCATTTTGCAGACGTGCAACATATCTGGATTGCGAATTATCAAACTCTTTGAACCACACAACCCCGGTATTGAATGAAACTTTGAAAAATTTATTTGCCTCATGGTAGTAGAAGTACTCATCAGAAGCAGAGGAAAGAGAGCCGAATTTATAATCACCAGACCATAATTCTGCACCTTCCGGAGAGTAGAGAGCCATTAAATTTCCCGAGTGTGCGACAAAAATATTGCCCGACGGAGTGAATCCTAACGCAGTATTCCGACTTGAAGTAAATGAACCGTGAAGATTGATGATCCAATCCAGAGTATCTGTGTCTGTCTTGATTCCAAGAAAATACTCATTGTCTTGATCGTGTGATAAAAACGCGATCTTTTCACCTGAGGATGCAATCCGGAGTAAATTATACAATTCCAGCTGCGGAAGTTCCAAGGAATCAGAGAGGAGCAGATTCTGATCAAAAATATACATTATTGGTTTGGTTGAATATGTTTGATCCATTACTACAACAATATCGTCACTGTTTGAGGTTGCTATCCGGTCGAATTTTGGTTTAACCCCTGAAAATGTGTTGGATTTCGTGACAAACAAACCCGACTCATCGTACTTTGCGAGGTATAGTTTGCCGTTAGGTTGAGCTTTTAATATGATTGAGTTTTGTTGTGAGTCTATCGTAAAGCAAAGATTTTCGTAGTAATAGTAGTTTTTATGAATAAATGTGTTCGCTTGCGCTAAAAGAGTTATTGCAGTAAACATCAAAAAGATAACAGTAAACTGATATCTCATATATCCCCCGTGATAGTTGCCCGTTACAAGTGCAATATAGGAAATAAATCTTTCCAAAGAAGGTCAAGAATAGTTCTCTAAAATTAAAGGTCCACAACAATGTCTGTCCCCTGTGCGGGGAAGAGCCGGGCATCCACCCTGCTCTGACGGTGCTTCGATGTAACTCAGCAACCTTCAATGTCAGATCCCTGAGCTAAGTCGAAGGGTCGGGCATTGTCCTTCTCTGTCGGTGCTTCGATGTAACTCAGCAACCTTTGATCTCAGGCTCCTGAGAGGTCGCCTGTCCCGTGTGCGGGGAAAGGGCCGGGCGATAGTCAATAGTCGTTAGTCTTCTGTCTAAAGTCAAAAAAATAAAAGCTGTTTGTAATTAAAATTCATCTATCCGAGAATAACAGGTTCCTGAGGTGTCTCGCCCACCTTGCCTCCCAGGTCCCTGAGGTCACTCGTTCATCCCGCGAAGCGGGAAAGGGCCGGGAATCCACTCTTCTCTGTCGGTGCTTCGATGTAACTCAGCAACCTTCAATGTCAGATCCCTGTGGTTCGAGAACCTCACCAACCATCGAAGGGTCGGGCATTGTCCTGCTCTGTCGGTGCTTCGATGCAACTCAGCAACCTTCTGTAAGAAGTCCCTGAGCCATCGCTTTTCGTTGTTTACCCCGCCGGGTCTTCGACTAAGTTCAGACACCTTTCTTTCCTTTCAGACTCACTTCTCACTCGGCACTCAGTACTAACCACTTTGTACTCAGCACTATTCCTCCCCCCACATGTCGCGGGCATGCTTGTCGGCGTGGTATGAACTGCGTACCAATGGTCCCGATTCAACCGCCATAAAGCCCATTTTTTCACCTTCTTCCTTGTAAAATTTGAACTCTTCAAGAGTTACGTATCTATCAACCGGAAGATGATTTTTTGTTGGCTGTAAATATTGTCCTATAGTCATGATATCGCAATTGTGAGCGCGGAGGTCTTTCATCAGTTCGATTACTTCTTCTTTCGTTTCGCCAATTCCAACCATGAAACCACTTTTGGTACGCAATCCTTTTTGGTGGAACCAGTTGATCAATTCCAGACTACGTTCATATTTCGCCTGTGGACGCACAGCATGATATATCCGCTTCACCGTTTCCATATTATGGTTGAGGATATGCGGAGGGTTTTCCATGATTATATCGAATGCGTGTTCTTCACCCTTGAAGTCCGGAATAAGAATTTCAACGGTACATTTGGGAGAAGTTTCGTTTATCAGTTTTACTGAATCACGGAAAATTGAAGCACCCCCGTCTTTGAGTTCATCACGGTTGACAGAGGTAATAACCACATGCCTCAAACCAAGCTCAACAACAGATTCTGCTACTCTTCTCGGTTCATCCAGATCAAGTTCATTCGGCATCCCCACTTTGACGTTACAGAACCCGCAGCTACGTGTACAGGTGTCGCCAAGTATCATAAATGTAGCTGTTTTATGTGACCAGCATTCCGCCAGATTCGGGCATTTTGCCTCTTCGCAAACTGTGTTGAGTTTCGATTTGCGCATTAAACCCTGTACTTCGGAAAAGTTCTTTCCGCCGGGTAATTTTATTTTTAGCCAATCCGGTTTTCTTCCCGCCGACAGATTATTTTTTTCTCTTTCTTCTTTAAACTTTCGCTGATGCTGATTAATCATTGTAGAGCCTTTCAATCCAAATAATATTCAAAGTATAAACATACGAAAAGGGGAAATCATTTCAAATGAGAGGAGAATTAAAGCGGATTACTAATCCGTTGTTTTGAGGTAATATCTGTTTTCTTCATCCACCAGCGGATCGAAAATATCTTCATTGTGGGATACAAGCAAGATTGCTTTATTCTCCTTCAATTTTTTCTGAAGCATCACGAGGAATTTCTTGATACTGTTGAAATCCATACCGCTGGTTGGTTCATCCAGCAGAATTATATCGGTATCGAGCATAAAGGTGCGCAATAAATTTATCTTCTGTTTTTGTCCGCCCGATAGTTGCCCTGTCTTTTTGTTGATAAATTCTTCAGTTATTTCCTCATCAAAGATTTCATTGAGTTTGGAGATAATATCCAAATCGGTCAGTTCCTCTTCCAAAGGTAATGCCTGAAAAACTTCCTTTACTTTTGAATTAAGGTTTAGTGCTTCATCGGCGTGCTGAAAAACAATTCCGGCAACTTTACCCCAAATAACTTCGCTCCAGAATTTTGGTAGTGTTGTCTGATCAACGATTTTATCTTCAAACCGTATCGCAAACTCATCTGCTTTAACCAGACCCATAATTATCTTGAGGATTGTAGTTTTCCCCTCTCCACTTGGCGCTTTGAGATAAGTAATTTCACCGCTGTTAACCTTCAGGGAAGCCCGGTAATTGGTATCCTCATTTTTTGAGAATATAAGTTCCCGCTCGAAAACTTTTATACCCGATTTTACAGCCAGTTTTAACTGACCGCTCCCCTTGCTGTTTCTAGCAAGTTTTTTAAAATCATATTTCAAAAATTCCGCGGAATCAAATTTTCTGAGTTTACTTTTTTCTCCCGCACGATACAACTCCTTGTATTCTATATCGCTGAGTAATTTGCTGTACCGCTTCTGTATATAAGCCACGATAGAGTAATCATGAGTAATAAAGACTGAAGTAAAACGATGTTTTATATATTGCTCAATCAGGTTATCGATAAACACATTACGAAAATAATTATCGAGATTTCCTGTCGGTTCATCAAAAACATACAAGTTTCTTGAATCATAATTCTTGAGTACTCTAAGTTTCTTAAATGCCATCGCAGCCAGGACTCTTTGTTTTTCACCACCACTGGGACGATATGGCTTGGGGTAAATATCGATTACATTTTTGTAAAAACTATCAAATTGTTTTCGCCACAATTGTTCAAGCACTTCCTTGTCATTCCTGCTTCCGCCAATATCTCCCTCATTCATCTGTTCACTGATTTTGATCAGCGGATTTAGATGTGATGAAGGCTCCTGAAATACAAAAAAACCGTTATTACGGAAATCCCTGCAGACCTCATGCTTCTTAAACGCGGAATAATTAAGACCGTTGATTTTAACATCAAGGAGTGATTCATCGAGTAATCCAAATATTGCCTTGTTGGCGAGCGTTTTTCCGATACCCGATTCACCAAACAGAAACGTAATTTTACTTTCCGTAAACCGGTATTTTTCAATCGAGACGATCTCTTTACCCTTTTTTGCAATCTCAATATTGAAGTTAAATTCTTTCAACTACAATCCCTTCCTGCGCAGATAGCCGTTTGAAATTTTATATAGCGAAAGCAATGTGAAAGTGATCAGAAACGCGATATTTATTCCTTGAAGATGTGTAGTAAAAAGTTTTGGAAGATATAATGGATCGGAGAACAAATTACCCATTGCCAGTATATCCTGTTTGCTATCCAGTTTTGCGAGCACGTTACCAAGTGTATTCGGGAAATTAGTAAGTGATACACCGGATGTAAGTCCAACCGATACAATAAAATCGATACTGCATTGCAAGAATATTGTTATCCCCAAAATGGAGATCAACTTCTGGATTATATGGTCCCTGCTATTTTTCCAGAATATTTCATAATTGATTATTCTGCTCTCTTTAATTCCGCAGCAAAGCATCGCGTTAAAAAAGTCGGAGCGAGAGTAATATTCAATTCTTTCTTCGAGTAATTCTTTAATCTCTATAAACACAAAAAACGAGATAGTTACAGCCATCCAGAAGAGCTGAAAAAAGCTCCCTGTGATCACCTCGTGTGAAATAAGAATTGCCAGGAAAATATATCCCACCAGAATGCCGATGATCTGTGGAACCGACTTAAACATGTTTACGAACAAATCCCAGATAGTGATCAGATACTTGTTGCCTTTTTTACGGGTGTAGTACTCCGCGAGAGCGGCTCCCCAACCCAACACGGCAGCAAAAACGATCACCAGAATTCCGGCAAATATTGAATTAATATACGCGGTGAATACTTTCGAAAACGCGGGCGCGTTTAGAAATAAACTATCCCATAATATCAGAAGCAGCATCCCGGAAATGTATATCCCTATCCAGAGGATATCTTTATTATCATAAACGCGGCTGATAAAATCTTTCGCCCGGGAAATATATTTCTTCATGTTAGTTTGCATATTTCCGTTTCAAAAAGTTATCAAATGAATCAACCGAGTATTCTGTTATTTTTACGAGAAGAAAAATCAGATAGATGTAAAAGATCACAACATCGTAATTATTGTACAACACTTGCTTTAATAATTCGTAACCGAAGTGCCCCTGAATATTCAACGCCATTTCAATTATTATCAAACCTGTGATAAGGAATGATGCCATATCCTTGATACCCTGCACAAACTGAAATTCAGCGTTTTTATATATGTGTCCGAAGACATGACCATCAAACTTTTTTTGAATCTTGAACAACAACTTCGTGCTGAAATATTTTTCATTGTTATAATCTTCATCAAGATTTTTTACAAGCGCTGTTTCCACATAACCCTTATTCCCCTCGTGAAGCAAAAAAGTATAAAACTTGTTGATGTAGTTTATTAAAATGCCATTAGTAAAAACCGCAAGAAGAATCAGAAATGGATAAGTATCTGTATCAATTTTTGTCCGCATGGCATAAGCTGCCACGTAAGCAGGTGAAAATAATACCAGATAGCCAAACATTTTAATTATTATTAATCCAGAATACGTCAGTAATTTTTGCCAGAATTTTTTATCTCTGAAAAAGTTGTTTCTGTTAATTTCAGATTTGATAAAATCAAAGAGAGTTAACACTACAGATTCACTTTTCTTTTTGTAGTTCAGATATTTGATGGTACCGAGTGTAACTGCGCCATAATAGGTAATTCCAAGTACTAGTAGAAAAATTATCACAAACGGAATGAACCGTAGGATAATATCCGGTATCTTGCCAAATGTTAGAAATCCCCGGTCTGCTCCCTCCTTAAACAGTGGATTAGTAAATTTCTCGACTACATACCTTTCCAGTTCGTTTGCTGTTTTCTCGTTTTTTTCAATTTGTTCCGGATAGAATGAATTCAGCGCTTCTTTCAAAAGCTGGCGATGCATCGAATCATTTACATTAAATTCCGGTAAGGCGAGAAATTCCGAAAATGAATCACTTTTGTTTTCAACTAAATAAGCTTTATAGCTCCTCGCGATAAAAAAGGATATCAAAAACAGAAGTGTAACGAGGATCACTCCCTTCATATTATCAAACTTCAGACTTTTCCGTATGATATTTTTGATATTCAATTTCTTATTATCCTGATTCCATTCTCAAACTGCTCGTATGAGAACGAAGATATTGAGATGATCTTCTTTATTTCTTCGCGCATTTCTTTCACCGATTCACTAAAACTATTCTGGTGATTCACAAATTGAACATCTGTGTAATTATCCTGTTCATTGATTGCCCAGTAAGGCATAGCAAGGTTTTTATCTGTTTTATTGTTGAGGTGACGAAAAAGTGAAAGTATTACTTTATTGTACTCTTCTGTTTTTTCCCTTACTCGTTCTATTATCTCCCCGTAACCAACAGAAAGCGCTAATAATCCGGTTGTGTGCTTTTCCCAGACATTCCCCTCAAGTTCAGCCGGGAAACGCGCCCAGCCATATCTATCAAGATTGAAGCTATAAATATAGTATTCGGTCACATCCTTGAAAATCCTTAGCAGTCTGTCACCGGAGTTGAGATAGATTTTCTGCTGAGAATCGGGAAAACGAATGAGTAATTTATTATTCAAATTTATATCGATTGTATCTTTGAAAACCGATTTATTCCTGAGCAGGAAACTCTTCCCGAACTCGAGAGAAGATAGTGGTTTGTTTTCTTTTTCGGCGAGAAGGAAATATTCGTCAGAATCAAATTCGACTTTTACATATTTCCTTAAACCATCGCTAAAAGTGCCAAGTGGCTCAATAATCCGGTAAGGTACGTACTGCGGAAATGAGGAAAGCTGCCCCTGCTCCAAACTCTGTTGATACTTGTCGTATATAGTCAGAGCCTGAGGATTTTCTACAATCAGAAAATCAGATTTTTCGCCCGATTGCGCTTGTATCAGAAGGAATACCAGCAGATGTATGATCAGAATTTTTCTAAGCAATTACCACTCGAACTTGGATGAAAATTATCTTTCGAAAGATACACAATCATGGCGAAAGATTTGTTCCAAAAGGAGGAAATTTCATTTGACACTACAAAAAAAAGGAAAGTCAAAAACTTACTGGTGATTGTTGAAAACCTGGTAGTTAATTTTCACGTCCCCCTTACGCCTGAGGCGCACAGGTTTGAAGGGGGAAATCACTCCGCCAGCGGCGGATTTTGTGATGGGGGATGACCAAAAGTTACAAAAAATGCAATAAATCATCCTCCGTCTTCCGACATTCGTCGGAATCCACCTCCTTCGAAGGAGGACTTTAAAGAGGAACGAGATTGTCAACAGACTGAGGGGAGCTAAAAACTCCCCTGTCAACAAAAACTAATCTTCCGCGTCTTTCCATTTTTCAATAGTTGAAAGCTGCGATGCCACCCCGAACAAATCAATCGAGGTACTGTCAAATTGAGTTGAGAAATAAGAGAGTGAAGGCACTGAAAACATCCACGACCCTAATGCCAGTTCGTTTTCTACCATATCAACTCTGCGAGCATATTCCTGCTTGTCGCTGATATACTGTGTTGACATAAACTTGTATGTAAATTCCAACAATTTAGCAAAATCTTCCTTGTCGGATGAATTTTTCAATCCTTCAATTCTGAAGAAGTTATTCTGGGAGTTCCATGAACTCAAAGCAGCTTCAGTTTTACCTCTTCCCGCTTCCTGAGTCAACAAGTTGATTTTATAGAGACTTAGGTCTGGCTGGCGAAGAAGAATACTGTATAGATCGAACAAAAATGTGCTCTTGTAACCGTTAAACGCGATTAGCACCGCGTCATAGTTTCCGGCGACTATTTCGTCATTACCGGCTGCCGAAACTTTAACCTTCCCGTTGAATAACGCGGGATCATTCATCACATCAATTAACTCATTATATTCTTCCCTGTTTCCAAACTCGGCGCAAGCTTTTATCTTCACGGTATCGGGCAGAATTGATAAGTTTGCGTTACCGCCGGGTGCTTCAGGCATAATCACCTGCTCTTCAAGATAGTAAGAAGTTGATGGGAAGATACTGTAGTTCAGGAATCTGTCGTAATTGTTTTCTCTGCCAAGATAGTCAACGATATTTCTTTGCTGTTCTGTGCCGACTTTATAGAAACGATCCATAATTTTTTTGTTGTTAAGCAACTTTCTCAATTCCACGCGTTGTTCTCTGTTGAGTCGTTGTGTATTGAACAGTACGGCGAAAAAAGTTGTACTTATAGAAGGTTTGGAGAAAAAATCATCAGGATCATCGAGTACGGGAGAAACAGCACCAAAAGGGACATTCAGCAGCACGTTAATATTCGTATTGTTAAGTTCAGTAACAAAAGTAGAGTTATCTATAAACGGCTTCAACTGAACCGATGGAATGCTCGCAAGTCCGTCGGGTACTTTATAATAATTGTTCACATTATTTTCACCAGGTATGGCAAGATACTCAGCGGTACCTGTCTGATATGAGAGAGCGTTTCTTTCAGAGTTTGCCGGAAGAATTTTGAAAGCAAGTATTTCTTTAATATCCGCTTCTGTCCATTCCCTGTCACCCTGAAAATAAAACTGAACATTCCCTGATGCATCCGGACCGGTAAAGTTGAAATCCTTCAAGCCTTGACCAACCAAAACATATTCCGGAGAAAGACTTCCCAACATTTTAATTCTGTTAAGAGTAAATCTCAAATCTTCCGGAGTGAAGTATCGGGTATCAGCCGGAGTAACTTTAACATCCTCGTCTTCAACAGTTACTTTATAAGAGGCATGCCATTTTTTGTTTGTATTAAGTTTTACCGTAACAACGTTTTTACTGTTAATACCAACGAAAGTGCCCAGGGCGTCTTCAAATACAATTCCGCTTGGATTAGCTGATTTGTTAAATAATCCGTCAAAAATCACTTCATCAAGTTTATCCGCGAGTTCGGTTGAACCTGGTAAATGCGGATCGACTAATGGCTTTTGATGCGCTATGTATGGCAGTACTATTCTTCCATCAAGATTTCCACCCAAAAGGAAAAAAAGCAGAACTACAACAAAAACCGCTACACCACCACCGGCTATTATCCATTGCCTGTTTGTCATAAAACCTTCCTAAAATTTATTCAGAATTAATTCCTTTTCATTATCGGTCTTTGCGCCATAGTACTAACTTCAAGAACTTTGAATGCCGGGAAGTCAAATCTTACTTCCAGAATATTACGTCCTTCCTTATCCATTTGTACCGGCGATACCTGAAACTCGTAATTATTATCAGCAGTTGGAGCGGTTAGCTGTATTCTGCCTTCATTTTTAATTTCCTTGCCGTCAAGAGTTATAGTTTTATACCACTTGGCTGAAGAAGCGTTATCCGCGACTTCTTTCGGCAGTTTGATATTTATATCATACACCGGAAATTCCGCGTTAGTAGGTATCTGCAACTGCACCTTGAACAGGTACTCGTTATTGCCATTTGGATTTGAAGTAACCGGCAAAGCATTTACAACGCGATATTCCTTCGCCTTGGTGATCCATTTAGGAACCTGCGGATTACATTCATCAACAATATTTTTTACTCTTCGGTCATTTCCACGGTAATAATTTCCATGGACAACAATCGCGCGACATTTTTCAACGCCTTTTCTCGATTTATTTCTCAGAAAATCTTTGTAGATGGAGTTGATTGAAATTTCAGGGAAACTGTTATGCTTAACATTCTCAATGTAGTCACTGATTTCCAGTTTTTTACGCTCAAGATCTTTCTCACCGTATGATGAGAAAGTAAGTACGTGTACAGGTCGGAATACCGGGCCCTGATATAGCTGCTCAACATTATCAACATTGTTGAAATTATTCTGAGCAAACTTCTCGAGTGTTTCTCTTGTATGTTTTTTGATTCCGGTAAAAATTTTGTTCTCAAAATCTCTGACCATTGAGATTTTTTTATCCCGAACAGATGAATAAAAGATAAAAGACTGATCATGGAACATCTTCTTAACTTCTTCCTCAGCCTGAGCCCATTGTTCCTGAGCCAGGAATGAGTTTATTCTGTCTCTGTGCTGATTAAGAGCCAGCATATCAAGATCGGGATACTGCTTCAAAAGAAAATCGAGATTTCTATTCTGATTCAGCACTGTAATAATATTCTTGTATGAGCGGGAAAGTTTAAGCTCATTTATCCTTGGCACCAGCACTTTCGCAACCTGGAAACCATCCTGCATACTATTGGTTCTATTTCTTACGTTAATCAACTCTCTCTGCAACGCGGAAGTACATCTGTAACTGCTGAAAGGACTATAGCTTGAAAGTTCACTTCTCGGTATTAGAGGTATGATATCCTTTATCATTCTGATCGCTTCAGGATAGAAGAGATTTGATGGCCAACTTCCTTCCGCATTGAAGAAATTATCCAGTTCGATCAACTTGTCATTAACCAGCATCAGTGCTTCAGCTTCCTGATTAAATTTACTCACAAAGTTGCAAAGAGTAGTAAATCTTAGTGGTACTGAACTTGTCGATTTTTCATACAATTCTCTTACAACCTCAATTGGCGGATCGAGATTGATGGGAGTTGTATCATATTTATTTTTCAGCAAATTGTTCAGGTATTCATAAGTCTCATCAAGTCTGCCCGCAAACAGATTTTTTGCCTTGTTAATAATTCTCGAGGGCATTACGGGGTTATTGTTAATGAAGTTGAGGAATTTGTCCGCGTTACTTACAAATTCACCGGTATTTCCGGCGGTTCTGTTTTCAAGCTGGAATATCTCAAGCGCGGCAAGATAATTACGCTGAAACTGCAATTCATCTTCCACCGCGGAGGTTAGTTCTCTATAGTTTTGGTAAGCCGGATCACTACTGCTGGAAATATTCGATGGGAATAATGATTTGAGATCAATTAGTTCTTGTTCCATATTTCCAATAGCTTCTATCGAAATTTTTAATTTACCAATCTCGTATGAGTAGTTAATACCGGAAAGATTGTAGTTTTCATCAATTGCGTTATAAATAGAACGATCAATTCTGTTGTCATCAAGGATAGTTTTGTAAGTTTCGTACCTGTTCTCAAATTTGAAGCGCCACTGAGGGACGTATCGATAATCCATCGTAAGAAGTTTGTTGCTCCTCACGTTGTCGATAACCCAATAATAAAATTCACCACCCGGATTGATTTTATAAACACTCAACTCGGCATCATTGCCAAACTCATCAGTAATTTTGTTAAAATCTCCTTCGCCATCATCGAAGAAATCAGAGAAATAGTAATCTACTCCTGATTTACTGTCGAGTTTTAGCACAAGATAGAAGTTCGAGTTAGCAGGCGCCGGAAATTGAACATAATACTTTTCACCGGTTTCAAGTTCGAAATGTTCATCGTCATTTTTTAACTCGATATAACCAAGTTCAGCAGGTGTTATTTCAGGATCCGGTGATAGCTCCGTGTATGAGGAACATCCGTATAAAACCAAAAACAACATTAATATCACAATTCTGATTTTCATTTGTTACTCCCGATAAGTTTATTCTGGCTTACCAAATAATTAAACGTTTGTTCCGCTAAAAGACAAAAAGCAGAAATTACGCCAAAATTTTAAACCCGTATAGCCGGATAGATTGTCAAAGGTAATAATTTAAGGTACGGTTGATTCTACCGGCAAAGTTCTTTTTCTGCCGCATTGAATCCGCAGATCAGAAATTCTTTATTAATATAAGAAGTTAACAAATTTTAATGACTTATATTAACTATTTAGTTAAAAATTGAGTAAATTGTTAATAATTTTATCACTACTGAATAATATTGAATAAGACAAAATATGCTGAAAAACATTATCGCACTGAAAGAAGGCATCCTTATCTCTTTGAGGGCTATCAGAGCTAATAAAATGCGTTCATTCCTCACTACTCTGGGGATAATTATTGGTATCGTTGCCGTTACCACAATGTCAACCGCTATAGTCGGACTCGAGACAGCTTTTATGCAATCTATTTCTTCGTTGGGCTCTGACGTTTTATATGTTGATAAATTTGAATGGTTCGGGGGAAAGGACTGGTCATACTACCGAAACAGAAAAGAGATCACATATGATCAATACGAAAAATTAAAAGCCGATCTGAAAAATTATGAGGCGATGGCTCCTCTTAAAAGAACGTTCGGTGCTTCTGTAAAACGGGATGAAAAATCTGTCGATGCATCTCGTATATATGGAACCAATCAGGACTATATGAAAACCTCCGGTCTCGAAATCGAAGATGGACGTTTCTTTACAGAACATGAAGTTTCCGCCGGGCGAAATGTTTGTATTATAGGATCTGATCTGAAAGACGCTCTTTTTCCTTTTTTTAATCCCGTCGGGCAAGACGTCAAGATTAATGGGCACAGAATGACCGTAATAGGCGTCGTTGCAAAACAAGGTAGTGGTTTGTTTGGTGGAAATAGCGCTGATAGTGAAATATATCTACCCCTTCCACGATTTGAAAAAACTTTCGGAATGCGCCGGGGACGAATGCGTATTGACGTAAAAGTTGGTGATGTTAATAATATGGATGACGCTAAAGCCGAAATAAGGGCAATCATGAGGATCGCGAGAAAAGTTCCTCCTTCCGAACCTGATGATTTTGCAGTTAACCGCCAGGAAGTATTTAAGGAAATGTACGATAAAACTGTTGGTGTTGTCGCGATAGCCGGATTGGTTATAACTGCACTGTCACTTTTCGTCGGGGCTATCGGTATTATGAATATAATGTTCGTCTCTGTAACCGAACGAACAAAGGAAATTGGTATCAGGAAGGCAATTGGCGCGAAAACCTGGGCTATTATGTTTCAATTTCTGACCGAGGCTGCGATCATCTGCATCTTAGGGGGACTTATAGGGCTGGCAATATCATTTGTACTCAGTTTAATAATTGATCAGATTTTACCTACCGCGATGCCTTTTTACATCGTTATTATTTCCCTGTTCATCTCCGCGATGGTGGGGATAATATCCGGATTGCTGCCCGCTTACAGGGCTTCCAAACTTGATCCTGTTGACGCATTGAGGAGTGAATAATATGCAGATTTTTGAAAGTATAAAAATGGCTTTTGGCTCGCTTGTTTCAAATAAATTGAGATCTGTTCTCACTCTGTTGGGTATATCAATCGGGCTTTTTTCTATCATCGTTGTTATGACCGCATTGGGTGCAATACAGCAAAGTTTTGAGGATGTTTTCAATTCAATAGGTTCAAACAACTTCATTATTCGCAAATTTCCCGCAATTCATACACCCGGCTCATGGAGGAAATACCGTAACCGCCCTGATCTTACAGTAGATCAAGCTCTCAAACTAAAGGAAATGGCATCTCTTCCTGGAGCAGTTGGATTGCAATTGGTTCGTGGCGGACAAACTGTAAAATTTGACGGTGAATCTACCAATCCGGATGTCACCGTGATAGGCGCTAATCTCGATTACATGCTCATTGACGCGCTAACAGTTGAAAGCGGACGAGGCCTATCAGGCCAGGATGTTGAACTGAGTAGAGCTGTTACTGTGATAGGAATAGATGTTGCCAATAAACTGTTCCCCAATGTTGACCCCATCGGACAGGAAATAAAAATAGATAACCTTTCCATAAGGGTGATTGGTGTTTACGAAAAACTTGGCAGTATGCTTGGCGCGGGAAGAGACAATTTCCTGGTGATACCCTACACTATATTTCTCAAAAAATATGGCGGCGACAGAGACGCGAATATCACTGTGATGGCTACTGAAAAAAGTCAGCTTTCCGAGACGATGGATCAGGTAATAAGTATATTACGCATCCTGCGTAAAGTTGAACCGGGTGAAGATAATAATTTTGAGATCATCACAAATGACCAGCTTATTACACAATTCAATGATATAACAAAATATTTCAGGTACGGCGCGGGTATTGTAGCTTTTATCGCGCTTGTAGCCGCAGGAGTTGGCATCATGAACATCATGCTTGTTTCTGTAACGGAACGTACAAAAGAAATTGGAATCAGAAAGGCTATCGGGGCAAAAAAACAAATCATCCGAACGCAGTTTCTCGTGGAGGCAATTGTATTGTGCCAGATTGGAGGTGTGATCGGTATTATCCTCGGGGTCCTCTCCGGAAACCTTGTTGCTCTCATACTTGGAGTGAGTGTGATTTTACCTGTTGACTGGATTTTAATTGGTCTGACTGTAACCACTTTAGTCGGTGTAATATTCGGGGTTTACCCTGCGGTTAAAGCGTCTAACCTTGATCCGATAGATGCTCTTCGATACGAATAGGGGTTATTTAAGTATTTTTTTTCTTCCTGCTTTATTTGTAAGTTTGGTGTTAAAATTGACCGACTTACAAATATAGCAGGAAAACTATTTAGTGTTTAATTCAAAATTTCTACTCCACACTACCCTGTTTTTCCTGATTACCGTAATTACCTGCCTCGCGCAAGAACAGATAACTACGGGTAAAATCAGGGGATTCGTAACCGATACCACTAACGGTGAGAGAATTGGTTACGCAAATGTGTTCGTTAAGGGTACTACATTGGGTGCCCCTTCAAACTCGGAGGGTTATTACTTCATTCCTTCTATTCCGGCAGGAAAACAAACAATCATCTTCTCTTTTTTAGGCTATGAACCCAAAGTGATCACTTTGGAGATCATTGCTAACAAAACTTTGGAACTTGATGTACAGCTTAAACCATCTTCTGTTCAATTGCAGGAATTGAACGTTGTTGGTGAAATGGAAGTAAGACCCAATGAAACTGACCTCGGGATTCAAAAAATTACCGCTAGGGAAATTGAAATGCAGCCGGTGGGCGCGGAACCGGATATCTTTCGGGTGCTCCAGACAGCCCCGGGTGTAAATACTACCGGCGATGTTACATCAAAATATTATGTCCGCGGTGGTGGTGGTGACCAGAACCTTATCCTGCTTAATGGTGCCCCGATCTACAATCCGTTCCACGCTCTCGGTATCTTCTCTGTTATCGACCCGGAAATGATATCGATCCTCGAATTCCACAAAGGTGGATTTGAATCGGAATATGGCGGAAGACTCTCTTCTATCCTTAATATTGAAACACGCGATGGTAATAAAAAAAATTATCAGGCTACCGCGAACGCGAGTCTTCTTGCCGGACGTGTTTCCGTTGAAGGACCTATTCCCTACGGATCATTCCTCGTGACCGGACGAAAAAGCTATTATGCCGACATTTTGGAAAAATACCTCAACAATGACGGCGCTCCATTTGATTTTTACGATATTTCATTTAAAGCCAATTACGGTAATCCCGATATAGACCCCGATGGAAAGTTTGTTGTGCATGGTTTTATTTCAGGGGATGAAGTGAAATACGACGACCCGTTCATTGAAGATTTTTCCGTGAGCAATAAAATATTTGGTTTCAACTGGAATAAAGTTTGGAGCAATCCACTTTTCTCAAAATTTGTCTTTGCCTACAGTGGTTACAAGGCGGATGTTAATCCCAAACTGAGTAACTCAAAACCACGTACCAATGAAGTTAGCGACATTACCGCAAACCTTGATTTCACATACATGTATGATAGCAAGGATGAATTTCGTTTCGGATTGCAGAACAGAATAGTGAATACCTCGCTTCAATTAACCAACTTGTACGGTGTAAAAACGAATTATGCCAAGGAGGGTTGGGAAATGAGTGTTTACTCAAATTATAAATTCCTTCGCTGGGATCATGTTGGTTTTGATATTGGTGTAAGAGCTATATTAACCGGACTTTCGGAAAAACGTCCGTTTCTACTCGAACCACGCATGAAAGTTACTTATCGTCCCGTACCTTTTATTGCCCTTAAAGCGGCATTCGGTAGCTATTCTCAGGAAATCGCGACTGTGTCGAACGAAAATGAATTAATCTCCATCTTCGAACCCTGGATCATAATCCCCGATTATGTTAACTCCGGGCACGCAACTCACTACATCGCGGGAATTAAATTTTTCTTCTCTGAAAAAATGACTTTTGAACTTGAAGGCTATTATAAAGACCTCTCGAATCTTATTGACCTGAATAATCGTAAATACAACTCTTTGTTCGGCGATTATATAAATGTTGAAGGTGAAGCATACGGACTCGAGGCACTCGCAAAGTTCCAACCTGATATGATGTTCATTTCCGCTTCATATACACTCAGTTGGGCATACAAAACGAGAGATGGTGAAAAATATCACCCCCGTTATGATACCCGACACTCTGTAAATCTGCTTGCAGGATTTGATCTCGGTTCCAACTGGAAGATCACTTCAAACTGGTCGCTCCGATCAGGTATGCCGTTTACTCCAATCATCGGATTTTACGACAGACCCGAAGTATCACTCGATCCGATTCTTAACATCAACTCGTTCCTCGCTAGCACTTTCTGGGATGGAAGAAATACCGGCAGATTACCCTTTTATCATCGACTTGATTTCAGTGTATCTAAAAAAACCAAAATATATAATGCGGATGTTACATTCGGAGCAAGTGTGCTGAACGCGTATAATCGTAAAAACATCTACTATTACGACAAAGATTCTGGTGAGCGTGTAAATATGCTTCCTGTTTTTCCCTCAGCTTATATCAAGGTGGAAATATGAAAAATCTAAAATTTATGTTTGTCGGATTATTGATCCTTGTCTCTGCCTGTGATGACAGTTTTGATCCAAAATCCGAATTTCGGGAACAGTATGTTTTAAGCGCTGTAGTTCAAGGAAATACAAAAGGACTGAATATCGGAGTGAATGCTTATTTAACAAAATTGTATGATGTTGATGGCACTAACCCTTATACCAATCCGGATGATCCCTCGATTGAAGGCGCTCTGGTTCAAATTTTACACCGAAACAATGTTTATGACATGATAATGGAAAAATTACCCGGTCAGAATGAACGATACAATTCCGATCAGATAGTTTACAGTACAAGTTTTCAATCTCCCCGTCCCGGTGAGGATGTCGGCATAAGAGCTGTATTGGCTGATGGAACAACCCTTAGCTCAACAATTCAGTTACCAAGATCTCTCCATTTTGAACTGAATTATCCATATGTAAGGGGATATACTTCAAATATAGACATGTCGTCATTTGGTTCTGCTCTTACCTACAGATGGAAAGGGTCTCTCGAGGAATTATACTTCCCGACACTAACTCTCATATATCAGCAGAAAATAGATGGTAGCTGGGTTACGAAAAGAAGAGATATCCCGAGAGAAATCCTTGAAGATGGTACAGAAGTATTTCCCGAATATATTTATGATTATGAAATGGGATTTGATTATTCCGCCATTGATCAGATTGTGGAATCACTGGGTGAAGGATTAGCTGATAAATCAGAGATTAAACTTGGAAGCCTATTCTTTAAATTAACGTCGTTAGAAAGAAATTTGGCAAACTATTATTCCTCCACGAATGGATTTCTCGACAGCTATTCCATTCGTCTCGATGAGGAAGTGTACACAAATATCTCGGGAGGATTGGGAATTTTCGGGGCGGCGCTAAGCTTCGAATTTGATCTTGCTTTTGATCCTTCCTATACTGTTTCTTACGGTTACAGTTTTTAATCTTCTGCTAAAAGGTGGAGCATTAAATGCTCCTCCAGTGTTTTTTTGGGTCCGGAGGTTTCTGCCTGAAGCCTGAATTTGGAGTTATTATTTCTGGTAATAAAAAAACTGTAAAAATCTCTTGGATCCACATTTTTTTTGAGCATATAAGTTGGTTTGCCGCTGAGTAATTCACGAATCTCCCCGTCACTTAAAGAATTTCGTCCCATCTCATTCATTGATTTTCTTAGAAACAAGAGTTCTTCAAAAGTAAGACCAAACAAAAATTCTTCGAGCGCGCTGTGAAGATCTTCCGAAAAATCGACTTTTTCAAAAAAATCAGAAACTTTAGGATTAAGATTTGTCGATAACTGCATTAGTTCGGAAGCTCCGAGAAAAGTACCATAAACAGGAGATAATGCCCCCCTTGCACCCCAGATATTTTCGAGTGAAGGGGCAAAGTTCGAGACACCGTGATCAAGTCTGAATTCCCACAATTTTGTCAGTCGAATCGCGGCTTTTTCCTTCAGATCAACGCTAACCTGTTTATCAATTAAGATTTCAACAAATACCTCTTCAGCCATTAGTGTGAAAACTATATTTTTCAAAATATCATAAACCTTCCTTCGCAGATCGAGCAAAGCTATGGAATCGCTTATAATATAAGATATCATATAAAAATAGTTGAGTTTGGCTACAAGATAACTTTTTCCCAGAATAGCTTTTGTAGGCATATTAAAAATCAGATCACGACCATTTTCATCACAGAGTCTTCTCACGAGAGTATTTATATTCCTGAAACTACCTCCCAGGCTAACACTATCGTTGATAGAAGGGTAAATTGAAATGGAACGTGCCACTCCCTCGAGCGCGGTGCGCTTGCTATTTATCAGGTTGATATCACTCTGTCGATCCTCTTTGCCAAGATATTCTGAAATAACATCGAGCAAAGCGAGTTCATTATCTTTGAATATTATAATTTGTTTCATTTAAAGCCTGTAATTGATATAGCTCAAACAGAATACATTATGAGATAATTCAAAATTAAACAAAAATCCGTCTTTTAATCCAACAAAAAAGAAAATCTTAATTTGAGTCTGAATTTTCAATTTTTAATCGATTTATAGTTGATTATGTATTGTTTTTAATATAAAAAGTATTATTTTGATGTATAACAAATAATATTCGGTACACGAATATTATACCGCAAATTCTCCTTAATTTAACTGGAAAGGAGGTACAATATGTGGAAGGGATGGATTAGTTTACTAGTTGCAGGATGGTTTCTTGTAACAGCAGCAGTCGCAACCCTGCAAGATGCCACAAGTCTTACCGTTGTTGGTATCTTAATGATTATCGTGGGTATTGTAAAAATAAGTACCTGGCATGATCTGCTAAGTATGGCACTAGGTGCGTGGCTACTGTTCAGTTCTGCTTTAGGTTGGGTTTCAGGCACTGTATTTATTGCATCTGCGGTGGTAATCGGCTATCTGGGCATCATATATGTCAGGCTGAATACTCCGGAGTTGGGCAACAACAACGCCTAAATTTCCCCTCCAAACCTCAAGTTTAACGCCGCTTCAAAGGCGGCGTTCTTTTTAATCTGTTCAGCCGGTTTTTGTTACAAAATTTCTACTTGAAGATATCGTAATAAAATAATATATTAGGTATATTCTCAAATTATTGTAAAAAACGGGATTTACGGTTTGTTTACTGTCACTTTGTAAAAATATTTAACAATACTTTATAGTGATAAATATTTTACATGTTATAAATTCTTATGGCTTTCATCCGATAATGATTTAGAGTTGTTTTGTTGGTTTATTTGATTTGCATGATATTTGTGTGTCGTTGGATGATTTGGGTGACAGTAAATTAAGGTACGAACAATATGAAAAACTTTTACTATTTTTCTTCCAGAAAACTAAAGTTTGTTGAGATAAAACATTTCAATATTAAGTTGATATCGGCAATAACCGCCCTGTCACTTGTTTTATCTTTTATTTCTTTGGGCACATATATAAAGTTCACTAAACGAACTGATATCGAATTTCTCCGAAATGAAAATGAGAAACTGGTTGCCGGGCTTAACCAGATGTTCGATAAATACGATACACTCAAGGATAAAGCCGAGTTAATTGCCGATGCGGGTAATTCTCTCAGATTATCCGTTAATCTTCAATCACTTTCAGCTGAAGACCAGGAAATTGGTATTGGTGGTAAAGCTTTCAACGAACTTATTCCCCTTTCATCTGTTGAATCTGTCGGAATTGTTGAAAAACTCAGCAATAAATATGACGACCTCCTCGCAAAAGTAAACTTCCAGAAATTAATCATTACTGAAATTGAAGACAAAATTAGCGAAGATGAAACCGCTAATCGTTTTATTCCTGCGCTCAAGCCTGTAAACGCGGCATTAGGTGATGATTTTGGTATGCGTTTCCACCCGATCAAAAAAGTTAGAACGATGCACCATGGTCAGGACTTCAGATGCAATACTGGTGCTAAAGTTTATGCTCCCGCTGATGGGAAAGTTTCTTTTGCCGGCAGAAGAGGCGGTTACGGTAGAACAATTGAAATTGATCATGGGAACGGGTACAAAACTTTGTATGGTCACCTCTATCGTTTTAAAATTAAAAAGGGTGATGTTATAAAACGTGGCGATTTGATTGCGCTTTCCGGTAACTCCGGTAGCCTCTCAACCGGCCCACACTTGCACTACGAAGTTAAATTTAACGGTGTTACACAAAACCCTGTTGATTTCTTCTATGATGATCTGGCTCCTGAAACTTACAATGAGATGATCGCGAAAAAGTAAAGAATTTTGAGATTTCAAAAAGCCCGGATGTTTATCATTCGGGCTTTTTTATTTTAAGTCATTTCGCAGGGGAGTGACCAAAAAGTCCAAGTACCCAATGAATCATCCTCCGTCTTTCGACTATCGTTCAAATCCAGCTCCTTCGAACCTGTCCCGAAAGCATTCGGTAGAAGGACTTTTAAAACTAGCAGATTTGCCAACGGTCAAAAGTCCTTCCCTTTAATAAAGGGAAGTCCGCTCCAGGCGGATAGGATGGGTTCGTTTAAGTTCATGCTCTTTCCGGGGGTTTCCCGCCTTGCGGGACAAGCGAGAGACGTTGTCCTGAGCTTTTGCCTGCCCCGTGTAGCGGGGTCGAAGGGCTCACCCACCTATGGTGATCGTTAACCTATGATTGTAAGTTTTAAGTCAAAAACGAAAAATAAAACTGAATGCCTTTTGATTTCACTGAGGGACAATGAAATAGTTGTTTTTTGCAAGGGGCTGCTTCCCTTTTTAGACCCTCCCGGTAATGAAGGTATTTGCTATTCTATGGTATAAAAAAACCCGCCAATAAATTATCATCAGCGGGCTCGTATTCAATGGGAGTAAAGAATACTCAAATTATCTTTCCACTCTTCCGCTTCCACCACTTTTAATAAGTTTCTCAACTTCATCCACACTAACCAGATTAGCGTCACCAGGAATAGTCTGTTTGATACAGGAAGCTGCAACGGCAAATTCAATCGCCTCTTTTGTGGATGATTTTTCCAGCAAACCGTAGATAAGTCCACCGGCAAAAGAATCTCCCCCACCCACACGATCGACAAGTGTTATATCATAAACAGTTGTGCGATAAGGTTCTTTACAATTTTTATCATCAACAAGCATTGCGCTCCAGCCGTTACGAGATGCCGAAAAGCTCTCTCTTAGTGTAATCGCCACAGAACTGAATCCAAACTTATCCTTGAGCTGTTTACCGAGCTTGAAATAACCTTCTTCATTCAATTCCGCTGATTCAATATCTGTTCCCTCGGCTTTGAAACCCAGACTTTTCTCGGCGTCTTCTTCATTGGCTATGCATACATCAACGTATTGCATCAATGGAACCATTACTCCCTGTGCCTCTTCTGTTGTCCATAATTTTTTACGGAAGTTCAGGTCACAACTTATGGTTATGCCTCTGGATTTTGCAACCTTGCATGCTTTTTTAAGACTTTCTACAAGATTTGATCCCAGCGCAGGGGTGATACCTGTCCAGTGAAACCAGTCCTTACCTTCAAAAACTTCTTCCCAGTTTACTTCATCTGCCCCAAGATTTGATACTGCCGAGTCGGCTCTGTCATAAATCACTTTTGAAGGACGCTGACTCGCTCCGGTTTCAAGGAAATAAATACCAACTCTGTCGCCACCACGGATAACATAGTCTGTCGATACACCATAGTTCCTCAGGTGATTTACCGCTGACTGACCAATCTCATGCCTTGGCAGTTTCGAAACGAAATAACTTTGGAGGCCGTAATTTGCCAGGGATACAGCAACGTTTGCTTCGCCGCCTCCGTAATTTGCGTCGAATATATCAGATTGTAAAAATCTTTTAAATCCCGGTGTCGATAATCTCAACATTATCTCACCGAATGTTACTACCTTTTTCATATCTACCCCTTAATGATGTTATAATATAATTTCTTCTCGCGGTTACACCATAACTATCATCAGGATTTGAAAATAGAGGGGTGAAGATTCACCCCAAATAGTTTTGTTATTAAATCCCCCTTTCGAACCTCTGCGTCTCGGACGAAGGGGAATTAATAAACTACCTCCCCATCCAGCCACCATCAACAGTCACAACAGAACCGTTAAGATAGCTTGAGGCATCGGATGACAAAAACACAACTGTTCCCATAAGGTCGTCCGGATCACCCCATCTTCCCTGTGGGATGCGATCAAGAATTGCCTTGTTACGCGCTTTGTCTTCGCGCAACGCTTTTGTGTTATCAGTCGCTATATAACCCGGCGCGATTGCGTTTATCGTAACACCTTTCGAAGCCCATTCATTCGCGAATGCCATGGTTAATTGCTTCACACCACCCTTCGATGCCGCATAACCGGGAACCGTAATACCTCCCTGAAATGACAATAATGAAGCAATAAAAACAACTTTACCATAACCTCTGCTAACCATATCTTTACCAAATTCACGGGTAAGAATGAACTGTGCGGAAAGGTTCACTTCAATTACCTTATCCCAATATTCATCAGGGTGTTCGGCAATCGGTTTACGGAGGATCATACCCGCGTTGTTAATGAGTATATCAACTTTTCCCCAGTCTTCGCGAACATCTTCAATAAAACGATATACGGTATCTCTGTTAGAAAAATCAGCGCAGTATGATTTAAATTTCCTGCCAAGACCCGTAACAGCTTTTTCGGTTTCCTCAAAATCACATTCGTAAGAAACTCCGATTATATCAGCGCCCGCTTCAGCCAACGCGATGGCGTAAGACTGCCCGATGCCCCTGTTGGAACCTGTAACGACGGCGGTTTTACCATCCAATTTAAATTTGTCAAGAATCATAATTTACACCTGCCACTTTATATTATTTCAATTTTTCCATTGGTACCCAGTCCATATCATCAAAGTCCTGGTTTTCACCACCCATTGCCCAGATGAAATTATAGTTCTGTGTACCTGCGCCTGAATGTAATGACCAGCTTGTGGAAAGCACAGCCTGCTTGTCACGAATGATTATGTGACGTGTTTCCTCAGGATCACCGATAAGGTGAACAACCATTGATTCAGGACGCAATCCGAAATACATATATATTTCTGATCGTCTCTGATGTGTATGAGCCGGCATTGTATTCCATACGCTTCCCTCTTCGAGTATAGTCAAACCCATAACAAGCTGACATGAATTCACCTTTCCCGGAAGTATATATTTGTGGATAGTTCGTTTATTGCTATCCTGAACGCTTCCGAGATGAACTGATTCAGCGTCTTCAAGCTTTATCTGTTTTACCGGATATGCGGTATGCGCGGGATAACTGACGAAATAAAACATTGCCGGATCATTTGCGTCGTCACTCTCAAAAGTTATTTCTTTAGTACCACGACCAATATATAACGCGTCAATGTTGTTCATTTCATATGCGGTACCATCAACGGTGATTTTACCTTTTGCGCCAATGTTAATTACACCAATTTCACGACGTTGCGCAAAATAATCGGCTGCCATTTCTTTTTTGCTGGCGGTTAATGCAAGCTTTTCACCGGCAGGTACAGCTGAACCGGTAATTGAACGATCAACATCGGAATAAACCATAGGAATACTGTTTTTCTGAAAGAGTGTATCAATCAAAAAACTGTCTCTCAATTCATCCGACGAAAACTTTTTAAATCCTTCTTTATCAGGGGAATATCTTACTTCCATTATATATCTCCTTTTTTATTTCAATCTAAAATCCAAATAAACGCGGTACATACATACTCAATTCTGGGATGTATGTAACGAGCAGCAAAGCAACAAGCATAGCAAGGAACATCGGTATCAGAGGTTTTATAACCTTTGTAATCGGCAAATCCGCTACCGAACATCCCACAAAAAGCACACTTCCAACCGGTGGGGTGCAAAGACCCACACTAAGATTCATAACCATCATAATACCAAAATGAATCGGGTCGATACCAAGCTGCATAACTACCGGTAAAAATATCGGTGTAAATATCAGGACTGCAGGGGTCATATCCATGAATGTACCGATAAAGAGCAGAATAATATTGATAATGATCAACAATACTATTTTATTACTCGAAAGCGCGAGTAAAGCCTCTGCCACATTCTGCGGGATATTTTCATACGCCATAACCCAGCTCATTGCCATTGAAGTACCAACAAGAAGCATAACAATTGCCGTTGTTGACGCACTGCTTAACAAAATATCAGGTAAATCTTTTAACTTAATTTCCTTGTAAACAAATACAGAGAGGATAAACGCATAGAGAACAGCAACCGCTGATGCCTCCGTTGCCGTGAAGTAACCTGCGACTATACCTCCGATAACGATTACAATCAACATCAAGCTCGGAATTGCGTCGAAAAATTTCTTTACCGCGTCACCCAGTGTGAATTCAACATTTACTTTATAATTGTTTCGTTTTGCGTGAACAAACGCGACTACCATTAAGGATAGTCCGAACAATATCCCGGGAATATATCCGGCAAGAAATAGCGCAGCGATTGAAACTCCCCCGCTCGCGAGTGAATAGACAATCAATACGTTACTCGGCGGAATGATCAAACCTGTAGTAGCGGAAGTTATATTCACCGCCGCTGAAAACGATTTGTCATAACCTTCTTTTTCCATGACCGGAGTCATAAAACCACCAATTGCCGATGCAGCCGCAACCGCTGAACCGGATATCGCTCCGAAAAACATTGCCGCGAGAATATTCACAAACGCCAATCCTCCCGGCAACTTTCCAACCAATACTTTTGCAAAATCGATAAGTCTTCTTGCGATACCACCGCTGTTCATTAGCTGTCCGGCAAAGATAAAAAACGGTATTGCAAGCAACGCGAAACTGTCTATTCCCGTCGCCATTCTCTGCGCTACAGTCGTAAGAGATGGTACCGTGCTGATACTAATCATCATTGTTAGCAAACTGGAAATACCAATAGAAAATGAAATCGGTACACCCAGCGAGAGCAGTACAATAAATGATAAAACCAAAACTAAGATTTCAAATAATTCCATTTAACTTTTCCGTCCGAGATAATAAGATTATATGGATTTCAACTTTTTCATTTCATCAATAATAAATATGCTTGAGTAGAACATCATAATTAGTCCGCTGACCGGAACAATTGCGTAAACGTACCCCAATGGTACCTGTAACGCGGCTGAAATCTGGTTCAGCGAGAGTGTTATCTGCACAAGATTAAACCCGCCGATAACCATCACAAAAAGTGAAAAGAAAAATATCAGCGACTGAATAAAAATCTCAAGATAACTTTTCGATTTTCCCTTCAGCTTAAGCGAAAGCAAATCAATAGCGAGATGCATTTTTTGTCCGGCTACATAACTCGCTCCCAGAATGCCCAGCCAAATCAGCATATATCGCGCTAATTCTTCAGTATATGAACTGGGATTCTGAAGTATAAACCGGGTAAATACCTGCCACAATACATTTATTGTCATCGCGGCCATGATAACGATTAAGCACCACTTAATAACGTTATCAACCTTAACTTTAATATCATTCAGATTCATTTCACATTCTTAATTTTCTGGATTAAATCATATATGGCTTTTTCAGACTTATATTCTTCAAGTAAAGGCTGCACTTTTTCTTCAAAAGGACCTTTATCAGGATAAATAACCTCAACTCCGGCTTCTTTTACCGCCTGGAGTGATGCTGCTGTTGATTCTTTCCATAGTTTCTTCTGGTACTCGTAAGATTCTACAGCCGCTTCCTGAAGCCATTGTTTCTGCTGTTCATCAAGTTCATCCCACACAATTGTACTGATTATTAGTAGATCCGGTACAGCGGTGTGTTCATCAAGTGAATAGAACTTACAAACCTCGTAATGCCTGGAAGTAAAAAATGAAGGAGGATTATTTTCCGCGCCATCAACTACACCTTGCTGCAATGCGGTATATAGTTCTCCCCACGAAATTGGTGTTGCCGACGCGCCAAGCGAATTAACCAGCTTCACCGAAGTCGCGCTTTCCTGTGTTCTTATTTTGAGTCCGGTTAGATCAGCCGGTGAGTTAACAGGTTTGTCCTTGGTATAAAAACTTCGGCTTCCCGCGTCGTAAAAACATAAACCACGAAGACGACACTCCTTCGGGCTTAATAATAAATCCCGACCAACTTCCCCTTCAAATACATTAAATTTGTGCTGTTCATCCCTGAAGATGTATGGCAAACTGAATACCTTGAAATCAGGGACAAAGCCTTCGAGTACCGAGGATGATACCTTGGTCATCGCCAGACTTCCAATCTGCAATAACTCAAGACACTCTCTTTCAGTACCGAGCTGCTGTGACGGATATACAGAAATCTGCATTTTTCCGCCCGATTTTTCATCAACTTTTTCAGCCATGTATAACATAGCCTGATGTACAGGGTGCGACTGGTCAAGACCATGACCTATTTTCAGTTTCTTTACACCCGTTACCTTACCGCATGAAACTACTAATAAAGCGATAAAAAAGAACAGTAGAGTATTTTTAATTTTCAACATGCTGATTTTCATATTCCAATAATAAAAAAAAGTTAAGAAAACCTTTTCGGGTTACCTAATTATCCCGACTGTCACCACACCAGTCAGAATATTGCACAAATTCCCGAAAAGGTTTTTATGAACATTACCCGGCTGCCTTATTTATCTGGAGAAACACAACCACCGGATAATTTACAGAATTATATTACACCACTTTTTTCAATCCCGAGTTCAAGTCCGCGTAACTCAGCAAGACCTTTTAATCTTCCAATCGCTGAATAACCGGGATTTGTTTTTTTACCAAGATCATCAAGAAGCACATGACCATGATCCGGGCGCATAGGAATATGTATTTCCCCTGTTCCCGATAGTTCACGTTTTTTCTGTTCTTTAAGTATAGCACTGATAACACCATACATATCAACATCACCGTAAAGATGATCAGCTTCAAAAAAGCCGCCCCTGCCGTCACGAATGGTGCTTCTCAAGTGAATAAAGTTCAGTTTGCTACCATGACGTGTGACCATTCCGGCGAGATCATTATCAGCTCTTACACCGTAAGATCCCGTACACATTGTATAACCATTGCTGACGGAATCATACACATCCAGCAGATATTTGAGATCTGCTTCAGTGCTAACTATTCTTGGTAAACCAAAGAGTGAAAATGGAGGATCATCCGGATGAATTGCCATTTTTACACCCGCTTCTTCCGCCACCGGAATAATAGCCTTTAGAAAATATGCAAGGTTTTCGCGGTATTTCGAATCGTCAATATCTTTATATTCATTCAATCTGGCAAGGAACGCATCGAGAGTGTAACCTTCCTGACCACCCGGAAGACCCGCGATAATATTTTTCTGCAAGGTGGCTTTTTCGTCATCTGTCATTTTCACAAATAACTCACCTGCTTTTTCAACCAAATCGGGATCATAATCTTTTTCAGCGCCGTCACGGTTGAGCATAAATACATCAAACGCGATAAACTCAACTATATCAAATGATAACGCTCTGCCGCCATTATCGAGCAACATATTCAGATTGGTACGAGTCCAGTCAACAACCGGCATAAAATTATAACAGATTGTGGGAATACCAACTTTACCCACATTTTTCAGACTTTCACGATAATTTTCAATCCATTTGTCGCGACCCGGTTTGCCGAGTTTAATATCTTCATGAACGGGAATACTTTCGATCACGCTCCAGATCAATCCCGATTTTTTCGCAGGGCTTACACTGTTATCCCATTCAATAATATTTTTTCTTTCTTCAAGAGCTTCCACTGTCCACACATCACCGATAGGAACTTCGTGTAGCGCGTTTACAATTCCTGTGGCTCCTGCCTGTCTTATATCTTTAAGTGATACCGGATCGTTCGGACCGTACCATCTCCATGTTTGCTGCATACCCATAATTATCCTCCTGATTGTTAAACACCGCTGTAAATATTAAATCCGCCATCTATCGGCAGTACGGTACCTGTTACAAAGCTCGATAAATCTGATAACAGGTATAAGGTTGCTCCAATCAGGTGTTCAGGCTCACCAAATTTTCCCATCGGTGTGTTATCAATAATTTTATTTCCTCTTGGAGTTAATTCATTTGTTTTTTCATCAATCAGCAAAAACCTGTTCTGATTTGTGAGAAAAAATCCCGGAGCTATCGCGTTAACACGTACATTCATTTTCGCGAAATGTACCGCAAGCCACTCTGTGAAATTGTTAATTGACGATTTTGCCGCTGAGTAAGCGGGAATTTTCGTTAGAGGTCTGAACGAATTCATTGAAGATATATTAAGGATTACGCCATCTTTTCTTTCCACCATCTCTTTTGCAAAAACCATTGTGGGAAGCAAAGTACCGAGGAAATTGAGGTCAAATACCTTTTGAAAACCTTCCATTTCCAATCCGAAGAAAGTGTCTTCAAGAGAATTTACATTAGCATCGGTAATGAATTCTTCTTTGGTAGTGGCTTTAGGGGAGTTACCACCTGCGCCATTGATAAGTATATCAACTTTTCCGAACTTCGCGAGGACTTCCTTTTTAGCCTCTTCGAGAGAACTTTTATCGAGAACGTTTGCAGCTACACCAATAGCCTCCACTCCATATTTTTCAGCTACTATATTGGCGGTTTTTTCTGCAAACTCTTTTTTGATGTCAAGAATCGCGAGCTTCACACCGCAGCCTGCCAAGCCATCAGAGATAACGCCTCCGATAACACCGCCTCCGCCGGTGAGCACACAAACCTTGCCTTGCAAGTCTTCAAAAGAATATTTCATAATAATTACTCCTGATTTAGTCCCAAATTGGAACAAAGTTTTTTGGCTTTTTCGGTGAGTAATCCGAAATCACCATTCTCTATAGCTTTATTATCAACAAGTGCCGAGCCGATACCAACAGCGCAGGCACCGTGGTTAATCCAGTCAATCGCGTTATCAATTGTTACACCGCCTGTAGGAATTAAATTAAGATGCGGTAACGGCGCTTTGACTGATTTAATGAAAGACATCCCCAGATTATCCGCGGGAAAGACTTTCACAAAATCGGCTCCCTGCTCATATGCATTCTGTATTTCAGAAGGTGTAAAACATCCCGGTATTACAACTTTATCGCGACCTAAAACATCATCAACCACCTGAGGTTTGTAAATAGGACAAACTACAAACTCCGCACCGGCGTCAATCGCGTTAAATGCCATTTTGGAATTTGTCACCGAACCAACACCAAGTAATATTTTATCCCCAAATACTTGTGAAGCTGTTTTAATGGCTTCAAGCGCATTGGGGATTGTCATTGTCAATTCTATTCCTGTAACACCGCCATTCATAAGTGCTTCTATCACTTTCACGAGGTTTGCAGGGTCTTTCATTCTTACAACGGCAACCGCCTTATTTTTTAATATCGCTTTTTTAATTTCTTCTCTGTTCATCTTTTTGCCATATTACTTAAAAGGGTCTAAATGGTTCTTAAAATGTTTAATCAAAAATTTGTAGTGTAGCTCTTCATTTTTCTTGAGACAATCGTAAATCTTATCCTTGAATAGTAAGTTACCTTTTTCATCAAGTGTGGTTAATACTTTACCGAATGTTACGTGCAGAACCTGACGCGCGTCGTTTTGAGTGAACAAATCAACCAGTTCTTCATCCGTATAATCTTTCGATTCTTTAACATATTTCAGATCAGCCGATACATGGTAAGTTTGTTTCTCTTTTTCATATTCAATCCGAGCAAAATCAAGAATTTTTCTGAACTCTTCCGGATTTCTCGCGGCGACAACTTTTAGAGCTTCAAGATAACTTGTACCCGCGGTTTTAACATGCGTATAACCGCGCTTTAGTGAACCAATTGCTTTGTAAACACCAAACTTGTCACTTCCCGAGTGCAGACTTATTTTGTACGAGCCAAAATATTCAGCAATTTTTACATGTTTAAGATATTCGGTTTTGAAAACTTCAATATCACCTTTGTAATCAATACCCTTCTCAAAATCACCAATAAACCTTGGTGCCAGACTTATAATTTTCACATTAAGCCGGCTAAGTTCACTCGCCATAAAGAAGTGTTCAAACGGTGTTGTTACCGATTCCGTTTCATCAACAGATATTTCAACTTCATAAGGTACGTTAAAATATTCAGTGCTCAGGTAATCGAATAATGTTTTAATATGAGCAATGGCATTACCATACTTGACCATGGCACGCATCACATCCTCATATGAAGGATTGATTATCAGTCCCTCGCGTAAATCAAAAACTTTATCATCATATCGCGTTACCAAACCTTTAACTGAGTCAGCAAGTACATCCCAGTTGAGTTCTTTTGCTTTTTTTTCAAGTTCAGCAACTGAAATAGAATCAGCCTCATTAATTACAAATTCACCAGGGTCAAAAGTGAACATTGTGAAGCCCGCATTAATCATAAGATCAATATCATCGGTGGTTTTGAGGTGATCGGCATCCGCGCCAAATCCTGTTTTGAAGCTTTCCTGAAACACAGCCCAGATTGCCGCGTCCATCACTTGTTCAGGTGTACGTTTGGTTCTGGTCAGTTCACGGATAGATTGTTGCGCGAATACAGGTTTAAATTCGCTCCCCTCAAGTGATCGAACATGCGCATGATTTGCAAGCCCAATCCTGTCACCAAAACCAAATGAGTTATTTAATCCCAGCAATTGGGGAATTGTAAACGGAAAATTTTCCTGAATTTTTAACGCGTTGCTATGTACAAGTGGACAGTTTTTAACAAAATAACCATTATCTTGTTCAGTAATCTCACCATTAAATTTGTCAAAAAGTTGATTGGATTTATCGTTTGAAATCAAAAACAAACTTTTAAGAATTCCGATCTTGCCAATAAAAAATAATACTCCATTAAGTTCATTAATTGACTTCGGATATACTTCAACGTTACCAGATGATAAAATATCCAACTTAACCAACTGATTGTCTTTACCTGACTCTACTTTTATACTTTTTAATACTTCTATCATCCTGCTACCTATAAATTATATGCCTTTTTAACCAGATTATATGTAAGATCTTTAATAATAACAGAGGCTTCCGCCATACTAATCATGTGACGCGCTACCAGTCCGGCGAGAAAATTCGCGTCAACTCTGCGCGCTACATCGTGTCTTGCCGGAATTGAAACAAATGCGCGTGTATCATCATTAAAACCGACTGTATTATAAAATCCCGCGGTTTCAGTTACACTGTGACGATACCTGTTCATTCCCTCAAGACTATCATGGAACCACCATGCCGGACCAAGTTTCATTGCCGGATAGTGACCCGCCAGAGGAGCCAACTCACGTGTGTAGTTGGTTTCATCAAGTGTAAACACAATCACAGTGAAATTTTTATTGTTGCCATAAGTATTTAATAATTCTTTCAAATTATTTGTGTACTCCGTTGACTGAGGAATATCACAACCTTTATCAAGACCGTATTTGTCAAATATTACCTTATTATGATTTCTATTCGAGCCGGCGTGAATTTGCATTGTCAATCCATCATCGCAACTCATTCTCGCCATTTCCATAAGCATATTTGCGGTAAATAAAACAGCATCCTTTTCGGTAGATTCACCCCTCAGAGCGCGGGAAAAAATATCCTCAGCATCCTTTTCACTCAATTTTGTTGTGTAAGGTGAAAGCACCCCATGATCTGTGGAGGTTGCTCCCATTGATTTAAAGAACGCGCGTCTTTCCTCAAGAACTTTGATAAAGTTCTGATAGGTAGTAATTTCTACAGATGATACTTTCTGAAGTTCTTCAATGTTTTTTCGCCAGTCAGGGTTAGAGAGATCAGTCACAGCATCCGGACGAAAACATGGAACTATTCTTCCATCCCACCCTGATTCTTTAATTATTTTATGATGCTCAAGAGTGTCAGCCGCTGCATCAGTAGTAGAAAGAACTTCCAGGTTGAAATTCTTAAACATATTGCGTGGTAAAAATTCGGGTTGCTGCAACTTTTCGCTAATTTCATCGTATATATTCTGCGCATTTTCACCGGATAATTTTTCTTTGATGCCAAATACAATATTAAATTCATGATTTAACCATACACCTGAAGGTGTACCGTTAAAAAGGAAATAATTATCCGCGAAAATCTGCCAGACTTCCCTGGGGTCTTTACCGGATCTCACACCACCTCTTTGTGGTATATCCAGGTCTTCCAGGTCAATACCCTGTGAATAGAGCATTCTGTAAACGTAATGGTCAGGCGAAATAAATAATTCTGCCGGATTTGGAAATGGTTTATTTTCAACAAAAATTGCAGGGTCAACATGCCCGTGCGGACTTACAATCGGTAAATCTTTTATCTCATTATACAACTCGCGAGCGTATCTTCTGACGGTCGGGTCAGTATCAAAAAATCTGTCTTCGTGTAACTTAAACTCACTCATAATAAAACCTACTTGATTTCAATTTTCAACGGATTGTTGAATTCATTCAATTTTTCATTTATATATTTATTAAACTCTTCTTTCGATTTGATTCCACCGGGTTCCTGAACCCATGCGGCCGCGTATTTATAAACGACTTTATTTTCCACTGGTTTGAGAGATACAAAGTAGTTCAACTCATCTTCACCCTGCTCTATAAGCACCGATTTTTTATAAAACAAAACAATCCCCAGATCATCATCCGCTAAAGTCTGTTTCCCATAGAGCGCGATAAATTGCCAGTCACCGTCAACATCCGATTTCATAAACTCTGCATTTTCATGTTTTGCGAGACCTGTTGTGATATTTTTTGCGTCCCCTGTGACATTTAAACAAGCGGTTGTTATTCTGCTACCGGCTGTTATTGAAAGACGTGAGGTAAGATCATATTTGTTTCCGGATACTTCCCAACCTTTATACTCGGTTATTACTTCAGAAAGCACAGGTCCGTTAAACTTGATTTCCGCGGTAATACCGTCAGTTTTTGATACCGCTTCAATTTTTTCGGCAGTTTTCATTCCTATGGAGCCGATACCCAGAGAGCTGCCTACCTTGAAAATATCCATACCCCATTCCTGCATTTTGTGGTATGAATCATCTTTGGCGACAACGTCATTTGTTCCAACTTTGTGAAGCACCAATTCATTTACTGTTTTTCCAAAAATATCGGTCGCGTTTCTCCAGTCGAGATAGAACCTGTATCCAACTTTTTCCGATTCCCAGCCAGGCCCCTCATATTTAAACAGCGCGTCGTGATCAGTATGGATTTCAGGAACAACAACTTTTGCAAAATTCTCAAAATGATCGGAAGTAAATTTTTTATTTTTATATACAGCATCAAACTTCATTGCAAGTTCGGCATAAGTTCTGTTTTGATAGTTTTTAACAATCTTGCCTTCATGCAGATATTTGAAATGAAACTCCGCAGTTTCACCTCTCTTTAAATCGGCGGTAAAAACGATAAAACATTCATTACCGTTATTGTAATGCTGTGATGGTATTTCCTTTTCTCCTCTGTACAAAATAAAACCGTAAGGATTAAACTCGGAATCCTGTTTTAAATCTTTCATTTTAATCATGACAGGCGCGTCAACGATAGCATGATCCGCCGGATTGTTTACAGTAAAATCAATTCTTTCAAAGTAATTGAACTCTTTACTTTCCTGAGCAAATGTTGCACCCGCTAATATTATCATAGCAAAAATTATTAAAAAAGTTTTCTTCATTGGTTTACCGTATATATCAATTATTAAATTGTTTACCATTGACTTTTACATTCTCTGTTTCAAAGTTGATAACGTGATGTAAAATGCTCTCCTGCTCAACACCATTTAACTCTGAGTTAAATATTCCCACATTTTTGATGTTCGAATCTTCCAATCCCTCGAGGAAAAAAGCGTGTTTACTTTTACTGCTTTTTATATCCGTCAGATACACATTCTTGACAGAAGGCAAGAATTTATCACCACTTTCGTTTTTGATGTCGTAGTTCAGATTGATTTTTACAATTGCTTCTTTTACCTCACCCACTGTTATATTCCTGAGGTAAATATTTTCGACAGAGCCACCCCTAAAAAAGTTGGTTTTTATGCGAAGGGCTCTATCGAGATTCGGGCTATCCATCAGACAATTTTCCGCGAAGACATTTTTACACCCGCCTGAAATCTCGCTTCCCATTACTATACCACCGTGACCATCGTGCATGGTGCAGTTTCGTATCACAATATTTTCCGATGGCACATTGATTCTTCTACCGTCGTTGTTCCTCCCCGATTTGATTGCGATACAGTCATCCCCGGTATCAAAAAAGCAATCTTCAATAAGTACATTTTTACACGATTCAGGGTCAAGACCATCATTATTAGGTCCTTTACCAACCACTGTAATTCCTCTAACGGTAATGTTTTCACAAAGTACAGGATTGATAAACCACATTGGAGAATCAACAAACTTCACATCTTCAATCAGGATATTTTTGCAGTCTATTGTCTGAAAAAAGTTAGGTCGTAAATATGAGCCTTCACCAAAAATCCTTGTTTCGAGAGGAGCGTCTGTATTGTTCATGTTTAATAATTTTGGTCTGCCCGGAGGATCAAGCTGACTCGGCATCCCCTCTTCAAATCCATATTCTGTCTTACCCTTCCATGGCCACCAGTTTTCAGCAGAAGCCTTGCCATTTAGAACACCTTTACCCGTCAGGGCAATATTATCTGCGCCGTTAGCGTAAATGAGAGCTGAATAATTATAGAGTTCAACACCCTCCCAACGAGAAAGAACAACCGGTAAGTAATCCGATGGCTCAGTACTGAAATTAATAACCGCGCCATCTTCAAGATGAAATCTTACATTATCGAGTAATTTAATTGGACCCGCGCTGAAATACACACCCGTTGGTACAACAACAGTTCCGCCTCCATCCGCGCTGCACTTTTCGATAGCTTCAGTAAATGCCCGATTACTATTGTAAGTGGAATCCGCTATAGCGCCAAAATCCAGGACATCAAAACTTTTATCAGGAAATTTTGGCTTTACAATACTTTTTACAATTTCATCCGCTTTATGCCAGGCAGAATTAACAGGGTTATCTTTTTTTGCACAAGAAAGCAAGACAATCGAAAGCAACGCTATAATAGCTGTAGTATATTTTTTTATCATAACAATTTTAAGTTTTATTTCGGTTACGCCGACCGGTCTATTACCGGTCAGCTATGCCTGAGGTAAGTTTACTTATTGTTTATGCAGGTTCCGCGCAAGACAAGTTCTGTGGGTACTTCTACTTCCTTTGTTGATTTTTCATCAGGATTATTTATCCTGTTAAATAACAACTCCATTGATTTAGCTGCTAGCTGATCAGTAGGCTGATCAACACAACTCAAAGGAGGACTAAGGAATTTCTGAACTTTTGCGTTACCAAACGCGAGTACATCAACATCATCGGGGATTTTCAAACCAACTTCCGCTGCTGCCATGTAAACACCAAGAGCAACGGGATAGGTTACGGTAAAAATTAAATCCGGAAGATTATTTTCTTTATAAAGTTTCATAAAGGATTCATAACCCGATTTTTCACCAAATCCGCCCCTGCAAACCCATTCAGGATTTATAGGGATTTTGTGCTTTTTCATCGCGTCTTCAAAACCAAGATACCTCTGCTGACCAATATTTATATCGGTATAACCGGCAAAATGACCTATATTTTTGTATCCAAGACTTATCGCGTGTTCAATCGCCCTGTATGCGCCAAACCTGTCATTTACCGATACGGAATCTATTTCAGGTATGTTCGGTACCCTGTCCATAAATACAATAGGGACACCACGCGCTCGAACAGTTTCAAAAATCGAATAATCTTTAGTTTCCTGGGAGATTGAAATAATTATCCCATCAACTTTCATTGAAAGCAAAGTTTGAATATGTCTTTTCTCCCGTTCTTCATTTTCTTGCGATACCGTTAGAATAATTTCATAATTATTCTGAAAAGCGATATCATATATTGATTCGATAATGGAACCAAAGAAGTAATGAGCGATTTTAGGAACAATTACACCTATAGTATTAGATTTCCTTGCCGAAAGATTCCTCGCCATAAAGTTGGGAGTGTACCCAATCTTTTCGGCGGTCTCACGGATAAGCTTCGTCGTTTTCGGCGAAATATCCGGGTGACCCCTCAAAGCCTTCGACACTGTAACTGTCGAGACATTGAGTTGCTCGGCAATGTCACTTAGTTTAATTGTTTTACCTTTCATTTTAGCCACAATAATTTATGTTCGATTTTAAACACCTGTGAGTTTGCTCCTTACAGGACGCCAGCTTTTTCAAGCTCAATTGCTGAATACAAAAATGGACCATAACCCTTGAAATCATTCTTGCGAGTTGGTTCACTTATATAATACTCAAATGAACCATCACGATAGGGATCGCCTCCCAGTCCTGCAGCAGAGCAAGTATTCAAGAGATCAATATAACCATTTTCATCAATTTCAACATGGTGTTTCATAATCGCTTCATAACTTTCTTTAGCGATTTGAGTAAACTTCTTATCGATGTATCCTTCATTAGCTCCTTTAGCTAGTGCGTACGTAAACATTGCTGCACATGATGCTTCGAGATAATTACCTTCTCTTTCGGGAAGATCGAGAACCTGGAACCATAATTTTGATTCAGGATCACGTACACCGGATATTGCTTCCGAAACATTACCTAAAATTTCGTAAAGTTTTTCACGCTCGGGATGATCTTCAGGTACATAATCCAGTACATCAACAATTGCCATCATGTACCAGCCGATAGCTCTTCCCCAGAAATGTGGCGAACAACCAGTTTCTTTATCAGCCCATTGCTGTTCTTTGTTTTCGTTCCAGGCGTGATAAAGCAAACCGCTATTTTTATCAACTGTTTTTTCGTAAATGTGTGTAAACTGGAAAAGTATATCATCAAATTTTTCGTTTATTCCGAACATACTACAATATTCAGCTTTGAAAGGCTGCGCCATAAATAATCCGTCCAGCCACATCTGGTAAGGATATCTTTTTTTGTGCCAGTATCCGCCCGATTCGGTTCTGGGCTGATTTGCCAGCTGCTTCATTAAAGTATCAGCAGCTTTTTTCAATTTTACATCTTTCTCTTTTTCATATACGAAAAGAAGCGCGCCGCCCGGTTTAATTTTATCAAGATTAAACGCTTCATAGGGGTACGTTTTAATTGAACCGTCTGCTTCAATATAATATTCGAGATTTCCCTTAACGAAATTATAGTACTGTTCGTCGCCTGTGTGTTGATACATTTTGCGCATACTCTCAAGCATGACACCCTGTTCATAATTCCACTTTTTCTTTGTCATATACTCATCATATGTCACATTCCCGGGGTGTCTGCGTACAAAAGATTGTGCGATTCTTACAGAAAGGGGTAAATCGGAAGAGATTGGTTTTAGTTCTGAGTTTACTTTTATATCGTCTGATTTATCTTCATTAGAACATCCTGTGAAGAAGAATCCGCTAACCAGTATCATTAGGATAATTAAGGTTATATTTTTTTTCATCATTCTTTCCGAAGTACTTTTTATTTATTGATTTAAGTAAAATTACTTTATCATTAACTATAGCGTTTACTTAATCGTTTACTAAAATCGTTTAATTAAAAATAAATGTCAAGTGGAAACTGTATATTTTTTCATTTTATTCATCATTTTATATCACACTTTCAACCCGGATTCATTTATAGTTAGTATCATATGATACCCAAAGGAATAATGATTAGTTTTTAACTAAAAATTATTTGAGGTATCTATATGAAATCTGTTAATAGTTTTAGTGATAGGCTTAAATCCAAAACGGTAAAAAGCTCTATCATCAACAATATTGCACGGGACTTTAATCTTACACCTATATTTGCTGAAGCTTATTTTAAGCAAATAGTCACTTATTTTACCGAACACGTTCAACTTGAACTTACTTCCGGTCAGGTTCATTATCTTGCCGTTGACGATCGTGAACCGGCAGGTAAGCCAATCGATCTTTGTCTCAAAAAATCTGTTCGCCTCACTTTACATGACCCTGATGAAGATCTTAAATGCTACAAGGAAAATGGTCTGTCCGGACTGCGTCAGCATCGACTACTCCGCATAACTAAAGAAGCTATCGAACAAGGAGCTCTTCTCTCTTATGAGGATATTGCTTTTCTTCTTACTACCTCTGTTGTTACCATTAAACGCGACATCGCTTCTCTCAAAGGTAACGGTAAAACTATCCCTTCTCGCGGTTGGAGACACGATATGGGCAGAGGTACTACTCATAAAACCCAGATACTCGATCTCTATCTTTCCGGGTACCAGTTCTCCGAAATTGAAAAACGTACTCATCATTCAGAAACAGCCGTTAAACGCTATATTCAAGATTTTTCCAAGATTATTCTTCTGCACTTGAAGGACTTCTCTGTTGATCAAATACGTATTTCCACCTCATTCTCTAATCGTCTCATCGGTGAGTACATTAAGCTCTACAATAAGTACAAACAAGAAAACAGCTCAAGACTAAACGCCATTTTTAAGCTCTCTAAAAAAAAACTTCTCACAAATGGAGATCAATAAAATGATTAACTCTAACCTCAAATTTATTAACCGTGATACCAGAGATCACT
>BQMY01000086.1 GCA_022181065.1 Melioribacteraceae bacterium | reverse complement strand
AAAGATTATGTTGTTGAAGTAGTATTATTGTTACTCTTACCATCACAATTAGACCGTCATCAGGCGGTCTTTTTTTGTTTTTACAAAAATATAATATCAAAAACTGTAGCTGCATATCTTCTTTAGCTTGCCAATAATTTCCGCTTGATATATCTTACTTTCAGAAATCCAATTAGATACGGAGATGAAATGGATATATTAAACAAAACTGTACTTGTGTTAGGCGGCTGGGGTCTTGTTGGCAACGCCGTAATCAGAAAGTTAATTCCCGAAAAACCAAAAAAAATTATTGTTACTTCACTTAACAAATTTGAAGCTGAAGAAGAGTGTGAAAGATTACAGAAAGAATTTCCCGGGCTGCCGGATGATTATTTTACTCCGTGGTGGGGAAATATTTTTGTAAGAAACGAATTTAAAGACGAAAACAGATTTGAACTGCTCGCTGATAAAGAAAAACGTGCTGTTTTAATGCAGGACACAATGGAAGAATTAAGTGAAGAAATTCTTAAAAGCTCTTCTATTTATCAGCTATTGTCCACTCATAAACCAGATGTTATAGTGGACTGTATTAACTCCGCGACAGGTATTGCGTATCAGGATGTTTATACCACCTACAGACAGATTAAGAAAAAAATCAAAAACGGTCCTACTGTTGATGAACTTGCCGCTGAAACCGAAAAACTTATCTGTACTTTGTATGTACCACAGTTGATTCGTCATATCCAGATATTGTATCGCTCGATGACTGAATCTAAAACCAAAATTTATGTTAAAATTGGTACTTCCGGTACAGGTGGTATGGGTTTGAATATTCCTTACACACATAGTGAAGAAAAACCATCACGTGTTCTGTTGAGTAAATCTTGTGTTGCTGGCGCTCATACTTTGTTGCTGTTTCTTATGGGCAGAACACCTGGCGCGGCAATTACAAAAGAAATTAAGCCTACCGCCGCGATAGCATGGAAGAAAGTAGCTTACGGTGAAATTAAAAAACGTGGTCGTTCCATTCAGATTGTGGATGTTGACCTTTCAGAACAGGTGCCTTTGAATGACAAGTTGAAATTCCAGCTTGAAAAACCATTCAAAACAACTGGTGAAACATTAAAATCTGTATTCATCGACACAGGTGAAAACGGAACATTTTCACGCGGCGAATTTGAAGCGATAACCGCACAGGGACAAATGGAATATGTTACTCCGGAAGAAATAGCTGTTGACGCAATTCGTGAAATTATGGGCGGAAACACAGGTCATGATATCATTAACGCACTTGATAACGCTACTCTCGAACCAACTTATCGTGCCGGATTCTTGCAGCATTCCGCGGTTGAACGTCTTGAAGAACTCGAGCAAATCCACCAGATAAACAGTGTTGCGTTTGAACTGCTCGGTCCACCAAGATTATCGAAGCTGCTATTCGAAATTGAGATGCTGAAAAAACTTTACAGCAGCATGAAAGAGATTATCGGTAAATCTTCAGAGGAGATGAGCAAAGCTGCGCTGGAACTTGTTACAACTAACGATAAATTCCGGAATGAAATGCTATCAATCGGTATTCCGATATTATTACCCGACGGAAAAGCTTTTCTCCGTGGAAATGAGATGAAAATTCCGCCTTACCGTGGCGAGGATGAGCTCGATGTTACTCCTGAAAATGTTGATCTCTGGTCGCATGATGGCTGGGTTGACCTTCGTGTTAAAAACATGGATGCGTGGAAAGCCCGCCTCAACAAACTTATGGATGAAGCTGAAAGCATACCAATCGATGATACAAGTTCTATGTTTGTTAGAACCAAAAGATACTGGAATAACTTTGAACGTATCGATATTGGTAAAGTAGTTGGCTGGATATTTATTAAGGAAGAACAGGGCGAACGTATGAAAGCCTGATTTTCCCCTTATAGATTTAATAAAAATCCCGGATTATGTGCTGTAGTCCGGGATTTTTTGAGTTAAACAACTTTCCCTATTACAATTCCCGGTTCACCGGCTTTTTCAGCGGTTTCAAGTGTCTTTTCAACATCATCTATGCTGACTATCGCTACGAGTCCGATCCCCAGATTAAATACTTTACGCATTTCTTCATGGGAAATTTTACCGGTTTCAGCGATTAGTTTGAATATTGCTGGTAATTCCCACGCGTTCCAGTTGATGTTGAGAGAAAGACCTTCGGGAAGTACCCTTTTTGTATTCCCAATCATTCCGCCACCGGTGATGTGTGAAAAAGCGTGAATATCGATTTCATTTTTCAATACATTAATTACAGGAAGATATGATTTGTGAACGGCAAGCAGAGCCTCTCCTATAGATTTATCTAATCCATCAGGAGTATCAGTAACAGAATATTTATCAAACAGAACTTTTCGCGCGAGGGAGTAGCCGTTAGTATGCAGACCGGTAGATTTGAATCCAATAATAACATCACCCGATTTTACTTTTTTACCGTCAATAATTTTTGATTTATCAACAATACCCACTATTGTACCGGAAATATCATAATCTTCTTTAGCGTACATGCCGGGCATTTCCGCGGTTTCGCCTCCTATTAAGGCAACACCGTTTTCAGCGCAAGCTATTGAAAAACCTTTAATAATCTGTTCAGCTTTATCGGGGTAGAGTTTACCGAACGCAAGGTAATCCATAAAAAATAAAGGCTGCGCGCCACAGACCGCGATATCATTCACACAATGATTAACAAGGCACTGACCAACCGTATCATGCTTGTCCATTTTAACGGCAACCATAAGTTTGGTTCCAACACCATCAACACTGGAAACCATCACAGGTTCTTTATATTTGGAAAAATCAGGTTGGAAAAAAGCGCCGAAATGTCCGATACCAGAAAGAACACCACTATTAAATGTAGATTTCACATGCCCTTTTATTCTTTGAACCATATCATCACCGGCTTCAATATCAACTCCGGCATTTTTGTATGTCGAATCCATAAAATCTCTTCTTTTTAATCCAAAAATTACTGAAAAATATGACATTAGTCACTAATTTAAAGTAGTTATTTCTGAAACCGCAAAGTAAATCTTTATTTTAGCGGGGCAGTATGTATAAAAAGCATCTAATTACTTATATTTGCTCTATTAATATTAGAAAATTATAATTACTCGGAGAAAATTATGAAAGTATCAGTCATAGGTACTGGTTATGTTGGACTTGTTTCCGGAACATGTTTTGCCGAAATGGGAAATCATGTGATTTGTGTTGATAATAATCCTGACAAATTAAAGAAACTTCAAAATGCCGAACTGACTATCTATGAACCCGGTCTTGACATTTTGTTCTACAGAAACATCGCTAAAAAAAGACTTGAATTTACTGATAATTTAAAAGAAGCTGTTCATGAAACTGACATCGTTTTTTTATGTCTTCCTACTCCACAAGGTGGTGATGGCGCGGCAGATTTAAGCGCTGTGATGAAAGTTGCTGATCTGATTGGTGGTATCCTGAAGGAAATGGGTGATAGCGAATACAGAATAATTGTTAATAAAAGTACTGTACCTGTGGGAACTTCGAAAAAAGTTCATCATGAGATTGCAAAACATGGTGTCAGCAATTTTGATGTTGTATCCAACCCGGAATTTTTGCGTGAGGGATTTGCGGTTGAAGATTTCATGAAACCTGACCGAATTGTTATGGGGAGTAGAAGTGACAAAGCCTCAGAAAAAATGAAATTTTTGTACGATCCATTTGTGCGTCAGGGTAATCCAATTCTTGTGATGGATAATGAAAGCGCGGAAGTGACAAAATATGCCGCCAACTCTTATCTTGCAATGAGGATTACATACATGAACGAACTTGCAAATTTCTGCGAGGCGGTTGGCGCGGATATCGACGTAGTAAGAAAAGGTATGGGAACTGATACCCGTATCGGTAAAAGATTTTTATTCGCCGGTATTGGTTATGGTGGATCATGTTTCCCGAAAGACGTAAACGCTTTAATTAAAACAGCGAAAGACGCTAATAGCGAGTTGAAAATACTTACAGTTGTTGATGAAGTAAATGATCAGCAAAAATCACGTCTCGTAATTAAAATTGATGAACATTTCAAAGGTGATATTAAAGGAAAGAAATTTGCCATCTGGGGATTATCTTTCAAACCTAACACTGATGATATGCGTGAGGCTCCTTCTATAAAAGTTGTTAACAAATTACTGGAAATGGGTGCTAAAATTTCTGCGTATGATCCGGCGGCTATGGAAAACTCGAAATATTTCTTCGGCGATAAAATTGAGTATGTGGAAGATCAATACGACGCCGTTCCAGACGCTGATGCTCTTATCGTACTAACAGAATGGAATGAATTCCGAAATCCTGACTTTGGGCAATTAAAAGGAATGCTTAAATCACCGGTGATTTTTGATGGCAGGAACGTTTATTCTGTATCAAAAATGAAAGAACTTGGTTATCATTACTACTCAATTGGCAGACAAAAAGTATAATTATTAAACCGGATTGATAATTCAATCCGGTTAACTTCTTTTCAACGACCGTATAATATGAAAGAATTACTTCAAAAAATCTCTTACTGTATAGAATTTGGTAAGGTAGATAAAAACTCACCATATCCCCCTGATATGAAAGGAGAGGATGGTGCATACGAATTAACCCGAAGTGCTCTGGGTTCCGGTATTCCCGCAGAAAAAGTTCTCAACGATGCCATGCTTGATGGAATGCGTAAAGTTGGAGAAAAATTCAGAGCGGGCAAAATATATGTCCCAAATGTTCTAATAGCCGCAAAAGCAATGAGTGCCGCAATGGGTCTGCTCAAACCTTATTTCCTTTCGGGTGAAGTGAAACACAAGGGTACTATCGTCATCGGTACAGTTGCCGGGGATCTGCATGATATTGGTAAAAATCTTGTCAAGATGGTTTTTGAAGGTGGCGGCTGGAATGTTATTGATTTGGGCGTTGATGTATCGGGACAAAAATTTCTCGAGTCAATTAGTGAGCATCCTGAAGTAAAAGCTGTGGGATTGAGCGCTTTGTTAACCACAACAATGCTTAACATGAAATCGATAACAGAGAAAATTAAACTGGAAGCTCCCGATGTAAAAGTTTTGGTGGGTGGCGCGCCTCTTTCGGAGGATTTCGCTTATAAGATCAATGCTGATTTTTATTCAGCAAATCCGCAGGACGCTTTGGAATATCTTAATTCAGCGAGCTGAAACCTATCGCGGAGCACGATATAACATATCGTAATTTATATCTGACCCCTTCCACAGCGGAATTCGGACTAACAAACAAAACTGCTTTTGATATCCTTTCGCGAGAACCCGGAATAAGTGATGTACTTTCGGATGGTGAGATTTTATTTATCGCCGAAGAGTTGATCAAAATGGTTTACGCCGAAGCTGAATTATTTTTTGTTCCTGATTTTGTTGAAATTGGTAGAGATAAATTTAGTTTTAATAACGTAGAGTTTAGATCAGGGAAGATAATTAATTCACATTTGAATGGAGCGAATCATTTTTGTTTTTTCTTTGCTACGATCGGTCAATCGGTCAGTGAGAAGATTAAATATTATCACAGAATCTCCGATTCGTTAAACGCATACCTGCTGCACAAACTTGCGGGAGATGTGGTTGAGCTGCTTGTTGATTATCTACAGTATAACGTGTTCAAGTCTGTCGAACCCGCGATGATCGCGGGGAACAGGGTAAGTCCCGGTTATTGCGGCTGGGATGTATCAGAGCAGCAGAAATTTTTCGGTTTGTTCCCGGGTAGAAAAATTAAAATAGAACTTACTGAAAGTAGTTTGATGGTTCCCGATAAATCTGTTACCGGTCTGTGGGGATATGGAAAGAATTTTAGAAAATTGGATTACAACTGTACAAATTGTGAAGCTGAACTATGTTATAAAAAATTCAGGTCATAAATGGGAAAGCTTAAAGAAAAATTAGCTGAAAAAAAGATACTTGTTTCTGACGGGGCGTGGGGAACAGAACTTCAAAAACTTGGTTTTACTGCCGGTGAATCACCCGAACTGTGGAATCTCGAAAAACCTGAACTGGTTGAGAATGTTGCTACAGGTTATGTGAAAGCCGGTGCTGATATAATTGAGACAAACAGTTTTGGCGGCAGTTCGGTAAAACTCGCTCATTACGGGTTGAAGGAAAAAACTTTCGAGATCAACAAAGCTGCCGCCGAAATTTCCAGGAGAGCTGCCGGTAGCGAAGTTCTCGTTATGGGTTCTGTGGGTCCTACCGGAAAGTTTATCATGATGGGCGATGTTACGGCTGATGAACTTTACGATGGTTTTCTGGAACAGGCGCAAGGATTAAAAGCCGGTGGGGCGGATTTTATTATTATAGAAACCTTCTATGATATAACCGAAGCTGAAATTGCAATTAAAGCCTCAAAAGAAGCCGGATTTGATGATATCATTTGCTCGTTTACATATGATAAGGCAGGGGATATATTTAATACTATGATGGGTATTAATCCCCCGGAAATCGCTTCATTTGTTGAAAGCACCGGCGGTACGGTACTTGGCACTAATTGCGGAAATGGTTTCGCCGATATGAAAAGTATCGTTGAGCAATATAAAGCCAATACAAATTTACCTGTTTTAGTTCAGGCGAATGCAGGTATTCCACTGCTGCAGAATGATGAACTTGTGTATCCTGAAACACCGGAGATTGTAGAAAGTTTGGTCCCGGATTTATTATCCGCGGGAGTCTCTATTATCGGGGGATGTTGCGGTACAACACCGGAGCATACAAAAAGGATAAAAGGAGCAGTTAATAAACTTAGACGATTTGTGTGATTTTTATTACAAAAGGTCAGTAATAATGTCCTTTTCACTTGAAAATTTATTTTTATATTAAATTATTATTTTGAAGTCTTATTAAATATTTCTTATTTTAGTTAATGGCTAAGGGATTGGTAATTAAGCACTAATCCTAACCGACACGACCGAGAAGTCTTTTTTTACAAATAATTATTCATAACAAAATGGGAGTTTCATTATGAGGAAATTTTTACTTCTGATTTCAGTTGTCCTCGTTTCTTCGACCATGTTATTTGGTCAGTCTCTACAAGATATTGGAAATAATAATCCTACAGGTTTTGACCCTGGTAATACCGAAGCACCATGGTTCTCAGATCAGGGCGCCAGAAGTGTTTGGTTTGCAGGTGATATGGACCAGGATGGTAAACCGGAATTAATCGCTACCGACTATTCAAATGGTGGTAGAGTTCATGTTTTCGAATTGGCATCAACAAATACTCTTGAATTGGTATGGTCTTCTCCTCTTAACGGCGAAGATAATCCAAATAGTACACCTCGCTGGGTACAGACAGGCGATATGGACGGTGACGGTTTGATGGAAATCGTTTTCCCAACCGGTGCAAGATATGCCGGTCAGCTTAATGTTTACGAATGGGACGGCTCAACCGATAACGGTTATGGCGACGCTCCATTACTTACTCTTACTTCTGCTCAGGATACTGTAATTTTAGGTTCAGACGTTTACTATCGTATGGATCGTGAACGCGGTACAATGTATGATTTCGATGGTGACGGAAATGACGAACTTGTAACAGTTCTTTCAAACAGCAACGTTGTTGTTCTTGGCGTTGATGGTGACATCGGTGGTTTCGGTTCATGGCAGATTGAAGCAGGTGACCCTGTGAACTATCCTGACAACCGTTTCTCGGGTGGTTCTCACTGGCATTCAATTCCTGTTGACTACGATGGCGACGGAAACAAAGAAATCGTAAACCACTACTGGAACTTCTACGGATTCTGGAGTATTAGTGCCGCAGGTGGAACATATACTTATCCTGATCCTGCAAATATGTCAAACTATTATTACGAATACCTTAACGCTGTTAACAGAGATGCTGTTGCTTATATGGGTCTTTCTGCTTGTGACGTTGATGGTGACGGAACTGAAGAAATTGCGGGTGTACTTTATGGCGCTGGCGCTGACTCTTCTTACTCACTTTCTCTTGTTAGCCTTACATCAGATGATACTGGTATCGATGTTTGGGATAATGATCCTGTACAGTTCGCTATTATTGCTGACGATCTTTGGACTCTTGCCGACAACGAAACCGGTTCTCACTGGGGTATGGATTCTTATGACCTTGATGGTAACGGTTACGAAGAAATTCTTGTTGGTGGATCTGCAGGTTACAACGTAACTAAAGTTGAATACAAAGGTAGCGGCGACGTTCTTGATATGGGCAGCTACAACACTGAAATAGTTTTTGAAGGCGCTGAACTTCAGTTCTTCTTTGTTGACTATTATGATTCAGCAGGTGTAGTTGATACAGTTTACAGAGAATCTCCATTCGTATCAAAAGTTTATGCAGGTGCTGATATGGACGGTGACGGTAACATGGAAGTTCTTACAACTTACCAGTCTGTTGCTGACTCTATTACTTATACATATTATACATATCAGGATTCTTCACTTTCATTCGAGAAAGATTCTACAGTTAAAAACGAAAGTGATCAGGCAGTTAACATCCGTGTTCTTGAGTGGACAGGTCCTAACGGTCTTTCAGATGGTGGTTACGCATTCGTAACTCCGGACGATTACAAATTGGATCAGAATTATCCAAACCCATTCAACCCGACTACTACAATTAACTTCACTCTTCCTGTTGATAAACGAATCAGTTTGAAAGTTTATGACATTCTTGGTAATGAAGTTAAAACACTTATAAACAATGAAGAAATGGCAGAAGGTACTCACCAGGCTGCGTGGAATGGTACTAACAATGCAGGCGTTAAAGTTGCAAGTGGTACTTACATCTACACATTGAAGTTTGGTAACTTCCAGAAATCTGCGAAGATGACTTTATTGAAATAATTTATTTGCTTTCTAAAGCCGTGGTTTTTAACCACGGCTTTTTTTTGATACGTATGCCCGCGCAGTTTAATTTGTAGACCGATTTACTAAAGATTACTTATCGATTATTATGCTTTCCGGGGGGAAAGAACGTTAAATTTATACTTATTTATCTTATTTCTTGACTAAATAAGATAAAAGAATTATTTTGGACAAAATTTATAACTATCGACCCCAAAAATGAACATTATTTTTTTAGATCACTTACAAACAATTCAGGAGTGAAGGAGGTATAAATGAAGTATATTCTACTCCGTTTATCTTTTCTATTCTGTTTGCTGTTTGTTTACACATCTCTTTTTGCCGGTACAACCGGTAAAATTACAGGTGTTGTGACAGACGCTGAAACAGGTGAAGCTCTTCCCGGTATCAACATTATTATTGAAGGCACAACAATGGGTGCCGCAACTGATATCGAAGGGCATTTTTTAATTAATAATATCCCTCCCGGAAATTATGTTGTTATTGCTTCCGGTGTGGGTTTCCAGACAAAAAAGTTTATTGACGTTAAGGTTGCGGTTGACTTTACGACCAAACTTGATTTCACTATGTCAACTAATATTATTGAGGTTGAGACTGTTGTTGTGCAAGCTGAGGCACCAATCGTCAGGAAAGACTTAACCTCTTCCTATACTTCGTACGACGCATCACAGATCGAATCTTTGCCCGTTGAAAGTGTTAGTGAAATACTGACACTTCAAGCAGGGATTACAAGGGGAACCGGCGGTGAACTCCATATTCGTGGTGGCCGTTCAAGTGAAATCGCTTACACTGTAAACGGTGTTTCCGTATCAAATCCGTTCAACAATTCACAATCTGTTTCAATCGCGACAAACGCGATACAGGAACTTTCGGTTGTTTCGGGTACTTTTAACGCCGAATATGGTAACGCGCTTTCAGGTATTGTAAATACGGTTACGAAAGAAGGCGGAAGCAAATATACCGGTAGTGTTTCATTTTATACCGGTGATTATCTTAGTAACAACACAGATATTTATCAGAATATAGATGATTTTGACCCGGTCAACAATATCGTTAATGAACTAACTCTCGGTGGACCGATTCCTTATACGGCTGATAAAGTTTCGTTTTTCCTTTCGGGAAGATACCGTAAAAATAAAGGTTACCTCTATGGTGTCAGAACACATTTACCTTCCGATTCAGGTTGGACAAATGATTTTGACGCGAACGATATACGCATCGCGCAGAATGGTGACGGCAGCCTCGTACCGATGAATCCCAGCGAGGGTCTTAACGCCACCGGTAAACTTACATTCAGACCAATTTCTACTCTTAAAATTAACTATGATGTGATTTATTCGGGTGGTGAAAGTCAGTCTTATAACCATGCGTATAAATATAATCCTGACGGCGACCTCAACTATTTTTCATGGGGTTTGGTAAATACGCTTGAAATCAGACATGCATTGAGCAATACAACATTTTATTCGTTGCGAGGTTCATATGGTATTGATGATTATAGCCAGTATCTTTACCCGTTACTTGATTCTGACGGTAGCGAAGTTGATTTTCACGCGGGTATGGACCCCACATTGTATCATGCCGATTCGAGATACCAGCCAACTCACAAGTTGAATACCGTAGCGAATTATACTTTCCTTCATGGTGGTACTTCAATGGGGCATTATTATCAGCGTACTTATTCAACAACGCTCAAGTTTGATATTACTTCTCAGCTAAGTAAAAATCATGAAGTTAAGTTCGGTGTTGAATATAAATCGCATAATCTTAACTACGAGAGTTTTTCTGTTCTACGCGATACAACTGTCTTTACAACTCCAACGATTCCATCAATTTCAAGTTCTTACCGCAACAGTTATTCGAAGGATCCTGTTGAGTTCTCAACTTATCTTCAGGACAAAATGGAATTTGAAAGTTTGATTCTGAACATTGGGCTTCGTTACGATTATTTTGACGCGAAATCGCAATATTCTACAAATACATTTTACCCGACACCAAATCATCCTGAGCTGCCTTATGATATAGACCCTTCATCATTACTAGCGGATGCAGAGGTAAAACATCAGTTCAGTCCGAGGCTTGGTGTATCATTCCCTATCACTGATAAAGGTATTATACATTTTTCTTATGGGCACTTTTTCCAGATACCCCCTTTCAGGTATCTATACACAAATCCTTATTTCAAATTTTCCTACAACAACCAGCAATATGGAAATGCTAACCTGAATGCTGAAAAAACTGTAACATACGAACTTGGTTTGCAGCAGGCACTTACCGATGATCTGGCATTTAACGTCACTACTTATTATAAAGACGTACGTGACTTGCTTACTTCACAGCAGATCCGTGTAGCGGAAGATGAAACTTACTTTATGTACGTAAATAAGGATTACGCGAATATCAAAGGTGTTATCCTTTCTTTGACAAAGCGCAGAACAGCGCAGGATAATTTAGGATTTTCCCTTGATTATACTTTCCAGGTTGCTGATGGTAACGATACTGATAGCGACGCGTTTTTCCTTGATCTCTCCTCAAACAGACAGAGCGAAAAAGTACCTATTCCACTTAACTGGGACAAAAGACATACATTAAATGGAACTGTTTCGTTCGGCGATCCTGAAAACTGGAATGTTACTCTTGTTGGTAGAGTTGGTACCGGATTACCTTATGATCCGCTGCTGGTAAAAGGACAGGTGATACTCAAGCCTAATAGCGGCAGACGACCAATGCAAACAACTATTGATCTTCTTGCGGAAAAAACATTCGTAATTGGTGACTTCAGAGTAAACGTATTTGCGAAAGTTTTCAATTTGCTTGATACACAGAATGAAAATTCTGTCTATTCAACTACAGGTCGCTCAACTTATACTCTTGAGAAAAATTATGGTACTGCTGAAAGAACGAACGAACTCGCGCAGTTTATCGACGGGTTACACTCGGCAGACGAATATTTTGTAAGACCTGATTATTTCCTTTCACCAAGAGAGGTAAGATTAGGTGTTTCGCTTGAATTTTAGGTTATCCAAACTGGAGAGTTAACAATGATGAAATTTTTTAATTTACTCAAATATATTCTGATGATAACATTCCTCTTTGCGGTAACAGCGAATGCCCAGGACAGGCAGGCGCAAAGAGAAAGAGAACATCAGGCTGTAAAGAATTTATTACGGCAAATGGAACAGAATCAGGAGGTAAAGCAGCATTCTCCTGAAGTAATGGAACAATTGCTCGAAAAAGAATCGGGTACTAAAATTGGAAAAGAAAACGCGCAGCGTGACCGTAAATCATTTATTATGAATGGTAACCGTGTTACTATGCAGGTTTATAATTACGGTGGTATAGGTCCGGGTTACGGTTTGTTGAGGCATACTAGTAACGGTGTCTGGAACGGCTTGAGTTATGTATTCCAGTTTTGTCCTTTTGTTGCCGCGGCTGTACCTGAAGATAGTTCCGGTGAAGTAGTACATATTATTTCAGATGCTCTTAATGACTACGGTGGACTATTTGAAGTAAACCCCGCTGACCCTACAGAATTATGGCAATGGCAGCCTCTTGCTGGATACGCTGATTCTACACAGGGTAAAATCGCTTCTAATCCTGCAGAAGATGCGGATGGCGATGGCAAACCTGATAGCTGGCCACGAAACTGGTATAATGAAACTTTAGGTAAATACGTCTGGCCAGGTTTCCTTTCGCAGGATGCTTCTAACGCGGATCTTGAGATATACTGGGCAATGGATGACAGGTTTAACCGTGAATTTGACTATAAACCGTTCCCTGTAGCTGATACCTCAAGAAGGGGTCTTGGTGTGCAGGTTGATGGCAGAGCGTTTCAGTGGAGTAACTCACTCGCTGAAAATACCATCTTCTTTGTTTATACAATTACGAACACGAGTGAAAGAGACCTCGATTCTGTGATTTTCGGTATTTACGGCGACCCTGATGTTGGTGGTGGTTCACCTGAAAACACTGATGACTGGGGTTATTTCGTGCCTCCATATTCAACTCCGAATGTTAATGTGGATAATATTCCAGTTTACTCAAGAAGTATGGTCTATTTTTATGACGTTGACAGGGAAGGTGATTATGGATTGCCATTAGGTTACATCGGATGTAAATTCCTCGAATCACCCGGTAGTGTGGATGGTCAGGATAACGATGGTGATGGTATGATCGACGAAACCCAGTACGACGGTATCGACAATGACGGCGACTGGAACCCTGATCTGCATGACGTTGGTATAGATGGTATCCCGCAAACCGGCGATGAAGGTGAAGGCGATGGATTTCCCACTGCCGGAAAAGTAAATCCTGACGGCTCACCGGATCCTCTTGCACCGGGTGAACCGAATTTTGAATTTACCGATCTTGACGAATCAGACCAGATTGGTTTGACCAGTTTTAACTCCTGGACCTGGCGTGATGGCGGTTCTATCGCTGATGATGAAAGAATGTGGAACAGATCCCTACCCGGTAACTTTTCCGATATTCAGAACAAAACTGATATCGTATTCATATTCGGTTCAGGATTTATTTCGCTGAAAGCAGGTGAAACCAAGCGTATCTCTATGGCGCTGCTATACGGATATGATCTTGACGATCTGCTTCTGTCAGCAGAAACTGTTCAGACAATTTATAATCAGAACTATCAATTTTTCAAACCTCCGGTTCTTCCGACTGTAACGGCTGTTCCGGGTGATAAAAAAGTAACTCTTTACTGGGATGACGCGGCAGAACAGAGTATCGACCCGATTACCGGAAAAGATTTCGAAGGTTATGTGATCTATCGTTCTACCGATCCCGATTTTGAAGATATCAAACTGATCACCGACGGACGTGGCTCAGCGTTTTTGAATGATCCGCTGAAAACAGTTGATGGAACAGAAGCAAAATGGGATATTGGTACTCGTACCGAACCTTTTGAGGACTTAAACCAGAATGGTCAATGGGATAAAGGCGAACCTTATACCGATCTTGACGGCAGCAGGGATTATACCGCCGAGTTCGAGGACTGGTGGGATGGATTCCATCCTGTTGAATATCAGGGAAGAGGTGTTCACTACTATCTTGGTAACAATAGCGGACTTGTCCACAGTTTTGTTGACTCGAATGAGGTCATAAATGGTCAGACCTACTACTATGCGGTTGTTGCTTATGATCATGGTGATTCCATTGGTATCCCTCCAACTGAAACAACAAAGAAAATTTCCGTTGATCCTATTACCGGTGAACTTAAATTTGATAAAAATACGGTATCGGCAACTCCGGGTAAAAATGCCGGTGGATATGTTGCTCCTCCTGTGACTGGCGACAATGTAATGTTGGTTAGTGGACGTTCCACCGCGGCTATTGAACTTGAAATAATGGATCCGCTGGATGTTCCTGAAGGCGCGAGCTATGAAATAACTTTCAAGGATTCAATTGTTTCAAACGGACAACTGGTAAAAGGTACCAACTTCACATTGTTGAGTAAAACACCCGTAACAGATGCGGTTACTTTTTATGAAACCAAGTATTCGCAGCTAAGTTACGGCTCAATTTCAAACGATTCGTACCTTGAAGTAGTCGGTCCAAATGGTACAACTTACACTCAGGGCACTGACTATATGCTTGATTTTGAAAGAGGTACAATAAGAAGAGTTGACGGCAGTTCGATACCTGATAATTCCAGATGTAATGTTACATACAGATACTTTCCGGTAAGAAACAGCACCGCGTTAAACGGGGAAGATACAAATCCCGTTTTTGATGGTCTGCGCGTTAAATTGTACGATTTTGATGATGTATCAATCGATACAATCGGTACCGGCTGGAAGGAAGGAAACACAAACTTCCGCGGTGTAGCTCAGTTGACACAACTTGGATTGAAAAATAAAGTAAAATATCCCGCTGATTATGAAGTGGTATTCTCTGAAAATATTATTGGTACTTCAAAAAATACAAGCGGTCAAGAGATAGATGTTACATTCCAGGTATTTGATGTAACGCCCGAAGTTGGAAGAGAAGAAGCCGTTACTGTACTCGTAGAAAACGCGGTTACAAGAAATGACTCACTCGACTGGGGTGAATCGATATTGATTTTCCTTCCCGGACAGACAGGTGCATCTTCCGATTCCGTAGGCTGGCAGGTAGGATTTTATCCGCCAAGTGACAGTAATGCTGTTCCGAGAGAGCCCACCGATGGAGATGTTTATTTGATTAAAACCAATAAACCGTTTACATCGCGTGATGTTTTCCAATTCACAACAGAAAGCGCAAAAATGAGTACCGAGCTTGCAAAATCGGCACTCGATGATATTTATGTTGTTCCAAATCCATACGTTGGATACAACGAACTTGAACCCGCAAATCCATTACCCGGTCAAACCAGAGGTGAAAGGAGAATCTATTTTGAGAACCTTCCTCCTCAATGTACCATCAGGATTTACACTCTTTCAGGAGAGTTGGTTAATACTCTTCAGCACGATTCCGCAATAAACAGTGGAAGTGAAAACTGGAATCTCCTGAACAGAGACGGATTCGCGGTTGCATACGGTGTGTATGTTGCTCATATAGACGCACCGGGAATTGGAGAAAAAATCTTAAAATTTGCGCTAATCAAGTAATGATATGTGACATAACATAATCATTAAAGAAATTGGAGAATTAAATGCGATACATAAAATTAATTTTGTTGATCATAATGGTCTCGGTCAGCTCAGCCGGGGCGCAGAATCTCGCCAAGACAGCAACGACTGCGGCGCAGTTTCTTAAAATTGGTGTTAGCCCCCGTGCCATAGGGATGGGGGGAGCATTTACCGCAACTTCCGATGATGTCTCCTCAATGTACTGGAATCCTGCGGGAATCGCTCAAAACTACTCCAGGAGCGCGTATTTCAATCATGTTGAGTGGTTCGCGGATGTACAACTCGATTTCGCCGGTGTAACTTCTCACATTCCCGGTCTCGGTACAGTAGGTATGTTTATTTCTGTTCTTACTATGGATGAAATGCTGGTTAGAACAATTGAACAGCCTGAAGGTACCGGTGAATATTTCTCGGCAGGTGGATTGACCGCGGGAATCAGTTACGCCCGTAATCTTACCGATAACTTCTCGATCGGGTTTAACGCCAAGTACGTTACCGAGTATATCTGGAATGAATCCGCTTCAGGTGTAGCGTTCGATATCGGAACAATGTATAAAATACCAATCCTGAATGAATTTCGTCTCGCGGCGAGTATTTCGAATTTTGGTACAAAAATGCAGCTTGACGGACGTGATATAATTACATTGAAGCAGATTGGTACTTCTACCGGAAACCTCATCAACACAGATCTTGAGATGGAAGCGTATGATCTCCCCTTGTTGTTCAGAGTTGGTGTTGCTGCTGACCTGATTAAAATGGATAAAAATGTTCTTACAGTTGCAATTGACGCGGTTCACCCTAATGATCACTACGAATATCTCAACACCGGTATTGAATATACCTGGAACGAAATGCTTTCGTTGCGTGGTGGTTATAAATCACTTTTCGAAGTTGACAGCGAGCAGGGTTTGACTCTGGGAGTTGGTTTGAACTATCGCTTATTGAGCACCATCAGAGTTCAGATTGACTACGCTTATCAGGATTTCGGTCGCCTGACCGAGGTTCACTATCTTGGTATGGGAGTTAAATTCTAATTTTTGCGCCAACAGTTTATTGTCCCTTCTCGTTTTTGAGGAGGGACTTTATTATATTTGCGTACCGAACCAAAAACAAGACCGACGGTACTATATGATAAAATTTGAAGGACTCACACGTGAATCAGCTCTTGAGCTGTTAAACGCCCCAACACCAGCCATTATTAAAGATTATTATAACACTCCGTATCCTGTTTCCGATGAGCAAATAGAATATTATCAGGAAAACGGCTTTATCAAAGTAACGAAAATACTCGCGGGTGATGCTCTGAAATACGCCAGAAAAGTTATACAGGCCGCTGTATTATTGCGCAAGGAACATGATAAGCGTGTGCTTTCCGAAAAATCGCAGTATGAACAATCATTTTTACAGTGCGGATATTTGTGTTTTGATTTTCCGGCAGTGAAGGATGTTGTATTTTCAGAGCGTCTTGCAGGAATAGGGCGTGACTTAATGAAAGTGAAAAATATAAGATTATGGCATGACCAGGCGTTATTCAAGGAACCGGGTGGCAGACCGACTGATGTTCACCAGGATTCTTCATACTGGCCTGTTAAAGAACCGGAGTTTACTACTACAATCTGGATGGCGATGAATGACGTTCCTGTTGAAAAAGGATCTCTCTATTTTTATCCCGGTACACACAAACCTGGTTTGCGGGAGTATATTGATATTTTCAAAAATCCGCATTTCCCCGATTCGCTCGATCCGCAGAATAATGTTAAAGTTCCATTGTTAGCAGGTGACGCGACATTCCATAGTGGTCTTACTTTTCATGGTGCCGGGGGAAATAATACTAACGAGATGCGTGAAGGTATGACAATCATATATACGAAAGACGGATCACATTTTGACGCTTCTGACGCGCGTAACGCTACCCATAAATCTTGTAATGGATTGACCGACGGAGAAATAATAAATACCGAGTACACTCCAGTGCTCGCCTAGAAACAAATTATTGAAATTGCGGAATTACAAATGAAAAGGTTACTTTTAGTTTTAGCAGGTATTCTGATTGTGTCTGCCTGTTCAACAACTACCGAGTTGGATAAGGAAAATGCTACATTAGAGGAAAGACTCGCCTTATTTGAGGCACATTTGAGAGCAGGGAATGTTATTGAGAATATTCCTCCCGGGGTGAGGATTGATTCAATTTCTATTAACGAGAATATTATCTCAATTTCTTTCAATAAACGGTTCACCTCACTTCCCATCAGGAATGAACTGATCGAAAAACTCCAGCGGGCAGCGGAGCAAGATATCAATCTTCCGGAAGAAAATTATCAGTTTTCTTTTTATTCACAAGAAAAAAAGCTCGAAGAATTTATTCCAAATATCTACCGTACGGGGAAAGATGATTTTGATAATGAAAGATTGAATCTTAAAACCGAACGGGGTGAACCGGTAGTGACAAGATTGGATAGAGAAGTCTATGAGAACGGATTGTCGGGAAAAAATATTGTTTTCTGGCACAGCCACGGCTGGTATTACAGTTCATATTCGCAAAGATGGGAATGGCAACGTCCACGCTTGTTCCAGACGGTAGAGGACCTTATACCGATGTCCGTTACTATTCCTTTTATTTATCCGATGCTGGAGAACTCCGGTGCGAACCTCTTTATTCCCCGCGAAAGAGACTTACAGTCCAACGAAGTAGTAATTGATAATGATACACCAATTGAGAATTTGTCAGGTAAATATGTTGAGTTTGCCGCTGATGAAACGAATAGCTGGGTAACCGACACAAGCGGATTCGCATACGGAACCCCACCTTACCCTGATTTTTATAATCCATTCGATTATGGCTCCTCCAGAAAAATCAGAGCAGCTGACAAGGCTGATGCCAGAGTTATGTGGCTTCCGGAAATTCCCGAGACCGGTGATTATGCTGTATATGTTTCTTGGCAGATGAGTGATGATAATGTAAATGACGCCCACTACACTGTTTATCATGAAGGTGGTAAAACTGATTTTCTCGTTAATCAACAGAAGGGTGGGGGAACCTGGATTTACCTCGGTACTTTCAGATTTAAAAAGGGATTTAATGAAAATCGTGGGGTGGTTTTGTCAAACGAGAGTAAAACTCCTGGTAAAATCATCACCGCTGATGGTGTTAGGTTTGGCGGAGGTATGGGACTCGTAGAACGGGGTGGAGCAGTCTCCGGAAGACCCAAGTTTCTTGAAGGTGCCCGCTACTGGCTGCAATATGCCGGTATGCCTGATACACTTGTGTATAATTTTCATGGTGGTTATAATGATTATAATGATGATTACAAGAGCAGGGGAGAATACGTTAACTACCTTATGGGTGCGCCATTCGGACCGAATAAAAACCGAAACGCGGAAGGATTGAATATTCCTGTGGATGCTTCTATTGCCTTCCATACCGATGCTGGTATAACCTATAATGATACAACTGTGGGAACATTACTTATCTTCAGTTCTACTGATCTTGATAGTGTTGAGACATTTCCGGACGGTGTTTCAAGAATGGCAAATCGTGATTTTGCGGATATCATGCAAACCCAGATTGTTGATGATATAAAAGCAACTTTCGACCCCGCATGGTCAAGACGACAACTCATGGATGAACTTTACAGTGAATCTTTTCGTCCCAATACTCCGGCGGTATTGCTGGAACTCCTCTCGCACCAGAACTTTACCGACATGAAGTTTATGCTTGATCCAAGATTCAGATTTACTGTGTCACGTTCTATTTACAAATCGATAGCAAAGTTTATCGCGGTTCAAAACGGATTTGATTTTGTTATTCAACCGTTGCCTGTTGATCACTTTTATGGTGAGCTAGTTGATGAAAACAGTTTGAAATTATATTGGCAACCTGTCTCCGACCCGCTTGAGCCTACCGCGGAACCAACCATGTACAAAGTATATACACGAGTAAATGACCGCGATTTCGATTCAGGATTTATAACAACAACTCCTGAAACTATTATCCAGGATGTAAAACCGGGCAATATTTACTCATTCAAAGTTACCGCTTTAAATAATGGTGGTGAAAGTTTCCCTTCGGAAATTTTATCATTCGGGATTGCTGAGGGTGATACTTCACCGGTAATGATCGTTAACGGTTTCGACAGAATTTCAGCCCCGGAGTCTTTTTACGATGAAGAGTTTGCGGGTTTTACCGGTATGCTTGATAATGGTGTACCATATATGTACGATATCGGTTTTACCGGTTTTCAGTATGATTTTGAGATCAAAAGTGAATTTTTAACTAATGACGCGCCCGGTCACGGTGCCAGTTTTGCTGATTATGAAACATCCATAATTGCGGGTAATACATTCGATTATACCTATATTCATGCTCATGCGCTGATGGAAAACGGAAAATCTTTTGTCTCCGTAAGTGATGAGGTTTTTGAATCGGGACTTGTGAAAACTTCGAAATATCCAATGATTGATCTGTTATATGGTGAAGAGAAAACAACTCCGGCGCAAAGAAGTGAGATGGCGGATAAACTTCCTGATTTCAAAATTTTTACTCCGGGGTTAATCGCCACTTTGAAGAAATATATGGATGACGGTGGGAAGGTTTTCTTATCAGGAGCATATATTTCTTCGGAGATTTTTGAAAATAATGAACCGGATAGCAGCGTTGTTAATTTTGCGAAATCGTATTTGAACATAGTTCGGGGAACTGATCACGCTTCACGCAGGGGTATCGTGCAAAGTTATTTTAATTTTCCGGACGGCAACTTTGATTTCAGCTTTCATACGAGTCTGGATGAAAAGTTTTACGCGGTCGAATCTCCTGACGAGATTTCACCCGGCAGGTTGGGGTATCCTCTTTTGCGTTATAAGGAGAACAGTTTTTGTGCGGCTGTTGGCTTCCGTGGTGACTTCAGTGTCATTACAATGGGTTTCCCTTTTGAAGCTATAGAAACATCCTCGATGCGAACAAAAGTGATGAAATTAATTCTGGAATATCTTAAATAGGTTTTTTAAGTAGCTGGCTGTTTTGAGCCAGAATAAAGTCCAAATAAAATTGTTGTCATTCCTGCGAAGGCAGGAATCCAAATCGTCAAAAATGCATAAACTGACCTCAACCCCTAACTCCTTCACGCCTCGGCGCACAGGCTCCTATCAATATGAGAAGGGGAACTATTTCCTATCCATCTTTTTCCACCCTAAGCTCCACTTTGCAATAAATTTGAGATTGAAATATGAACACCCAATGGCACTGCTATTATCTACCCAATAAAAACGTTGTCATTCCTGCGAAGGCAGGAATCCAGAGATATTGAAATTGAAAAACTGACCTCAACCCCTTGCCCCTTCACGCCTCGGCGCACAGGCTCCTATCAATATGAGAAGGGGGACTATTTCCTATCCATCTTTTTTCCACTCTAAGCTCCACTTTGCAATAAATTTGAGATTGAAATATGAACACCCTGTGGCACTGCTATTATCTACCCAATAAAAAATGTTGTCATTCCTGCGAAGGCAGGAATCCAGAGATGTTATATAGTCGCAATACCGCAACCAGAACCCACCCCTCCGCCACGGCGAACCCTCGTCCCGCTTCACGGGATAAACTTTATTAAATGGAGGGTTAAAAACACTATTTTATGCGCATTGATTTTCCATTTCCGTTTAATGTCTGCGCGAGCATGACGATAATACTTTTCATATCGGTCTGGTGAAAACGGAATGCCAGAGTTGAACAATGAATAACTAAACTCAACCACCGGAAAAAAATAGGCTGGTTCTGACAATCTTTCTCATTCTTTGTAAAGGAGTATCACTGCGTCTTCACCGCTTCTTTTGTATCCCCTGAACATTCCCTCTGTATTGAATGGCATAGCGACATTTCCGTATTTGTCAATGGAGATAACACCTCCCTTTGCTGTTATTTTTGCCAGCTTATCATTTATTACATAGTTGGCTGCTACTTGAAGTGTCTCTTCAAGGTATTTCATTCTTGCGGAGATATCATAAGTAACGACATTCCGGATAAAAAATTCGCCATGACCGGTAGCAGAAATAGCACAAGTTGAATTATCTGCATACGTTCCGGCGCCTATAATTGGTGAGTCGCCAATTCTTCCATATTTTTTGTTTGTCATCCCGCCGGTTGAGGTTCCTGCGGCAAGATTGCCATATTTATCAAGTACGGCGCATCCGACAGTGCCCATTTTTTTATCAGCTTCTTCTGCTTCTGATTTTCTAATGTTTTGAAGTTCTTCCCAACGTTGATTATCAAAAAAGTATGTAGGATCGACAAATGGCATACCTATTTCAGAGGCAAATTTTTCCGCGCCATCACCAACCATCATAACATGTGGAGATTTTTCCATTACCTCACGGGCAAGCGATATGGGATTTTTAATTTTTGTGATTCCCCCTACCGCGCCTGCGTTCATTGTTGCGCCATCCATTATGCTTGCGTCGAGTTCGTTCAACCCTTCCGCGTTAAAAACAGCGCCTTTACCCGCATTAAAGAGGGGAGAATCTTCGAGAATATTTATCACACGCTCCACTGTAGCGACTGCATTACCGCCATTCTCCAGCATTACATAACCTGCTTCGAGCGCTTCATTAAGTTTATCGATATATTCCGCTTCTTCCTCAGGTGAAAATCTGCCGCGATAAATTGTCCCTGCGCCACCATGAATTACGAGTCCGAATTCGTATTTTTTTTCCTGTGTTGAGTCACACGCAAAAATGAGAATTGTCAGTAGCAAAAAGATAACTTGTTTCAAACCAGACCCCTTGTTTTTTCGTCTTATGCAAATTACAAGATTCTCAGTGAGTTTCAAACCTGTGATTGAACTAATAAGCCGATTATTCAGTTTTTAAGACAAAATATAAAAGGATATGGACTCTCTAACACAAATTGTACTTGGCGCGTCGGTCGGTGAACTTGTCGCCGGTAAAAAATTGGGTAACAAAGCAGTATTCTGGGGCGCAGTCGCAGGAACAATACCCGATCTGGATGTAATGTTTAACCCGCTTGTTTCCGAGACCGCAAGATTGTCAATCCACCGAGGATTTTCACATTCATTCGCGTTCGCTTTTTTATTCGCCCCACTTTTCGGATATCTGCTTTGGAAAATTTATAAAAAATCTGAAGCTAATTTTTGGGACTGGACCTCACTATTTTTCTGGGGAATTATCACACATTTTATGCTCGATTCGTTCACAAATTACGGTACGCAGATATTTAATCCATTTAGCGATTTCAGAGTTTCATGGAATACGATTTTCGTTATTGATCCATTCTATACCTTGCCATTTCTTGGTTTGGTTGTGGCATTGATGTTCTTCAAAAAGGGGAGCACACGGAGGCTGAGGCTGAACTATTTCGCCTTGGGAATAAGTTCGTTCTATCTCATGTTCACAGTGGTGAATAAGCAATATATTAATTCAGTATTTGAATCTGCCGCCAAATCGAATAATATTGAATATTCAAGATATATGAGCGCGCCTACTCCGTTTAACAATTTTTTATGGAGGGGATTGTTTGAGGCAGAAGACGGGTACTACGAAACCTACTATTCATGGTTTGATGATACGGCTAATCTTGAATTTACTTATATTCCCACTAATCGGCACAAGTTAGCAGGTCTCGAAGATACCGAACCAGTTAAAAAGTTAAAATGGTTTTCTAACGGTTACTATTCGATAACCTCTGACGAAGAGAATTTATATTTCAATGATATTCGTTTTGGTACAATAGGGGGGTGGAATAATAGTAATGCTAACTACGTGTTTTCATTCAAATTGATACGGGGTGAAAATTTAAGTATCGCGAGATCATTTGACGGAATGAAATTAAACAGTAAATTAATACATGACTTTTTATATCGTATAATTGGTCAAAAAGTTAATAGTTACGGTGAAATCACAGAAGAAAGGCATGATTCCTCAAAAAGAGACTGAAAAAATTTTAGAGCAACGTTTAATGCTGCTTTCGGCAGTAGAAGTATTTGCTGTAAATGGTCTGAACAAAACCACTACATCGATGTTGGTTGAAAAATTACAAATCACCGAAGAGGAATTCCGTAAGATATTTCGTGATAAAACAACATTGCTTGAAGAAGTCTGTGATTATTACGGTCCGAATACTTCAGGCTCAAACCTGATTACAAACGATTTGATGGATGATTTAACCAGTCCCTACAACTTTTTAAGGTCTTTTGTATTAAAACTTGTTAAAAAGTGGGATAGCAAAGGAGATCGTTTTTACCTTAAACTTTTGCTTAACAACCAGCCGATTGTATTTGAGCAGAATATTCTAACGCTTTCATATTATATGAATGATGCGCGTTCACTCTGGTGGATGATTTTTGAAGAGATGATCAATCATCAATTTATTGAGCCGATAGATCCTGTTATTTTGGCGAATGAATTTATTACACCATTATTTATGAACAGAATTGAAAACCTCTTGCCGGTATCGAATTCAGATTTTACATATGTTCAGGATATGGCTCTTTCGCATCTGGGATTTTTCTGGGATAATGTTAAAAATCCGGATATGTTTTATGAATAATTCCCCCTTCTTATCAGTACGACCTTCAAGAGATAATATTATTTCGGCTCATGAAAGAGTGCTTTTTCACGGTAAAAAAACACCACTACTCAGCTCTACAGCTATTAACGAAATGGTTGGATGTGAAATATATTTTAAAGCCGAGAACTTCCAGAAAGCAGGTGCTTTTAAATTCAGGGGTGCGTCAAACGTGGTAATGGGACTTGATGAATCGTATCTTGAACATGGGGTCGCAACTCACTCATCGGGTAATCATGCCGGGGCACTCGCTTTAGCGGCAAAATTAAGAGGTGCTAAAGCATTTATTGTAATGCCTAATACTGCACCGAAGATAAAAGTTAAAGCAGTTAAGAGTTATGGAGCGGAAGTTATTTTTTGTGAACCAAATCAGAAAGCGCGTGAAGATACTCTTGCAGAAGTAGTGGAAAAAGAAAATGCCCTTTTCATTCATCCGTATGATAACTATTCAATAATTGCAGGACAAGCAACAGCAGCCAAGGAAATTCTGGAAGAAAAACCGGGAACCGACTTTATTTTTGTACCGGTTGGTGGTGGCGGATTGGCTTCGGGATCGTGCCTAAGCGCCAATTATTTTTCATCTAAAACAAGAGTTATTGGTTGCGAACCCGCCGGAGCGGATGACGCATATCGCTCCCTGCGTGACGGGAAAATTCATCCATCAGTAAATCCCAAAACTATTTCCGATGGATTGCTTACGAGTCTGTCTCCAAAAACATTTTCAATTCTTGGTGAATTGCTGGAGAGAATTGTATTGGTAGAGGAAAATGAGATCATCTCCGCAATGCGCCTCGTGTGGGAGAGAATGAAAATAATTATCGAACCTTCATCGGCGGTTCCTTTGGCTGCACTATATAAAGAGCGGGAAAATTTCCGGGGGAAAAAAGTTGCGGTTATCATTTCCGGAGGCAACGTTGATCTCGACAAACTTCCGTGGCTTTAATACAGGAATTGATCACTAATTTCAGCCATTTTATCTCCTTTCTGTTTTTATTATATTGTTCATAAAAATCGGTGATTATGAAAAAATTACTACTTTTCACCTTCATTGTAGTATTGGTTTCGTGTGATACAGGTCTGGCTCCTGAAGGAGACAATATTGAAGACCCCGGAATATCGGGAACCATAACGTTTACAGGCAGTTGGTCTCCCGACGTAACCCGCACCCATATAGTAATTTTCAAGGATTCGCTAAAATCACAGTCCGATTTTAACGCATTGAACTTACGTTATGTGAGTCTCGAAATTCCATTCGGTGTTTCTGAATACGAATATAGCACCCTTGATGAAGCTACACTAGAAAATATCCAGGCCGAAGAATACTCTTATTTCGCTGTTGCCCAAAGCAATACTCCCGCACTCTCCCTCAATCGCGCTGACTGGAAGGTAGTTGGATTATGGAGCAATCCTGTGGGAGAACCGGAGAAAATTGTTGTTCCACCAGGCACTTTTTTGAGGGATATTGATATAGTTTGTGATTTTAATAACCCGCCCGTTCAACCACCGGGAGGTATAAATGAATAGAATTATTGCGCTTCTGATTTTATCGGTGTTTACTGCTTTCGGGCAAAACAAAGTTGAATTGACCGGAAGAGTTACGGACGATTCCGGCTACCCTGTTCCGGGTGTGAATATAATTTTTAGTGATTATGGCGCTTCTACTGATAGTGATGGATTTTATGAAATAAATGGTATTCAGGCAGGAACCTATGCAATAAGGTTTTCCGCTGTAGGTTTTGAGAGCAAAATATTGGAGAGTGTTAACCTATCTTCAGATACAAAACTAAATATTATACTGAACGAGAAAACTATTCTTTTTGATGCGGTAGTAGTTACAGCCGGAAAACATGAACAAAATCTTAAAGAATTACCGGTCAGCGCCGCTGTGATGCAGAGCAGAGAGATAGAGCGTAAAAACTTTATTACTCTTGATAATGCGCTGAGGTATGTTCCGGGAGTTTCCATGACCCTCGATCAGGTTAGCATCAGAGGTTCCAGCGGATATAGCAGGGGAGCGGGGACGCGCGTTCTTGTCGCGCTGGATGGAATCCCAATGTACACCGGTGACTCGGGTGAAATTATCTGGGAAGTTTTCCCAATGCCCGAAATAGAACGAGTTGAAGTGATAAAGGGAGCCGCTTCTTCACTATACGGTTCTTCCGCGATTGGCGGTGTTGTGAATGTTTTGACTAAAAAACCGGGCAGTACACCAATTACTTTTGTGCGAACATACGGCGGGTTTTATGATAAACCGGCTAACGAACAATGGGATTGGTCCGAAAGTAACAGGTTTTTTAACGGATTAACAGTCGGTCACTCAAATAATTCCGGAAATCTCGGATATGCGCTTTCACTGACCCGTACCGAAGATATGGGATATCGTCAGGGTGACTGGAAAAAAAGATATGCCGGATATGTTAAGCTGAGTTACCCTATTGGTGAATCTGATAATCTGACTTTTCTCGCGAACGGGTATGTGCAGGATAAAGGAACATTTAATTTCTGGAAAAATCTTAATAACGCGCTCGTCCCGCCCGATGCGGATCAGGGTCAGCGGATACCTTCCGAGAGAATTTTAACCGGACTGATATATAATTCGGAGCTAACTAATAAACTGAAATTTACTAACAGGTTGAGTTTTTATCACAGCTACTGGAAGGATGGATCGGAAAGCCTTAATGCTTCAAATTCGAAACAGATGCGTAACGAATTTCAGTTTGACTACGAAGCGTCCGACAATTTGCTGTTTGTATCAGGAGTTGAACTAAATTACGCTACCGTTAACGCGAATATATTCGGGCAGAATGATGCTTATGGCTTTGGAGTTTATATCCATGGCGATTATAAGCTCGATGCCCCGGTAACTCTAACCGCAGGTTTAAGATACGATTTTAACAAAAGGAAAAATCTTAACCAGGAATCGGCTGTTTCGCCTAAAATAGGGGTCAATTATAAATTCGCTGAGAATCTTTCAGCCCGACTCTTTTTCGGTACCGGCTTCAGGGCGCCGTCGGTGGCAGAGACATTTACTTCAACGATCACAAGCGGATTAACCGTCAGACCAAATACAAATCTAAAATCGGAAAGTAATTATTCCATCGAAACAGGTGTAAATTATTCTCCGACAGATTTTCTTGAACTCGATGCCGCCATTTTCTACAATCGTTACTTCGACCTGATAGAAACGAGTCTGGATACCACAAATCTAACCGAACCATACGTTTATTTTGATAACGTGACAAACGCGAGAATCGCTGGATTTGATTTTTCATCAGGATTAAATCTGGGCGATTTTTACTTTAAAACAGGATATACCTTTCTGGATACCGAAGACCTTGATGAGGGCTCATTCCTGAAATATCGTCCCAAACATCTGCTATATCTTTCGGCAACCTACCGTTATGATATATTCGAAGCGGGATTTGATTTCAGGTATTCCTCAAGGGTTGATGAAATTGATGATGAACTTATAGATTTTGGTTTTGTCGCTGATGGTGAAAACCGTGTAGAGATACGAACATTTGATCTGAGATTTTCCGCGGCGTTGTTCAGGTATAATATTCCGGGTAGAATCGGGGTAAATGTTTACAACCTGTTTAACTACAACTATGTTGAAATGATCGCGAATATTTCACCAATACGAAATATTTCATTAAATTTGGACATAGTGATGTGATTTTTAATATAAGGTTTTGAAATGTTCACAGATACTCACGCACACATGTTTTTTGATAATTTTCAGGATGATCTCGATGATGTTTTAACTCGCGCAAGAACCACCGGAGTTGATTATATAATCATTCCCGGTACCGATATTAAAACATCGATCGAAGCCATAAAACTCGCTGACAAATATGATTTTATTTTTGCCGCTGCCGGAGTTCACCCCCATGATACAAAAGATTGGGATAGCTCGTGGATTGATAAAATAAAAGAACTTGCCGCCCATGACAAAGTTGTGGCGATAGGTGAAATTGGTCTGGATTATTATTACGATTTTTCTCCAAAAGATGTTCAGATCAAAGCTTTCAGGGAGCAGCTCGATCTTGCGGTGGAACTTGGATTGCCGGTTATTATTCACAATCGGGATTCGAATGAAGATATGATGGAGATAATCCGCTCATATCGTGATAAGGATCTCCGCGCTCAGTTTCATTGTTTCGCCGGGTCTCTCGAGGACGCAAAAGAGCTTATCACATATAACCATATGATCTCTTTTCCGGGGAATATCACCTTTAAAAGTCGTGAAGAGTTAAGAGAAATCCTCAGACATATTGATGTTGAAGACCTGCTGCTTGAAACCGATTCGCCATTTATGACACCGGTACCGCATCGAGGAAAAAGAAATGAGCCAGCATATGTAAAACTGGTTGCTGAAAAAATTGCGGAAGTTCAAAATTTAACAGTTGAAGATGTTGCGAGAACAACATCATATAATGTATTCAAACTGTTTGGAATCGGTAATAAACCGGAAATTTCCTATACATACCGAATTGGTGAATCGCTTTATATCAATACCACAAACAGATGCAACGCGCACTGTGTCTTTTGTGATAAGGATGGCGATGCGGTCATTAAAGGTTATAACCTTAAAATGAAAAAAAGTGAAGAGCCCACTGTTGAGCAATATATCTCCGAAATTGGAGACCCGACCAAATACAAAGAGATTGTTTTCTGCGGTTATGGTGAGCCAACAATCAGGTGGGATGTGATTAGGGAAGTAGCTTCATACGTTAAACAGAATGGTGGAACAACGAGGATCAATACAAACGGACATGGTAATGTGATCAATCATCGTGATATCACTCCGGAATTTGAAGGCATTATTGATTCGATTTCTGTGTCGCTAAACTCTGTTGACCCGCAGCAATATGCTAGTCTGATGCGCGTAACTCCCGAGATGCATGCAGAAATGCTCGATTTTGTAAAAAAAGCGAAAAATTATACCCGCGTGGTGATGACAATTGTGGGTATGAGCGATGTAGATACCGAAGAAGCCAAAAAATTTGTAACTAAAGAATTGGGACTTGAGTTCAGGGAGCGTGTTTACTTTTGAAAAAACTATTCCTCTTTTTATTGCTGATAATTGCTGCTTCCCCGATTTCGGGTGCTGACAAGGAAAAATTTCTGGAAGAACTGAAAAAAATATTGGCTGATCCATATTTTAATTCAGCCGGGATTTCAGTTGACATTTTTGATCTCGATGACAAAAAAGAAATATATTCTTACGATCATCAAAAATTGCTTCATCCCGCTTCCAATATGAAGGTGATCACAACGATCACTGCGATGGAATTTCTTGGTATCGATTATAAATTTACCACAAAACTTGCAGGTACCGGAAAACTTGAAAACGGAATTTACACAGGTGATCTCTATTTTATTGGGGGAATGGATCCTGATTTTACATCTCACGATCTGCAAAAATTTACTGATCATTTAGTAAAATCGGGAGTTAAAGAGATAAGGGGAAATCTTTATGTTGATATTTCCCTCGTTGATTCTCTTTACTGGGGCGTTGGTTGGATGTGGGATGATGATCCCGGTTCTGATTTCCCATACATGACAGCTCTGAATATCAATGACGCGGGAGTAAAGATATTTTACGAATCCGGAAAAATTGGTGAACCGGTGAATTATCGGGTGGAGCCATATTCCGATTATTATACCGTGTCAAACTATTCCGTCACCGTTGCTGAGGATACTTCCGACCTTACCATTACAAGGGGCTGGAAGGAACGAAACAATGAAATTCAGATTAAAGGATTCCAGTCAGTATCGGAGACTCCGGATAGTATAACAATCAATCTCTATCGACCGGAATTATATTTTCTTCGACTCTTTGAGGAACAACTTCAAGAATCCGGTATCCTTTTTTATGGTAAATCAGACACCGGCAGGGTTCCTGTTGAAAACAAAATAATGTACAAGTTTTCGCGTTTCTTTGATCAGATTTTAGATAATCTCAACAAGGAGAGTGATAATCTTAGCGCGGAAATGACGCTGCGCGCTTTGGGTCTGGAAGGATTTGGCAAGCCTGCCTCAGCGGAAAATGGTATTAAAATGATCGATAGTCTGATCACAATTATTAGTCTGGATCCCGAAAATTACCGCATCGTGGATGGTTCGGGTGTATCGCATTATAATCTGGTAACTCCCGAGTTAATGATCGCGTTACTGAATCATATTTATTATAAATATCCAGATAAATATACACGTTTCGAAAAATCATTGCCGATAGCCGGAATTGATGGTACACTCGAAAATAGAATGACCAGAGGTGAGGCGTATAATAAAATCTTTGCCAAAACCGGGACTCTTAGCGGAGTAAGCACTCTCTCGGGTTACGCGAATACAAATTCAGGCGGGAAAATTTCCTTCTCAATATTTGTGCAGAATTTTGTTGGAAAAACATCACGGGCTCGTTATTATCAGGACAGGATTTGCGAACTGATCGTTAAATACTTATAAAACCGGACGAAAAATGAAAGAATATCTAAAATATAATATCAGTACAGATCCATTTGAAATCGATACTATTTCAGGCTTGTTGTGGGAACTTGATATTGACGGCTTGTACGAATATGATGATTATGTGGAAATTTATGGCGACAAAGAAAAACTGAGTGAAACTGATGTTAAGGACTATCTCGATGAATTGAAAGAAATGGCGGTTATAAATTCTTTTAACCTGTCTTCAGAAGTCGTTGAAAATAAAAACTGGAATGAAGAGTGGGAGCAGAATCTTAACATTATAAAACCGGGTGAGAAGATCGTTATTCGTCCGGTTTACAAGGAATACAATCCAGCCGAAGGTGAAATTGTTATTAACCTTGAGCCGAAAATGTCATTCGGTACCGGCGAACATGAAACCACAAAACTTATGGTGCAGATGGTTGAACGGCACATCAAGAAAGGCGATGTGGTACTGGATGTCGGCTCCGGGACGGGTGTGCTTGCCATAGCTGCACATAAACTCGGCGCAAAGGAAGCAATTGCGGTAGATAATGATGAATGGTGCCTCATCAACGGTGAAGAGAACATTGAAAAAAATGATTGCAAGAGAAGTGTTAAGTTTGTGCTGGGAGAAATTAAGGATATCCCCGAAAGCAATTTTGATGTGGTACTCGCCAATATAAACAAACATATTCTGCTCGATATCAAGGAAGAATTTTACGATAAAACAGGAGACGGAAAGCTCACAATCCTTTCAGGTTTACTGGATATTGACGAGGAAGATATCCTTGATGCGTTCACATCACTCGGGTTTAACCTCGTTGAAATTGAACACATGAATGAATGGATTTCAGTGGTATTCCAGAAATAAGCTTGACTAGTATAACCTAGCTATATTGCCTGGCTCCGGAAGAGTCTTGGGAACTCTTGATGAAGGATTGGTTCTTCAGCATTGCGACGATTCAACATGGCTGGATTCCTTTCGCCACAGGCGAATTCGCCCACCTAAGGCGGCTAAAAAGAAATAACCGTAAATCCAGTTTTTAATACGAATCATTATTTTATGGTATGCAGTACTACGTATATATAATGACAAATAAAAGAAACGGAACTCTTTATATCGGGATAACAAATAATCTTGCACGAAGAGTTTGGGAACACAAAGAAGGTCTGGTAGAAGGGTTTTCCAAAAAATATGGCACAAAATTGTTGGTGTATTATGAAAAAAGCAATAATGTTTCAGATGCCATAGCACGAGAAAAACAATTAAAAAAGTGGAAAAGAGAGTGGAAGTTGAGGATAATTGAAGAAGTTAACCCGGATTGGGAGGACTTGTCCTTTAATTTACAGTTTTAATTTTTTCTGGATTCCTGTCTACACAGGAATGACAGTAAAATTAGTATTGTCATGCCTGCGCAGGCAGGCATCCAGCTTTTAGAAATATAATTTGAACCAATCCAAAACCTGTGCGCCTCAGGAGCATCCTTCCTTTTGTTAAAGGGAAGGACTCTCAAAGCAAGTTAACGATGATAATTTTTTTCTCCCCTCCATTTGATAAAGTGAGGGTCCGAAGCGTCGGAGAGGGTGGGTTCTGGTTGCGGTATTGCGACAATATAATATCTCTGGATTCCTGTCTACACAGGAATGACAGTAAAATTAGTATTGTCATGCCTGCGCAGGCAGGCATCCAGCTTTTAGAAATATAATTTGAACCAATCCAAAACCTGTGCGCCTCAGGAGCATCCTTCCTTTTGTTAAAGGGAAGGACTCTCAAAGCAAGTTAACGATGATAATTTTTCTCTCCCCTCCATTTGATAAAGTGAGGGTCCGACGCGTCGGAGGGGGTGGGTTCTGGTTGTTATATCTCGATAATAATGCATCTTTGAATTCATGCCCATTCTAAGGCGGCGAAACAGGCATGACAGTTCAAAACCTATTTTTACAGCATTTAGCGATTAGATTTCCGCTCGGGGGCGGAAATGACAGTCCATGTTCTGTATCACCCCTTGCATCCGACAAATGCAGAGGGCATCTCATTTCGGAGAATAGTTTCCAATCTCAACCACCAATAGCGGGTAAACAAGAATGACCGTAGAATTCTTGCTGTCATGCCTGCGAAGGCAGGCATCCAGCTTTTAGAAATATAATTTGAACCAATCCTAAACCTGTGCGCCTCAGGAGCATCTTTCCTTTTGTTAAAGGGAAGGACTCTCAAAGCAAGTTAACGATGATAATTTTTTTCTCCCCTCCATTTGATAAAGGGAGGGTCCGACGCGTCGGAGGGGGTGGGTTCTGGTTGCGGTATTGCGACAATATAATATCTCTGGATTCCTGCCTCCGCAGGAATGACACCGTTTTTTATTGGGCGGATAATAACGGAGTCACAAGTTATTCATCGTTCAATTTCAAATTTATTGAAGAATGGAGCTTCGGGTGGCAAGAACATTGAAAGCTAGTAGTTCCCCTTCCCCTGCCTGGAGGAGAAGGGGGCAGGGGTTGAGGTCAGTTTTTTCAAATTTAATGTCCTGGATTCCTTTCGCCACAGGCGAATTCGCCCACCCAAGGTGGGTAAACTGGAATGACAATTCAAAACCTATTTTCGCAGCATTCAGTGATTAGATTTCCGCTCGGGGGCGGAAATGACAGTCCATGTTCTGTATCACCCCTTGAATCCACCAGATGCAGAGGGCATGAATAGATTCCTAATCAAGTTCCCCCAAGACGGGCAAACCGGGTAAACATGATCTTTATCTTTTAATCTTCAATAAGGTTTTTGAGTTTTTCGAGGTTATCAAGATCTTCGAGCTGTTCTTTACCCTTTGGCGTTTCAAGTATTTTTGGTACTCTGACCAGTCTTTCATCATTCATAATGTTTCGAAAACCTTCATATCCGATAAACCCGTCACCGATATGTTCATGTCGGTCAACTCTGCTGCCAAGTTCCTTTTTGCTGTCGTTTATGTGGAAGCATTGTAGCCTGTCCAGTCCGATAATTTCATCAAAGTCGGTAATAACCTTATTGTAATCACTTTTGTCTTTGAGGTTGTATCCCGCGGCAAAAACGTGAGCCGTATCGATACAGACGGTCATTCTCTCTTTTTCTTCCACAAGTTCAATAATACCCGCAAGATGTTCAAACTTGTATCCGAGGTTTGTTCCTTGTCCGGCTGTAGCTTCCAGCATGGAGGAAACTTTGAATCCCTTTGTTTTCTGGTGTGCAAGATTGATAGATTCCGCTATCATTTTTATACCGTAATCTTCACCTTTGCCGCCATGTGCGCCGGGATGAAAATTCAGATGGGGAATACCCAGAAGTTCGCAACGTTCAAGTTCATCGACAAACGCGTCCCTCGATTTTTTCAAGAGTGCTTCATCTTTCGCGCAAAGATTTATCAAATAAGAATCGTGAGATACTACAAATTTAATCCCCGATTTACTAAGTTTGTCTTTGAAAGAAGTAATACTTTCTTCAGAAAGTGGTTTTGCCTGCCATCTGTTATTGTTTTTTGTGAATATCTGCATGGCGGTAAAATTGAGTTTTTGAGCGCGGTCAACAGAGGTTTCAACGCCCCCGGATATTGATGTGTGCGCTCCTAATAAATGTTCCATATAATTCCGGATATTTTGTTCATTTAATATGGTGCCAAATATGCAAAAGTTAATCGATTTATCAAAAAAAGATACCAGAATTGTCGTCGGATTGATGAGTGGAACTTCAGTTGACGGTATAGATGTAGTAATTGTGAAAATCACAGGAAATGGTGAAAATACCTCGCTCGATGTACTCGCGTTTGAAGAGATTTCCTATCCCGAAGGATTTAAAGATTTTGTATTAAAAAATTCCCGTGTTGAATCTGCTGATATCGAGGAGATCAGCTCACTGAATTTCCTCATTCCGCAATTTTATGCGGACGCAATAGCTCAAACGGCAAGTAAAGCAGGACTTCAGCTAAGTGAAATAGACTTAATCGGTTCGCATGGTCAAACAATTCATCACCTTCCGAACAACCAAAAACTGTTTGGTAAAGATGTAGTGAGCACCTTGCAAATCGGGTCGGGATCGGTTTTGGCGAAACTTACAGGAATTCCTGTTGTCTCTAAATTTCGTGACGGCGATATGGCATTGGGTGGTCAGGGTGCGCCACTTGTACCTTATTTTGATTATATCATGTTCAAACATACTGATACCAGTCGGGCATTGTTGAATATTGGAGGTATCAGTAATCTTACATATCTTAAAGCAGGGTGCACTGCTGATGAGGTTATGGCATTTGATTGCGGACCAGGAAATATGCTAATCGACTCTCTGATGAAACGTTTTTATGGCAAAGAGTATGATGAAGGGGGTAAAGTTGCATATTCGGGTAAATTTAACGCTCAATTGTCGGAATATTTATTTGAGATCGACACTTATGTAAAACAAAAACCTCCGAAATCAACCGGACGTGAATATTATGGCGAAAAGTTTATTAACGAGCACATTTTACGTTTCGCTGAAATTCCGAAGGAAGATATTATCCACACAATCTCGAAATACACGGCGCATGCGGTTTATTATAATTTCGCGCTGATGGATGAGGGAGATTTATACACTCCAACATTGCCCCTTAATGAACTTTTTGTAAGTGGTGGTGGCGCAAAGAACCCCTTTATCATGGAGCAACTTCAAAACCATTTTGGTAATGATGTGAAGATTGCGACTACTGATAAGCTTGGTGTGGACGCCGACCAGAAAGAAGCAGTCTGTTTTGCAGTGCTCGCCAACGAATTTATCTCCGGAAACTCTGCCAATGTTCCATCAGTGACGGGTGCCAAGAAATTGACGAGTCTGGGAGAACTGGCGTTACCATGAGGATATTGATCACAGGCGGATCCGGGTTACTCGGGCAATATGTTAATGAGCAGATTGCAAAGGAGCATGATCTGCTCACTCTTTATAATTCTGTACCGGCTAATACCCGATTATTTAACTCTGCATCTGTAGATATAACAAATTTTGCGAAGCTGGAAATACTATTTGAGCAATTTAATCCGGATGTTGTAATACATCTCGCTGCAGTCGCGTCTGTAAAAGAGGCACACGGGGGGAACAAAAACTTAATCTACAACATAAATGTAAACACGACTGAAAATATAGCGCGATTGTGCGAGAGATATCGGGCGAAGATGATATATACTTCCACCGATCTGGTTTACGCGGGCTACCGTGGAAAATTCTTGAAGGAAGAATCAAAAAAAGATCCCCGTTCATTATACGCTGAAACCAAACTTATTGGAGAGGAAAAAATTAAGTCGGTTTTCAATAACTACATCATTCTCAGAACCGCTCTTCTTTTTGGTTTTGGTAAAAACGGACGAACTAATTTTTTCTTTAATACATATCAGAAATTTTTACAAATCGAATCTGTTAAACTATTTTACGATCAGTACAGAACACCCCTTGAATTAAGTGATGCTGCCCGGATTATTTCCGAACTGATTAGAACTGATGTTGCCGGAATCACCATGAATTTTGGGGGAGTGGAAAGATTATCCAGAGTTGAGATGGCTGAAATTTTATGCGAAGAGGCGAATCTATCAAAATCAAGTATAGACTCTGTTTCGATGCATGATCTACCCGGAATGCCGGATGTGCAGGATGTATCGCTGGATATATCGTTGATGGAATCTCTCGGCTTATCGCCCCGTATGTTCAGAGATTCAGTGCGAACGATGATAAATTCATATCAAAATACCTGAAAATATTTTTACACTTCTCTACTTTACAAGTAAAAATTATCTATCCGTTTTCTTAACTCTGTGCTTACAAAATGAGACGCAAAGTCCGGTGAGCTAACCTTAAAATATACGCAAACTAAATAAATACAACAGCTTAGCGGTTCAAATCGGTTTTGAATTTCTAATCGATAAAAGTTGTAAGTAATTTTTACAACTTTTGGAACGGTTTTCGAACTATCACTCAGAAATAAATCGAAGTGAGAAGATGAAACGGATTATTTTATTTTTGCTGATAGTGTTTGTAGCGGTGTCATGTAAACTTAAAGAAGATGATGAACTCAATACAGGTGGCGATCCGGTATCACCCGGAGGTACCACAGGAAGTATAACTATCAATTCTCCAGCGAACGGTGACTCAATTGTTGTAGCTTCTTCGTTCGAGATAAAATGGGGTAGCGAAAATGTTAAGCAGCGGGTCAATATTGAATATTCAACAAATAATGGAAGCAGCTGGACTCAAATAGTCTCCAATATAGAAAATAGCGGTAGTTATGTATGGAACCCGATACCCAATGTAACATCAAATCAATGCCGGGTGAAAATTGTAACTGCCGACAGCACCCTGACTGTACTTAACGGGGGAGTATTCAGTATAGTAAAATCCTCTACACTTTCCCTCGAGCTTAAAAAACCGAACGGAGGCGAGGTATTTATCGTCTCCGATTCGCTTGAAGTAGAGTGGAGTTTCAGCGGTATTGAAATGCTTCGTATAGAAATATCGAAAGATAACGGAAGCAATTGGCTCCTGATCGAAACCGCTGCTCCGGCTTTCGCGGGCAGATATGTATGGAAGCCGGACGAGGATTTTGTTTCTGATAATTGTCTGGTTAAAGTTTCTGATGTCTCCCCTAACGGATTATTTGATATTTCCAATTCCAAGTTTTCAATTCTTATTCCACAATTTGTGAAAATTACTTCCCCGAACGGAGGTGAGTACTGGCAAAGTGGTACTTCTCAGGAGATTACATGGCTCAGTAGCGAAGTTGAAAATGTTAAAATTGAATACACAATAAACAACGGTCTAACCTGGCTGTTATTAACAAGTAATACTCCGAGTGATGGTTATTTCATGTGGACCGGACTTCCCTCAACTCCAACAACTATGGCAAGGATCAGAATCTCTGACGCTGATGATGGGTTCCCTTCAGATTTGAGTGATGAGGTGTTTACAATAATTCCGGAAGAATCATTCTCGGTTACCGCGCCAAATGGTGGTGAAGTGATAAGCGCAGGAACTTCATTCACAATTACCTGGGATGTTCCGCAGAACGGTGTCAGCTCAAAATTCTCAAAAAGAAAAGGTGGGCGAAAAGTTCATGCCATAAATATGCCTTCAAATTTTGATGGTATTGAAAGTATGAATATCGATTATTCAGAAAATGGCGGGGCAGATTGGGTGAGAATTGTTTCAGGTACAACAAATGACGGTGAATATATATGGAATAATATCCCCGATATTAACTCTAATCTATGTCTGATAAAAATCTCGGATGCTGAAGACAGTCTGCCAATGGATATTTCCGATAAAGTATTTACAATCAGCTCCAATATACCGCAATTTATCACTGTAACAACACCCAACGGTGGTGAAAACTGGGAATCGGGTACTACAGAAACAATCACGTGGCTTTCGGGTGGAGTTTCAAACGTCAGGATTCTCTATACAACCAATAATGGTATAAACTGGAATGTCATTACAGAAAATACCGAAAGTGACGGTTTTTACAGTTGGGAACAGGTTCCTGTAACCGCCTCAACTAACTGTAAAATCAGAATTGAAAATGTGGATGATACACTTCCCGCAGATGAAAGCGACAGTCAGTTTTCCATTGTGCCCGAAACAGAGATCATGGTCACCTTTCCCGATGGAAAAGAGGTCCTACAATCCGGTGTACCTTATGATATTCGCTGGACAAGTACAAGCGTTGAGAATGTGAAGATAGAGTTTACATCCAATTCAGGAGCTGTCTGGACAGTCGTTGAACAGAGTGTTCCCAGTACCGGAGTTTACAACTGGACCACTGTTCCATCAATAAATTCATCGCAATGCCGTGTGAGGATAAGTGATGCTGTGGATGGTCTTCCGTATGATATCTCCAACGAAAATTTTCAGGTAAGGAACCAGGTGGAGCAATCTATTACGCTAAACTCACCGAATGGAGGTGAAGAGTGGCAGGCTGGAACCAACCACAACATTACATGGGATGCTTCGGCTATTTCAACCGTGTCAATTGAGTACAGTACCAATAACGGAATAAATTGGGAGACTCTCGCGGAGGATGTCATTAATACAGGTTCGTATGCGTGGCACCCGATACCGGATGTGAATTCAACACAGTGCAAAATCAAAATTTTTGATGCTACTGACAATACCCCTGTAGACGAAAGTGACGGGTTGTTCACAATAAAACCCGTCCCATCTCTTGAAATAACATCACCCAACGGGGGTGAACTTTATGTGGCGGGTCAACCGGTAAATATAATCTGGAACTCCACCGGTGTGGAGAATGTGAAGATAGAATACACGATCAATAACGGGATTTCGCCGGAAGATTGGTTTATTCTTGTGGCTAACACGCCAAGTGACGGACTTTATGAGACAGGTTTTTCGATCCCGTCGGAAAAATACAGGATAAGGATCACCGAAGCGGTATCGGGTTCACCACGGGATGAAAGTAATGGTACATTTACTATATCCCCGCAGCCGGGAATTACCGTCGAAAGTCCTAACGGGGGTGAGGATTGGCTTACCGGAACAACTGTTGAGATTCGCTGGAACGCGACAAATATTGAAAATGTGGATATAGAATACACCATCGATGGCGGAGCTGAGTGGAAACCTGTCGCGGATAATGTCCCGAGTAACGGTCTCCATAACTGGACTATCCCGGCAAGTATAGACTTTCGATCAGATTTGTGTCTTATAAGGGTGCTTGACGCTTCAGATGGTTCACCAAGCGATCAATCGGATAACTTTTTTACAATTCATCCTGAGGATAAACTTTTGAGGTGGACTTTCCCGAATGGTGGAGAGTACGTTTATCGTGAACCGAACCGAAACGATACTTTGATTACATGGATCTCTGCAGGAATTGATTTTGTCGATATTGAATACACCAGTGACAATGGTCAGACATGGCTGCCAATTGTGAATAATTATCATTCCACGGGTGCATATTTGTGGACAATACCGCTCGGGCAGCCATCAACTCTGGCCCGCATACGTATTTTTGACTCAAGCAACCATGATACAACCGATATGAGTGATTCTCATTTTTACCTTCACATCATGCCTGCAATCAATGTTGAGATACCACAAAGTGGCTATATTGCCGGAGGTGGCGACGGAAGTTGTCTGATCAAGTGGACGGCGGATAAAGAGGTGAAATCGGTAATTCCTCAATATTCGTTTGATGATGGTAACACATGGAGAAGCATGAGTGTGATGCTCTCCAATAACGGTGGTGTGAATGAACTGGAAATGCGTCCACCATTTGTTTCCGGGGAGAGTTATCTTGTGCGGTTGAAATCGGGTGAGTTGACATCCGATGAGGTGAAGGTAAAACTACGGTAGTATTTGAGTACCCTTTAGCTTTAGGTGGAGTGGGCATCAGGTCTTTAAAACTGAAAACAGAACCCACCCCCTCCGCCGCGGCGGACCCTCCTCCCGCTTCACGGGATAAACTTTGGCAAATGGAGGGGAGAAAATCATATTCGTCAATTTGCTTTAAAAGTCCTTCCCTTTAACAAAGGGAAGTCCGCCCAAGGCGGATAGGATGGGTTTAAATTATATTTCTAAAAACTGGATGCCTGCCTACGCAGGCATGACAAACGTTTTAGGATTGTACAATCGTACTGTCATTCCTGCGGAGGCAGGAATCCAGAATAAATTAGAGGGGTAAATTCAAGGACAGGTCACCCCAATCGGGATTAACTTTTTCAATTATCCTTAATTTCCATTCCTGTTTCCACTTTTTTAATTGTTTCTCCCGTGCTATGGCGTCTGAAACATTATTGCTCTCTTCATAATACACCAACAATTTTGTACCATATTTTTTGGAAAATCCTTCTACCAGACCTTCTTTGTGCTCCCAGACCCTTCGAACGAGATTATTTGTCATCCCGATATAAAGAGTTCCGTTTCTTTTATTTGTAATTATATAAACGAAGTATTGCATACTATAAAAATAATAATCTGTTGTGTAAAAACTGGATGCCTTCCGCCACCGGCGGATACGCAGGCATGACAACCGTTTTAGGATTGTACAATCTTACTGTCATTCCTGCGGAGGCAGGAATCCAGAATTAATTAAAGGGGTAAATTCAAGGACAAGCATCCCAATCGGGATTAACTTTTTCAATTATCCTTAATTTCCATTCCCGTTTCCACTTTTTTAATTGTTTCTCCTGTGCGATGGCGTCTGAAACATTATTGCTCTTTTCATAATAGACCAACAATTTTGTACCATATTTTTTGGAAAATCCTTCTACCAGACCTTCTTTGTGTTCCCCGACTCTTCGTGCAAGATTGTTTGTCATCCCGATATAAAGAGTTCCGTTTCTTTTATTTGTAATTATATAAACGAAGTATTGCATACTATAAAAATAGTAATCTGGTGTGTAAAAAACTGGATGCCTTCCGCCACCGGCGGATACGCAGGCATGACAACCGTTTTAGGATTGTACAATCTTACTGTCATTCCTGCGGAGGCAGGAATCCAGAATTAATTAAAGGAGTAAATTCAAGGACAAGTCACCCCAATCGGGATTAACTTTTTCAATTATCCTCAACTTCCATTCCCGTTTCCACTTTTTTAATTGTTTCTCCCGTGCGATGGCGTCTGAAACATTATTGCTCTTTTCATAATAGACCAACAATTTTGTATCATATTTTTTGGAAAATCCTTCTACCAGACCTTCTTTGTGTTCCCAGACTCTTCGTGCAAGATTGTTTGTCATCCCGATATAAAGAGTTCCGTTTCTTTTATTTGTAATTATATAAACGAAGTATTGCATACTATAAAAATAATAATCTGTGTATGATCCTGAAACTGGATGCCTCCCTGCGCAGGCATGACAACCGTATTAGGATTGTACAATCTTACTGTCATTCCTGTTTAGCCGACCTGGGTGGGGCAGGAATCCAATGTTTTTTCAAAAAGAAGTTTCCGGGTGTGCGATATTTCTCTTTATTAAAACTGGAAGTAAATAAACGGAGCTTCGTTCGTTGGGAACAATAATACAAGTAGAAATCCGATAATCAGAAGGGCAGTGTATTGTACTATTCGGTTAGATTTTGCAAGCTTTTCATCAATACCGCCGAATATTTCCGAATAAAAATGCAGCAGGAAGAAAAATCCCATCAGTGCTACTGTAGAGAATGCTGCCATTGCCTCGAGTCCGAGATTGGTCAACGAGAAATTAAAATCGAAAAAGATAAACTTTTTCAGAGCGTAAAGCATTTTGTCGGAATCAACGAGCCGGAATGGAATCCATGTAAGAAGCACAAAATATTGGAGTGTAACAATTGAGATTATTTTTGTTATCAGATTCGGTTTAATTTTATAATTTTCGGGAATTAGCGATAGCAGATAGACTATGAGTCTGTGCGCAATTAGAAGGAATCCATGTAGTGCCCCCCAAAGTACGAAATTCCAGCTTGCGCCATGCCAAAGACCTCCGAGTAGCATTGTTAATGTTAGATTACGGTATGTGAAAAATACTGATCCCCTGTTGCCACCAAGCGGGATGTATAAATAGTCTCTTAGCCAGCTCGAAAGAGAGATGTGCCACTTTTTCCAAAAGACCGAGGGATTGTTAGCGAAATAGGGCCTGTCGAAATTGAGCATAAGATCAAACCCTAGTAAACGCGCGACTGCAATAGCCATATCGGAATACCCGCTGAAATCGCAGTAAATTTGAATATAAAACGCGAAAGTGGCTACCCAGATAACAATGCTGTTCCAGCCGGCGGGATCGTTAAAAACAGCATCGGCGAAGATAGAAATATTATCCGCGATTATTACTTTTTTCGCAAGTCCCCGCAAAAATAAAAAGAGAGCAGAACTATCCCGGTTTAACTTGACCGGTTTTGCAAGTTGAGGTAGAAAATCCGCGGCTCTTACAATTGGGCCTGCGACAAGCTGAGGAAAAAAACTCACGAAAACGGCAAAATCAAGAGGTGAATGGGTTGCTTTCAGCTTTCGGTTGTATACGTCGATTGTGTAGCTCATTGTCTGGAAAGTGTAGAATGAGATCCCCACTGGGAGGATAATGTTGAACGCACTCCAGCCAGGTTCATATCCGAACAGCCGCATTAGTATAAAAAGGTTATCTTGGAAGAAATTGGCGTATTTGAAAAATCCAAGTATTCCCAGATTTGCCGCCAGACTTAATACGAGTAATATCTTGCGTTTGTGTTGGGTTTCGGTAATTTCTATTCGTTTCGCGAGGTTATAATCAATCAGTGTTGAGAGTATTATGAGGGTTATAAACGCGGGATTCCACCACATATAAAAAATATAGCTGCCGGTGAGCAGAATCAGCTTTTTTTTGTTCTCCCCCCTGGTTACGAGGAGGAGTGAAATTAACACAACGAGAAAAACGAAAAATGGCAGGGTATAGAAGAGCATTAGTTTTTCACCCCCCGCAAAAGGTCGGAAAAGATCTGTTTACTTAAACTGTCAGCCGCTTCGGGGGTGGAGTGTGTATGATCTACAAACATCAGTTCGCTATCAAAAAATCTGCTGTAATTTAAAATTATGGAGCCGGTCAATTCAGATATCTCGCTTAACTGAGCACCGAGATTTTTATAAAATCCCTGTGGAGAAATTTCCTGCAGGTACGGATGGTCTGGTAAAACAATAAAAATAACAATATTACCCTCAATGGAATATTTCTCTGAAATAAATCGCATGATGTTAACAGTTTTGGAGGGTAATTCGGGTTCATTCCGATTGATATTACCGTACTTTTTATCAAGTAGAAGTACTAATTTTTTATTCGGAACTCGCTCTGTATAAGGCTGCGGGTGCTTAATATCTGTGTATGCCTTGTTGATATTGAGTCCACCGCCACGAATAGTATTTCGCAAAAATGAATTTAAAGTTTCCAGTACAATTGAACGCGATTTATAGCTGTTTAGAAGAAACGATGATGAATATACTTCGGAAAGCTCGGGGTCATACAATTCGGAAATTGTTGAAAGAGAAACGCTATCGGGTTCAAATCCGTAGTTGTATAAAGCCAGTTTTTTACTGGAAGCTATCACAAGTGAATCATCAAAGAGATCATTCACCGTAAATCCGAAAAGATAAATCGAATTTTGTGATTCAACTTCATCTGCAAAAATTATACTTTCGAGAATATTCTGTCCTGGAGAGGAATAATTCAGAGCGTAGGAATATTTTGATTTTGCGGTATTTAATGAATCATCAATAAGGTTTCCGTTTACTCCGCACATAACCACAGAGTTTCCAAAAAATAACAATCCGCCGGAAATCATTTCCCTTTTTTCTATGTCATCCCGCAAAGTTTTGAATCTTGCCAAGTCACTTTGGGCGTACTCATACAATTCCGGTATAAGAAGAAGCGCCAGAAAAGAGCCAAAAAGTAGTACCGAAATTTTTAAGAGAAATTTTTTCATAACGGAATACAAAAAGAGTGACCGAAACCGGAAATAAAATTACAGAATAATTAACTAAATTCACAATTATTTGATATTGTCATCCTGGTATATAAGCCTGAGGCAGGAACCCAAATCGTTAAAAATACATAAACTGACCTCAACCCCTAACCCCTTCTCCTATCAATATGAGAAGGGGAATGATTTCCTTTTAGTGTTCTTACTATCCGGAACCCCCCACAGCAAAAAAATGAAACTGAATGATAAATAACCGCGAGCTTTGTTATTATCAACCAAATAAAAAATGGTGTCATTCCTGCGCAGGCAGGAATCCAGAATATATTAGTATGGGAAAATCAGGATTATACTGTTCGTAATGGCGAATAGAGTTGCACAAAGCCCATGAGGGTAAATAATACTTGATGTGAAAATTATTTATCAGGTGAAAATAGAAAAATGAAATAATAATAATTGCATTCGAGAAATAATTCTTTGAAATAAATTGCATCCATATGGAAAATCTCCATAAATTTCATAATTATAAAGCAAACATTACGATGCCGATATCTGTTAAAAGGTTTCGTTCTGATTTTTAATTGTGCCGGTGATTGAGAGTGAAAAAAATCAAAAAATACCAACGGTGTTTTTATTCTCAATTGAAAAATTACATTTTCAAAAATGGAAAACCGATCCGAACCCTAAATCAGGAAAAAATTCTCGAATATACCTTTTGTCCTGTTTTCAATGATTTCTTTATAAGGAAATTGATATTAGTGGTTTACCGGCTGTGGCACAATTAATGTTCTAAATATTTAAATAATATAAAAGAATCCAAACATTGTGAAATAATACGGCAAAAAGATGAGTATTTTCAGTAAAGCCAAATCGTTCAAAGGGGGAGTTCATCCTTCAGAGTTCAAAGAATTGACTGAAAAAAGTGCGTTTGAAGTAATGCCAAATCCAAATATGGTTATTCTTCCTCTCAAACAGCACATCGGTAAAGACGCCAAAACCCTCGTGAAAAAAGGTGATACGGTTAAAGCGGGTCAGGTTGTTGCTGAACCCGACGGGTTTATTTCAGCTCCCGTACATAGCCCGGTTTCCGGAAAAGTAATGAAAATCACTAAAGAGAAAAACGTTTCGGGGTTCCCTGCCGAAGCTATTATAATCAAATCTGATGAAGAAAATGAAATTGAGTTTATGCCTTCTCTTGATCCGGAAACAGTTACACCTGAAGAGATCAGAGAAAGGGTGCGCCTCGCCGGATTAGTTGGTCAGGGTGGAGCTGCGTTCCCGACATTCGTTAAACTTACTCCTCCGAAAGATAAAGTAGTCGATACTGTAATCCTCAATGGATGTGAATGCGAACCTTATCTTACACGCGATGACCGCTATATGATTGAAAGACCCGATGAAGTGATAACCGGGTTGAAAATAATCATGAAAGCACTCGGAGTTAAAAAAGGCTCAATTGGTATTGAAAACAACAAACCCGAAGCGATTGATGTAATGCGCAAGGCTGTTGCCGGTATGAATGACGTTACAGTTGATGTGGTTCAAACCAAATACCCTCAGGGTGCGGAAAAAATGTTGATAAAAGCGGTCAACGGAAGAGAAGTACCTCCAGGAAAACTTCCGATGGATGTGGGATGTGTTATCCAGAATATCGGTACCGCTATCGCGATTAATGACGCCGTTGTCAAGGGCGAGCCAGTTTTGACTGCCGCTATGACAGTTTCAGGACTCGGAATTAACGAACCTAAAAACGTTATCGTTCGTGTCGGTACCCCACTTGTGGATATTCTTGAGTATTGCGGTGGTGTAAAAGATACCGCAAAAAAAGTGGTTGTTGGCGGACCTATGATGGGTGTTGCGCAATTCGATTTTGACGCGCCCGTAATGAAAGCTACTTCCGGTTTACTCGTGCTTACAGAAGAAGAAATAAATAATCCCGAAGAAACACCATGCCTCCGTTGTGGAATGTGTGTTGACGCGTGCCCGTTAAATCTCGTTCCAACAAAATTGGCTCGTTTTTCACAGTTGGGTAGGCTTGAAGAAGCTGAACAACTGGGTATAACAGTATGTATGGAATGTGGTACTTGCGCCTATACTTGTCCGGCTAACATTCCGTTGGTACAGTGGATAAGATTGGGAAAACAAAATGTGATCAGGCTGCAACGCGAAAGACAGTCTGCATAACAACTAATAAGGATAAAATACGGTAAAAAATGACAACAATTACGGCAAATCCTTCATACAAGCTTGAGTTCGCGAGTTCGCCTCATGTTCACTCCCGCTGGTCAACAAAACGGGCTATGTGGATGGTTGTTATCGCGCTTGTGCCTTGTATGATTTCGGCAGTTTTATTTTACGGTTTTTATCAGCTTCTTATAATGGCAGTGAGCGTTTTATTTGCCGTTTTAACAGAAGCAGCCGTTAAATATTTTAGAAAAAGAGAAATTACTATCGGTGACGGTTCGGCGGTTATTACCGGATTGTTGCTAGCGTTAATCGTGCCTCCCAACTTTTCACTTGTTTTCACGGCGTTGGGAGCTGTTGTTGCAATAGGGCTTGGAAAAGAAATTTTCGGTGGTCTTGGTTTTAATATTTTTAATCCTGCGCTCGTTGGAAGGGCATTCCTTCAGGCGGCTTTTCCGGTTCAGATCACTACCTGGACCGTGCCGAATTACGCGGTAGAAGGTGTAACATCTGCTACTCCTCTCGCGGCGTTCAAGTTTGATAAAGTTGGTACGGAAGTCTCAAATATGTTTTTTGGAAACATTGGCGGTTCTTTAGGGGAAACTTCAGCGATTGCCGTACTGATTGGTGGATTATTTCTTGTATTTGCGGGTGTGATAAACTATCGCGTACCACTTGCGATGATTCTTGGTATGGTCATCTTCGGCGGTCTGTTCTGGTTGATCGACGGTACAACTTTTCCTGATCCAATATTCCAGCTCACCGCAGGCGGATTTTTATTTGGAACATTTTTTATGGCAACCGACTGGGTTAGCTCACCGGTAACACCAAAAGGAATGTGGATTTTCGGATTAGGTATTTCACTTGTTCTGGTTATGATAAGACTTTTCGGTGGATTACCGGAAGGTGTAATGTATGCCATTCTTTTCATGAACGGATTTGTACCCCTCATCAACAGATATACGCGTCCAACTATTTTCGGGGAGGCTAAATGAAAACGATAATACATATGCTTGTAACATTATCTGTTATTGGCGTTATTTCGGGTGGTGTGCTCTCTCAGTTAAGCGGATGGGCAGACCCTCTTATAGCTGAACACAGGCAGCGTGAAACTGAAGCAGCCATATTTGAAGTTCAGCCTGAAGCAAAAAAATATGAAAAAGTAGAAGATCTGGCATTTGACCTTTATAAAGTGACCGACGAAGAGGGAAATGAATTAGGTTATGCCCTTCCTTACGAAGGTAACGGATTTCAGGGGAAAATCAGATTGATGGTTGGTGTAACAAATGACCTTGGCAAAGTTGTTGGATTAAGAGTTCTTGAACAGGTTGAAACACCGGGTCTTGGTACTAAAATAGTCACCGACCCTTCAGATAAAGCTAACCCCGAATGGTTCCCGGGACAGTTTAATGGGGTAATAACTTCACCTCTGATAACTGTCGTTAAAAACGCGAAACCTTCAAAAGATAGTGAGATTATGGCTATTACCGGCGCGACAATTTCTTCAAAAGCTGTAGTAGATATAATCAATTCCGGAATTAAAGAACTCCGCTCATTAAAAGGGGAGGCTAACTGATATGGCTAATAAAGTAACAGCGGCAAAAGAATTTATAAAAGGATTGTGGGATCAGAATCCTGTATTCAAACAGGTGCTTGGTATGTGTCCCGTGCTTGCGGTAACAGTTTCCGCGGAAAACGGTATCGCGATGGCGCTCGCTACAACATTCGTACTTGTATTTTCAAGTTTTGTTGTTTCGATAATCAAAAACTGGATCCCTTCACAGGTGAGGATTGCCGCATATATTCTCATCATAGCAACATTCGTAACTATAGTTGATCTGGTAATGAAAGCGCAATTTCCGGCACTAAGTAAAGCGTTGGGGCCATTTATCCCCCTAATTATTGTCAACTGTCTTATTCTTGGTCGTCAGGAAGCTTTTGCTTCAAAGAACAGTGTTGGCAGAGCGGTTCTTGACGCTCTTGGGATGGGTACAGGATTTCTTATCGCGTTATTTTTACTTGGCGCGACACGTGAACTTTTTGGTACAGGAATGATCCTTGGTTTCCAGATTATGCCCGAAGTTTACGAACCATGGTTGATAATGATACTTCCCGCAGGCGCGTTTTTAACACTTGGATTGATGATGGGCTTTTTTAATTCTTATTCAGAAAAGAAAAAAGCGGAAGAAAGAAACACAATTGTGGAAAAATATCGGCAAGCTAAACGTCAGGCGGAAACAAAACCTTTGGAGGCTAACTAATGGAACTGTTATTGATATTTCTCTCCGCAGCAATCGTTAATAACTTTGTATTAAGTTATTTCCTTGGTATTTGTCCCTTTATCGGGGTATCAAACAAGATATCGTCCGCGTTTTCAATGGGTTTGGCGGCAACGTTTGTTATGTCGATCACATCTATTGTTACATGGTTGATCTACCACCTGATACTAGTACCAAATAATCTCGAGTTTTTACAGTATGTATCATTTATTCTTGTAATTGCTTCACTTGTACAATTTGTAGAAATGTTTATCAAAAAAGTAAGTCAGCCGCTATACCGCGCACTTGGTATTTTCTTACCTCTGATCACTACCAATTGTGCGATACTTGGATTGGCTTTGTTTATTGTTCTGAAAGAATATACTTTTATTGAAGGAATTGTTTTTGGTCTTGGCGCCGGAGCCGGTTTTACACTCGCTATCACACTAATGGCCGGTATTCGTGAAGAGCTTGATCTGGCAGATGTTCCAAAACCATTTCAGGGCGCTCCAATCACATTGGTAGTTGCCGGAATTTTAGCAATGGCGTTTATGGGTTTTGCCGGTTTGATTTAATAAGCCGGTAAATTAAATATAGATGGAGGATTAAACATGGACTTAGGATTTATAATAGCGATATCAACTATGGGCGGACTTGGTTTTCTTTTTGCCGGCGGACTTGCCCTCGCAGATAGAAAATTGAGAGTGGAAGAAAATCCGCTTATCGGTAAAGTAAATGAAGCTCTTCCCGGCGCAAACTGCGGCGCTTGCGGTAAAGCGGGCTGTTACGATTTTGCTGTGAACGTGGTAGAAGGAAAAGCCAAAGTTAACGGCTGCCCGGTTGGTGGAGAAGAAACTGCTCAGGCAGTAGCAACTATCATGGGTGTTGACGCCGGTGCTAGCGAAAAATTACTTCCAATAGTATTATGTCGTGGGGGCAACGCTGAAGCCGTTAAGAAAATGGCCGACTATTACGGTCCGTTAAGCTGTTCTGCCATGGATCTGGTATCCGGTGGCGAGAAAATGTGTTATTACGGATGCCTTGGCGGTGGCGATTGTGTTGAAGCATGCCCGTTTAACGCCATGTTCATGAATGAAGACGGTCTTCCGGAAGTAATAGAAGAACTTTGTACCGGTTGCGGTATGTGTGCCCAGGCTTGCCCGAAAGATATCATCGAAATGCATCCTGAAAGCCATAATGTATTTGTTTACTGCAAAAACCACGATGACCCTAAAACTTCCAAGGATGTTTGTAAGGTAGCTTGTATTGGCTGTGGTATATGCGCGAGAAAATCGGATGGCGGAGTTGTGATGGATAACAATCTTGGAATCATACAATATGATGTTATTGATCCCGACAAGATACCTTTCGATAAATGCCGTACAGGCGCTATTCAACGAACTGACAGTAAACCTGATCAGGATATAAACTTAAACTAGGATTCAGGTAGCAAAATGATACACGAAGAATTTAATGAAGATGGTATAGTAATAGAATCGGTTGACGGTAAAGCGGATGTTGCGCTCCTTCGTACAGATAATTGCGAAGAGTGTTCAGCGAAAATATTCTGCAAACCAAAAGCAGATAATACCAAAATTCTTCGTGTATCAGATCCTATTGGTGTTCAACCCGGTGACCAGGTGCGGATATCGGTCGGCGGTGGTTCGATTTTAAAATATTCTCTCATTGTTTATGGAATTCCACTCTTTTTACTTGTGGGCGGGATTTTATTTGGATATTATCTCTTCGCCAATTCTGCTTCTCCAGAACTTTTCTCCTTCATTTTCGGACTGATATTGACCGCAATTTATTTTTTTGTTGCGTATATTACACTAAGGAACAATATTAACGATAATATAATACCACGAATAACTTTTGTGAGTAAAAAGTAAGTCAGATTTTTCAAGAAACGTATCAATAATCATTCGGAATCGTACAGATTGTATAGATTAGCCTCTATATTTTGCATCGTGGCAGTTTTATTTACCAATTCTACCGCACAATATTTTCATTCCAGAAAGTTCACTGAACGTGAAGGATTACCCTCCTCCAGGGTGTTCGATATCCAGCAGAGAAACGATGCTAAAATGGTATTCGCTACACGTAACGGGCTTGGTATTTACGATTCTTACGAGTGGAGCGAAATTTCAGATAACCCGGGTTCAGCAAATTCGACCATTCGTCTGCGTAAGGACAGCTATGGAAACATATGGGGGTTACTTGATACCGAATATCTGAAAATATTCAAACTTGATTCTGATACAGTTTGTATGAAACATTCCTATCCTGAATATTTTGGTAAAGATCCATTTTTCTTCGATTTTGATATCATCACTAAAGATAGTATTGATTACCTTGCGGTTGCCGGGTCAAATGCAGGTCTTTTATTTTTTAACGGTGAATCCTGGAGTACTATTAATATACCGTCACGGGTGCATAACATTCGTGTTCTAGCGCTGGAAGCCGCTAATGAAGGGTTTTTTGTAGCGACACAATCCGGACTGTTTTCTTTAAGTGTCAGTGGTGAAATTAAAGAAATAATGCAGTTTTCGGGTACCGAGATTTACTCTGTAAGAAAAAATCAGAATGCTGAGCTTTTTGTACTAGCTGAAACTGGTATTTTCAAAAAAGAAAACAACGAATTTATCAAGATTCTTGATGTTGAGTCTCAAAACTACTTTGAATCGAGATCGAGGAGTGTATTTCTGCCTGATTTCTACGGTATATATATATATGGATACTCCAACAAAGTTTATTTTCATGATACTCGCAGAAATATCCGCAAGGAAATTACACCCGAGTTCGGAGCAATAGCTGATGGTGCTACTTCTGTATTTCCTGACAATGAAAATAATATTTGGATATCAAATTTAAGAGGTGTTTCCCGCTTTAACGCTTTTTCCATTCTTAATCTCCGAACGAGCAATTCGTTTGTTGCGGAAGAAGTAACAGCCATTTCTTCAAGATCAGATGGTAGTGTTATAATCTCTAATCCCACGACTTTTCACGTTATCAAAAATAATTCAGTTCAAAAAACTATTGGTTCATTACCCAATCCTGACAATGTGTACTACAGGATTTTAGATCTCGAGACTGATTCTAATGATAATGTCTGGTTTGCCGCGGAAAAAATGGGATTTGGTTATATAGATAGAAAAAACCGAATTCAGCAGATTAAACTCCCGGGAAATGAAGATGCCGCCTATTCTGTTCTGTCGGGTGGAAAAGACTCATTGTTTTTTCTTCAGAAAGAAAAGCTTTGGTTGAAGACGAAAGATGAATATAAAGAGATCGAAACTATAAATGACACTTCTGAAACACTCTATTTTAGAAAACTCTTTAAATCCACATCAGGTTTTCCTGTTATTGCGTCGATGTATCATGGAGTTCTAATTTATGATACAAAAGAGAAAAAATATAAAAACTATTTTTCTCCATCAGATATTTCAACAAAGAATATATATTCATTTTATGAAAGTTCGGATGAAATGCTGGTTGGATCATCATCCGACTTATATACTGTTTCCGGGGACACTCTAAAAAGAAAATGGCTTGGTGATTTCAGTTTCGACAGACCAATATATTTTATTGGCAAGGATAATAACTACAATTTCTGGTTCGGAACTGACAAGGGCGCATACAAGTGGGATAATGTAAGAGTTGTAAATTATTGTGTTGATGACGGTATCCCTGGAATGGAAACAAATCGGGACGCATTCTACAGCGGCTTGGATGGAAGTATCTGGATAGGCACATCGCAAGGATTATCTATTATGGATCAGAAGCTTGATTCAATAAATTCCGCGATTCCACGTCTTGTAATTGACAGAATAGAAACAAACCTTAGAACTATCCCATATGAACCCGGGATAATTCTTCAGGCGGAAGAAGACGGCTTTTTCGTACATCTTAAAAATATATCGTATGTGCATGAAGATGAAATATCATACGCTGTAAATATGGAAGGTTTTGATGATAAATGGTATAGTGTTTATCAAGAGGAAACAGTACCTTATGCCCCGTTTTTTGATCTTTCCGCCGGCGAATATAAGATAAATATAAGGATGTATATTGGTTATAATGATCTTGTCGCGTCAACCAGTTCTTCCACAATTGTGATAGAAAATCCGCTCTGGGATACTGTTGAATTTAAACTGCTTCTCCTCTTTGCGGTATTTTGCGGAATTGCCCTTATCGTTTTATATCATCGAAAAAACCTCTATACAGGGAAACTGGAAGAAGAAGTTGACCGTGGGAAAGCGGTTATTGAATACTCCGAGATTCGTGAGCAGGTAATCTTCAAAAACAATAAAAATGTAATGATGATCATTGAGCCATACTCATTACGTATTGTGGAAGTGAACCTGGCAGCGAGTTTATTTTATGACTACCCTGAAAAAAAACTTCAATCTCTTACGTTAAAAGATCTCGAATTACAAAATGAGAGCGAAAGCTATGATCCCGGGGTTCGATTTCCCGCTAATTCAGGAAACTATGAGTCGGTGCATTATAAAGCCGGGGGAGAAAAACGGGACGTAGAGGTTATATACAGCACTTTGCCTTATGGTAAAGGACAATTGTATTTTCTGATAGTCAATAATATCACCGAACGTAAAAGAGCAGAAAACGCCATTAGGGATTCGGAAGAAAAATACCGCTCCTTGTTGGGGAATATTCAGGATGGTATTTTTCTTATTCAGGATGGCAGGTTAACTTTTGTTAATCAGTCACTTGCTGATATGGTTGGATACCCTAAAAAAGAGCTTATCAATCGGAAGTTTGTTGATTTTGTGCAAGATGATGATAAAAAGTTTGTCGCTGAAAATTATTTTAACAGAATTGCCGGAAAAACCACACAGGATCATTACGAAATTTCGCTTGTTTCCAAAACGGGCGAAGTTGTTTATGTAAATATTCATGTTGGGCTTTTCAAGTTTGAAGAGCGTCTTGCTGTTATGGGAACGGTCAAAAACGTAACGGAAAAGAAAAAAAGTGAAGAACAACTCAGAGTGATGTCAACTGTTGTTGATCAAAGTCCGGTGTGTATTATACTTACCGACAATGATTTTAATATTACGTATGTAAACCCGATATTTTCTTCTTCTACAGGATATACTTTCTCTGAAATAAGGGGTAAATCTATTGATATACTGAGAATTTACAATACCGGGGAGAAGGAAAAAATCAAGCATTTTCTGCAGCTCGGTGAACCCTGGATGGGTGAGATAAAAAATCGCAGGAAAAATGGAGCCACCTACTGGGCTTCCGTTATTTTATCCCCTATTCATGATAAGCAGGGTAGTGTGAAATCGTATGTTTCACTCGAGTCTGATATTTCGTTCGAAAAATTTGCCCTTGAAGAGATTAAGAAAAATGAGAAATTATTGAATTCGGTTCTCGATAATCTCCCTGTAGTTTTATTTGTGGCGGATGTAAAGGGTGTTATTACTATTCACAGGGGTGGCGCGCTTGTTGGTGAGATGGCCGGAACATCTAATCTTATGGGTAAATCAGTTTTTGATGTTTATAGTGAGTATAAAGATATCATTAACGATATTAACAGAGCATACCGTGGTGAATGGTTCACAGCGGTTAGAAAGATGGATGATAAAACTTACGAAACTCACTATTCAACTCTTACTGATGCTTCCGGTAAAGCGGTTGGTATTATTGGTGTAAGCTACGATGTAACTGAAAGGGAAGAAACACGTACCGCGTTAATTGACGCTAAGGAAGAAGCTGAAAAATCTGACAGGCTGAAATCAGAATTTCTCGCGCAGGTATCTCACGAGATAAGAACCCCGATAAATTCGATATTGAGTTTTGCTTCCCTGATAAAGGAAGAAGTAGGTGACCACATCACAAACGACATTCAATATGGTTTCCAGGTAATAGAAAAAGGTGGATTGAGATTAATCCGCACAATCGATCTTATACTGAATATGTCGCAGATCCAAACACAAACTTACACGCCTCGAATTGATAGATTTAATCTTGTCGCCGATATATTTGAAAATTTGATCAAAGAGATGCGCTATATTGCCTCCACAAAGGATGTTGAACTGAATTTTGAGATCAAGAGTGATCGTGATGATGTACTTGGTGATAAGTACACCATTTATCAAATTTTTAATAATCTGGTTGATAACGCGATTAAATATACTGATGACGGAAGCGTTACAATTAGAATTTATGAATCGGGAACACTTCTGTGTGTAGATGTTGAAGACACAGGAATTGGTATGTCAAAAGAGTTTATTAAGGATATTTTCCGTCCCTTCAGTCAGGAAGAAACAGGATATACAAGGAAATATGAGGGTAACGGATTGGGAATGGCTCTTGTTAAAGAATACGCCAAATTGAACAATGCCGAGCTCGATATTGTTAGCGAAAAAGGAAAAGGTACCAAAATTACGGTAAAATTTGCTATTTAACCTTTTCAGATTTAAATTTGCGTATTCCCTCAGAATCAGACCGTTATAATGAATAAACTATTGTTGGCTTTATTAAGTCTAAATATCCTTTTATACTCTCAAACAGATACTGTCAGTTATCCTTATCCTGTTCCTCCTTTTAACGTTAGTCAACCTTTAAGCGGAGCGTTCAGCGAATTCAGGAATACCGGTAGTTCTGACCATTTTCATAATGCTATTGATCTGCCTGAACCGGACAATAATCCGGTATATCCTTCCATTGACGGAACCGTTTATTCCATTGTCACTACATCCGGTTCGAACAATTATGTGAGTGTTTTATCGCAGCATGGCGGCGCATATAAAAGGATTACTTATCTGCATATTCAGCCTAATCCATCTTTATTTGTCGGTATGCCCGTATCAACCGGTTCTACTGTTTTAGGCACAATATACCCCGGCATGGGGCACGTGCACCTGATTGAAAGAGAACTTATCCCCGGACCAAATAATTACGGTGTGGAAATTAACAACGTTCGTCCGGGTGGAGGTGGTGTCTATCCGTTTTATGACAATTATAATCCGGTAATACATCTGAATACGCTTGAATTCAGGATAGATGGTAGTACCCGAACACTGCCGGCACACAATCTTACTTCGAGAATTGATATAATTATTAAAATGGAAGAGATCAACGGTTCCGGAGGAATTTACGAAAATAACGGTAGTTATATAGTAGGTTGGAGACTCCACTCCGCGGATACAACTCAGGTCGTGTACGAACAATTCCCTCAGGGGATAACCTATAAATTTGATATCAAACCGGATAATTCCGATGTACATAATGTTTTTGTTCAGGGTATCGCAACCTTGAGTGACCCGGTATATTATATCACGAATGGAAATGGCGCGGGATTTATTAATCAGACCGGTACTGTTAATAACAACTATTTTGATACAGATCTTGTTGATGAAGGAGATTATATCCTCGAAGTCTTCGCAGAGGATACAAGAAATAATTATGTGAACAGATATATTCCGGTAACTATTACTCGTAACGATATTCTTCCACCTGAAAGACCAACGTTACTTACTCTCGAAAATTATAATGGAGCAAAGGGAGTCGAGTTTTCATGGATGCCTCCTTCTGATACAGATTTATTCGGGTACAGACTTTATTACGCCAAAGACGCGCAAATGAATAATTGGGCTATTGCCGCGGATGAATCAACTCTGACAGCGGATTTGAACTTTTATCGCCTTGAAGGTAATGAGGAATTTGAAGAAACTCCCGCAAATGATGATGTATATTTCTTTTATTTAACTGCTATCGATTCAGCCGGTAATGAGAGCGAACCAACAGATGTATATTCACGTTCCTCGTATAGTGGTGAAAATACTTATCCAAAAATGCTTATCGTTGACGGGTTTGACAGGTATCTTGGTTCTGCAAGCTTTAAACTTCCGGTACATGATTTTAATACCGACTATTTTGTCGCTGTAACTGTAAATGACAGTATAGTAATTTCTTCCTGCGCGAATGAGGCTGTTGAGATGGACTCAGTTGACTTGAAAGAGTATGATTATGTTGTCTGGTTTGTCGGGGATGAATCTACCGAGCTTCAGACATTCTCAGCGAACGAGAGGCTGGAAGCCTCGCAGTATCTCGAAAATGGCGGAAACCTGTTTGTAAGTGGTTCCGAGATAGGCTGGGATCTTGATAATGCTCACTCGGGTACAGAACCGAGCGATACACTATTTTATCGCCACTATCTCAAATCAGATTATATTAATGACGGCAGCAGCAATATGTCGTTAGCTTCGGGTATGGCTGGAACCGGTTTTGAAGGTGTATCAGCAGCCATCGGTACAATATATCCTGAAGATTACCCGGATGATATAGAACCGATAAATGGCGCGGTAGCGATAATGGAGTATAATCAGGTGAGGGAACCGGGTGTGACCCGCAAAGCGGGTGTGGCTTATTCCGGAACATTCGGTAACAGTTCCGAGATTTCCAACATGATTTATATCTCCTTTCCGTTTGAAACGATTGGCGTTTTTAGTCAGAGACGAATCCTCATGCAGAAAGTACTGGAGTTTTTTGGAAATCCGGCGACCGATCTTGAAGAGTTAAATCAAATTCCACTGGAATTTAGTTTGTCAAACAACTATCCGAATCCTTTTAATCCAACAACAAAGATCAATTATACAATACCTGAAAGTGGTCCGGTAACAGGTGTAGTTTATGACGTTCTGGGAAGAAAAGTTGAAACACTCGTAAGTCAGGAACAAACAGCCGGGCACTACAGTATTAACTGGAACGCTTCGAGACTATCAGCTGGCGTTTATATTTTCAGATTAAATTCGTCTAAATTTTCAAAATCAATCAAAATGATTTTATTAAAGTAGGTTTTATGATGCGATATATTTTTGTATTAGTTTTATTTTCAGTTTCACTTTTCGGACAGGCTCACTATTCTGTTGAAAAAGTGCTTTCCGAGCGACCTTCGAAGCAAAAACAGGGAACTCTCGTATATACCGTTTTTGAAAATGGTGACGCCAGGTATGAGGTGGTCAAACAAATTGATTTTGATCTTCCTCATTACGGCTTTGAGATTTTTGCAAATGGCGGACTTATTTTAACAAACGCTTTAGAAAAAGATATCGAGGTTTATTCGTCAAATGGTGAACTGTTAAAACTTTTTGATTTGGGTGAATTTTCTGCCGATTATGAGATTCCGCTTTTTTACGCGGTCGATAAGAATGAAGCATATTTTGTGCTGCCGGATCATCAATCAAAGCAAAACCTAAATATTATTGTTAGCTCGAATGGTAAGATTGTTTCGAGATTTGATACTCCGTTTCAGCAGATAAACGGAATCGCATACTCATCAAACCAGAAACTGGCTGCAATCTCTAAAATCTCATGGCAGGGTGTAAAACCTTTAAAAGAAATTGTATTCCTTAATAAAGAAGGAAAAATCACCAATATTTCTGAAGGTGCTTTCTCCAAGGGTGTTTTTACAGATGCGGGATTCTGGGCTATGGATAAGAAGGAAGTAAGACTGGTTGAGCCAAATGGTCAGACTCTCTTCCTTGAAAAGAACAGCGGAAACAAAGTATATCTCGATCTTTTGGCAAACGAAGATGATGTTTACGTGGTAAGTTCGGGTATCCCGGTTTATAAAAACGGGGAGTATCTTTCTTCTGCTCTTGAGATAATTATGTTTAGTGGTGAAGAAAAAAGCGGCAGTTTTACTATCGAAAAGGAATTAGCGTTTGATCGTCTTGAGTTGGTGGCGTTAAACCCGGTAGTTATAGATAAAAAAGGTAAGAAAATAAAGATTGTTATGTAGAGGATTCGGGCGGCATATTGCTGCCCTGATTTCTATTTATTTTGTAATTCAAACCCGAGGGTATCATAAAACACTTCTCTGATTAGTTCACCTTTTTTGTACTCGGCTTCCCGCTTCATCACTCCATTTTCGTAAAAAGTATATAATTTCCCATCATTAAGCCCGTTTTTATAAAAACCGATCTCTGCCTTTTGCCCATTTTCAAAATACCAGGTATATGAGGCTTCTTTTTTACCGAGGATATAAAACTCTTCCGCCTTCTTCACACCACTTTTATAGTAATATAGAATGTCACCGTCGAGTTGGTCATTGTCGTAGTTCAGAACAGATTCAAGTTCGCCTGTATCGTAAAATGTTTTTGCAGTGCCGTAAAGAACTCCATTGATATAATTTTGTTCTTCGATCAGTTTACCGTCATAGTTGTATTTTTTTGAAACGCCATGTTTAAGACCAAAAGAATACTCGGTGTATTCTTTCATTAAACCGTTGTCGTGATAGTAATATGCAGGTCCATCAAGACGGGAACTGTTAAAAAACAATTTGGATTTAATAAACCCGTTGGGGTAGTAAAATGCGTTGAAACCATCCCGCACTCCTTCTTTGAAAGTAAGCTCAGCTTTTCTTGTGCCTTCGGGATAATATTCATTGAATGATTCCTCAACTTTCTCGAAGTTACCCTGAATATCGTATCTCTCTCGCTTGACAATCTGACCTTCCTGATATGTATCGACAACTTTTATTGATCCATCAGGAAAATAGAGATATGATATCCCGTCTAACTGATCGTTCACATAATTAGCTTCGAGTGAAACAATTCCATATTCGTTATATACCCTGCTGATACCTTCGAGCTTGTTATCGATGTAATGTCTTTCAACTTCCAGATCGCCGTTGACATAAAATGTCTTGGAGATATCGTTGAGTTTATCATCGGAATAATTCCATATGCCCTGGAGTTCACCTGTTATGTAATAAGTTTTAGTGAATCCTTCACGTTTATTATTCCGGTAATTTATTTCTGCCCAGAGCGCGCCGGTTTCATAATACCATTTTGAAATTCCCTCAAGTTCTCCATTTTCATACCACCACTCCATACTAATTGTACCATCGGGGAAATACCATGTTGAAAGCCCTTGCTCCTTACCGTTAATAAAGCTCCATTCTTTCCAGATGCTGCCGTCATCATAGTATTCCTTGTAGATGCCGTTTTTTACACCATCCTCATAATAGCCTTCAGTAGCGATGTTTCCATTTCGGTGATAGGTCTTTTTTATTTCCTGCGCAGATAATCCGGAAGTTATAACAAATAATAATATCAAAAGGGTAATAATTTTGTGCATTTTTACTAAATTTGGTTTTACATAAGCCTCAAAGCTATGTAATTAAAGTTAATTAAAAAATGGATTTTTTATGTTTGCTTATGATCATGTAGTGAAATTTCATGAATGCGATCCGGCCGGAATACTCTTTTACGGGAATGTTTATTTTATAGCACACGATGCTTATGAAAAGATGATCAACTCGAGAATTCCAAACTTCCAGCTATTCAGCAACAAAGAGTACGCGTTTCCCCTTATAAAAAGTGAAGCTGAATATCTCTCTCCGGTCAGACAGGGCAGAAAAATTAGAGTGGAATTGTACGCTGTTTCAATTTCTGGAAGTTCTTTCAAGTTGGAATATAATTTTTACGATATTGATAAACTTGCTGCTGTTGTCACAACCACACATGTATGCGTAGAGAGGGAATCATTCAAAAAAGCCAAATTACCTCAGGAAGTTAAAGGTTTACTTCTTACTGTGCTCAAGTAAGATCGAATCTATCAGATTTTTATCCGGTTTACCGAGAGGTGTAAGTGGGATAGATTGAACGGGGATGAACTCTTTTGGTATTTTATAACCAGGTAATCTTGCAGTGAGGAAATCCCGTAATCTGGTTTCATCAAATCCGGGATTTACTACAATCAGAGCGACTACCTTCTCGCCCCATTTGTCGTCTGGAACTGATGAAACATAAACACTTTTTATTTCCGGATGGAGCAGGATTGTCTCCTCAATCTCTAATGGATTTACATTATACCCACCCGATATGATGATACGTGATGTTCGTCCGGTTACAACTAAATTCCCCTCCGTATCAAGATAACCTAAATCACCTGTTGGATATTCATTCCCGGTGTTGGTTACACCCGGGGAGAGGGTCGGGGAACTAACTACTATTTTCCCTTCGTTGTTTGCTGACAACATTTTCCCATTATCATCAATAATTTTAATTTTTACACCCGGCAAAACTTTACCTGAAGCATGAGGAAGTTTTTTCAATTCAGCCGGGTTTGATAGGGTTATCATTGCACCGGTTTCGGTCGAGCCATAAACTTTGTAAATCGGATATCCGGCTTTAATTGCCTGCACAACATCCTCGCTCTTTGTCGCGGAACCACCAACAAAGATATGTTTTACATTTTTGTGCGGTTTAATATTTTTTTCGAGAAGGTGATTCAGTGTCGCGGGTACTATTGATATCGTTGATGCTTTACCTGTTCGGATCAGCTCAGCAATACTTTTGGATGAGATTTCGTTTGGGATGTATAGGCCTGTACGGTAAAATATCGCTCTCGTTATTTGTGAAAAACCACCGACATGAAAAAATGGTAAGGTTGCCCCCAAAACCGAGCTTTTTATATCAGTGAGTATCTCTCCAATCATTTCTGCGCCGGAGAATAGGTTTTTGAAAGTTAGTGGAATTTGTTTCTGTGAGCCTGTACTTCCTGAAGTGAGCAATATTATAGCGGTTTTGCTCTGTTGAAATTTTACATTGTGTGTATCGGTTAAACTGTTCGACTGACAAGCATCCAGGTTTATACCATCCGGTCGAGAAATGAATCCAGCGGTTTTGTCATCGTATATTATGGTTGAAATTCCGGTTTTATCTGCAATTTCTTCAAGTTTATCGGCAGATACAATATTGCCGAGCGGTACGGGAATATAACCGGCATACCAGATGGCAAGTAAACCTTGAATGAAATTTTCACTATGGGATGTGAATAAACCTATTCTGCTTTCAGGAGGATATTGTTTTAGCAATTTCGAAATGCCGTATGCCTGACGAGAAACTTCAGAAAATTTGGTTGTTTCCGATTCGGAAAGTAAAAATGTAAAATCGTTCTTATCTGATATTGGAGGGATCAATTCCATTAGAAAAGTACTTTTTTATTTAACCAGTTTATTACTTCATCAGGTATAAAAACAATGTTAGCGCGATCTTCATCAAAAGGGAGTTCGGAAATGTTTTCCGCAAGTTGGGTTGAAGTCGCCAGTCCATGAATCCCTTCAAATCGGGATGCCAGGAAATAGTTATAAATCCTGCCAACGAAAGACTCAAATGAGGAGGAAAGTGTAATGGAAATCTCTCTACCAAACTTATAATTGCTCAATAGGAGAATATCAGCGAATGCCATTGGTTTTATAACAAAATGATTGATTTTGGAGTTTTGAAGAAATTCATCTATGTCTGCCAATGAACTTATAAAAATATCAGCGGCTAAAGGTATCGGGGTTATTTCCGAAAGCTGATACATCTCTTCCACGGTAGCTACGGGGTCTTCTATGTATTCAATATTAAATCCTGATAAACGCCTTAAATACCCAATCGCCTCATTCAGCTCAAAGATTGAATTAGAATCGAGTCTTAGTTTAACATGAGGAAATTGACTTGAAATTTTTTTGATTAATTCAATCTCATCATCTGGAGAGTTGACTCCAATTTTTAGTTTTAATGTGGAAAAACCTTTATCAATGTGAGTTTTCGCGATACGCATCATTTCATCTGTCCCTGACGCGGATATTACCGAGTTCTGCTCAAGTTTTATCTCTCCAGCTTCTTCATAATTCGTGCAGGAATCGATAATTTGCGCAAACGCGAATCGTAATGAAGGTAATGCTGTTAATGAACTAATAAACGAACTGAATTCATCTTTGTCAGAGAAAAAGTAATCGGGCAGTTTTGCTTCAATTTGTTCCAGTTCGAGCGCGATATCACCAATAGACTCTCTGTTCACTCCCGGTAATGGCGCGCATTCGCCTATTTGTGTATTGCCGTAATCAAATTCAACAAAGAGATAAAACCCCTGTCGTTCTCTGTAGATATATCCTGAATTCTTAAATGGAGTCCTGAAAGGGAAAGAGTATTTCTCCCAGTGAAAATCAGTGATTTTCATATAAGAACACCAAAGGAGAATAGTATTCCGTAAATGAGAGAGAGTTTAGCCGTAAGTTCGAGAGTTTTATTTAATTCTGTACCTTTCAAAGTGTAGATCATTCTGATCAATCGAATAGCGAGGGGTAGTGAGAGCAGCGGAAGAAAAACGATAATACTGCTGTAATAGGTAAAGTACACAACAAATGGAACTAAATAAGATACAATCATAAATAGCAGGTATTGAATTCTGGTAAATCCCTTGCCAAACTTAACTGCCAGCGTACGTTTACCGGCTACCTGATCCTGTTCGATATCTCTGTAATTATTTACCACCAGAATATTGGTAACTAAAGCTCCTACCGGTACTGAAGCCCAGAATGATAGAGCGGAAACATCACCCGCCTGCACATAATATGTACCCACCGTTCCGACAAATCCAAAAAATACAAACACAAATATGTCACCTAATCCGTTGTAAGCGAGAGGGTAGGGACCTGCCGTGTATGCATAACCGGCAAGAATGGATACAATACCTATAACAAGAGTTATCCAGCTTGTCATATAAACGAGATATAAACCTGACAGGAACGCGATACCAAATGTGAACAGGATGCCGTATTTCATCTCGGGAACCGAAATCAATCCCGAAGCAAGCGCTCTCAATGGACCTACTCTCTCTTCTGTATCACTTCCCGCAAGATGATCATAGAGATCATTCACAAAGTTTGTACCTATCTGAATCAGAACCGAACATAATAAAGCTACTACTGCAGCGAGCAGATTATGTTGGTCTTCTCTGACCGCGATTGAGGTTCCAATGACGACAGGTACTGCTGCGGCAAGCAGAGTTTTAGGTCTGCTTGCCAGTATCCAGCTTTCAAATTTTGATATATTTTTTACTTCTGAATTGAGCATAGTTATTGAATAATATGAAAGAATCAAACTATTAAATATAAAGAATCAAATTTAATTCTTCTAAATTTAAGATAAAATATCAGATTACGGTACTCTCGGGAATTTTGAAAAATCAGGTTTCCTTTTTTCTACGTATGCGTTCTTGCCTTCCTGTGCTTCTTCACTCATATAGTAAAGAAGTGTGGCGTTCCCGGCAAGTTCCTGAATACCTGATTGACCATCTAACTCTGCATTGAACGCAGATTTCAAAAGACGTATCGCAAGTGGACTTTTTTCGAGAATTTCCATTGCCCATCTCACACCTTCCGCTTCCAGATCTTCCACAGGTACTACTGTGTTCACAAGACCCATATCGTAAGCCTCACGAGCGTCATACTGGCGGCAGAGGTACCAGATTTCGCGAGCGCGCTTCTGACCAACATTACGGGCGAGATAGCTTGAACCAAATCCGCCGTCAAAACTGCCAACTTTAGGTCCGGTCTGACCAAATATTGCATTGTCAGCAGCAATCGTGAGGTCACAGACAACATGAAGCACATGTCCGCCACCAATCGCATAACCTGCAACAAGGGCAATTACCGGTTTGGGCATACTTCGGATAAGCTTTTGAACATCGAGGATATTCAGGCGGGGCACACCATCAACACCAACATAACCCTGATCGCCTCTTATTTTCTGATCGCCACCCGAGCAAAACGCGTATTTACCATCTTTCGCAGGACCGGCGCCTGTGAGAAGCACCACTCCAACACCACTATCCTCGCGGGCATCAGTCAATGCTTCAAACATCTGCAAAACAGTTTCCGGTCGGAAAGCGTTGCGTTTCTCCGGACGGTTTATCGTAATTTTTGCGATACCATCCATTTTTTCATAAAGGATATCGCTGTAATCTTTTACTTTAACCCAATTAAAACTCATTGTTATTCCTTTTTAGAATTTTAACAATTATCAACCAAAAATCGGTTCAATAATTTAATAAATTCCGCAGGATTCTCTAAATGAGTGTTATGCCCGGCATCGTTAATTGTAAAAAAACTGGAGGATTTTATTTCAGAATGTAATTTTTTGAGAATTTCACGATACTTTAAATCATGTTCACCAGCAATGAGAAGCAGGGGAATATCATCCAAACTTGATAGTTGATCATGGTAGTGAGGCATGACTCCCGTACCAAAGTAGGTAAGGGATTCTATAAGTCCGTTTTTATTAAGTGTTTGGGATCGGGATTTTATAATTTCTTCAAGATTTATCTTACTGTTTGAGACCAAAGATTGAAATATTGGAAGACTCAGCCAGAACTTTAAAAATTCTTCCCGTGTTGATTTATCGATTCGTTCTATAATTTTATTGTCAGATTCAATTCGTTTTGATCTTTCAAAATCATCTGCTATTCCGGGGGAACTGCTTTCAAGCACAAGGCATTTAATCATTTGCGGATTATTTACGGCAAATTGTAATGCGAGTCGTCCTCCCATAGAGTATCCAACAAAACAGGCTTTCTCAATCTTTAGACTATTCAACAATTTGGTCACGAGCTTTAATTGTTCCGAAGTGGAATAATATTCTGAGTTGACATTAGTTTGACCATGTCCGGGCAGGTCAGGGATTACAGGATAAAATCTTTCATCCAGATTTTTAGATATAGGAAGCCAATCCGATGCAGAACCTGTAAAACCATGAAGAAAAATTGCGGGAGAGCTGTTTTCAGGAATTTCCCGGGGGATGAGATAGTTTAATTTATCGGAATTTGTGATATGCAGATTTTTAGATTGAAGCTTCAACTAAATCTATTACTCCCTGGTAAAAGTTTTTACGAGCATCATTTGATTTACTGTGTGAGGTATCAAATTCAATAACACTGAACCTTCCGGAAGGTTCATTCATGAAATTTATAATGCTTTCGCTGTTCTGAGCTAACGTGTAATTACCTTCGAACGCTTTTACAAATGGCTCGAAACAAAGGTTTAGCGGTGTTCTGAAGTATTCGGTGTACACATCGGTATATTTGGAGATAGGAAGCATATCGAAGATGGAACCACCGTTATTATTTATAAGCACAATTTTAAGAGGGATTCCGTAACTCCTTAAGGTAGCCATTGCATTCATATCATAAAAGAAACTCAAATCACCGATTACAAGATAAGTTATCTCGTTCGTGCCTGCAGAAACACCGCCTGCGCACGAGATGATCCCATCAATGCCGCTGGCACCACGATTTGTATAAATTTTCAGGAATCTTGAAGCTTTTCGCGCGAAATTATCAAAGTCTCTTACAGGCAGACTATTGGAAACAAATATTGACGAACCGTCAGGAATATGTTTTAGTACAGAATCAATAATCGCGGGTTCAATATTATAATCAGCGTTTTCGAGGAAAAAAAGTTTTTGCTCTTCCGAGATACGATCAAATTTTATCCAGTTGTTCAACCAGTCATCCCCCGGCAGAGTAAATTCCGCGTTTTCCAGGATCAAGTCGCAACAATCTTCGGCAGTCATTTCCAGCTGCATTGTCGTCTGGAGTGTTGGATCATTCCAGTCGGAGTGATTGCTAACCTGAATAACTTCACAATTACTCTCTTCAAAAAATTCGATAATGTTATTGGAAGTAGGGGAGTTTCCCACAAGGATAACATTATCGGGATACAATCTTTCCTTGAGAATTTCAGAACGGAGAAATATCTGGGAATTAGTTACAAAATTCTGTGAAAGACCCGACATATATCTCAATGGTGAAGTTCCATCAAGCAGCACGGGCACATTAAACTTCTCGCTGAAACGTTTTAATTTGTGGACTATACCGCCTTCACCGCATTGACCCCCGATAAAAAGAAGATTTCTTTTACCCGAAAGCTTCGAGTATAGTCGTTCAGTAAAATCCCCGATTTTTCTGTAGATTTTACCGGGAGCTTCAAGTTTGTCGATCAGGTTGTAGTAATTGTTCAGCAGAACCTCATTTATCTCCATCGTGTAGGTTTGAGGTTCAAACGGTTTGCGGAACGGGAAGTTTATATGAACGGGACCCGGATCAGAGGCAGATGCAATCTGCACACTTCTGAGTGCAATTGAAATCAGATGTTTTACCCTTTGCGGGATAAGTTCAGGAATACCGGCATGAAAACTTTTTCTGATATGATTGGAAAATATGTCATGCTGATTTATAGTTTGATTTGCACCCGATTCGAGCAGTTCAATCGGGCGATCGGCTGTACAAATTATAAGCGGGATCCTGTCTTTATATGCTTCAATTATCGCGGGATAAAGTTCAGAAACGGCAGTGCCGGATGAAGTAATTATCACCGCCGGTTTCCCGGTACTTTTTGCTATACCCAGGGCGAAAAAGCCGGATGACCTTTCGTCAACAATAACATATTTTTTAAGTTTTTCTTCTTGCGAAAAAGCCATAGTGAGCGGAGTCGATCTTGACCCGGGTGAGATGCAAACATTCTCCACACCGAGTTTTACGAGCGACTTGACAAAAATATCCGCCCATAAGTAATTATGATTGACTGACTTTTTCATATTCGGTTAAGCTTAATATCGGTTTTAATTTTAGCATAGTCTCATGGTATTCTTCTTCAGGGTCAGACCCTTCCACAATACCACAGCCCGCATAGCCGTATAAAATACGATCTTTCAAAAGAGCGGACCTTATTCCAACAGCAAATTCACCTTCCTTTTCGAGGTTAAACCATCCAATTACACCGGTGAAAAATCCTCGGTTGAAAGATTCTTTTTTTATAATTCCCTCAAGCGCTTTTCTCCATGGAGTACCGCAAATAGCAGGAGTAGGATGTATGGATTTCAGCATGAGGAATATATCAGATTCACTTTTGAAAGAACCTTTTATAGGAGTCCAAAGATGCTGAATATTTTTCAATTTTTTTATTACCGGTTTTACCGGATATTCAATCTCATCGGCAAATGAATCAAACGATTCCACTATAAAATCAACGACAGCTCTGTGTTCGGCGCAATTCTTTTTGTTTAGAAGCAGCTCATCAGCAAGTTTTACATCTTCCTGCTCAGAATTACCGCGTGGAATTGACCCCGCAAGAGCATCTGCTTCTATAATACGGTTATGAATTACTGCTAATTTTTCGGGAGTCGCACCAAAAAAAATAGAGTTTCCTTTTTTGTAGGCAAAGACATAACAGCGCGGATAACGCAGTCCTAGCGCGAAAAGCCAGGCAGAAATATTTATATCGCTGCTGGATTTTAACATAACCTTACGAGAAAGAACAATTTTACTGAACTCACCATTTTCAATCTCTTTCAGAGCATTGGCAACCAGTAAATTCCATTCTGCCGTGTCATCATCGGAAATATTAGAGAATGATACACCTTCATTATCGTAAAATTGAGAAAATTTATTAGTAACATCAGCAGAATTTTGGGCTCTTATTTCAAAAATTTCCTGAGAAAAACCGGAAAAAAGAAAATTTTCACAAATGTAGTACTTTTCATCCTTCTTGATAAAAAGAGTCTCGGGTATAAACCAGTCGGAATCAGCAAAGTTTTCCCATGGTTCCTTTCCTGATTCGGGAGAAAATTTTATTCCACCGAAAAAGAGGGGAATATCAACGAATTTGAAATCTTCGAAATTATTGATATGTGTAAATGACGCTTTATCCAGAATTGATTGTGAACTCAATAACCTGTTCGGGCCATTTTCTTCAATCGAAAAAAGTACGCCATTAGTTATGAAAGAAGTGTTTTCATTTGGTTTCGACCATGAATAAGTCTGGCTATTATTATATAAGTGGTTAAAAAGTCCTTTGAAGTCTAAACTTTCAACTTCCGATAACAAACTAATAATTTTAGCGTGACCGTTGTTATTCTGGTTCCGGGCAAGATCAATTAAACTTTGAATTTCTCTACTCAACACAAAAATCCGCAAAATGTTTATACAACCTTATAAATATAAGCTATAAAATAAAAGTTTCAAATGTGATAAAACTTCATACAATTTATTTGAAACCATAACAAATATTGGAGTAATAATATAAAAACATAATACAAATGGTATTGATGTAAATATTACAGGTAAAAAAGTAATATTGTATTATTGTCTTTTTTTGTGTTATGTTTAATGTTTTAAATTTCTGCTTTTTGATCGACCGAAAAGTGCAAAAATTTTGATACTAAACATTCAAACTGAACTTTTTTAAGTTTGGAGTGTATAATTACAAACATTTGGTAAAACTTTAATGTTTCTGGTTTTACTGGTATGATTCTTGATTGTATAATTTTCAAGATTTACGGGTTGATACACACTGGCAGGTTTGTATTCCATTACGTAAAAATTTAAGTCTTTATTTACAATTAAACTCGAGATATGTTATGATAAACAGGGATAAGTTCAAGACGTCAGAGATGTTGTGGAGTAAGCTCTCAAAGGCTTATGACACGGTAAGAAAAGCTCATATGAAAGAAATGTCACGATTTGATTTAACTGCACCGCAATTTGGTGTACTGGAAGTGTTGAAAAAAGCAGGACCACTTCCTTTGAAAAAGATAAGCGAAGAATTGATGGTTACCGGAGCTAACATTACCTGTGTTGTGGATAATCTCGAAAAAGAACAATTAGTTCAGAGAGTTCACTCAAAAACAGATCGACGTATCATTACTGCCGAACTAACAGACAAAGGGAAGGAAAAGATGGAAGAGATATTCCCGAATTACAATAAAAATCTTTCCGAGCTGTTTGAAATATTTTCAGAAGAAGAACAAAAAGTTCTCATAAATCTTCTTGAAAAATTGCGCTAAAATTTGCCCCTCAAATTGAGGGGCTTTTTTTGTCTCATCCTGAAATAACTTTCCCCGAACCATATCATGTAGTTGTACTATATTCACTTAACAAATTAACTTTAGCTAGTTATTAAATTGGCTTATGGTGATTTTATGAAAAATATTGCGCTGCTGTTTCTGCTGATCTTTGCTTCAACATTTTATTCTCAATCTGAAATTCTTGATTCACTTCTTCAGAAAATCAAATCGGAACATTCCCTGGTTGGTATGTCGGTTACTGTAGTAAAAGGTGAGGATATTGTCTATTCCGGTAATTTCGGTTTAAGGGATATTCAAAGGAGTCTTCCTGTTGACGGGAACACTCAATACAGGATTGCTTCAATTTCAAAAACGATTACCGCGATGGCATTGATGAAATTGTACGATGAAGGAATGTTTTCTCTTGATGATGACGTTAGTGATTATTTGGGATTTCAATTACGAAACCCGGGATATCCTGATCAAATTATTACAGTAAGAAAAATTTTGTCACATACTTCGAGTCTGAGAGATGGTTCGGGGTATTCATCTTTTTTGAGTTCATCCTATAACCAGACTCCACCTCCAAAACTTGAGACTCTTTTAACTACATCCGGCACATACTATACTTCCAATATGTTCGGTAGTTCATCACCTAACAGTAATTACTTTCAGTATGCTAACATTAACTTTGGTGTTGCGGGAACAGTGATTGAATACTTGTCAGGAAAAAGATTTGATGTGTATGTGAAGGAAAACATTCTCGAACCATTGGGACTTAAAGGATCATTTAACGTCAATACACTTCCCGATATAAATGATGTTGCTGTACTCTATCGCAAACCTAATTCTACATGGCAGCCTCAGGCTGATAACTACAAAGGTGTTTACCCGCCTGAAAGAGATTTAAGCGGATATACTATTGGTGATAATGGAGTGATCTTCGCACCGCAAGGAGGATTACGAATAAGCTCGGATGATTTAGCCAAATTGATGATCGCGCTTAACAATGGTGGGATTTATGATACCGTGAGAATCCTCTCAGATACAACGGTAACAAAAATGCTTGAAAAAGTATGGAACTACAATGGCAATAACGGAAATAACTACTACGGCATTTTCAATAGTTATGCATTGGGAAACAGCGAAACGGAAGTTTTACTATCGGGAGAAGTACTTTCAGGGCATCCCGGAGAAGCCTACGGATTGATAAGCGATATGTATTTTTCACGCGTAAAGGATTATGGAATTATCTTCATCACCAATGGGGGTTCATGGCAGTATGGTTCATATAGCGGCTGGTACAACGTTGAAGAAAAAGTATATAATGCCTGCTTCGATCAACTCGATGAACTTGTACCGGTAACATCTGTCGGACAAAATAATTTGAAACCGCAATTCAAACTGGATCAAAACTATCCTAATCCTTTCAATCCTTCTTGTTATATAAATTATACGTTATCTGAACCGGCAGAGGTAAAAATTGTTGTAAGAAACTTGCTTGGTGAGGTCGTTTCCACTTACGATGAAGGTAAACGATCAGCAGGTGAACACAAATTAGAGTTTAAGGCGGAAAATCTCTCTTCCGGAATATATTTTTGTACTTTAAGCGATGGTATCAATTCCCAAACGAAAAAAATGGTTTTGCTGAGGTAGTTTGATCTAAATAATTACAAAAAAAGGCTCCTTTATTGGTGCCTGAGATCGTTAAAGCATTTGATTGTTGATTTTCACGTCCCCCTTACGCCTGAGGCGCACAGGTTTGAAGGGGGAAATCACTCCGCCAACGGCGGATTTTGTGATGGGGGATGATCAAAAGTCACAAAAAATGCAATAAATCATCCTCCGTCTTCCGACATTCGTCGGAATCCACCTCCTTCAAAGGAGGACTTTAAAGCAAAACGACTTTATCAAAAAAAAGGCTCCGCGAATGGAGCCTTTTTTGTAACAATTATGTATTAACAAATTATCCCATATAAGGATAACGCCAGTCTTTTGGAGTAAGGAAATTCTCCTTGATAGAACGGGCTGACATCCAGCGAAGCAAGTTCATTTTACTTCCTGCCTTGTCGTTTGTACCGGACGCGCGTCCACCACCGAATGGCTGCTGGTTAACTACCGCGCCTGTCGGTTTATCGTTTATGTAGAAGTTACCCGCTGCGTTTGTAAGGTATTTCATCATATAGTCAACAGCGTATCTGTCTTCTGCGAAGATAGCACCTGTTAGAGCATACATAGAAGTGGTATCGCAGAGTTCAAGTGTTTCATCAAACTTGTCATCTTCATAAACATAGATGGTTAAAACGGGACCGAAAATTTCTTCTTCCATAGTTTTGAATTTCGGGTTGGTAGTAACAATAGTGGTTGGCTGAACAAAATAACCTTTACTATCGTCGTAGGTACCACCTGTGATGAATTCAGCTTCGTCACTGTTGGCGGCATAATCGATATAACCTGTAATATCACGGTAAGCCGATTTATCAATCACAGCGCCCATGAACATGGAAAAGTCTTCGATATCACCAACTTTAATTTCGTTTACCTGTGCAACATATTTTTCCTTGAATTCAGCCCAAAGTGATTTCGGGATATACATTCTGGAAGCTGCTGAACATTTCTGTCCCTGGTACTCGAAAGCACCACGGATAGCGTTTGCGACGAGCATATCAACGTTGGCTGATTTGTGCGCGAAAATGAAGTCTTTACCACCTGTTTCACCAACTATGCGAGGATAGTACTTGTATTTTTCAATGTTTCCGCCGATCGTTTTCCACATGTGCTGGAATACCGCTGTAGAACCTGTAAAGTGAATACCCGCAAGATCGGGGCTCGCCATAACAGGATCACCTACAGTACCACCGGAACCGGGTATGAAGTTGATTACACCGTCAGGGAATCCGGCTTCCTTGAACAATTTCATAAGGAAATACGCGGAATAAACCGCGCTCGATGCAGGTTTCCAAAGTACAACGTTACCGATAAGAGCCGGTGCGGTTGGAAGGTTACCGGCGATTGCTGTGAAGTTAAATGGGGTGATCGCGAATATAAAACCTTCAAGCGCGCGATATTCAACTCTGTTCCACATCTCTTTCGGAGAATATGGCTGTTCGGTCATTAATTCTTCGTAATAAAGGGAATTAAAACGGTAGAAATCGATTAATTCACACGCAGCCTCAATTTCAGCCTGATGAGGTGTTTTTGACTGACCAAGCATAGTTGCCGCATTCATTAACATTCTATACGGTCCGGCAAGGAGTTCACCAGCTTTTCTAAGAATTGAAACTCTGTGTTCCCATGGAAGGGCAGCCCATTCTTTTCTTGCTTTTAACGCGGCTTCAATCGCCATGTTCACTTCTTTTTCGCCTGCTTTATGATAAACTCCAAGCAGTTTTTTTGTATTATGCGGAGGGCGAATTTCCGCTGTGTTACCTGTTCTTACTTCTTTACCACCGATAATTAACGGTATCTCTATTTCCTGTGACTGTAATTCGGCAAGTTTGGCTCTTAATTGGTCAATCTCCGGACTCCCGGGTCTGAATTCAAAGCCGGGTTCGTTTTTTGTTTCCGGATTTTTGAATATTCCGTTTGACATATCATTCCTCCTAATCTTAGCTGACACATCAGCAAAATGAACTATTTGTTATAATGTAAAAATAGTTTTGCCATAATGTAAAAGCAAACAAAAGCAAAATTGCAAATTATACTCATCGATAAAATTTATAATAATTCTGAATTTAAGTGTAAAACTGTTGCGGAAATTTTAACAATTACAATTCCTTACTTTCTACAGGAATATTGATTCTCATTTTTAGTCTTCCTTCTGGGTCATTATCAGGGTCGTTCAGATAAATATCGAACGCGGGTTTATTAGCCGGGTACCAGCCATTCCCGGGAAACCATTCGCGATAGATGAAATCGTAATATAGCGCGATTTTGTCGGCAGTATCAAAAAAATCGAAAGAAGCGTATTTACCTGCTCCGATCGAATATTTACCGAGTTCATTTTCCGGTAATACTACTCCCGGATTTGTAATACAAGCATAATAGCGGCATTTATCGAGGTCAGTAAACTCGGGGTTATCGAAGGAAATTCCGAAAAATCGGGTGTTTTTTCTAAAGAGATGATATTTCTGAGCATATTTAACAAGTTCACCCCATGCCTTGCCAATTTCCTCATCATTATATCCTCGTCTGTTTGCGGCGTAGAGAACATCTATCTTCTCATAATACTTTACCGAAATCTCCGGCACAGGAACGGGAATGTGGTACCGTTCGGATTTATGCAAAGCAAGATTGAGATCATCATTCTTCAACTTGAATTCTTTTGGTGAGATGCCAAAGTGTGCTTTGAACTTTTTGGAAAATGAAGAGGATGAATCAAATCCGAACTCAAGGGCAATCTCGGTGATAGTTTTATCTGTTGCGAATTTGAGACTGTTCGCCGCTTTTTCGAGTCGGAGACGCCAGATAAAATCATTGGGGGTTTCACCGGTAAACGCTTTGAATATCCTGTGAAAATGGTAAGGGGAGAAGTTTGCCGCATTAGCGAGATCCCTAAGTTGAATCGGTTTTGAAATCCCCGTTTCAATAAAATTTATAACACTATTTATCCTTTTTTCGTAATCTTCAACAAGATTAGCGCTCATTTAATACCCAAATATCAAATTTATACTTTATTTCTAAATATAATCACCATATTTTTAGAATCATAAACTATTGTTACATGAAGGTTATCTTATGACGAAGGACGCAATAACCGGGTTCCTGAAAAAAATTGAATTATTCAGAGAGCTGAGCGAAGATGAACTTACCTATCTCGCCGATAAATTTGAAATCAAATCATATTCCAAAAACACTATATTATTTGCCGAGGATACAACCCGCAAAAATTTATACCTCCTTTATGAGGGGGAGATTGAGTTATTTAAAACAACTCCTTTCGGTCATGAGAAAAGATTGACATTTTTCAGCAAATACGATTTTTTTGCTGAAGGTTCATTACTCGATGACTCACCTCATTCTACTTCTTCCCGGACTACGCTCGACACCACTTGTCTGTTATTGCATAAAGACAAGTTCATGAAGCTTATCGCGGAAGAGGGTGCAATCGCGAGTAAAATTTTAACGCAGATCGCGCACGTTGTTTCACGTAGAATGAGACAGGCGAATACCAGACTTATAAACGTTGCTGCTCAGTATCAATCAGGCAGAACACGCAATGAACATGATCTCATTGGCGACAGGGAAGTACCCTATGAGTATTACTATGGTATTCAAACTTTACGCGCACTCGAAAATTTTAATATAAGTGGCGTACCGCTTAACTTTTTCCCGACGCTTATTGAAGGATTGGCAATAGTTAAGATGGCAGCGGCAAAAGCCAATTACGATTTGGGAATGCTTTCACAGCCGGTTACTGAAGCTATTGTTCAGGCATGTAACGAAATAATGAACGGCAGGTTCCATACACATTTTGTTGTTGATATGATTCAGGGTGGAGCGGGTACTTCAACAAACATGAACGCCAACGAGGTTATCGCGAACCGCGCACTTGAGATTTTAGGATATGAAAAGGGAGAATACAAATATTGTCATCCCAATAATCATGTAAATCTTTCACAGTCAACAAATGACGCTTATCCTACCGCTGTAAAACTGGCGTTACATAAGGCTAATATTAAACTTGTAGGAGTACTCCAGTCACTTATTGAGTCATTCAAGGTGAAGGCAGAAGAGTTCTCTCACATTATCAAAATGGGTAGAACACAGCTTCAGGATGCTGTTCCAATGACGTTGGGGCAGGAGTTCGAGGCTTATGCTGTTACTTTAAAGGAAGAGATTGAAAGACTTAATCAGAATGCTGATCTATTCCTTGAAGTTAATATGGGAGCTACCGCGATTGGAACGGGAATAAACTCTGATCCCGATTACAGTCCGAAATGTATCAAACACTTGAGAGAAATCACCGGACTCAATATTGAACTTGCGGGTAATTTGGTTGAAGCCACTCAGGATACAGGCGCATTTGTGATATATTCATCCGCTGTTAAAAGACTTGCGGTCAAACTTTCAAAAATTAGCAATGACCTGAGATTATTATCTTCCGGTCCGCGTACAGGAATAAATGAAATAAATCTTCCGGCAATGCAGCCCGGCTCCTCGATCATGCCTGGTAAAGTGAATCCGGTAATTCCTGAAGTTGTAAACCAGATAGCGTTCAAGGTTATCGGAAATGATCTGACGGTCACACTTGCTGCGGAGGGTGGACAGCTCGAGCTGAATGTATTCGAACCGGTAATAGTACAAAGTTTATTTGAGTCAATAGAAATGTTAAAAAACGGTATGGAAACCCTGAAGTACCGTTGTATCGATGGTATTACGGCAAACGAAGACCGATGCCGCTATCTGGTGGAAAACAGTATTGGTCTGGTTACGGCACTCAATCCCTATCTGGGATATGAAACTTCAACACAGCTTGCAAAAGAAGCTCTTACGACAAACCGAGGTGTTTACGAACTGGTTCTGGAAAAGAAGTTATTATCCAAAGAAGAGTTGGATGATATACTCTCACCCGAAAAGATGATTAAGCCGCAAAAACTTAAAAAATAATTTTCAGCTTGGCGGAGTTATTGGCAGACTCCGCCTTACACTTTTAATTCTGGTAGTATGGAATATTCTGAAGAAAATCAGAAGTACAAGGAACTTGCGCTTAAACTGCTTAACGGCAAAAAAAAAACAGAGAAACTTACCAAAAGAGAAATTGAGTTGCTCCTCAATATCCTCTCGTGGAAGATTAATGAGGAAAGAGAACTTATCAAGGAATTATGTAATGAGCTTTCTAACCGAAATACACTTTTCGACTAGAAAGTCATTTCAACACCCAATACGATAGTTCTGCGACCAAAATAGCTGTTTACCTTTTCCCGTTTGGTATAGTCACTGTTATAACTGTACCCGAAAATGTTTTGAATATTAAGTATATTCATCATTTCGCAGTAAAATACAGTGAATTTGCCTTCAAAAAATTGTTCGTATCTTGATAATCGCATATCGAGTCTGTGATAATCGGGATAGCGGTCGCTGTTCTGTGCCCCGTAAACCGGCTCATATACATCATAACCCGTTATGTAATTAGCACCGGTAATTGGTCGGAAAGGCTTCCCGGTTGAATATTTATAGTTTACTCCAAGTTCAAACAGGGAGCCGATATCGTATTTACTCACGAAAGTAAAACTGTGAGTGATATCATAATCGCTTGGCGCGTATTTGGTGTAATCCATCCAGTAACGTTTTGAGTTTAGAAAACCGTACGATATCCACCCTTTTAAGTCACCCCACAAAATTCCTTTCAGAATAATATCCGCGCCATACGCGTAACCATATCCTTCACCTGTATAATTAAGTGCTACATCTTCCAGGGGCAGATTATCATAATCCTTGTAATATATTTCGGCTCTAAGAGCGTCATTTTTATTTAGTTCGCGGTCGTAGCTCAGCACAAGATGTTTTGCCCTCATTGGCGGTAAATCAGGATTACCATCCTCAACGGCGTATAATCTGTAATCGGGAATCTGACCAAATAGTCCCGCGCCAAGTTTTATGATATTTTTTTCATTAATCCGGTATCCTAACGAGAAGCGGGGATCAATCCATCCCACTTTAATTTTCGAAACATAATCAGCTCTCAATCCCGCAACAACAAACAATTTGTCATGGAAAATACCATTATGTTCTATTTCGGCATAACCGCCTGTTCTGATGAATTGGAGTGATTCGTCGAGTACAATATTTGGCGCGGTTTCCTGAAGGTTAAAATCGTCTTCCGGGATTTTTCCTCTGAACGATTCAATCCTGTTTTCAAATTCGGCGCCGAAATTTATTTTAGTGTTTTCTGTAACGGTATATTCCGATTCACTTCTTAAACGAAATGCCGAATCTTCATTCGTTAAATCGAGCACTCCCAACTTCCAGTCACGGTTAAAACTCCCATAGGAGATACTGGTGCTGCTGAAAAGATTTTTGTAAGGTATTCCGGAAATGATAACATTAAGAAAATTATTGTTTGTGTTTCCGAAGAAACTTCCATCCATCTCCGCGCGGTTTATCTTAACACCCTGTTCATCTTCGGAGTAAAACCCGGTTATTTTTATTCTGCCGGTTTCGGAAAATTTATAGCTGAGGATAGCATTTATATCTCTTGATTCCGGGTGATTTATAAATTCCTCATCACTGCCGTTAAGCCACATGATCGGCTTGGTATAACTTTGTCTTCCATAGACCATTCCACCAAATTTTGAACCCGATATTGGTACTTCCGCGCTGAATGAAACACCTGCCATTGATATACCGGCACCATACCGCTGCACCTGCGGCTCATTGTTAGTTTTTATTTCCAGCACACCTGAAAGCGCGTTGCCATATTTTGCCGAAAACCCGCCGCTGGAGAAAAACATTGATTTCATTGCGGCTGTATTTACGTTCGAGAAAAGACCGCCGTATGATGATTCATAGGTGTATGGATGATAGATCGGTGCCTGATCGATAAGGGTTACTGTTTCGATCGGGTCACCGCCACGTACGTACAATTCGGCACTCTCCGATACATTTGTCACACCGGGCAGAGTTTTAATCGACTGAAATAGATCGGCAGCTCCACCTGGCGTTGTATATACATCTATTTTGGAAACTACAACACCTTTACCTTCTTCAGAGCTGTACGCGCTACCGCTTACAACTGTTTCCTTCAGCTTAATAGATGTCTGTTCCAAAATAATTTTAAGAGATAATTCAGCAGGAAGAGCAGCCGGTTTTACAAATTTGTCATAACCTACCATTGAAGCGATTATTTTTAATTCACCGGTTAGTTTTGTGGCAAAAGAAAATTTCCCGTCTGTATCTGTCATATCTCCATCAAAAGAACCTTCGATAAATACGTTTACATACGGAAGAGGATTACCCTTCTCATTTGTTACTCTGCCCGAAATGTGTGACTGGGAGAATAATTTTCCCCCGGTCACAAATAAAAGAAGCAGGATAAATTTATAAAACAATCTCATTGTTGACCTCTTATTTTTGATCTAAAGCAGGTAGCAGCTGATAACGAACCCAACCAAAATCGGGATAATATTTTAACGCTTCATTATAAATTCCGCGAGCCTTGCCTATTTTCCCCATTCGTGCGTATGCCTGACCTAACCATGCCATAGATTCATTATGTCCCCAATCGATCAGCTTTTGTGAGTTTTCATCAAAACTTTCCATTGCTGATGTGAAAAGTTCAGCGGCTTTCTGCACCGAGCCCCCGTACTGTTCTGGAGTATTGTAGAGCATGATACCTTTGGTGAGAATCGCGCGCGGATTTCCGGGATCCATTGCTTCAGCTTTCCCGATAAGACCGTGAATCTGTCCGGATAGTGCGGCTGCTTCCTGAGGCACAATAGCGAGTTTCATCATCAGAATGTTAGCTTTCACAATTGCGGACTCGGCGGCAAGTGTTGCATCGCTTTCAATATCGTCTGCATATTTAATACCTGCATCGGCGTATTTTTCTACTACAGATTTATCACCTTTTACAAGTCCGACATTCATTAGTCTGAAAGCGGTGAGTGAAGCGAAATATTTTGCTTCTCCGTTATCGGGTGCTATAGATATTACTCTTTCACAATCTGCCCAGATTTTCATATACTCCTCTTTTGAAAAATTGTAATAAGCTTTTTCATGAGCAGATTTGATCTCGGCTATTTTTGCCGCTATCTGATCATCTCCGGCAAAATTTACGGTTGCAAAAGCCAATAAAAGCAATAAAATACTGTTTACCTGTTTCATAATGGACTCCATTTTATTTGTTGTAAAGTGCTTTGTTTTTCAAAGTATGTGTTTAAAAAATTTTATTTACCAATAAGTTTTTCGAGTCGCGCTACATAAAGTTCGAAAGCTTTTTTACCTTTGGAAGTAAGAGCATATGTTGTTTGCGGCTTCTTGCCTACAAATTCTTTAGTGACGTTAATATACTCTGCATCCTCAAGCTTGCGCATATGAACACTGAGGTTACCATCGGTGGCGTTTACTTTTTTTTTAAGATAATTGAATTCAGCGGTTTCCACTGAAATAAGCACAGACATCACAGCCAATCTGATTCGGGAATGAATGATGTCATCAAGCTGCTGATAATCGAAATCATTCATAATTTAATACATTTTCTTTTTTGAATTTCCTGTAGAGGTATATTCCCGGAAGCACCTGAAGAACCAGCATCATACCTGCCATAAGAATTAATGAATACAATCCGGGATAAATGAACATTACAGTCCCGCCAATCCACCAGCCGACTGATGAATATTTTATCAACGGAATATCATAAAGTACTCCGGTCAGATAAAATGGAATTCCGAGTACAATAGACATCGTAGGTGATACATAAACACCGTGCAGGGCGCCAGTAAATGTTGGTACAAAACCAAGAATGGTAAGAGCGATTCCGGTTGAAAGCCAAACGGAGCCTAATATTTTCGCGCTGAAGGTATATACAGGGATAGTCTTTTTCTCACGGCGGACATCGATAAATGTATAAATCCAGCCGAGTGAAATCACTATTATCCAGTTATAACCATAATCAAAATAGCTTTGGGTTACTACTCCGTAATAGGTGGAGGCTAACCCGATTACAATCAATATTCCCCAGACTATATATCCCATTCCGTTATCGACAATAGTTCGTTTACTGTCATCAATAACTTTTTTTATAAACTGTAGTTCTTCTAAAGCTTTCTTTTCGTCCATTTCCAAAGTGCTTTGTTTTTTAAAGTGAATTTACTGTAAAGAATCGCGCTTGTCAAGAACTTTTTTCTATAAAGGTTTTATATGTCCGTATTTTTTCTATTTTAAGTTGTTATTCAACAATGAGGAAAAAATGTATCCAACATAAATAATATATGTTTCACAAAACAGGAAAGTCATGCTTAAAGCAAAACAGATTTACCTATTCTTCTTGTTCTTTCTTTTTATTATCTTTTCACACATTTCAGCTCAGGATGACGATTTTGTAAAATTCGGCGGCGCTGTAAGATATAATCTGCTATTACAGGATTATGAGTCGGATATGAACACAAATGACGGTCAGTTCACCTGGGACACATGGCGCTTGAATGTTAAAGCGAAAACAAATGGCGTCCTTCTCGATTTCGAATATCGATTTTACCCTACTTTTGGTACCCATTTCATTCATCACGGTTGGTTAGGTTGGGATTTTAACAAAAATCTCCAGATGCAGCTTGGTGTTACCCAGGTTCCATTTGGTAACCTTACTTACGCCTCGCATAGCTGGTGGTTTCAGATCCCTTACTACGTGGGACTTGAAGACGACTATGATATGGGTGTAAAATTTATCTATACCAAAGATAACTTTGAATTAAATCTGGCGTATTTCATGCAGCCTGAACCTGCGGGTCCGGGACCTGGTGATGTATCATACGGAGTTGGTGGATCAGGGAGATACTCCTACGATGTAATCCCTTCAACAGGCGCATCAAATCAGGAAAGAAACCAGTTTAATCTAAGGGGTACATACAATATCGTGCACGGTAAAAAATCCAACACTAAAGTTGGGCTATCCGCTCAATATGGTGGTATATATAACAGTGTTCTCGATGAAGTCAACCCTGGTGTTGCTTTCGCGGGGCATGTTGACGGTAATTACGGAAGATTTAACGTAAAAGCGGAATATATCACTTACTCTTTCGACGCTAAAGATGATACCGGTGCTGAACTTACAACAGTGGCAATGGGCGCTTATGGCTCAGGAACTTATCCGGTAGCAGCGGAAGCATCCATGGGGGTAATTGGTGTTTCATACACACTTCCGGTAGAATTGGGTCCCATATCCAGTCTTGTATTTTATGATGATTACAGTATTGTAATGAAAGCCGAAGACGCTTTCGAAGATACACAGCACAATGTACTCGGATTTCTCGCTATCGCTGGAAATATATATACCTATTTTGATATCGCGATGGGTAAAAATCAGCCATGGTTAACTGATAATTTTGGTACAGGTCTTGGTGCCGGTGTACCGGGCGCTGAATGGAATATGCGCTATAATATAAACATTGGCTACTACTTCTAAAACAGGAATACACATGAATATAGTTGAAGTAAAGAATTTGTACAAAATTTTCGGTAAAGATACCGGGGATGTGTATCCGCTGTTAAGACAGAATACAAGCAAAGAAAAAATTCTGGAAGAAACAGGTTGTGTGGTAGCCTTGAATGATGTTAACCTTGAGATAAAAAAAGGGGAGACGTTTGTACTGATGGGGCTATCGGGCAGTGGGAAATCTACCTTTATTCGCTGCCTTAATCGCCTGATTGAACCAACGAAAGGTGAAATACTAATTAACGGAAATAATGTGACCGAACTTTCCTCTGAAAAATTAAGAGAGGTTAGAAGGAAGACAATGAGTATGGTTTTCCAGAATTTCGGATTGTTTCCGCACAGAACAGTTTTAACCAATGTTGAATACGGACTTGAAGTAGCGGGCGAAGAGAAGGAAGTTCGTGAAAAAAAGGCAATGGAATCGCTTGAACTTGTTGGTTTGAAGGGATACGAACAAAGTTTTCCGCATGAACTAAGCGGTGGTATGCAGCAGCGAGTTGGACTTGCGCGAGCGTTGGCAAACGATCCCGAAGTGCTCCTTATGGATGAGGCTTTTTCGGCGCTCGATCCATTGATTCGTACCCAGATGCAGGATGAATTGCTCGACCTGCAGGAGAAGATGCATAAAACGATAGTCTTTATTACTCATGATTTGGATGAAGCGTTGAAACTCGGCGACCGGATTGCGATACTCGGTTCGGGTGGAGTGGTTCGACAAATAGGTACTCCGGAGGAAATCCTTAATAATCCGGCGGATAGCTATGTGAAATCTTTTGTTGAGAATGTTGACAAAACCAAAGTAATCAAAGCTTCCACGATTATGAAAAAACCGCTTACGATCACGATACCTAAAGATGGGCCGAATATGGCCGTAAGAAAACTGGAAAAAGCCGGTTTATCAACACTTTTTGTGACTGATTCACACAGGATATTACAGGGAGTGGTAAGGATAGATGACGCGGTACTATTGCAGAAAAAGAAACAAAGCGATATTGTACCGATTATTGACACGGATGTTTCTATTACATCCCCGGAAACTCCGGTGGGTGATTTATTGAACGCGGCCTGGGAAAACAAATATCCCGTTGCTGTTGTGGACGATTATCACCGGTTACTTGGTATTGTTGACAGAGCTTCGATTCTCGCCGAGGTTGATTCAGATTATGAAAATGTTCTGTTATCTGACGCAACCCCCGAAAAAGTGTTACCGGAAAATAGCGGAGGTGTAAATGATTGAATTAAAAATTGGTGAAACATTTGAATTTATAATTGAATGGATGACCCAAAATCTCGGATTTATTTTTGATACGATAAATGTTATCATCACCACCTTCGTTACAGCGATGACTGATCTGTTTCTTCTCGCTCATCCGTTTTTGATGATTGTCATTTTTGCGGTAATAGCGTTTTTTACAGCAAAACGTGGAATCGCGATTTTCACACTGGTTGGATTCTATATTATCTACACAATGAATCTGTGGGATAAAACAATGGAAACTCTCGCGCTGGTGTTAACTTCAGCAATAGTAGCACTGATGATTGGTGTTCCCCTGGGGATACTTTCTTCCAAAAATAACACAGTAGAAAAAATTGTCAGACCATTGCTCGATTTTATGCAGACAATGCCAGCTTTCGTTTACCTGATTCCGGCGGTATTCTTTTTCAGGCTTGGTCAGGTACCCGGAGTGATAGCTACGCTTATATTTTCCATGCCCCCGGCAGTAAGGCTTACGAATCTTGGAATTCGACAGGTTCCTGTTAACGTGAGGGAGGCGGCCATATCCTTCGGCTCAACTTCGTCACAGATGTTATTCAAGGTTGAACTCCCTACCGCGATGCCAACCATTCTGGCAGGCGTAAACCAGACAATCATGCTGGCACTTTCCATGGTGGTTATCGCGGCTATGATTGGCGCCGGTGGTCTTGGAGAACAAGTATTAAAAGGACTTACACAACTGAAAGTAGGTCTTGGTTTTGAAAGCGGGATCGCAATTGTGATTCTGGCAATAATTTTAGACAGATTGACACAGTCTTTAGGAAAGTCAAAAAAATAAGGAGAATTTAATGTTACTTAAAAATAAAATAATAACATTACTGACCATTGCGGCATTATCACTGATGATAGTTTCGTGCGGTCAAAAAGAAGACGTTAAAGAAGCCAAACTCGTTTATGTTAACTGGGCAGGCACAATTGCTATGACAAATCTCGCGTCGGCTGTACTTCAGAACAAAATGGGCTATAAGGTAAAAATGACTTCTGCGGACGTAGGACCTGTTTACGCATCTCTGGCAAGTGGTGATCAGGACGCGTTTATGGGATCATGGCTTCCTGTAACTCACGAAAGTTATCTCGAGGAATATGGCGAAAAAGTAATCGACCTTGGTTATAATTTCGAAGGCGCGAAAATTGGTCTGGTTGTTCCCGCATATGTTGACGCAACAACAATTTCAGATTTAAACAATGTCAAGAATGAGTTAAAAGGTGAAATAATCGGTATTGATTCGGGTGCGGGTATTATGAAAGCTACCGAAAAAGCAATCCCGGGTTACGAACTTGATCTTAAACTTATTCCGTCTAGCGGTCCGGCGATGACAGCCGCACTCAAAACAGCTATCGACGCTAACGAATCAATAGTTGTTACAGGATGGAAACCTCACTGGAAATTTGCGCGTTTCGATCTGAAATTTTTGGAAGACCCGAAGGGAATTTACGGCGATATTGAAAACATTCACACAATCGCTAAAAAAGCTCTGCCGGAAGAAAAACCTGAATTTGCACAGTTCCTTAAAAACTTCAAACTTGATAATGATCAGTTAAGTTCTTTGATGGACAAAATTGAAAAAGGCAGCGGCGATCCTTATGACGCGGCAGTAGAATGGATGAATGAAAATAGTTCCGTGGTTGAAGGCTGGATTCCTAAAAAATAATCGAACTGCATAATTAGAATTGAAGCCGTGAGAAAAATCTCACGGCTTTTTTTATTAATTTCTGGACTTTATATCCTGAATAATGCATATTCAGCAAAAATTATCTCAAATCTTTCCGGTATATGTATGATCTCGCAAATTCACTTTCCGGCTGAACCGCTAAATTACTTCATCGAAAGTTTTTACTACTACAAAGATTATAACCCGGCTCACCTGGTTGACAGACTTCTCCCCGATGGCAATGTGCAGCTAATTTTTGAATTGACTGATGTACCGAAATATATTTATGATAACAATACCTTAACAGAAATCCAGTCTTGCCGAAATACATGGTTCGCCGGATTGAGAAACGAGCCGATTACTATCCCTTCGGGCAGAGAAAGCGAGATGATTATTGTCAGTTTCCGTAAGGGTAGGGCCTACCCATTCTTAAATGAGCCAATGTTTGCCCTTAAAAATTATGTTATTGACGCTGAATTATTATGGGAAAACCAAATCCTGGATATTAGAAGTCGATTACAGGAGATAAAAAATCCCCGTGAAAAACTTGTGTGCCTTGAAAGCAAACTGCTGCAATATTATGGAAGTAAACTTGCCACAAACGGATTTGTGGATTTTGCAGTATCTGAAATTTCCAAAAATCCCACAGGACTCAGACTGAAAGAGCTGATCGCGCAGACAGGATACTCCAAAAAGCATATTATTAAAACATTCAAGGAAAAGGTTGGAACTTCACCCAAGGAGTTTGCGAAAATACTACGTTTTCAAAAGGCGATAAAACTGATTGAGGCAGGCGGTAAAGTGGATTGGAGCAGTGTGGCATTCGATTGCGGGTTTTTCGACCAGTCACATTTTATCGCTGATTTCAAGCAGTTTTCAGGTTTTACTCCCTCGGAATATTTTTCAAGAAAAAGTGATCAGCTAAATTATGTTCCGATAATTTAGGTTACTTTTTTCCTATAACAAATTTCTCTGCTTTATCATATTACCGTCAGAATCTACTAAAATTAAGGAGTAACAATGGAAAATATGATCATAAATCACTGGGCGGTTCTGGTTTGCGCGATATTTAATTTGGTGCTGGGGGCAATCTGGTATTCTCCCGCGCTTTTTTTTAATGCCTGGAAAGAGGAAAACGGATTAACTGATGATGATTTGAAAAATGTTAATCCGGCTAAAACATACACAATCACATTTTTGCTTGCTTATATAATTTCTTACAACCTTGCATTTTTTCTTGGTGACGCGAATACCAACTGGTCATGGGGTTTGACGGCTGGTTTTCTCGCGGGATTTGGATGGGCAGCAGCTATATTTGCGGTAATAGCTCTTTTTGAGCTTAAATCATGGAAATACATTTTTATTAACGGATTTTATATAATAATCTATTTCTCTGTAATTGGACTAATACTGGGAGCATGGAGATAAAATGGTTAAAACTTCACAAGAACTTGAGAAAGAATTTATTGATTCGCTAAAATCAACAACGGGAAAAGACCTGAAAGAGTGGATGGCGGCGATTAAAGATTGTGGAATTGAAAAAAGAAATGATATTATCAAGTGGCTCAAAGCTGATTATGGCTTCGGACAAATGAACGCGAATCTGCTTATGGGAATTTACAATAATAACGGTAAACCTGTTTACGCGAGTGAAACATCGCTGCTGGACAATCAGTTTGCGAAATATGAGAATATGCGTCCGCTTTTCGATGAAATCTCTGTTATGATCCGGGGTACAATTCCCGACTCAAACATTATTGTCAAAAAAACTTACGTATCCTTTGCGCTTAAAAGAGAGTTTGCGGCGGTCAATATCAAAAAGGGTGAATTGAGAATGGGGCTCGACCTCGGTGAAATGCCATTTTCCGGTAAGGTAGAAAAAGCGAAGTTAACCGGTCCCATGCCGAGAATCTCCCATATGGTTGTATTAAAAACGAAAGAAGATTTTGATGATGAGGTTGTAGAACTTATTAAAAAATCGAATGAGAGAGTAAATGCGTAACCTTTATTAACTTAAGTTTTTAAGATAATCTGTTCGCATCTTAAGTCCTCCTTTGGAAGGAGGTGGATTCCAACAAAGTTGGAAGACGGAGGATGAATTATTCCATTTTTTGTGACTTCTGGTCATCCCCCATCACAAAATCCGCCGATGGCGGAGTGATTTCCCCCTTCAAAAGCAATGGCGTCAACTTAGTGGTTTTCATGCTAAAACACCCGTTTATTGTTCATGGGATATT
>BQMY01000085.1 GCA_022181065.1 Melioribacteraceae bacterium | reverse complement strand
TCCTTGTGAAATCTACACTACTTTTTCTGCTATTATTAAAAAATTCTCTACTTTGTATTTCTTCGCGAAGTTTTCGCAATATCTTTTCATCGTTTTCTCAATTTTTCAATTATAACAATCCCATTGAATTTTAAATTCATTTTCTCCCTTAAGTTGACAGCATTGCCTTCGGAAGGGGGACTTGGAAATAAACAATCAGGTTTTTGAACATACTCAGGAAGGTGTTTTCACCTTCCTTTTTTTTTACATTATTCTTTCAATTCATTGATAGACCAGTCGTATTTCATGTATGATATATCAGTGTTTTCGGGAAGTTTGGATTCTCGATAATCATTAATAAAATTTATAACACCTTTTTCATTCCCTCCGAAATGAATTCTGTACCATTTGAATAATTCACTCAGGTAGATATTATTCTCTTCAACTTTCACATAACGAGGATCATTCAATGTGGCAATTGTCTTATTTCTGATTTCCTCCTCGAGGTTTTCAGACGTATATGCTTTTGGTAAGAGCACCGGGCACCCTTTCGCGGCACAAACTAGCACAAAATGTAATCTCGGATCTTTATCAATCGGGAAGAGCATTTCGTGTTCAAGCTTATCAAGTGTTACCGTTTTGCCACCAACATTAAATGTGATATCCTTGAAAAAACCTTTGACCTTCAATGGATTTTTTACAGGATAATTATCAATAACGTTTTTTATGACAAGCAGATTGTAAGTGTTAATCAGAAGGGCTTTTTTGTATTGTTTGTCTGACGCAGTTTTTAACCTGAATTCCGAAATCATCGATACAAGCGAATCGAGATCATCAGGGTTACGCAATATCTGTTCATAATTTACTTTGCCGCTAACAACATGCGTTTTCAGGAATTTATTTGTTTTAGTGAAAAAGTCAGAACTTTGTGGAAATAAGGGGGAATTAAAAAGAATAAAGAAAATTAGAACCTTCATTGAATCTCCTGTTTTCAGTATTAATGAAATAGAGTCTATTATGGTTCAAAATGGAGGCTGACTAAAAAGAGAGCAGTCCCTTGCAAACAGTTTTTGTTTTTCGTTTTTAACTTAAAATTTACAATCATAGATTAACGACCATAATAGGCGGGTGAGCCCTTCGACGAGCTCAGGACAACGTCACTCGCTTGTCCCGCAAGGCGGGAAACCCCCGGAAAAAGCATGATATTAAACGAACCCATCCTATCCGCCTGCGGCGGACTTCCCTTTATTAAAGGGAAGGACTTTTAACCTTTGGCAAATCTGCTAGTTTTAAAAGTCCTCCTTCGAAGGTGGATTTCGACGATAGTCGAAAGACGGAGGAGGATTCATTGGGTTTTAGACTTTTTGGTCAGCCCCCTGTAAAAATTATGCGGGACGGTTCTCAGCGGTAATATCCTTTACGGGCTCTTTTGCTTCAAGACTTTTCTTGATATCCTTTAGTTCAAGTGCCCACTGGTTCAATCTGGTCGCGACGTTTTCGTAATAAATACGCGCGTTTTCATAATCCTGAGTCTCAGGTTTGTTCAGTACCGCTTCAACAATTTCATTGTAAACGTCATCAAGTTTTTCAATTTCAACTTTAAATGTGTCAGCCATTTTTTCCTCGTTAACCAATTTGTTTTATAACTGTAATATAAACTTAATGATAGAAGAAATTACTTCCAAGAAATTCAGGTTATACAATATTAAAATTCGAGACTGATACCAATTGAAGGTAATAAACCTATTGATTGACCTTCTTCTACCTTCTGTTCCTTGAAATCCCAGCTCTGTGAGTTGGAGTTTTTATTGTTGTAAATATTTTGTATATCAAGATAGGTTATCAAAGCCCATCCATCGAAATTCCAGCGACGATCGACTCTTACATCAAGACTATGCAACGGTTTGAATCTTTCGGTCAGGTAATTTGAAACAAGCTGCGTACCATCAGATTCATACGGTGTGTATGGGTTTCCCGTAGCGAAACGGAATTTAAATGATGCTTCCCATTTTTCGTTGAATATATAACCACCACTGAGGTTCGCAATCCATCTCTGATCATAACCACCGGGGCGTTCAACTCCATCGAGCCCGGTATAATATGACTCACTGTATGTAAGGCTGAATAGGGCGTAATGAGGTACATCGGATGACTTTTTTTGCGCGCTGAATTCAATCCCGCGAGCAAAACCTTCTCCGACACTCACGAGCGGTTCCAATCCGAATGATGCGAAATTGTTCTCCGCGCCACCAAATCCTGCGCCGGTGTTCGCTAAAACAAGATATGGACGAATTGTGCTGGCAGGGTAATCGTTATAAGTTTTGTAGAATCCTTCAAGTTTAATTCTTGTATCATCGCGCAGTAGATGTTCAATTCCTGCTACATACTGCGTTACTCTAACCGGTTTGAGATTTCTGTTTGAGTCAAAAGCAGCTAGCCAAATATAAGAAGGTGACTGGTGATACAACCCGACACTCGCCGACAAGGTTGTTAGTGGTGAGAGTTTATAAGCAAGTGACAGCCTCGGACTAAAACTAAATTTGGTTTCCACTATATCGAAGAAATCAACCCTTGCACCGAGTGTATATCGTAACCTGTCGTAAACCAGATTACTATACTGGGCATACGCCGCGGATTTATTGTAAATCTCCTCGCGTACTACCTGATTAAGCGGGAGTGTTTCGCCAAAAGTTGTTACAAAGTTTGAGGGAAAAAACACATCAGCGTCAAACTTTACGAGTGTAGTTGATAGCCCGAAATTCAATTCAGATTTGTTGCTCAGTTTGTAAATGAGGTCTGCCTTGAGGGTATTTTCCTGTTCACGCGAAATATTGTTAAAAATAGGATTGAGTAATGTATCCCGCTGGAATGAATCAAAATCTGTGAAATTACGACTCAAACTTAATGTGTAAAAACCGTTATTGAAGAGGTGACGGTATGACAAACCTGTAACATAAGTGATCTGGTCACTACCAAGGATGCGCGCGTTATCGTAAATATCCTCTTCGTCATTATTGTTGAATTTTACGTTGTCGAAAGCTCCGACATAGAGAAATGAAATTTTATTTTTAGTATCGAGGTCGTAATTAACTTTGGCGAGAGCATCGTAATATTCCGGCACGAAGTTAAAGCCTGCCGCATTAAAAATGAAATCGAGATAACTTCTGCGAACAGAAAAAATGTAACTACCTGAATTAGCTATTGGTCCCTCGAGATTAAGCCCGAACTGTGAGGCTGATATTGTTGCTTTCCCACCAAGACGGTCTGTTCTACCTTCGCGCAAATCAATTTTTAGCACCGATGAAAGCTTGTCACCGTAAGCAGCTGAAAACCCGCCGGTAGAGAATGTAGTTTCCTTTACAAAATCGAGGTTGATAAAACTTAACGGTCCGCCGGTAGCGCCCTGACTCCCGAAATGGTTGATGTTGGGAACAACAAGTCCGTCGATTACATATAGATTTTCAGATGGTGCGCCACCCCTTACAACAAGATCGTTACGACCCGCGCTCTGTTGAGCAACGCCGGGAAGAATTGATAACGCGCGTACAACATCTTCAAACCCGCCTGGAGCTCGTCGTATTTCTTCGTAGCTGAATTTTTTAACACTTGTTAATTCTGTGGGATTTGTTTCAAAAAAATCAGATTGAATAGTTACACCTTCAAGTTCAATAACAGCTGAAGTCATTAAAAATTCTACGTTTGTCGGTCGGGCGGTGTTTACGACCACTTCACTTTTTACAATATTATTATAACCAATAAAAGATGCCCGCAGCACGTAAGTACCTGCCGGAATATTTTCAATTATAAAATTACCATTCAGGTCAGTTGAAGCACCAAAATTGGTGTTAAGCACAATGATGTTTACTCCGGGCAGCGGTTCGAGAGTTGTTTTGTCGATAGCTTTACCATTAATAGAACCTGTCTGCTGGGCAGATATAGAAAAACTTACAAGCAGAAAAATCGCGGCAATTAGTCTTTTCAATTATATCCTCATTTGTTTTATGCCTTAACATGTGAATAATTATTTGAGTTTCAAAAAGAAATAATTAGCGAGGATTTATTTCTCCGGAAAAGAGTATTTAGGAAAAATTATCTTTTTTTTATATTAGTATCAGGGTTTTATCCTCGAAAGGGGATATGAGGTAACATGGATAGATATGGGCTAAATATGGATTCAAATAGAAATTGGTATGTGCTTTATACCAGACCAAAACAGGAATTTAAAGCACGAGATATTTTTAACAGAAGGCAAATTCTTACTTACCTTCCAACTCAATGGAAATACAGACGCTGGAGTGACCGGAAAAAAGAAATTGAAATGCCACTATTTCCCGGTTATATATTTATTTGGGCAAATGAGTTTGAACGAATTGATTCACTGGAAGCGGAACCTATCGTAAAGTGTGTCAATTTTAATGGAATGCCAGCTGTTATATCTGACAAAAAAATGAACAGCCTCAGACAGCTGATTGAAATTTATGGTGAAGGTATTCACATCACTGAGCAGGTTGAGATTGGAAGGCATGTAGAAATCAAGTTTGGACCAATGAAAGGAATCTGCGGTATTGTTTTCCAAAATGAGCATAACGGACAAAGATTCGGAATAAATATCGATTTTCTTGATCGTACTGTTTCCGTATCTTTGCCCGCTGAATGGCTCGATGCTATAAACTAATAAACATCCGGTACAAATGTCTGATCCTCAATTGGTGGTCTAAGATATCCAAGGTTTTCCTGTCGTTTTGGTAATTCGATAGGTTTTGGTGTAAGGTCTTTATACGGGATAAGACTAAGTAAATGGTGAATACAATTTAACCGCGCTCTTTTTTTATCATCGGCATCTACAACGTACCATGGAGCTTGTTTGATATCGGTATGCGCGAACATAACATCTTTCGCTTTGGAATACTCCACCCATTTTGTACGGGAAGCTAAATCCATCGGGCTTAATTTCCATCGTTTAGTTGGATTGTCAATTCTCGCCTGAAAGCGTAATTCCTGTTCTTCATCACTGACAGAAAACCAGTATTTAATTAGTATTATTCCTGAGCGTACAAGCATTCTTTCAAATTCGGGGCATGAACGGAGAAATTCTTCATATTCAGGTTTTTTACAGAATCCCATGACTTTTTCAACTCCGGCGCGATTATACCAGCTTCTATCGAAAAGAACCATCTCACCTGCTGCAGGAAGATGTGCAGTATAACGCTGGAAATACCATTGTGTCTGTTCTTTTTCTGTTGGTTTGGGTAAAGCGACAACACGACACACACGGGGATTAAGAGTTTGTGTAATTCTTTTGATTACGCCTCCTTTACCGGCTGCGTCCCTGCCTTCAAATATAACTACTACCTTCAGATTTTCATGCTGAATCCAGTTTTGCAGTTTCACGAGCTCAATCTGGAGATTTGCCAGCTCTTTTTCGTAAAATTTCTTGTTTAGTTTTTCCCTGGTATTATCTTTCTTTTTGAGGAGTTCCTGTTCAAGGTCGGAAAGTGTGGTCTTTTTTGTTTTTTTTGATGAGTCTTTGTTTTTCTCTGACATAGTTACCCCGTAATGGTTATCCATTATGGATAATAGGGTATTTTCTTCTAAAGGTCAAGAGGTGGGAGTTACTCAACGATATTTTGCGGCGGCGCGTTGTAATCTGTCCATGATAGCAGTACCAAGACCGGTTCTTTCAATTCTTTCTACTAGTATCAGATCAAGTTTTTGTGATTGAAGCAGATGAAGATGCGAAAACAAATTTGCAGCGGCTTCATACATATTTCTAGTAGGGGAGAGTACTTTAACCGAGCTGAAGTTTTTATCAAACTTTTTTTCACTAAAGTAAATTATTCCCGTTTTAAGGGGATCGACACTTTCAATATCAACTTCATCAAGAAATTTTAATGGCTGGGTAGGGGAGTAATGGTAAGGCAACTGACCCGGGGATACGGGTGCGTCACTGATTATCTCTTTTTTTTCGATTATCCCTGTATATTCCTCTATCTTCTCAACAGGCACACCACCGGGTCTGAGTAGTGTGAATTTACTTTCTTCAACCTGCAGAATTGTTGACTCGAGTCCCACTCTGCAGCCACCTCCATCGAGTATCATATCTATTTTGTCTTTCAGACTTGCTTCAACATGCGCGGCTGTAGTAGGTGATAGCTGACCAAATATATTCGCGCTCGGCGCGGCAATGGGTATCCCGGCTTTTTCGATAAGCGATAATGCAACACGATGATCGGGCATCCTGACAGCCACAGTCGGGTTACCGGAAGTAACGATCTCGGGTACTTTTTCTTTTTTAGGTAACACAAGGGTAAGTGGACCGGGCCAGAAGACTTCAATCAGCTTGTAAACTATATGGTTCACCACAACGGAAATATCTTCCAGGTGGTTCTTATCTGCAATGTGCAGAATAAGCGGATTGAAGGTAGGTCTGTTTTTGGCTTCGAAAATTTTCGCTACCGCTGTAGCATTCAGCCCATTTGCGCCGAGACCATAAACTGTCTCTGTAGGGAATGCTACAAGTCCGCCACCTTTTATAATATGAGATGCGGTGGAAATATTTTTTTCATTAGCTTCGAAAACTTTCATGGTACACCAAAAACTGATGCGTAAATATAGTGAAAAAAAGGAAAGTAGTAAAAAGGGCATAAAAAAACCGCATCCCCCCAGATGCGGTTAAAACGAATAGCGACAGAATCCCGGGAGCCGGAACCCGAATGAGCTCCCGGAACCCCATCCCCCCGCTTATGTATATACATTTGGCGTGCCAAACTTGTAAAAGTGCGAAAAAAGGGTAATTTTTAGTCGTTGATAAATTTATGGAGTAAACTAGTGCGCAAAATATGCGCACTTAGTGCAAAAATTTCGGGTGAGTTTATTTAAGCAGAACCATTTTCCTTGAGAGTGAGAAATTACCTGCACGCATTAAACAATAGTATATCCCTGAAGAGAGTCTGGATGCATCATATTTGAAATTATATGTCCCCGCATCTTTTTCTTCATTTACTAACACGGCGATCACTTTGCCCAATGAGTTGTAGACTTCCAGTTTGACATACTTTTTATCGGGCAATGAAAATGTGATATTTGTAGAGGGATTAAATGGATTAGGGTAATTCTGTTCAAGCCTAAATTCCTTTGGAATGTCTGCACTAATATTAGCAAGATGTGTTGTAGAACTTGAGTAAACATAAGCTGCTAATCCCGATTCGCCATTTGCGACAAAAATAGTTCCGTCCTGTGAGGTAACCAATTTAATTGGGTATCCCCAATCATCCAAATGTGCAGTATTTGTAAATGATGTGCCGTCAAAGCTATATGCTCTAAGTCCATCCCAAGTATTCGCTACAAAAATAGTTCCGTCTTCAGAGACTGATACCCCAAGAGCTATCCCCCCATCATCAATATGCGCAGTGTTGACTAAAGATGAACCGTCAAAACTGTATGCTCGAAGGCCACCACCACTACACGCTACAAAAATAGTTCCGTCATCTGCTACTGAAATTCCGGAAGAATTACTCCCATCCTCAATATGTGCAGTTTTAACAAAAGCTGAGCCATCATAACTGTATGCTATCAAACCTCCTTTTGCTACAAAAACAGTTCCGTCTCCGGCAACAGCTACATCACGATACTCACCCCCATCATATATTTGCGCGGTATTTGTTAAAGATGAACCATTATAATGATATGCTATCAGGCCTCCTTCTGCATTCGCTAAGAAAACAGTTCCATCTTCGGAAATGGCCACTCCGGAAGCATACCCCCCATCATCAATATGCGCGGTGTTGACTAAAGATGAACCGTCAAAACTATATGCTCTTAGACCTCCTTGTGCATTCGCCAGGAAAATACTTCCGTCCGGGGAAACAGCAACTCCAGTAGCATAGCCTCCATTGTCTATATTCGCAATATTGGTAAATGATGAGCCGTTATAACTATATGCACACAACCCATTCTCCCCATGCGCAGCAAAAACAGTTCCGTCCCCGGAGACTGCTACATCTCTGGTAAAACCAAATTGTTTCGTTGCGGCTGTTTTTTCAAAGCTATGAGTTAATTGAGCAGAAACGTTGAGGGTAATTAGTAATAATATTGAAATTGTGGTGCGCAAAATATTCATAAACTTTTATTCCTGGTTTTAATGTCAAAATTAGACTTTTAATACTATTTTAGGTAAACGAGTTTTTTTATTGAAACATCATTTGTGGTTATCATTCTGTACAAATAGACTCCGGCGGCAAAGTTTTTCATAGACAACTCGTATGTATATTTCCCCATATTCATAGTATTAAAATTTTCTTCAAAAATTATTTCACCCAATACCGAGAATACCTCAAGTTTAACTTCTGTTTTTTCGCTCAAGTCAAATCTAATGGAGGTGGTATTATTGAAAGGGTTGGGAAAATTCTGGAATAATTCGAACTTTTCTGGTATGAAAGATTTATCTTTTCTGTTTTTATTGCTCGTGGGGATCGGTGTTTTGATGACCAGATTATTATAGTCAATTTCACGCAATTCAGAGGCTCTGCGTTTAAGTTCAGTGATACTCTTTCGCGGTCCTCCATCCATTACGGGCAGGAATGCGTACATAGCCCAGTTACTGTCACCCGGCGCCATTGTAAAAGGTCCGCTGAAGAGATAAAATCCCATACCGAAACCTTTATTATGGTCAGGCCATATTCCGGCAGTCAGAGGATTGGAGTTGAAGGGAAATGTTGTGATTTCTCCGGTGACAGGGTCTGAAACCGGTTTACCTTCCTTGTCGAGTCCTTGCGCCATCAAAAAGGCATGCTCTCTCTTTTGGGCAATACTGTAATAATGATCAGATGGAAAAGAATCGTCACCTACCCCGTGGAATGCTGATAAGTCCAGATTCTTTTTGTCTTTTCTCTTTTCCCCTGAAATAATTGCTTCATGACCTGGTGCTGTCTGAAGTGGCCCATACAACTGTACGAAACCGATAGCGGGGTCTTTGGTTGTATCCTCGTGCTCGTATTCGTTATAAAAATTGGTCCAGTGGTAGCCAAGTTGGTTCGGGATATCAACGGCGAATTCTTCTTCCAGAAGTGAACTGCCGTAGTAAAAATCAATGTCAGTCCAGAAGCCAATATAGGCAGAGTCGAAGGCAACATTGCTTTTATTAATAAAAGTATATTCGAAAAAAACAATTTCATCGAGAAAATCAATGGGAATATCCGGGTGATTATCCTGATAGGCATAAATATTCTGATGAATCTCCAGCGGAAATTGTGGTGAAGGGTGAATGGAGAATTTTTTTCTTGAATCAAGAGCGTTATATACTGCCCAGGTTGATTCGGTAGCGTAGCAGAGCGGAGTGCCATCAGAGAAAACAGGAGCGCCATGATCCGCTGGCCAGGTATAAAGATCGCGGTTATAGTTGAGTGAATCACTCAGCTCAATCTTGTGGACTCTCAAGGTATCGCTTTCTGGTGTAAGAAATAATCGAATTGGTATGTTATATTTCAAGGGTCCCGCGCCATAACCGGGATTCCAGGCATTTTGAGCCCAAACAAGTCCAGTATCGGTTTTCGCTACGAAAAAAGGACCGTAATCATAAAGAACCTGACCACCTCCATCAACATGCCACCAGCCGTTACCAACACCTGAACCAATGTTGGAAACAGATACGCTCACATCATTAGCGGCGACCAAAGTATTGTGATAGAAAGGAGTATTCGATTTTTGTGAATAGATTGTTAAACTAACTGATAATAAAACCAGTAGAAATACCCGCATTTGCATTTTCGCCCTTTAGAAAATCAAATTATGGAAACAATATAATATTCTTGCTAACCAGTTGTAAAAAAGTGCACCACTTTTTGACCTGCGAAATTATTCCCAGAATTCCTTGTATGCCTCAATGTATGGAGCTCCTTCATCACCCCAATCTTTTGGCGGTTTTATTTCCCATTCGCAAACATGGTGCCCTGCACCCATACAATATGGTTCAATCGCGACAAGAGGACTGCCAAAAAACGCGGTACACCAGCCGGAAGCGTATCCCATCAAAGTCCAGCATACAGGCTCTGTACTAACCTGATTGTGGGCGAGGTGTTGTTCAGCTTCATAGGAGTTTTTCCAGATACCGGTAAAATAAAAACTTCCCTCGTCCCGGTCGAATTGAATTTTTGTTGGTGATGCGTGTACAATTCCCTGCCAGGTATGGATTACAGGTCCGGATGCGAGCAATTCCATTTCAGAATCAAACTTGTAGTTGCTTTTCATCTGAATGAAATCGGAGTAACCATTTTTATATCCGAACTTGAGCAGTATATTTTTTGCTCTGTCAACGCCCATAGTATCGATTAACATTTGCCTTAGCATCCCGAAGGAGTTGGCGTTCATTAAAACCAGCCGTGAATCTTTGAAAGTGGTTATCCCTGTTCCGGGATCAAAGTTGAGACCTTCAGAAAAGTTTAAATCGCCTGCCTTCATAAATTCCTCAATCCGGTTAAATGAAAGATTAAATCAAATATAGAACTTGAATAAAATGTAACAAAAATATTTATAATCCGAAATGAATTCTTAATTGATATTGGTTTTCGCCGAAATAATGCACCAAATTATCCCGAACTAGTGATTATTCACTAGTGATTTAACAAAAAAATGATGAATTCCAGGGATTGTTGATTGATTGATAATACAATACTTTAGAAGTAATTATCTTATGGAGAATTGCATGCTTTACGGCTTTACAGTTACACCGGGAAGGATGGAGGAACATCTCGATTATGCGGCAGCATATAATTTCAGATTGGTAGAATTGAGTCTTCCGGCAATAATCCCGTTCGAGCTAATGTTGCATGACGCTAAAATAAGACTTTTACGACGATTCGCCGACGAAAATCTTCTCGCATACGCGTTTAATATCCCATTCACACTCAACCTTGGTGATCTTTTCCCTGAAGTAAGGGAAAGGGCCTTGGAATACCTCATGAACTGCATCAACTTTGCTTCAAAGATTAGTGTTAAACATATTAACCTTCATTTTGGCAAATTCAAGTGGTTCCCGTTTGAAGATATTATGCGTAGAAGAACTTTAGACAGATTCGCCGAGAATATCAAGCCAGCGCTCGATCTCGCCGGGAAATTCAATATTAAAATTACTCTTGAAAACTTGTATCCTGTTCGGCTACATAATGAATATTATTATTTGGGGGATAATTGTTTCGATTTTGAGTATTTATTCAGCAAGATTGAGTCTCCGGTTCTTAAAGTTTGTCTCAATACCGGTCACGCCAATTTGGCGGAAGGCGCAGAACTATATGCAGAAAAGCTTGCCGACAAACTGGAATGCATTCATCTTTGCGATAACAGGGGTGATGATGATGATCATCTTCTGCCCGGCGAAGGTTCGGTGAACTGGTCTAACTTCATTGATGTATTAAACAGAAATAACTTCAGGGGATCTTTTGTGGCAGAGTGCCCGGATGCAGAACCCCATGAAGTTATTAAAAAATTCGAATGGCTGCAGGTAGAATCAAAATTGAAATATAATACAGTTGTTTAAGCTGTTTTTTCCCGTTTTGATCTTAAGGCTTCGGAGTACCAGATAAATTCCTCAATGAATTTCTTGTAGCGTCTTTCAAATTTCGGGTCTGTTGGCTGATAGGATTCATCGAAAGCTGTTCCTATTTTTCCGATTGGCAAAGTACTCGGAATGCTCGATGCTCCCAGTTCCGCAAGATATGCTCTCAGGTGAACAGCCGCGCGCACTCCTCCGAAGATTCCCGCGCTGTAAGAAACGATTCCGGATGGTTTATAAAGGTACTCACTCTGAAAATAATCCATGAGATTGGAAAGAGCAGGAGGGATACTATGATTATATTCACCCGATACAATGATAAATCCATCCGCCCCATCCAGAATATCATGTAATTTTACGAGAGCTTCGGGCACGGAATCTTTATCATACTCCTTATACATTTTGTCTATAAGGGGCAGGGGATACTCCATCGGATCGACAATGGTTGCATTGTGTCCCATCTCTTTCAGATTGCTTTCGATATATTTTGCGACGTAAATTCCTTTTCTCGCTGTACGTACTGAACCATAAATTACCGCGATATTGAGCTTCATAGATTCTCCTTTTTATACTCCAAACAATCGATGGAGTGTAAAGTTCAAAAGAATGTTGTTGCAATTAAATATTAAATTGTTGTATATTTACAACAGTATGATATGGTAATGTATGGAGAATAGAAGAATATATAACAGAATTGCTCTTTTGAGAAAAGAAAAGAATATCTCACGTAAGGAGTTGGCGGATAAAATTGGAGTAAATTTCCAAACCGTGGGATATCTTGAGAGAGAGGAGTATAACCCGAGTTTGGACCTCGCGTTCAGAATTGCCGAAATATTTGAGTTACCGGTAGATGTTGTTTTTTCTACCAAACCTTTCAAACCGTTAAGTGAGTTGTTAAAAGACGCAAACCGAGGTGAAAAATGAATCTAAAAAAATCGAGAGTGCTTAGAAGACTTGGGGTTACATTCACAATTACGGGATTATTATTGTTCGCCTTCCTTTTTGAGGTGGGCAGGTACAGCAGGTGGACCGGAAGCATAATTATTCCGGTTGTTGTTTCGTTTCTGCTAAGTTTTTTGTTTTTTTACTTTACTTATGTTAACACAGGATTGTGGGGGTTCTCACACAAAAAATTGGAAGAGTACGATGAGCGTGAACTTGTGATTGTCAGCTCCGCCGCAAGAGTGGCTTATGTATTATTTACTATTACAGTGCTACTCGTTATTCTCGTTTATGCCGCATGGGAAATAAGAATGAGTATGATTGTAGTGTTCGTACTCGGAGTGTTGGCTCACTTGCTTCCACAATCGGTAATTGCCTGGCAGGAGAAAAAAATTTATTAGCTGACATTGAAAAATAGATATTAAATCCAAAGTTTAATAAACCTTGATAATCTCTTAAATTTGAAGCATTTGTACGCAAAAATGGTTTGTTTTCTGTCAAATTAAACTAAATTCGAAATATTTGAGGCAAATTTAAATTTGGTGTTCTGTGTATAATTTAATTAAATTTGTAATTATTGGTGAAAGTCGGTTTAAGATAATTGTTTTTTCCGACTTTTTTTATTGATAAGACCGAACGATCAAAATTCTATTTATCCGGTATAACCTTAATTGAAACCGACCTGCAATATTATGAGTTGACCGGTTATCGCAGAAAAAGTAATGTAAAATAATATATGAATGTGGGAGTTATGATAAGTAAAAAGATTACCGCATTTCTGCCATATAACGGTTACGATTATACAAAACGCACCGTTATGCAGATGCGTGAAAGCGATTTCGTTGATAAGATTTATCTTGTTACTACAAATGAAGACCTTACCGAATTACCCGATACCGAGTTACTAAAGGTTTCCGGACTTGCCTCATCCGAAGCTCTTAAATTGTATGCTGAAAAAACTGAAACCGAATTTATCCTTTTGATGCAGAAAGATACCGAATACAGTTTTGGACAATTTGGTATTGAAAGAATGGTAAATGTGGCTGAAGGCACCGGTGCGGGATATGTTTATTCCGACTATTATGAGATTAAAGGCGAGAAAAGAGAAAATCATCCTGTGATTGATTACCAGAAGGGCAGTTTGAGAGATGACTTCAATTTTGGCTTTGCGCTACTGTATTCCGCAACTGCTTTTAAAGAAGCTGTAGAAGATATGGACTCAGTGTACAGCTTTGCCGCGATTTATGATTTGCGTTTGAAGATTTCTCAAAATTACGAGCTTGTTCATATCCCCGAATATCTTTACACAGCTATAGAAACTGACGTAAGGAAATCAGGTGAAAAAATATTCGACTATGTCGATCCTAAAAACCGTCAGGTTCAGATTGAAATGGAGCAGGCATGTACAAATCACCTCAAGAAAATCGGCGCGTATCTCGAACCAAAATTCAAGTATGTCGAAATCGATGAAAGCGAATCTGATGTTCTCGCTTCGGTTGTGATTCCCGTAAAAAACCGGAGCAATACAATTGGAGATGCTATTGGATCTGTACTGAAGCAGAAAACAGATTTCAAATTTAATCTTTTTGTGGTCGATAACTACTCAAATGACGGAACAACTGAAATAATTGAAAAGTTTGCGAGTGAAGATGACAGAGTTATACATCTTATCCCTGAAAGAAAAGACTTGCAGATCGGTGGCTGCTGGAACGAGGCGGTTCATCATGAACAGTGTGGCTTATACAGTGTTCAACTTGATAGCGATGATATGTATGCTAATGAAAACACGCTTCAGATTGTGGTTGACACATTTAAAAAAGAAAAATGCGCAATGATAGTTGGTACGTACAAAATGACCAACTTTAAATTGGAAGAAATACCTCCCGGAATTATTGATCACCGTGAATGGACTCCGGATAACGGCAGAAATAACGCTTTGAGAATTAACGGTCTTGGTGCACCAAGGGCTTTCTATACTCCGGTACTGAGAGAAATTAAAATTCCTAATGTTAGTTATGGTGAAGATTACGCATTGGGATTAAATATTTCCAGAGAATATCAGATTGGCAGAATATATGAACCAATTTATCTGTGCAGACGCTGGGAAGGTAACTCGGATGCGGCTCTTGATATAAACAAGGCCAACGCGCATAATACTTATAAAGACAGGGTCAGAACCTTTGAACTCCTTGCCAGAATCAGGAAAAACGCTGCTCTATGATAGAAAACGATGTAATCAGGAGCAAGTTAATATCTTCTGAAGAACTTTCCGGCTTTGGTGATACTGATTCACTCGCGTCCAAAACCGGGTCGCTGCTGAAGCAGCAGATTGCAACATGGCAATTGTGCTCTAAAAATTATTCTGACCTTAAAAACGTTGAAGTAAAACAATTTGATTTTGATGATTTTTCCATAAAAGTTCAGTTTAATCCGGGAAGAATTGTATCCTCTTCAGCGAAAGTTGATTCAAAGTCAATAAAGGAACGTAAATGTTTTTTATGTCCGCAAAATTTACCCCGGGAACAGAAGGGTTTACTTTTCGGCGGCGAATACTTTGTACTTGTTAACCCTTTCCCGATATTTCCGGAACATTTTACCTTGCCTAAATTTGACCATCTGCCTCAGAACATAATTGAAAACTTTAACATGATGCTTCAGTTTGCGAGAGGATTTGATGGTCACTATACTGTTTTCTACAATGGTCCAAAGTGCGGCGCTTCAGCTCCGGATCATATGCATTTTCAAGCCGGCAACCACGGATTTATGCCTGTAGATACCGAATATGATGATATTGTCAAAAAGTTTGGTAACCCTGCTCTTGAAGAAAATGATGTAAGAATATATACTGTTACAGAGTACCTGCGAAATTTCATCAGTATCGAGGGTGAATCACCTGAAAGGATGCAGGTAGCATTTGAGAAGTTTTACTCGGTTTATGAAAAGTTATCGCAAGGTGATGAACCGATGATGAATATTATCGCCTCCTATCGAAATGGCACCTGGAGAGTTTTGATTTTCCCTCGCCAGAAGCACAGACCGGAGCAATATTTCAGGGAAGATGAAAGGAGGATTCTCCTTTCACCCGCGGCTGTTGATCTCGGGGGAGTGTGTATTACGCCTCGAGAGGAAGATTTCAGGAAAATTAATCAGGATGATATAACTGATATTTACAGGCAGGTATCCGCTAACAAAGAGTATATCTTGTTCTTCAAAAAAGAATTGCAAAAAGAAGCCGGAGTTTGATCCGGCTTTTTTATTTTCATGAACCATGAGCAGGAAAATAGGACTTATTTTTTGCATAGTATTATTAGTTCCGTATTATTACTTTTGGAACAAAAACAGGAGGAACCTATAGACACCAAATCTACCCTCAGTAAAAGTTTCGCCCGATGCAATAATTCAAAATGTGGAAGTATTTATTTATTCGAACCTCGTGAATTTATGGGTGAAACAGGGATGCTATGCCCCACTTGCAGAGACAAGATTGCTACTCATCATGTTGTGCAATGTTCATGCTGCCAATCAATAGTGAATTTTATCGAAGCTGAACCGAGTGAAGAGCCTGTAATGTTCCATGTTGAGAAGTGCTCGCATTGTCATGGTACACGCGATGATGAAAAAGAAGTTAAAGCTTATTATTACCCCGATGCGTTTGTTTAGCCAAACAACCAATTAATTCTTAAATAAAATTAGTTTTCTATGCTCTGCAGGTAAGTTATTTTTCAGGAATTATATATATTTCCTACCTCTGATTTATGTTTAACCTATAGTATATTAAGGTGAATTATGATAAAAACTAATTCATTTTCAAAGTTTTTCGCCGCAGTTTTAACTTTGTTAATTGTCTCCGCTTGTGCCACTTCAACTCAGCAAGTTTCATCTGTTTATTATAATGAAGAGGTGAAAAGTGTCGAAGCTAAAAGATTTGATAATGGCAAAATGTGGACGTTCGAGGATGCGCCTGTTGAATATTTTGAAGAAACATACAACTTTAAACCATCCGGTGAATGGCTTGATAAAGTTAGAATGTCTTCCCTGAAGTTCGCAGCATGGTGTTCCGCCTCTTTTGTTTCCGGTGACGGACTTGTAATGACTAACCACCACTGCGTAGATTTTATCTCTGACAGAATTCAGGAGGATGGTGAGAATATTTACAAGAATGGATTTTATGCCAATACTCTTGAAGAGGAACGCCAAATACCAAACGTATGGGTGAATCAGCTTGCATACATAGAAGATGTTACGGATAGAGTGCAGACTTTTATGGATGAAGGTAAAACCGAGGAAGAAAGAAGCGCGAGAAAAGATGAAATCATCAATGAGCTTGTTGCTTCATATAACGAAGAAACAGGATTGAATTGCAGAGTTGTGCCATTGTACAATGGTGGTAAATATTCATTATATGGTTATAGAAGATATAACGACGTGAGAGCGGTTTTCATTGCCGAAAGTGAAATCGGTTTATATGGTGGTGACCCTGACAACTTTACATTCCCGCGTTATAATTGCGATTTTGCGTTTGTCAGAGTTTACGATGATAATGGTAATCCGCTGAAAACAGATAACTTCTTCAAATGGTCACCTTCCGGTCCGGTTGAAGATGAACCATTGTTTGTTATTGGTCGTCCCGGCAGCACGGAACGGATTAAAACTGTTGCTCAGTATGTTTATATGCGGGATGTTTCTGTCAAAAATAAAGCTTTTATTTTTTCACGTCTGACAGATGTTCTCACAGAACTTATTGCTGATAAAGAAAAATCCTACGATGATTATAATAAAGCCTTTATGTTGGTTGCCAATTCAGCAAAGGTTTTTGAAAATGAGTATAAATCTCTGAAAAATAATAAACTGATCGCAAGGAAAGTGGCTTTCGAAGACGGTTTGAAAAAGAAAGCGGCAGCTGATCCCCTGTTTCAGGCTAAATATGGACATATCTGGGCCGGAATGGAAGACTTGCAGAATGAAAAGTCCGGTATATCACCATATATCAGTTCATATGGTATGAACCCTTCTTATACAAGTGATTATTTTTTCGTTGCGAAAAAAGTAGTTGAAATGGCAAGAGAGCTTGCAAAACCGGAAGCAGACCGCGCCGAAATGTACAATGAAGAAAACCTTGATAATACAATCACCTCATTTTTTGAGGGAGTAGATACCAAATATGGCTACCATAAGCTGGCAATTAATGCTGAAACAATGGAGTTAAACTTTGGTGCTGATTCCAAAGAGTATAAAGAAATATTCGGCTCGGGAAAAAGTTATGACGCAGCCGATTTTGTTTTGGCGAATTCCTTCTGTGATAGCGAAACGGAATTAAAAGCCGCATTGGAAAAAGGCTACTCAAAGCTACTTGAAAGCGATGACAGATTGATCAGGTTTTATCTTACATCAGAGAACCTGATACCGAAAAAAACAGCTCGCCTTAAAGAAATTAATGTTTCAGAAAATGTACTTGAGGAAGAACTGGGCAGACTTGTTTTCGCGGTTTACGGCACTGATATTCCGCCTGACGCTACTTTCACACTTCGTATCAGTGATGGCGTTATGAAAGGCTTTAACTACAACGGTACAGTCGCACCGGATTACACTACCTTATACGGTCTGTACGACAGATATTTCTCTCATAAAAAGGAATATCCGTGGGATCTGCCGCAAAAGTGGCTGGATGCTGTTAATCAATTGGATCTTTCCAAGCCTCTTAACTTTGTTAGTACACATGATATTACAGGTGGAAGTTCAGGCAGCCCTGTGATAAATAAAAAAGCGGAAGTAGTGGGAATCGCATTCGATGGCAACATCGAATCAATTGCCGGCAGTTATCTTTATGACGACGAATACAACAGAATGGTATCAGTTCATTCTGAAGGTATGGTTGAAGTCCTCGAAAAAGTTTATGGCGGAGGCAGAATTGTAAAAGAATTACGCGCCGGTAAAATAGTTAAGGAAAAAGCCCCTGTGGCGGTTGATTAGAATGAGATTGATAAGACGGTTTAACAGCCGTTTCAGACTGTTGACAAAGTCGTTTCGTTACAAAGTCCTCCTTTGAAGGAGGTGGATTCCGACGAATGTCGGAAGACGGAGGATGATTTATTACATTTTTTGTGACTTTTGGTCATCCCCCATCACAAAATCCGCCGTTGGCGGAGTGATTTCCCCCTTCAAACCTGTGCGCCTCAGGCGTAAGGGGGACGTAAAAATCAACAATCATGTTTCTCAACAAGCTAAGACGGTTTAACAGCCGTCTTTTTTTTTATTCTTTTGTTGCGTTATTAAGCGGTATTGAAAAAGTAAACTTTGAACCCGAGCCTCTTTTACTTTCAACGGTGATCTCGCCACCATTTTTTTCGACCATTTCTTTAGTGAGGAGTAAACCGAGTCCCGTGCCTTTCTCATTAGATGTTCCGGATGTAGTATATTGTAAATCTATTCGGAAAATCTTGGAAATATTGGCTTTTCCAATGCCTACACCATTATCCTCTACAGTGATATATAGAAACGTGTCATCTTTCCTTGCACTAAGAGTAATCTGACCACCATCGTTGGTAAATTTAATCGCGTTGGATACAAGATTGCGCAATGTGGATTGTATCATTCCTATATCAGCAAATGCCACATCATCTTCATTGCAATAGCCGGTAAGTTTTATGTTTTTTGATTTTGCGTTGTTCCCGAAAAGATTGATTACCTCATTGAACAACGGTTTGATTTTTATTTCTTCCTGCTTAAGCGTGAATCTGCCGGTTTGGAAACGCGACCAATGTAGCAGGTTTTCGAGTAAATTATGGACATTTCTGGCTACTTTATAAATACTCTCGGAATAAGATTTAACCTCATCTTTCGAAAGCATTTCCGCTTCAATAGACATAAGTTCTGAAAAACCGAGCAGCGCGGTGAACGGTGATTTGAGGTCATGAGCTATTATTGAAAATAGTCTGTCCTTGCTGGCATTCATTTCTTCAAGTTTCTGCTGAGAATCAAGAATCTCATCTTCATATTGTTTACGATGTATAACACTTGCAATCTGTGTGGAAACAAACTCGAGAATATTCGCGTCGGTGGTTGTATATCTTTTATCTGTATCATAACTCTGTACAGCCAGAACGCCTATTGTGTTACCTTTTACTTTGAGAGGCACACCCAACCAGTCGATTGATTCGCTTCCTAGCAGGTTTACAATCCCTTTATCGTAAAGCACATCAATTTCTTCAGGAGAGAGTAAAGCGGTTTCCCCTTTTTTGAGTACATATTCGGTAAATCCTTTACCCGGTTTCCTGGGTTCCGGTTGATCATCATAAAGATCGACAAAATAGGGGAATGTGATCAGATCATTTTTTTCATCATATAAAGCGATATACAAGTTTTCGGCAAGCATAAGTTTGGCGATAACAGCATGAATGGTAGCATATAGTGTATCAAGGTTTTCAGCCTCGTTTGATGCTTGTCCGATATCCAGAATTGCTTTTTGGATCAGATCATTTTTTTTCCTGATGGAAATATCACGGATAATTGCCTGAATAATCGGCTTGTTTTTAAATTTCACCGGAGTAAGTGTGATCTCGGCAGAGAAAGGAACCCCGGTAGCTGTGATGTGTGTCCATTCAAAATTAAGGGGTGTTCCTTGTAAAGCGGTTGATATATATTCTTTTGCCAGTTTTTCAGAACTTTCTCCATTTTCCTGTTTTTCAGGGGAGAGATCATATGGAGATTTGTCAAGTATATCATCCCTGCTTGCACCATAAAGTTTTTCGGCTGCCGGATTGCAGTCAAGAATCCTCTCACCATCCATAATAAATATACCATCAGGGGAATTTTGGAAGATCATTCTGAACTGTTCTTCCAATTCGGTAAGGGACAGGTTCTGGTAAAAAGCGGCAGTTTTTTTGTAGTTGGAAATAAAATAATACTTTTCACCATCTTGTGAGATGAAGAGTTTAGCTACCGCAGGAAAAGTTTCGTTGAGATTCTTTAAAACACATTGAAATGTAACCGGTTTTTCAGCCGGATTCAGTTGATCAAAAATAGTTGATAGCTTTTTAGTAGTTTGAGTCTCAAACAGATCATCAACGTGTGCCCGTTCGGACGCTTGCAGACCCGTTATCCCGGATTTCTGCTTAATGAGATTGTAGTGGGAGTCGAAAAGAATAAGAACGCTTTTATCCCATTCAAGTATCGACCACAAATTTTCAATATGTTTGGTGGTATTCACGGAGTCGGCATTTTTTCTTCACGAAAATCAGTTTGTGTAAAATGAATCACAAACACATTTTGGTAATAAGTAAGAAGCTAAAACATATATTTCAGGATGCCCGGAAAAACCAGCACTAATCTATTCCCGTAGAAAAAGCAATGGTTTCCTGCAACGCAATCCGGTAAATGTACTTCTAATAATCAATCTCGTATATAACAAAACTATTCGTTTTTTTCCACAAAAAAATAAACGTGTAAATTGGTAAGAGGATAAATAAATACTTTTGTTTTACTTTATTATCAAATCAATCTTTTGAGAAACCACATTTTCCTTTTTTGCGTATATATAAGTGCTTCCGACTGATACAGCGGAAATGAGCCCCGAGTTAACTCTCGCGATCCTCTGGTCGCCAGAATACCACGCCACAGTTGCCGGATTTATTTCTACAAATGAAGAATCATTCGTCTGATTATAATATGTGTTCGATTGCAAGATTCCAGTATTGGTTATCACATCGGTATTTGAGACAACATAAACGCCCCTTACCTCCATTTGTAGAATATCCCCGCTATTCAAAGTGATGGAATCGGGTGAATCAATTTCAAGTTTAACCAGTTCACCTTCAGTTGGTGGAATAAGGTTCTCCATATCACATGAAGTAACTAGCAGCAAAATTACAAGTATAAAATATTTTGATCTTTTCATTATTCCCCCTAATCGCTAAAAGGCATAAAAACCAAACCGGCTGAGATAAAAAATCCGCCGAGATTAACATCACCCGTCTCATAACCATTTTCAATGTCGAACATCAGGCGGGTATATTCTACCGATCCTGAAATACCGACAAAACGTGTAAACATAAATGTTGCTCCGGCTGAAATTCCGAAACCCCATTCCTGCATCTCTTCGCTGCTGCTCAATTCCGGTACACGGTTGTCGGTTGTAATAGTCTCTGATACCAGAGAACTAACAGCTCCAAATTCCAGAAAATATCTTAGTTTGTTGTTATTCTGGTCATAAAACCTTAACCCGAACATGAAGAATTCCTGTGAATAATCAGCCGAGCCAATAAAATCTCCATTATCTACGATTGAGCGTCCGTTTGCCGAATAAGTCTTGTACTTGCCGATCAGGTAAATCCGTTTGTAGCCAACGCCAAAAAAGTATTCAATTGGCATTGAGTTGTCAGAATAGATATCATCGAAACCATTGTGGAGTGAATTAAATCCGCCATACGAAAATCCCAGCAAAGGTCCGGGCATTTCATCCCCCTGCGCAAACAAGTTACTGGAGGTGTTCACAATCAATAAACAACATAAAATAAGCAATAAACTATTTTTCATGAAAACTCCGGTTTTATTAATTAAAAATAGTTTTGTAGCAAGCTAATAAAAAGAGAGAAAAGTGTGACCTGAATACTTTAGATAATTGGTTAAATATGTTTAAATTGAATTATTATTTATTATTTTGTTTTGTATTGCCGGTTTTAATGGTGTATTTTTGTGCGTTTGTTTGTAATAGAAAAGTAATAGTGAACAGGTAACATGAAGATAATTTTGGCTGGTGCGGGGGAAGTTGGTTATCATCTGGCGAAGCAACTCTCGAATGAAGCGCATGACATAACTGTAATTGATATAGACGGCGAAAACCTCGAAAGAGTAAATACTTCAACCGATGTATTGACAATCCAGGGTTCCGCAACATCAATTACGGTGCTGAAAGACGCGAATATAAGTCATACTGATTTATTTATTGCGGTAACATCCACCGAGGCGATAAATATAAATTGCGCAATACTCGCAAAGGAATTGGGCGCCAAAAGGAGTATTGCCAGAGTCGGAAATGGTGAGTATATATCACCCGAACATCGTGAAATGTTCTCTAAACTCGGTATCGATAACCTTATCTATCCGGAAGACCTTGCAGCGCATGAGGTTGTAAAACTGATTGAAAGAGCCGGCGCAACTGATGTTCTTGAATTTGAAAACGGACTTATCTCCCTTATTGGTGTTAAGCTGGATAAAAACATTTCAATTTTGCGCAAACCAATGCGTGAACTTGCCGAGACTCTCGATTCATTCAAATTTAGAATAGTTGCTATCTACAGGGGAATGAGAACTTTAGTCCCTTCGGGGGATGATATACTTCTGCCAAATGACCAGATTTTTGTGATAACCACTCCAGAAGGAATTGATGAAGTAATCAGGGTAACGGGCAAGGCTGATTCTAAGATGGAAAACGTCATGATCCTCGGTGGAGGAAAAATTGGCAGAAAAGCAGCCAAAATGCTCGAATCACGTATAAATATAAAACTTATCGAATCGGATAAGGATAAAACACAGGACCTCGCTGATTATCTGCACAAGTCGCTTGTTATTCAAGGTGACGGCAGAGATATTGATTTGCTTGCCCAGGAGAGTATTATCGATATGGATGGATTTATCGCCGTTACCAATGACGCGGAAACCAATATTATATCATGTTTGATGGCAAAGCATCTGGGAGTCTCAAAAACTATCGCTCTTGTAGATAACATCGATTACATACCACTTACTCAAACTATAGGTCTCGATTCACTAATTAATAAAAAGCTGATCGCGGCGAACAATATCTCAAGATTTATCAGAAAATCAAATCTGGTATCACTTGCTACACTACAAGGTATTGACGCTGAAGTATTTGAATATATCGCTAAACCGGGCTCGAAGGTTACCAGAAAATCTGTCAAGAATCTCGGTTTCCCGAAACACGCAATTATCGGTGGTTATGTACGGGACGGAAAAGGATACATTACCGAAGGTGAAACACAGATTAAAGATTACGACAAGGTAGTTGTTTTCGCGCTTCCGGGCGAGATCAACAAAGTTGAGAGATATTTTGAGTAATGATAAACCTCAGGAAAATATTTAATTTCATCGGGTTTATGTTAATTCTTAACGGGATTTTCATGCTCCCCGGTGTTTTATTTTCTCTCTACTATGGAGATAATGATGTCTGGGTGCTAACAGGAAGCGGTATTGGAACCTCTCTTCTCGGTTTTCTGATTTACTGGTTCACACGCGGCGGCACAACAGAAATAAAAAAACGGGACGGTTATATTGTTGTGTCACTCGGCTGGATTGTAATGTCGTTGTTCGGCGCGATACCATTTGTTATTCATGGTTCAATACCGAGTTATACCGACGCTTTTTTTGAAACAATGTCGGGGTTTACCACAACCGGGGCTTCCATATTAAATAATATTGAGGAATTGCCACACGGTCTCTTGTTCTGGAGAAGTGTTACCCAGTGGATTGGCGGTATGGGAATGATAGTTCTTTCCCTGGCGATTCTTCCGGTGTTGGGAATTGGTGGTATGCAGCTTTTTGTCGCTGAAGTGCCGGGTCCTACAAAAGACAAAATTCATCCGCGAATAAGGGAAACAGCCAAACGTCTCTGGGGTATCTATGTGATATTCACCGTTATCGAAACCGGATTATTGATGCTGGGTGGAATGAATCTCTTCGACGCGGTTTGTCACTCGTTTACAACGATGGCGACCGGAGGTTTCTCTACCAGGCAGGATAGTGTCGCATTTTATGATTCAGCTTTTATTGATTATGTGATTATATTGTTTATGTTTCTTGCCGGAGTAAACTTCTCTCTTCATTATCATTATTTGCACAGAAACTGGGACGCTGTTCTAAAAAATGACGAGTTCAAGTTTTATTTCCGGGTGACGCTATTTTTTGCGATTGTTGTAGCGATTCCTCTGATAATTAACCAGTATGCCGGTGTGGAAAAATCTTTCAGGGATTCACTATTTCAAGTGGTCTCAATAATCACCACTACAGGATATGTTACTGCTGATTACGAAGCATGGGGCTCATTTTTCGGTGTGTTGTTTTTCCTTCTTCTTTTTGTTGGCGGATGCGCGGGTTCAACAGGAGGTGGAATAAAAATCGTACGTCATTTCCTACTTATCAAAAACAGTATTCTTGAGCTGCGCCGACTGGTGCATCCCAGAGCAGTGATTCCGGTAAGGTTCAATAAAAGTTCTGTACCTCAGGAGATCATCTACAATATTCTTGCATTCTTCCTGTTTTATGTAATAATATTTGTTTTCGGAACGCTCGTTATGTCTCTGATTGGGCTTGACTTCAAATCGGCTATGGGGTCTGTTGCCACATCACTTGGTAATGTGGGTCCGGCAATAGGAAGTGTGGGCCCGGTTTCAAATTTTGCCCATATACCCGATTTTGGTAAATGGTTTTTATCTTTCCTTATGCTTCTGGGAAGACTTGAGTTGTTTACAATCCTGATCCTCTTCTCACCGTCGTTTTGGAAAAGATAAAAAATAGTGAATTATCACTACTGACCTTTATTCTGCAATTACTTATTTTATTAGCCACATCCGGAGTTATTATGAAAAGAGTACTTCTATTTTTTATTTTCCTCTCACTACTATTTACCGCTTGTGAAGAGGTAGAAATTGAAAATGAATCGGAAAATTTCAAGTTCAGGGACGAAGTGACATTACCCGGTTCAACAGTTGAGATTTACGATGCCATCACCGGAGATATAAGCGGATGGTGGGATCATTCTTTCAGCGAAAACCCGTACAAATTTTACATTGAGGCTAAACCGGGTGGTGGATTTTACGAGATATTCGATGAAAGTGGCGATGGTGTAAAACATGCCGAAGTTACCTACGCTAAAAGGGGTGAAATACTCAGATTTGAAGGTCCTTTGGGTCTATCAGGCAGAGCTATACACATGGTTACGTCGTATTATTTTGAGAGTGTCGGCACTGATTCAACTTTGCTTGCCTATGAAGTGCACGGATCGGGGGAAGTTGAAGATAAAACATCGAAAATTGTCGAGGGAGTCTGGAAGCATTTTATTTTCGAGAGGTTTGTACCATACATAAATGAAGGGAAACACAAAATTAAATCCGAAACAATCAAATCCGCGGAATAATGTTGAAAGAAAAACCCGGAAATAACGGCTGGCGTGATCAGGTTCATGAGGTAATATTTGAAGCCGATACATATGGCGGTAAACTTTTTGACATTGGGTTGATTCTCAGCATTATCCTCAGTGTGCTTGCTGTAATGCTGGATAGTATTGCTGAAGTACGGCACATTTTTGGTGGAGAATTGTACCTCATTGAGTGGATTTTTACAGTTCTGTTCAGCATCGAATATATAATGCGGATAATCAGTATTAAAAAGCCGTTCAGTTATATTTTCAGTTTTTACGGTATTGTGGATTTGCTCGCAATACTTCCAACTTTTCTGAGTTTGTTATTTCCCGGTACACAATATCTTCTTGTTATCAGGATCCTGAGAGTATTGAGGATTTTCAGGATACTAAAATTTGTTCAATATATTACAGAAGCAAAAATGCTTCGCCAGGCTCTGCTGGCTAGCAGGAGAAAAATTACGGTATTTCTTTTTACTGTGCTGACGGTCGTGGTAATAATGGGAGCGATAATGTATCTTGTAGAGGGTGCAGGAAATGGCTTTACAAGTATTCCCAAAAGTATATATTGGGCTATAGTAACCCTTACAACCGTAGGGTATGGCGACATATCGCCCGCTACGCCATTGGGGCAGATGCTGGCTTCTGTACTTATGATAATGGGTTATGGGATAATTGCCGTTCCAACCGGGATAGTTACGGTAGAATTTTCCAGACTTAAGGATAACCAGGTAAATACACAATCATGCCCGGCTTGCGGTAAGGATGGACATGATAACGACGCGGTGCATTGCAAGTATTGTGGTCATAAATTGTAGAGAAGATATGGTGTCGAACATAAGATTATTCAAACAGCTTTACGTAGCGGGATACATTTTCCTCGTTACAATAGCGAGTTTTATTATTATCCAGATTCAGGATGCCGGTGAATTACTTATTTTATTTACCGTACCAATAATAATATCAGTTCTCTATTTCAGGATCAGAATTTATCTTTTATTATCAGTCTATCTGGCTGCTGCCGGTTTTGTAAATTCATGGTTGCTCGGAACAGATTTGATTGATGCCTTTGAGCTTATCGCTGTTATCGCGTTCTCAACGATCCTTGCTTCCGAAACTATTTATAAGCTGAATATTCGCCGGCTCGAAGCTGAAAGACAATTACGAAGAATGAGTCATAATAAAGACAGGTTCTTCTCACTCATCGCTCATGATATTAAATCTCCGTTTTCCGCGTTTCTGGGTTACACAAAAATACTGGTTAATGAATGGGAATCGCTCGAACAGGATGAAACTGTAAGGATATACCGGTCTCTCGACAGGACAGCAAAAAAAATATATAAATTATTGGAAAGTTTGCTCGAGTGGTCGAAAATTCAGGCGGGAAGAATTGAAAACAAACCTGATCTGCTTAATCTGAAAGCGGAGTGCTCCGCGGCTATTGATATTTTCCGAGCATCAGCAAATCAGAAAGAGGTGAAACTCACTAACAGAGTAGATAAAGAGATTGAAGTTTATTTTGATGAAAAAATACTCAATACCTCATTAAGGAATCTCGTTTCAAACGCATTGAAATTCACGGGGAGCCACGGAAGCATAATACTTAATGCCGAACGGAAAGGAAATTACATATTTTTAGCCGTCAGGGATACAGGGATTGGTATGAATCCTGAGGAGGTCGAAAAATTATTTCATCCCGAAAACCTCCATTCAAAACAGGGCACAGCAGGTGAAAAGGGAAGTGGTATGGGGCTGATTCTTACTAACGAGCTAATAAAGATTGGGGGAGGCAATCTTTTAGTGGAAAGTTCTGTTGGCGGGGGAACAACTTTTAAAATAAGGATGTCTGCTAAAGTAAGTGGACAAAAAGAATTACATTAAAAAATAATTGTAAATTGGTAATTAATTATTTAAATTTTGGTTCTTTGCAAAAATGTGTTATTAAAGACAAGGATAGAGTGGAATGAAACGTACATTTCAACCAAGTGTTAGGAAAAGAAAAAATAAACATGGATTCCGTGCGAGAATGGCTTCGAAAAATGGTAGAAAAGTATTAGCACGAAGAAGAGCCAAAGGTAGAAAAAAACTATCAGTAAGTGACGAATAGAACTTGAAGAGATTTGGTCTTTCCAAAAAGGAAAGAATCAAACAATCTAAAGAGATTGAAAAAATTTATTCTGTCGGCAAGACCTGTTTCGCACCTTCAAAAAAAATTAAAGCCATTTACCTTACTGAACAGAGTGATTGCGCGGTAGTGAAGGTTGCTTTTGCTGTTTCCAAAAGGGCAGGGAAAGCATTTTGGCGTAACAGAGTTAAACGGGTTTTGAGAGAGGCCTACCGGCAGAATAAATCTGAACTATTAGAAATAGCCGCTTCCTCCGGAAAGTCTGCATTTATTATCTTTTCTCCGGTTTTTTTGAACCAGAAAAAAAACAGTAAAGTGTTGTTAAGCGATATTGAACGTGATGTTATTTTTACCCTGAAGAAAATTTCCGGAGAGCTTTAACTCTCAAGTAATAGAACCTTTCGTATTATCGAAAGGTTTTTTGTGTTAACTAGATTGGATTTATTTAATGGAAAAAAATCAGACGTTTGCGTTTATTCTTATTGGAGTGATACTCGTCGTTTGGCTTTACATAAACTCTCCCGAACCCCCGGAGAACTTACCTCAAAGCGCTGATTCAACTATAGTTGAAAATCAAAAACCTGTTGTCGAAGAAGAGAAACCGGCGATTGCGATTCCCGAAGAAGTAACATCAATTCCTGATTCCGTTGTTCCGGGTCAATCGGCCAAAAAAGAAAAGATAATTACTATTGAGACTGATCTGGCGCGTGTAGAGTTCACTACCAAAGGCGCAAGGTTAAAAAGATATTTCCTTAAGGAACATCAAACCTGGTATAATAGTAGCCTTCCGGAAGATGCCCCGTTTTACAAAAAATATGTGCAATTGATCAATACTCAAAAGGATGGCGGCGACCTGAATGTAATTTTCGTCACCAAAGGTGGTCAGAAGATCAATACTAAAAATCTGGTTTTTGATACTGATTTAAAGGAATATTATTACAAAGTTGATGCTGGTGATTCACTTCAGGTAGAGTTTTCACTCGATTTTGGCGAAGGGCGTTCTGTCAACAAGAAGTTCATGTTCCGCGGTGATGACTATATGGCAGCACTCGATATCGAAATGGTGAACATGAAAAATGTTATTTCAGGCGTTAATTACGATATAGCCTGGGAGAACGGAATTAATTTTGTTGAGAAAAACTCTGTAGATGAAGCCAACTATTCCAGTTCATCTGTTTATTCGGGTGAAGAACAGATTGTTATCGACGCCACTTCACCTGATGAAATTGAGAAAAAAGAACTTAACGGTAAAATTGACTGGATTGCCGTAAGAAACAAATACTTCGCGATGATACTCGCTCCCCAAGACCCGAACAGCGACTGGAGTGCATATCTCGAAGGAGAGCATGTTAAGGATAAAGCTTACGGCGACAGGGAATATTATTATATTTCACTCGGTGTTCCGCTCAAAAACAAGTCTTCCCAGGTAAATAAATTCGATTTTTATGTTGGTCCGATGGATTATAATATTCTCGACAGCTATGGTAACAGCTATGAGAAATTATATGATTTCGGCAGCTTCATGGGGCTCAAGTTTATTATCCGCCCTATTTCGGAATATATTCTGCTGCCATTTTTCAAGTTTCTGCATATGTTCATCCCTAATTATGGATGGGTGATTATTGTATTTTCAATCTTTATAAAGATTGTACTATATCCTCTCACCAAACAAAGCTACAAATCGATGAAGAGGATGCAGCAGTTACAACCCAAAATAAAGGCGATGAAAGACCAATATCCCGATGACCCTCAGCGTGTCCAGAAGGAGACGATGGCACTCTACTCAAAATATGGAGTGAGCCCGCTTGGAGGGTGTCTGCCGATGGTATTTCAGATGCCTATACTTATAGCGCTCTTCAGTTTATTTAACGTAACAATCGCTATAAGAGGCGAACCATTTATTTTGTGGATTGATAATCTCGCGGCACCCGATGTGATCTTCCATCTACCGTTTACGCTGCCATTATTTGGTGTAAGCGCGGTTAGTGGTCTGGCGTTACTGCTTGGTGTAACTATGTTCTTCCAGCAAAGTATGACCATGAAAGACCCCAGCCAGAAGGCTATGGTGTACATAATGCCGGTTATGTTTACTTTCCTCTTTATGGGATTCCCATCAGGACTGAATCTTTACTATTTTATGTTTAACCTTCTTTCAATTATTCAGCAGTGGTTGGTGAACAAATCAAAAACAGATGGTGAATTAGTGCCAGTCGATCCGAAAAAACGTAAAAAAGGATTTATGGCGAAACTTATGGAACAGGCTGAAGCTCAGGCAAATTCTCAAAAAAAGGGAAATCAGCCCAGAAAAAAACGTAAGTAAATTTGGCGACGGGTTTATATGAAAGCCGTTCTTCTCTTCTTAAGTTTTTCAATGTTTGTATTCGGACAGAATAATGATTCTGTCCGTCTCCATTTTAAAGAAAGTACTCTCCCTTTTGGAATTAAGGTCAATAAAGTTTTAGAAGAGCCGGAGCTATCCCTTGTTTTAAGCGGAGGCGGTGCCCGCGGATTATCTCAAATTGGTGTGATAAAAGCACTTCGGAAATATGATATTCCCATAACAAATATCGTTGGAACCAGTATGGGAAGTATTGTTGGAGGACTGATATCAGCCGGGTACAGCGTTACCGAACTTGACTCGATTATTGGCAGTTCGGAGTGGGAAAAACTTATATTCTCTGATGAATCTTCCCGTAATGAGCTTTTTCTTGAACAAAAGGTTGTACGCGACAAAGCTTTCCTTACACTAAAACTTGATGGTCTTACCCCGGTTCTTCCCACCGCCTTCAACAGCGGTTTACGGGTATCAAATTTTCTTACTCTTATGGCTTTAAATGCCCCGATAAAATCAGATTATGGTTTTGACAAACTCAGGTATAACTACAAGGCTGTTTGTACGAATCTGATCGACGGTACGATGGTTGTGCTTGAAGATGGTCCACTCTCAACCGCGATGAGAGCGAGTTCCTCTGTTTCTTTATTATTAGACCCGGTAGAATATAAATCGATGATGTTGGTGGATGGTGGTCTTGTTGCCAATTTGCCGGTTTCGGTTGCCGCTGAGAGTGGCGCCGATATAATTCTTGCGATAAATGCTACAAGTCCGCTCCATGATGAAGCAGCATTGCGTTATCCCTGGAATATTGCTGATCAGCTTGTGAGTATTCCTATGGGAATTTTGAACAGACAGCAGTTGGAGATGGCGGATATTTCAATATCACCTGATCTCGGTAATGCTTCCAATAACGATTTTTCAAAGGTTAATGAATATATCCGAACAGGGTATGAAGCAACTCTGGAAAAAATTGATGAAATTGAAGCACTCTTTTACTCCAGATTTTTGGAGAAAATAGAAAAACCGATCAAAAGATATACTAATTTACGTTTCAGTTGTGATGACCCCAAACTTTTGGCATACTTCGAATCAAAATATGCATTTGGTGATACGATAAGTAATCACGATTTATATCTTGATATGTATCGAGTCTATTCCGCAGGCGGAATTAATAATCTGGAAGCGAAAATTGAAAAGTCGGGATTTACAACTAATATCAGACTTGTATGCGAAAAAAAACCTGAAATACGTTCAATTACTTATTCGGGCTTTAAAGTAATAGGTAAGGAGAGATTTGAAAAAGATTTTCGACCTCTTCTCGGTGAGCCCTACAATGGGAAATTGTTGTATGAAAAAGTTCTTGATGTTGTGAGATTTTACAGAAATGCCGGTTACTCCCTTGCGTCGCCCAACAAAATAAATTTTAATGATGAGGGAGAATTAAGTATTAACTTTGATGAAGGTGTAGTCGGGGATGTTATCATTTCAGGAAACGAAAAGACCAATCTACCTGTTATTACGCGCGACTTTAAAATTGAGAAGGATGTCCCTCTAAATATCAACGATGTTTCTACAGCATTGGTCAATCTCAGAAGCACAAATCTCTTTCAAAACCTCGAAATAGAAGTTACAAGAGTTGGTGCGAAGTATGATGTACATCTTATGGTTCAGGAAAAACTGACTTCTCTTGTACGTTTTGGATTACGTCTGGATAATGAAAATCTTACGCAAATTCTGATCGATCTAAGAGAAGAGAATCTGTTTGGTACAGCAACAGAGTTGGGCGCTACCATTTCGCTTGGAAGCAGAAACAGATCTTACTCTCTTGAACACAGAGCCAACAGAATTTTTAATACTTATCTCACTTACAAGTTGCGTGGCTATTATTCGTTCCAGGATGTCAATGTTTACAAAGATGTAGAAAGCTCCAGCGATACGAGGTTCAAGAGGAGTAAAAACGGAGAATATCGGCAGATCACCTATGGGCTCTCAGGGGCACTTGGTATGCAGGTAGGGAAGTTTGGTAATCTTATAGCGGAAGGTAGATACGAACGGGATGAGGTAAAGAACAAAACTGATTATACCGGTAATCCGTATACCGGAGACCTGACAGCCTTAAAAATAGGACTTACAATAGATTCACAGGACAGATATCCGTTTCCCTCAAAAGGATTTCTTGTTAAAAGTTATTATGAAACAGCACAGACTTTGCTTGGTGGTGACTTCGCATACGCCAAGTTCTATTTCGACTATTCCAACTTCTTCCAGCTTAATAGCTTGCATAACATCAAACCACGGTTTATTATCGGGTTTGCTGATGAGACCCTTCCGCTGCTGCAGCAGTTTTCATTAGGCGGACAGAAAAGCTTCTTTGGGCTCAGGGAACATGAATTCAGGGGCAGACAGATATTCCTGGCTTCTGTTGAATACAGGTTTGATGTACCCGTTAAACTTTTTTTCAACAGTTTCGTTAAGTTCAGATATGATCTTGGTTCTATTTGGGCGAACAAGGAAGAGATCCGCTTCAAGGATCTTCGTCACGGAATCGGGGGCTCGATCGCTTTTGAAACACCCATTGGGCCTGCGGAATTCAGTGTTGGTAGAAGTTTTCTCGTGCGCAACACCCTTCCGGAAAGTCAGATAGTTTGGGGTCCGGTATTCTTCTATTTCTCTTTCGGATATTATTATTAGATTTATTCTTCTTACTAAAAGTTGAAATTGTACTCTAAATTAAGGGGGAAAAATGCCCAGACTGCTTTTTTTCTTTTTGATCATTTCTACTTTTTATTATGCCCAAAATGGAATAATTACGGGAAGCGTCACTGACGCGCGTACCGGAGAAATTCTTATTGGTGTTAATATTATCGTCAATGAACTTGAAAACATTGGCGCAGCTACCGATGTGGATGGAGAATTCAGTATAAATGTTCCTGTTGGAATGTACTCCATAAAAGCTTCGCTTATCGGGTTCAAACCGGTTATAAAAACTGATATCGCGGTTACGTCGGGGAGGGAATCGCATGTGGTTTTAACTCTGGTGGAAACTTCGCTGGAGCTTGAACAAATAACAGTTGAAGCCGATTATTTTGACCAGTCGCTTATTGAAAATGATCTTAGTACTGTTGTGCTCAGTGCTGAGGAAGTAAGGCGATCACCAGGTTCCTCTCAGGACTTTCAACGAATTTTACAGGGGATGGCGGGTGTATCATTTTCGAATGATCAGAACAATGAACTACTGGTAAGGGGCGGCTCACCAAATGAAAATCTTACCGTTTTCGATAATATTGAAATTCACTCCACTAATCATTATCCGAATGAATTTAATTCCGGCGGACCAATAAATATGATAAACGTGGATTTAATACAGGATATTCAATTTTCCACCGGCGGGTTCATCTCAAAGTATGGTGATAAATTGTCATCTGTATTGAATGTTTCCACACGTGAGGGTACAAGAACCCGAGATTTTTCAGGAAATGGTAATCTTTCGATGGCTGGTTACGGTTTGGTAGCCGAAGGAAAAATCAACGGTGGAGAGGGCTCGTGGCTTTTATCAGCAAGAAAAAGTTACATCGATTTGATAGCAGGTTCGTTCGGATTGACAGCAATTCCCTTCTACTACGACCTGCAGGGTAAAGTTGTTTATGATTTAAGTGATAAACATAAACTTTCTCTATCAGGGATATATGGAAATGATCGAATTGATATAGATGGTGAGGTTGACACCGAAGATGCCTCCAAAGCAGGAGTGATTGATAGTGTTGAATCACAGATAATAAATGTCAGGCAGTATCAATATGCCGCAGGAATGACCCTCAAAAGTTTATGGAGCAAAAAATTCTATTCACTCCTTACTATTTCAAAGAACAATTATAATAATGATCTTGCTGTAACGAACGATTTTGTAAGAAGGCAATACGATAATTCGGGTAAAGTTATTTCGACAAACAAAATCACATCGAAAGATATGTATAGTGAGGTTAGTGATAACGGTGAAACAGCCTTCAAGGCGGAGTTTGTTTATAGTCCTGAACATTGGGCAGAGCTAAGTTTTGGTGGAGCTATAAAGTTTATTCAATATACAACATCGCAAAACGTTGCCGCTGATTCTGTTATTTATGATACCAACGGAGATGGTCTATTCGAGACAAAAATATTTCGTCCGGATGTTTTAATAGATTATAAGTTTGACTTTTTTCAGCATAACAAGAACTACTTTTTTGTAAACCAGAAATTAAAACTTCTGAATGAAAGATTGATCCTAAATTTGGGATTGCGATATGACACGTTTACATATAGTCAGCAATCGAATTTGAGCCCAAGGGTTTCAGCATCCTATTATATTGTACCACAGCTAACAAGTCTGAGTTTTGCTTACGGGGAATATTACCAGACACAGGCTCTTCCTCTATACGGGGACAGGTACCAAACCGAAGTAAACAGGTATCTCGGGAATTCGCACGCTCGGCATTTTGTGGCCGGACTAGAGCATATTTTTGATAAAGGACTAAAACTTAATCTGGAAGCTTATTACAAAAAGTATGAGGACCTGCCTTTCAGTGAAGAGTTGATACATTTCACTGATCGTACTTTCCGTTCGGAACGACAGTTAAATGTTGGTGAAAAGGATGTTTACGGAATTGATCTGCAAGTTCAGCAGAAACTTGTCGACAATATTTATGGTACTGTGAGTTTTTCAAGGATGTGGTCAGAAGTAGAGGATCCCAGAATAGGTTATGAAGGAAATTCCTTCGTCTCGGACTACGATTTCCCTTATGTGTTTACGGCAATAATAGGAAAACGGTTTGTTAATCTGCGCAGTGATCTTGATGATATGCCTTTTTTTATTAAATATCCCAGTATGGTACTGCCATTCTCGGATGATATGGAGATAAGTCTCAGATGGCGTTATGCCAGTGGTAAACCCTATACACCTCGCGAATTTGTCGGGTATGAAAGACATTGGGAAGGAAATACCAGATATAGCAGAGGATGGTGGGTGCCAACCGCTGATATAAATGGTAGTCGTTATCCTGATTATCACAGACTTGATCTTGCGTTCAATAGTCGTTACAATTTTGAAAACTGGAATCTTGTGGTATTCCTTTCAATACAAAATTTGTATAATCATAAGAATATCGCCTTTTACATTTATAACTCGGATGGAACCACCGATAATGTCTATCAGTTTTCTATCTTACCGGTCGCCGGTTTGGAAATTGAATTTTAAAGTATTTTGGGTAGATCTTTAGTATTATTAAACCATACCATGTTTCAAGCGTCTATAACAGAGAAGACCTAAATATTCGGGATTATTACGTTGAATAACTACAAGAATAATAAATACTGGCTGTTTGCATTATTACTGACCTTGATTGGTTTAGCCGCAATCTATCTGCACTCTCCTTTTGCATCTCAAAATATGAAAATTACGAGAGAGGAAGCCGTTGAAAAAGCGCAACAATTTCTTTCGGATTTGAATTACGATCTCGCGGGTTATACCTTTGAAGCTACGATCAACAGTAATAACAATGTGTCGGGTTATATTATTCAGAATTATGGCAATGATTCATTCGCCGAAAATGTTATAGAAAAAGAGATCCCCTTACATGGCTGGAGAATATTATTCCACCAGAACCTTTCGCCTGGTTCTCCCGCGGTAACTTACAGAGTTAATCTGACATATGATGGCTGGATATCATCATTCAGGAGGGATATTCCCGATACGGCTTCAATTCCTTCTGTTGACCAGTTCCTCGCTGAAGAAAAAATAATGGAGTTCCTGAAATTCCATACAAATATCAACATCGACGAATTCAAGAACGTAAAAGTACGTGAAGATAATTTTGGCAACAGATTTGACTATCATTTTGAATGGGAAAAGGAAATTTCCCGTCCTGAGGGGAAGTTGAAAATTGACGCCACAATTCAGGGGAACGAACCGGGTAGCTTTAATATATATTACGAGGTTCCTCCTAATTCGATGAATGATGAAAGGTCTATCCAAACATTATTCGGAACATCATCTTTTATATTTGTATTCTTTCTGGCACAGTTTGCCATATTCCTGTTCATTAAAAAATATCATTCGGGCGAAATCTGGTTAAGTACAGGAAAGATTCTTCTTATAGCGTTTTATATAATTTCATTCATTGGTGTGATTAATTCGTGGCCTGCTCTTGGTGAGGGTATTGGTACAGGAACCAATATTATTACCAAAAAAATCGTTGTCCTCATTTCCGCGGTCTTTTTAGTTTATGTACTGTTGGCTCTGCTGATTTTTTCAGCATGGGCAGTGGGTGAATCTTTTTCCAGAGAAATATGGCGTGAAAAGCTTGAAGGAATAGACGCGTTTATCAAGGGTAAATTTTTTACGAATCAATCCGGTCCTCCAATACTTAAAGGTATTGTACTCGGCAATCTGATTGTTGCAGGTTACGGTTTGCTGGCATCGTTAATTAATGGTTCACCAGGCGGTGCGTTTTTTAATCCGGCGGGATATTTATCGATCTATAACACTTATTTCCCGGCGCTTAGTGTTTTTACTGAGGCTGTTGTCGAGTCTTCATTAAGCGCGATAGTCCTTACCTTTTTTATTATCAACATCTCCTATCAGAAGTGGCAGAATAAATGGGTTTCGATCATATTATCCGCTCTGGTTTATACTGCTTCTCCTGTGATATCGGTATCACTTCCATCAGTTAATATATTTTCGTATGATCTGCTGCTTGATTTTTCAGTTGGTGTGATCTTTGGACTAATATACTTTAGATTTGGTCTGCTTAGTCTTGTCAGTGTTCAGGGCACAATGATTTTGTTGAAAGGTCTGGCAATTTTATTAGCCGGCGAAGGGACATTCTTCGACTTTAACATTATTGTTGTTTTACTGCTATATTTTGGTTTTCTCGCGGTATATTTTGTCAGTAGATGGCGAAATGAAGACTTTGTTTTGGAAGATTATGGTATGCCTTCCCATATTGAGCGGATATCAGAACGTGCACGGATGAAAAAAGAACTAGAAATCGCATCCAAAGTTCAGCTTAGTTTACTCCCAAAAGAAAATCCTGTAGTTGAGGGATACGATATAGCCGGAGTTAGTGTTCCGGCAAAAGAAGCAGGTGGTGATTATTACGATTTTGTTACTCTGGACAAAAATCAGTTGGGTATAGCGATTGGGGATGTTTCGGGTAAAGGTGTCGGCGCGGCAATCTATATGACACTTACAAAGGGAATTCTTCAGGCGCACGCCGAAGAGAGTGTTTCCCCGAAAACCGTTCTATCGAAAGTTAACAGGCTGCTCTACAAAACTATTGAAAAAAACAGTTTTGTTAGCATGTTCTACGCTATATTAGATACCACCGAACACAGCCTGCTCTATTCTCGCGCGGGACATAACCCTGGAATATTATGTTCGGATATAAAAGGGGATACACGATTCCTCAAATCCAGCGGTATGGCTCTCGGACTTGAAGAGGGACAGATTTTCAAACGAACCCTGGTTGAAGAGAGTATTGAAATTGAATCCGGGGATGTACTTGTTCTTTACACTGACGGATTTACCGAAGCAATGAATCAAAGACTAGAAGAGTACGGAGAGGATAAATTCACTAAAATTATAGTGGAAAACAGAAAAAAATCCTCGAGAGAAATTCTTGATATCATCATGGAGGATGTAGAAATATTCATCGATGATTTTCCTCAGCACGATGATATGACAATTGTTGTATTGAATCGAGATTAGTAAGACTATCACTTTCTATTTGTGAGATTTTTTGATGATAGGATTAAATATCCGCTCTTAATAAAAATAAAATGCCAGGAAATAAAGCATCTAATTGATTTCAGCTCGTTAAACTGTTATTATTGACAAACTTCATTTACGGGTATTTCTTTGCAGAATCATTTTATTGTTATTAGTCTGATAATTTTTCTTGCCTCTTTTGTGCAAGGGTTTTCCGGATTCGGTTTTGCGCTTATCTCAATTCCTCTGTTAACACTTTTTATAAGTATTAAAGTAGCCGTTCCCCTCGGTGCCCTTTGCGGACTTGTAGTAAATATCTACCTCTCTGCCGGTCTGAAAAATCATTTCAGTTTTAGGGAGTTAAGCAGAATTATCCTCGGATCGATTATCGGTATCCCAATAGGGGTTGGAATACTCAAGTTCGGATCACCCGAAATATTGAAAAATATTCTTGGTCTGTTTGTACTGGCTTTTGTTACGCTTAACTTAGTCAAGTTGCTTAAACCAATGAATGTAAATCATAACTGGGGATATCTGGCAGGTTTATTATCAGGGTTTTTTGGCGGCGCGTTTAACACAAACGGACCTCCGGTATTAATCTACTTTTTCCTGAAAGGCTGGGACAAGGTCAAACAGAAGGCGATGATTTCGGGATTTTTCCTCGTAACTTCATCAATGATTGTTGTAAGTCATTTTATATCAGGGATGACCACTTCGGATATTCTGTTCGATTTTGTAAAGTTACTTCCGATAGTTTTATTGGGAATATGGATAGGTAATGTTCTTTTCAGCAGGGTTAGTACCGAATTATTCAACAAGTTGGTACTTTGGGGCTTGCTTGTGATAGGGGGGAGTTTAATTTTGGCATAAAGAAGAGGGTCCGAAGACCCTCTACGCGAAAGAGAGTTTATAACAACTAAATATAAACAGTGGGCTTAGTTAACGTGTGGTGTAAGTTTCTGTACGAGATGTTGTTTCGGAACAGCACCGATAACCGCATCTACCAATTCACCACCTTTGAAAATACCAAGAGTAGGGATACTCATGATACCATAACGGGATGCTGTTACATAATTTTCGTCAGTATTAAGTTTAACAACTTTTAACTGTTCGTTCATTTCATCAGCGATCTCTTCAACTACCGGAGCTACCATTCTACATGGACCACACCATGGTGCCCAGAAGTCAACCAATACAGGTTTATCAGATTTCAATACTTCAGCTTCAAAATTTCCATCGGTTCCTAATATAACATTAGCGCTCATTTTATCTCCAAATTGATTATTTTTAACAAGTATGATGCCTTGTAATTTTAAAGGATTCAAAAAAAGTATGGAGGGAAAATGAAATATTTTATTTTTTTGATACTGTCGGGTTTAGCCTTTGGTCAGGTAGACTTTAACGCCTCAATCGATTCGGCTTATAGCCATGCGAAGAAGGGAATTTATTGGGCATTTTCCAATATCCCGGAGACTAAAAAATCAGATTCGCACGATTTAATCCACAACGACAAACTGGTATGCGAAGTGAAGCTCTACAAAGAGGTGGAAGGCGTTAAGGTTAATGTGACCGGTTATTTCGATACATACACTGTTACTGTGAACGTATATAAATCGTATAATACACTTCGCGCTGAGGGTTATTTGAAAGAGAAAGACAAAAGTTTTTTTGATAACTAGGGGAGTATCCTTGAAAAAATATGTAGCGCTGCTAAGAGGAATTAATGTTAGCGGACAGAAAAAAATCAAAATGGCTGAGCTTCGTGAGCAGCTTAAAAGCTGCGGTTTTGAAAACATAGAGTCATACATCCAAAGCGGCAATATTTTATTTTATTCGGTAGAATCTGATAAAACAAATCTTCAGAAATTAATAAGTGGGCAGATCAAATCTGATTACGGGTTTGAAGTTGAAACTTTAGTTGTTGACCCCGCACAACTGAAGGAATGGACAGAGAATAATCCATTTATCAAAAGAGGTGATTGCGATCTTTCAAAAGTGTATTACACTATGTTGAAAGAAGACCCCTCAGCCGACAGACTAAAAATATTGAATGATGTATCGTATCCACCGGAAGAGTTTATTATTTCAGGACGTATAGTTTACTTATACTCGCCTGAAGGAGCGGGCAGAGCTAAACTGAGTAATAACTTTATCGAAAGTAAACTAAAAGTCCCCGCGACAACAAGAAATCACAAAACGATGCTAAAACTGTACGAAATGGCTGTTTCATGAATTTATTCGCTGTAGAATAAATTCAACAACAATTCCGCGGCACCTGTAGGAGGAATTTCGGCTTTATCAATTCGGTCTTTGATACCGGGCAAGGCAACCTTGATTTTTTCATCGTTGTAAAATTTCTCTTTTAACTCGTTCTCAATTAGATGGAATACCCATTCAAGATCCTGATCTTTACGACGTTTGTTGAACACACCGCTACCGCGCGTAATATCAGCAAATTTCAGCATTACATTCCAAAGTTCAGGGATTCCTTTTCCGGTAATTGAAGAAGCTAAATGAGCGCGCGATTCCCAACCTTTAGTTGCGGGTTTGATATAGTGAAGAGCATTCGCGTACTCGGCTTTCGCGAGATTTGCGGCTTTCAGGTTGTCGCCATCTGCTTTGTTTATCAGTATTGCATCGGCAATTTCAACAACTCCTTTTTTAATTCCCTGCAATTCATCACCGGCACCTGATACGAGAACAAGAAGGAAAAAATCTACCATTGATCTTACACTTATCTCATTCTGACCTACACCCACAGTTTCGATAAGAATTATATCAAAACCGAATGCTTCACACAGTGTGATCGTTTCGCGGGTTTTTCGAGTAACTCCACCCAGCGCTCCACCGGATGGGGATGGACGAATAAAACAATTTGGCTCGCGTGAAAGTTTTTCCATTCTGGTTTTGTCGCCCAGAACAGAACCTTTTGTTACGCTGGAACTGGGGTCAACTGTTAAAACAGCAACCTTATGTCCATTCTGGATTAGATAGGAACCAAATGCCTCAATGAATGTGCTTTTACCTGCCCCGGGAACACCCGAAATACCAATTCTGAGCGACTCACCTCGTTTGGGAAGAAGTTGAGTGATTACATCCCGGGCAATTTCACGATGTTTTTGCGAGTTGCTTTCGATGAGTGTAATTGCTCTCGCCAACAAAATACGGTCACCTGAAACTATTCCTTTTACATAATCTTCAGCTGAGAGCTGCTTTTTCTGACCGGCATATTGAGCAGCGTTTCCTGAGTTGGCTGGCTGACTGCCTTTAACAATTCTTACCGCGTATTCGCTACCGGCGTTTTCCGGCTGCCAATCCGGTTTGATATATTTTTCGTTTTGGTTATCGTTCATTTTGATTCAGCTTATTATAGTCTTCTTTTGTAATTCCGTAAATAATGATATCCTGATACTTATCAAATTTGAGCAGATGCTGCCGCATAGTGCCTTCGTATTTCATCCCTATTTTCTCCATCACACGTCCCGATTGCGGGTTACTGCTCATAAAATGCGCATGCACTCTGTTAAAACATATATCATCGAACGCAAATTCCATTACACGTTTTGATGCTTCGGTTGCGTAACCATTGTTCCAAAAATTCTTCCCTATCCAGTACCCCATCTCGGTATGATTATTATCGGCATTGAATGTTAACCCTATCGAGCCTACAAAAGTTTTACTCTCCTTGAGGGTAATCGCGAAAACAAGTCCTTTGTTTTCCCCAAGTTCAGTTGAGTGAGTAGCGAGCCAGTCAATCGCGTCGTTTTCCGAGTACGGATAGGGAATAAACATAGTGTTATCGGAAATTTCCTTATCCTTCATCAAATTAACTATATCGGGCACATCAGCCAGAGTGAAAGGGCGTAAAACTAATCTATTGGTGGTTAGTTCCGGTACTTCGAAAATATCTATCATGATTTATCAGTTATAATTTAATTCACTAATAAACATAAATTCTCAATAAAAAAGAAGTAATGAAATAAATGGAAAGATACGGCTATGGTTTTAACTAACCTTCATAAAAATGTCCTCCTTTTGAAGGAGGTGGATTCCGCCGAAAGTCGGAGGATGAATTATTGCATTTTTGTGACTTTTGGTCATCCCCCATTCCGATTAGCATCGGAATTTCCCCCTTCGAAGGGGGACGTGAAAATCAGCAACCAGGTTTTCAATAAGTTGAGGCGGACTACCGTCCGCCTCCCTGAATCCTAATGTTTGTGGTTGTGGTCGTGATCTGACATGTCGGGTATTGCGTTTTTAACTTCAAGGAAATCGCCCATTCTCTCCAGCCATTCCCATGAATATATACCGTAATCATAGCCGTCTTTCCATTTTATCTGGAAGGCATACTGCCCTACAAGCTCAAGTGATTCAACTTCATATTTACCCGGCTTGTCGGGTCCTTTAGGTGGTGGAGGAATGTGTTTCCACAAGATAGTTTCACCTTTATTTTCAGCATCGGGTGATTCATCGCGTAAAAACTTTAACGGAAAAATGTGTTCCCTGTCGTCATTCCAGATTAGTGTTAGTGAATCCTGACCATTCAACTTAATTTTTTTTGGTGCTGCCATATTACTTTTACTATTTATTTCCCAGAATTATTGGTAACCCGTCTTCACCGGCTCCAATGATAACTACTTTTGAATTGTTAGATTGAGCGAGTTTTTCTGTTGCTTCAATACCTTTCCACTGAAGCAGCTTGTCGCTTATATCTTTCGATACAATCTGCTGGAAGTCGCGAATACCTTTGGCTTCGATACGTTTACGTTCCGCTTCCTGCTCTTCCTTATTAAGAATGAACGCCATTCTCTGGCTTTCCTGTTCAGCTTGAAGTTTTTCCTCTATAGCCTGTGTCAATCTGTCTGGAAGCACTATTTGTCTTAAAGCAGCGGTTTCAATTCTGATACCTCGGTTAAGCACAAGTTTTTCAAGTTCTTCCCGTATCTCACCCGCGAGTTTTTCGCGAGAGGCAGTATAAAGCGCTTTTGCTTCATAGCGGGCAGTTACACCTCGCACCACAGAACGGAATTGAGGAATAAGAATTACATTTGCGTAATCTGCTCCAACCTCTGTGTAAATTTTTGCCGCGTTTTCAGGATCGAGTGAAAATAGCAAACTTATTTCCAACTGAACGGTCAGACCCTCTTTTGAAGGCACGTTCATGGTTTCACGCATTTCCTGTGTTTTGATACTGAACTTTATCACATTCGCCATCGGGTTGACAACATTAACACCAGCTTTTAGAGTAACGTTGCTTACACTACCAAGAAAGTCAACAACCCCTACTGTACCTGCGGGTACAACCGTGAAAAGGTTAAACGCGGCAATAACTAACGCAGCTAAAAATCCAACGATAGCGATGGAAGATTCCTGTTTTCTCCCTCTCTTTTTTGCGGCAAAAAATACAACAAGCGTAAAAATAGCCGCCAATAACGCCACTATAAATATCATGATAACTCCTTTTTAATTTACAATTTCTCTATCTAAAAAAACTTAATCGGGTTTAGTTCAATACTGATACACCTTAAATCAAGGATTATTCACATTATTGATATAAATAGCGTTTAATTTTTTGTGTAGGAGTTTTTTCAAAAGGTTCTGGTTGTTCCTGAATGTTTTTGATTTTAGAATAACCCGGAACCCGTGTGTTAATCTCCTTTAAAGCGTTTTTCAATATATCGGCGATGATAACACGCGCTTCAGATTCATTTTTGTTTTTGGTCTCAAATTCGCTATCGATAACATCGTAATCGAGTACAACTTTTGCATCTAAACCATCGGCTCTTTCAAGAACAAGCGATTCAACAATATAAGGATTCTGATTAAGGATTGACTCAATTTCTTCAGGATAAATATTTTTACCGTTTGCGCCGATGATTACATTTTTACTTCGACCCTTGATATATACATATCCATCTTTGTCAATTGTGCCGAGATCTCCGGTTCTGAACCATCCATCTGAATCGAGAACTTCTTTAGTTTTTTCTTCATCCTTAAAATAACCCAGCATCACCTGCGGCCCCTTAATAAGGATTTCACCTTCACCGGTTTCTTCATTTACATCTCTAAGTTTCACCTCAACTCCGGGAAGTGGAACTCCTGTGGAACGATAGCGTGTATGATCGGGGTTGGTTCCGATAACTAGTGGTGCTGTTTCAGTAAGACCGTAACCCATCGCGTAAGGGAATTTAGCCTCTCGAAGGAACAGCTCAACATCCGCAGCAAGAGGTGCTCCTCCAATTGTAAATACTCTTAGTCTGCCACCAAATGTTTTTTTGAGCTTTTTACCCGCGGCAGCGTTTATTTTTTTTCTAACAGCCGGAATTTTATATAAACTCCAGACCAACTTTTTCTTCTTGATTTCGGGAAGTACCCGCATTCTGAATATCTTTTCTATAACGAGAGGTACGGATAGTATAAATGTAGGTTTCTTTTTTGCCAATGCTGGCAGAAGTACGCCTGCTGTAGGAGGTTTTTCAAGATAATAAACAGAAGCGCCTTTAAGTACAGGGGTAATGAGACCCAAAGTACATTCGTATGTATGTGCTAGCGGAAGTATTGACATCATAGAATCAGTATGATTAACCTCCACAATCTTTAAAGTACCAAGCGCGTCGGAAACCAGATTCTTGTGGGAAAGCAAAACACCTTTTGAGTGTCCTGTTGTTCCGGATGTATATATAAGGGAAGCAGGGTCATTTTCTTCCGGTTCTTCACTCAGTTTACCGAGGAATTTGAGTGCCATATCCCTGATTTTCTTGAATTCTTTCATTCCCTCGTTCATTACTCTCTTAACGAGGTCGCTGCCTGAATCAGGGGGTATGATCGAGAAATCGTCCATAAGTATTCTTTCATTCAATTCTTCCGCCTGGGCAAATTCAATTTTTGCGAAGAATTTTCCGGAAATGAAAATTGCTTTAGCACTACTGTGACGCAGGATGTGGTGAATTTCATTTTCATGAAATTCCTGCATGATCGGAACCGCCGTTGCTCCTATTGTGGTGATAGCGAAATACGCAACACCCCAGTGGGGATGGTTTTCGCCGAGTATCGCGACCCGATCTCCTTTTTCGATACCTATTTCTTTAAGGAACGCTGAAACTGTTTTTATTTTTTCACAGAGTTCGGTATATGTGAGTTCATATCCGTCCACTGTTGCCAAGGCGAGTTTATCGGGGTAGTTAGCGCATCCGTAATTAAGAAGTTCCAGTAAGGTGAGTTTTTTTAATTCTGGCATAATATTCTTTCATGATTGTTTAATCTTTAAACATAACCAGACAAATATTCTTATTCAAGAATATTCGACATTACATTGAGAAGAGAGAAAATAAAAGAAAAACCCGCAGAACAAGCTGAATACCTATCCTGCGGGTTACAAATCATTTTTTAACTTGATTAACCTTTATAAATTGGATCGAGTCCTATCGTACCATTCAGTTTCTTAAGGTATGAAGTTGATTTTACTTCGGTCAATTTCTTTTTGGCATCCTCAAGCTTTTTATTTACTTCAAGCCGATCAGCTACTGTAATATGACTTCTTTTCTTCAGGAAGTCTTTCAGGTAGGCGATGTGTTTCTGCCAGAGAGAAATATCACTAAGCTGTTTGTTTAGCAATCTGTCTTTATACCAGTCGCTTCCAAGAAGATATTCACGGGTGAAAAGAATACGAACTTCAGGATCTTCAATGGTTTTTCCTTCATATTCGCCATAAGCCATGATATTAAGCAAGGCTTTTAATGGAGGGCAAGCGCCTTCAATACTTCCATCGGCAAAATATAGTTTTGCTACTCTTTCCATACCTTCGACGATGTTATTCACACCATCTACGAATACATCTATATCCTGCGTTTCAGGCTTCAGCATCTCATCGTTAAAAACAGCAATCGGGTTTTCGAATACTCTTCCAAAATATGTATGTACAAATTTCTGGGTTATTCTGTATCCCAGACGACTTGCGAGCACTTTCTGTCCATTATGCTCAAAATCTTCCAGTTTTTCGAGATAACCTTCCTGAATCATAAATTCAGGGTCTCTCTCGTGTTCACTGAGGCGTGACCAGATTTCCGGAATTAACAGACTTATATCATGATCAACCCGGTAATTGGGTCCAACATAACCTGCCGCGGTAGTGAAGCCGGCATAGTCTGTCAAAATAAATGAAACAAGAGCGTTATTCAGATCAGTTACAGGGAGTAACGCGTTGAAAGGACCTTTTGTCAACGCCCCTTCAGAACCTGCTCCTGTAGTAGAAGGTGATTTACCGGTAAGGCTACACACATAATCCATGAACAATTCGGGGTATTCCTGATAGTGAATAGGATTATATACCGCCAGAGGTCTGATACCGGGTTCGGGAGGATTATTTCTTCTTCCTGAAAGAACTGCGTTTACCGGAGCGTAAAGCGGTTCTTCGGGTCTTATCCTTCTGTGAAGACGCATACCCATTTCAGCAATGTAGCTCTCCTTTTCTGACAGGAGATCGCTGCGTGTCTGAAGGTAACGCATATTTTTGGAAGGTTTACCATCAACAATTCTTGGATGCGATGAAGAAACAAAGTAGGTTGAGTCTTTATCTTCAATTACACCTTTGATCAATTTTTTGATCGGATCAGTATATTTATCGAATCCTATCGCGTCATTTACAATCTCCTCTGCATCCTCAAGAGATAATGGCGCAAAGTTTGAGATAAATGTGTTCGGAGTTGCTATATCAGCTTCAGCCTGTTTGTCGTATCCACGGTGAATTGCTTCGTCAGGTCGCTGGAAAAACCGATTTTCGCAGTTATCCACAAACTTGAATGAATTGTTCTTATACTGCGGATTCATATAGTTAAGAGCTGCGCGAGGTACAACAGAAGTTGCGGAAATATCATCTTCCAGCTGTAGTTTATCGGCAGCCATGTAATCCTGGCGAAGTTTGTAAGTTCTCCACGCTCCATCTTTTGCGAGACCGACACGCAGATAAGAAGCTACCAGCTTACGATTGTTATATCTTAGTTCGTTGCCGTAGCGACCGTCGATAATATCAACACTGAATTTATCTCTCCAGTTGTCGCCCCACTCTTCCTGATAAAATCTCTTAACAATAAATACGAGTCCTTTTATATATGGAGGGATCGATTTCAGCCATTCATTATACTTATCGGTGTACTCATGTGAAGGTGTAAGGAGTTTGATAACTGAACCAAGTGAGCGCAAATTGCTTAAAATAGGTCGGCTTGGAGTTGTTTTCTCTATTTTTTCTTTAAAACGATTTCCAAAATCTTTACCAAGTATCTCCTCAACCTTATCGAAATCTTCCTTGAAATTTGCCACAAAGAAAGGTCCATAGATAATAGAATCAGAAATAGATTTGGATATTTCTGATTTACCGCCACCGGAAACTGTTGACGGTTTATGGCAGAATGTACCTTCCGCAACAGTACCGGCAAGACGCCATGAAGGTACCTGGGCGTTTTTAGACATCCTTACCTTAAAACCTGAGGGGAAGATATATGTGATATGCGGTTGAAGTTTTATCGACTGTTCCTTGTCATCTTTGGTCCAAATCACCTTTTGAGATGGAAGATCAAATTTGGAATCACGAGGAATGTAGTAAATATCAGGATAGTTGGTGTCTATTCCGTAACCTTCCGGTTGAACTTCAATTCTGTCGGCATAAAATTCTTTAACCTCATCAAAAACCTGGCCCTGTTCCTGCTGCTGAAAATCAGCGCGGTAACCATCTCCCAGATTGTATGATGGAAATGCCATCGCGCCACCTGCGTGTTCTTCTTCAGCGTTACCAAAGAGGTTGGCAGAGAAACTGATCTGTGTTTTTATCTCTTTTTTGGAATAACCAAAATAGTTGTCGGCAATTACTGTAACAATTTTACCTTCCTCGGTTCTGAACGTAACTTTGAAAGCGCCGCCGTCATTGTATAATTCGTTCTCTTTTTTCCAGCACATACCGTCGCGTTTCTGCCGTTCGGTCGCGTCTTTGAAGTTGGGAAGACCAGCTTCTTTTTTCGTGATTTTTGTCAGATGAGGAGCCAGTATGATACAACCTGTATGACCTGTCCAATGTTCGATATCAAGCGCGGCATCGTTTTCGGGAAGATAAGGGTCGCCGGCGTTACCAAAAATAGATTCAACAAAATCGAGGTTTGAAACAAGATTTCCGGGAACAAAAAAGCGTATTTCCATCGATTTTTCAACTTCGAAGTTTTCTACATTAGGAGAAACTTTTGGACGAAGGTAAAGAGACACAAAAGTTTTAGCTCCTTTTTCCTGCCCGTGGGTAAATGGTAGCTCCATTAACTCATCCGGTGGAGTTAAAGCCTGCTGAAGCAAGTAAGCAACTGTATTTTGAGGAACAGCTTTTTTATCTTCCGGTATCGGTAAACCGCCTTCAGCCACATGAAAGACACCTTTTGTTGTTCGGCGATCATTCACAGGATTATGTAGCACACCCTGTTTAATTCTGTACGAACTTATTATTGAACTGCTGAAATCATCTCTGCCGGGCGGTACGGATAGTACACGCGCAAGTCCGTGATAATCCAGCACAAAAGTGCTTTCAGGCAATCTTATGTCTATATTTGTACCGGAAAAATAATTATCAATGAAATTTTGAATCCTTTGATCAGCCGGACACAAATAATTCGTTAGGAGTCGGTTTTTCTCCTGGTAGTTGGAAATCAGATCTTTTGCGAGATCCATAAATTTCTGATCACTTTTGGTAGCAAGGAATGGTTCACCCAGTGCTGCCAGCTTGAGGTTGATATATTGTATCATCCTTTTTGTGTTGGGCGTTTTGCCGTCACGGTATATGCCCAGGGTTCTCTTTAAATCCATATTCTTTTCTCATTTATTTTAAATAACATTTTTTTTCAATAAATTAACGCAAATTTAAGAAAATATTATACATATATAAACTATATACGTCAGTCTCATTACGAATTAATACTCAATTAACGGGAGCATGCAATTTTATGCGAAAAATCAACTTTCTTATACTAACAATATTTTGTCTATTTCAATTCAATAACCTGAATGCACAGGATCACGTCTTTCATAAAGTGGCAGAGGGATTAAAGTTCCCGGAAGGACCTGCTTATGATGGAAATAATACGGTTTATGTTTCGAATTGCCATGGCGATTTTATAACGAAGATTGTTTCCAATAAGCAGGATGTCTTTATCACAGTTGGTGAAGATGTGCCACATTTTAAACAGACAAACGGGATGACATACCATAAGGACGGGTTTCTCTATGCATGTGAATATGGTTATGGGCGAATATTAAAATTTACTCCTGAAGGAGAAGAATTTATTGTTGCCGATGGTTACAAAGGTGAACATTTTAACAGACCGAACGACCTGGCGTTCAATAGTAAAGGTGATATTTATTTCTCCGATCCGAAATCGTATGGTGCTGATAAACCGGATGGCAGACTCTTCCGAATCAATGCAGAAAACAATGAGGTTGAGCTGCTATACGATGGTTTGTGTTTCCCCAATGGTATAGCTGTGCATCCGGACGAAAAGGAACTTTATTTGTGTGAATCGGCAAAAAACAGAATATTAAAATTTCAGTTCAAGGATGATGGAACAGTAGGTGAACCAAGTGAATTTGTAGTATTACCGGGTGGTGATCCTGATGGAATCGCGTTTGATGTCGAGCATAATTTATGGGTCGCTCATTTTGGTACCGGAACAATTTTCGTTATTTCACCCGATGGTAAAGTATTGAAAGAAATTAAAGCGCCGGGGAAAAAGCCAAGTAACGTTGAATTTGCCGGAAAAGATATGAAAACGTTGTACATAACCGAAGATGAAACCAACTGTGTATATTACACTGAAGTAGAAGTTCCAGGTTTTGTACTGTTTAATCAGCAGTAAAATTTAGTTTTCATCAGGGAAATAAGTAGTTGCGTTGAATATCGCGTCATGAATAATCGGGCGGAATCTGCTTATTTTCCTGTTTTCTCTCGTCGGCTGAACTCTGTTGGTAAGCAATATTACGAACAAACCTTTGTCGCGATCTATCCAGACAGATGTTCCTGTATATCCTGTATGACCAAAAGCGGTTACAGGAAATATTGAGCCGGCGGAAGAGTAACCATCAGGAGATTTTTTATCCCAACCGAGGGCACGGGTACTAAATTCGTTTTGAAGTGATGTGAAAGTATCAATTACATCTTTTCTGAAAAATTGTTGTTTACCGGCTTTACCATTATTTACGTATAGATAAATAAGTTTTGCCAAATCTTCTGTAGTTGAGAAAATCCCTGCGTGTCCTGCAACACCACCAAGGATATGGGTTGTTTCGTCATGCACAGTGCCCTGCAATTGACGGTGCCTGAAATAGTCATCATTTTCAGTAGGTACGCAATCGGCCTTGTATTCAATGGGCGGATTGTAAAATGTTTTCCTCATTTTAAGAGGATCAAAAACCCGCTCCTGAAGAAATTGATCCAAGGGTGAACCGGTGATTTGCTCAATCACTTTCTGCATGGTTATCATACCAAGATCGCTGTATATAAATTCGGTTCCCGGTGTAAACTCGGGCCTGGCATTCATGATGAACTCAATAATACCCGCAGAATCTGTGCCCATTGAATGAAATGGACGAAATGCCGGCAAACCCGATGAGTGTGACAGGAGATGCCGTATCGTTATGTTTTGCTTCCCGTTTTGAGCAAATTCGGGAAGATAATATTTGACAGGGTAATCCAGTTCAAGCAACCCATCCTGATAAAGAAGCATGGCGGCGGTAGTTGTACCGACCACTTTTGATACCGATGCGAGGTCAAAGATGGAATTTGTAGTTACTTCCGGTGACTCTTTATCATAGGTATAGTGCCCGAAAGCTTTATGAAACACAACTCTGTTCCTGTGCCCAACTAGCAGCGTTGCCCCGGGGAAAACTTTATCCTTAACTGCCTGATTCATTAAGCTTTCAACTTTGCTGAAATCATAATTGGAATCAGCATCAACGCTCTGGAACCATAGCCCTGCAGAGTTTTTCGCAAATCCGTCGCCAATAAAATAACCTGCATCGAGTATTGAAACGGGAAGAACACCATTTAACGGTATTTTACCCACAAGGGCATTTGCGGCAGCGTATTGAGAAATTTTGGCGTTTCCGTATGTACACATGTAAAATGGAATGTTGGGTATATCACTTATTATATAAGGATTACCAATACTCACGACTATCACCGGCTTGTTCAGTTTTGTGATTTCATCAACCAGCTCTTTGTATTTTTCATTAAGCGTTATTTCGCCACTGAAAGATTTTACGTTAACGTAAACAGGCAGAAATACTATATCGGCATCCATTGCCGCGCTCAAAGCTCTGTTGAAATCTCTTTTTTTGCTGCGCAGATTAAGATAGTGTGATTTTATATATCCGAAATGCTCAGAGAGCTTTTCCTCAAATGAGAGTTTTTCCTTAACATCCCATTTCGAGCGGTGATCGAGCAGATTTATAACAACAGTTTCGTAATAATCGAGTGGTTCAAGCGGTAATATGTTTTTGTCATCCCGCAACAGAGTGATAGATTTTTCAGCGAGTTCTTCAGCAAGACGATAATGTTCAGGTTTATGAAGTATGTTGTACATTCGTGCAGTATCGATGTAAACCGATTCACCCTTTAATAACCCGAGCCACGATTTCGCGGTAAGCATTTTTCTGACTGATTCGTCAATCCTTGATTCAGGAACAATTCCACCCCGAACCGCGGCCAGTAATCCGTTGAAAGTTTTTTCTTCATCAGCCGGAAACAAAAGTAGATCGTTTCCCGCCTTAATTGCTTCAACGGCAATCTCTTCAGGTTCATAATTTTCGGTAACGGCATGCATATTAAGAGCATCCGTAACTACAAGTCCCTTAAAGCCGAGGTCACGTTTCAGGAGGTTTGTTACAACATTTTCGCTAAGCGTGGCGGGTATTCCCTCGCGATATTCATATGCGGGTACATCAAGATGCCCAACCATAACAGATTTCACATCAAAGTTTATAAGTTTGCGGAACGGCACGAGGTCGTTCATGTAAAATTCATTTTCACTCAAGCGAATAATGGGAAGATCCTTGTGAGAATCGAGGTCGGTCGCGCCATGCCCCGGGAAATGTTTGGCGGTGGAGATCATCCCGCCTTCATGCAATCCCTGAACATACGCGATTGCCTGAGTAGAAATTACTTCCTGATCATCTGAAAAAGCGCGTGTATTAATAATAGGATTTCGCGGGTCATGATTTATATCAACGATAGGCGCGTAATTTTGATGAACCCCGATCGCCCTGCCCTGGATTCCGGTAATTTTACCCATTAGATATGTAAGACGGGTATCATTAGCTGCGGCAACCGCCATATTAAAGGGGAATTCCACTCCATCTTCAAGACGCATGCCTATACCACGCTCGTAATCAGCCGCAACAAGCAGAGGTATATTTGACATACTTTGTAGTTTATTGGAAATAGCCGCCTGATTTTCTATATCACCGCTAAGGAACATAATTCCACCAATATGGAATTTGTCAATTAACTCAATCAGGCGTTTTAAGTCCCTGGAATTTTCATCCGAGTTTTTTGCGTAGGCGTATGGTACTATTAACTGTCCGCATTTTTCTTCCAGAGTCATATTGGCTAAAATGTTTTCGATAGCCATTCTGGAATTTTCACTTATTTCAAAAAGAGATCCTTCAGCCGGCGGGTGACTATCCGAAAAAGAAATTCCGCCTGAAAGCAATACAATGAGAAATACCGCGAACCAAATTTTTAACTTAACCATACGCTCCAAAAAAGTTATTCGTTTTTCTTTCCGAATTCCGGGTCGATTTTAATCATTTTCGTAGCCAGGAATGCCGGAACAGTTGCAATCAATACCCAAATAAAGAAATGCTGATAACCTATCAGTTCCTGAAGCCATCCGCTAATCATTCCGGGTATCATCATACCAAGCGCCATGAACGCGGTAGTGATTGCGTAGTGAGCCGTTTTGTACTCACCTTCTGAAATATAGATCATAAACAGCATATACGCTGTGAAGCCAAATCCGTAACCGAATTGTTCAACCATTACAGCAAGAGTAACCAGCACCTGGGATTCGGGAACCGCGTATGAAAGATAAACATAAACAGTGTTTGGAAGGTTCATTGCGAGTACCATCCACCACATCCAGTATTTCAGACCCTGACGCGCCGCCAGGATACCACCGAGGATACCGCCGATCGTTAATGCCAGAATACCGAATGTTCCATAAATGAATCCCACTTCACCTGTGGTCAATCCAAGACCGCCTGCTTCTCTGGGATCGAGAAGAAAGGGGGACGCAAGTTTAACAAGCTGTGATTCTCCAAGTCTGTAAACAAGAAGGAAAAATATCGCGACGCCCATTTTTTCTTTTTTGAAGAATGCGGCAAAAGTTTTGAAAAACTCACCGAAAATACTATCTCCCTTCTTGTTGGGAACGTCTGACTCAGGATAAGGAAGCATAAATTTGTGATAGATGAAAAATACAAAGAACATACCGGCAAGGATAGCAAACGTGATTACCCACGCCAGTGGTATATTACCCGCTCGCCCTACAAATCCTGCGGTGGAAACGGTTTTTAATTTTTTGTCAAGCTGAACAACGGCGAAAGCCGGTTTATTCCAGTTTTCAGATGTGAATGTAAATCTGGTTCCTTCAACAAGCGCAATACTTTTGTCACCATTTTCCCATCCGAAATTCAGTACAACGTTATCATTCGCGGGAGGTTGTTGAGAAAGATGAAAATAGATAACACCAAGATTACCGGTTGTGGCGCTAACTGCTTTTTTTATTTCTTCGGGACCAAACATATTGTGAATTACTTTACCGAGAGGGTCGGAAATATTATTGCTCCACCAACCCGCTTCGGAGGCTTTCTCCTCAACAGTTTTTTCGGCCTCGTAAAAATTATTACTGATATTCCAATCCTTGATGGTACTAATGAGCGTGGCGGAATCTTCATTTGAGATTTCTACAGTCGCCACTTCAAGGTTATCGGTTGATTTGATTATTCTCAATTCACCGTCGAGTGTTTCAAATTCGGAACCATGATTCGCGAAAAAGGCAGAATCAGGTAGCATGTATTCAACCTTACCAACATTTGGATTTGAACTCACCTGCAAGTCGATTGGATCAAGACCGGTAGAACTTTCTAGGAATCCGGCAAGCACAATTAAAATACCCTGACCCGTGATCATCGCTCCACGGTAGAATGTACTCCTGATTCCCACAAAAAACGCCTGATCATGTTTATTCAGTCCGAGCATGTAAAAACCGTCGGCTGCGATATCGTGCGTTGCCGAACTGAAGGCGAGTAACCAGAAGAAAAGGAGGGTAAACTGGAAAAAACCGGGTACCGGAATAGTTAACGCGACACCACCCAGACCCGCGCCAACAAAAAGCTGCATGATAACAATCCAGAAACGTTTGGTTTTCAGGAGGTCAACTATCGGGCTCCAGAGTGGTTTGATAACCCAGGGAAGATATAGCCAGCTGGTATAGAGCGCAATATCAGTGTTGGAGATACCGAGACGTTTGTACATTATGACCGAAACGGTCATTACTATAACATAAGGTATTCCTTCCGCGAAATAGAGCGAAGGGACCCACGCCCACGGATTAACCTTTTTCTTTTTTTCCATAAATTAAAACCCCAATTTCAATAAACACGGTCAGATGTAAATTTTTAACACGGATGCAATTTAAATTACACCCAATATACTGTTTTGTAAGTCTACTACAATTACAAATTTTTCGCCATTATCACGGCGCCGATATGCGGAGGATATTTTGCCGGAATAATTTCAACTTCATGTAAAAATTTTCTCACTTTTTCGCGAAATTTGCTCGCGTAATAATTATCTGTAGAGATTGTTCCACCGATAGGTGCTACTTTCATTCCCGGAACCTGCAATTTTTTCTTCATTGCCCGGGCGTGCAGCATCAGATTGTCACTCTCTTCATCGATTATATTTTCACAAACTTCGTCATTGTTCTCGGCGGCTCTGATAACAAGCGGCGCCGCGGAAGCAATATCAAAGTTATTCTTGTAAATTTCGGTTATAAGTTTGGATGGGTCATCAATCCCGAACTCATCACGGATATATCCGGTAAGAAGTGTTGGTGCGCCTCTTCCGTCAAAACTTTTTGCAGCAGCCATCAGACCTTTCCTGCCGATCATGTAACCGCTCCCTTCATCACCGATAAACCTTCCGAATCCGCCAACTCTGTGGATCTCACCACTTTCATCTTTCCCGAACATAATGGAACCGGTTCCGGCTATGAGAATAGATCCCGGGTTACCACCAAAGGCTCCTTCAAGAGCTATCCGGGCATCAGATTCGACCCGGAACTTTTTAAGCGCGAGTTGTTTTGATTTTAGAAAATCTGTAAATCCTTGTTCAAGTGTTTCAGCGTCGCTTCTTCTTCCAGCGCCGGTAGTGCCGATAACCGCAGATTCAATCTGGTCGAATGTAATTCCCGCCTGTTCAATACACTCATTTATAAGATCAAACATGGTATTGCATACTGTGTCAACACCAATTAGTATGAAAGTAGAAGGACCACCGGAACATTCGTGAAGAACTTTCAGGTTTTCATCAGTCAGAACGCATTTTGTTTTGGTTCCGCCGCCGTCCATTCCAATATAATATTGCATAAAAACTTCCCAATTCTTATTTAAGAATTAAATTTACCATTGTTTTATAATTAATTCAAAAAAAGGAGTTAGAAATATTAAATTTGCCGGTGGGTATTAATTTTTCATTAAATATTTCGAAAATATATTGTATATTTCTTAAGAAATCGTTTGGTTAATTTTATTGAGTAATATTATGGAAGCGGTCAAACAGACTCATCTCGCAAGAGAATATTTTTCTAATTCCGACTGTGATATCGATTTAGCGACCTTTTTGAAAATCGAAAATCTTTTAAGTCAATACACATATACCGAGCTGATAGAGCAGGGAATGGACGAGCTGGAGTATGTGGAACTTAAAAGGGCTTTTGAGCATTATAAGGTTATATTTTTATCATAGTTGAATATTGATTTCTAATGTCGAGAGTTAAATGATTAGCAAAGACCTTTTGGATATTCTCTGCTGCCCTAAAACAAAAGCAGAGCTGGTACTTGATGGCGAATTTCTTGTTTCAACCGATTCCGAAACAAGACTTCGTTACCGTATAGAAGAAAACATTCCGGTAATGCTTGTTGAAGAAGCCGAAGAGTTATCAGTTGAAGAATGGCAGCAAATAATGGAAAAACACGGTACGTCTTAAATACACTTGAAGTGTTCAAAAGGTTGGACGCAGCTATTACAGTAATGAATAGATTTACAGGCAGTTGAACCGAAATTGCTCACCAGTTTTGTATCGTCTGATCCGCAAAATGGACACTTCGTATTTTTATTAAAAATCTCTTCTATATCTTTTCCCGGTGGCGCAATGCCATATTGACGCAATTTTTCCCTTGCTTCTTCGGTCAGCCAATCTGTTGTCCACGCTGGTGTGTAGGTCGTTTTTACGTCGCAGGTGATTCCATTTTTTGATAGTACATCCCTTATCTCAGTTTCAATCATAAACATAGCCGGGCAGCCGGAATAGGTAGGAGTAATTACTACTGTTACTTTGCCCGATTCTATCTTAATCTCACGCGCGATTCCCATTTCGATGATATCGAGCGCGGGGAGTTCAGGGTCTCTCACTTCTTTCAGAAGTTCCCATATTTTTTCTTCAGAAATTACCATTTGGCGTCGGGATAAGTTCGCGGCAGTACCTGCATTTCAGCTAGCAAATGCCCGAGATGTTCGGTGTGTAATCCGTTTCGTCCTCCGGTTGCGAAGTAGGGAGGGTCTTCGGGAATTGTTATTAATGCATCTTTCAACACCGGCAATACTGTTTCTTTCCATTTTTCCAGTAATGCGGAGTTATCAGGCACGATGTCAAGTTCATAAAGCAATTTGACGCTGTCGGAAAATTCGAAAAATTCACGCGTGTACATCCAGAGATTATCTACCGCATCCTGCAAACGGGAATTACTTTCTTCGGTACCATCACCCAGACGTAATATCCATTCGCGACTGTGGCGAAGATGATATTTTACCTCTTTAAGTGCTTTCGCGCCTGGTGCCGCAAGCTCTTCATAAGATGATTTTGCTAATTCCTCAAAAAAGGGGACATAAAAAGCATCTGTGAAAAATTGACGCGCGATTGTCCAGGCAAAATCGGTGTTCGGTTGTTCCGAAAGCTGAACATTGCGAAACTCTGTAGAATCACGCAGGAAAGCGAGGTCGTCAGCGCTTCTGCCTTCAGTATCAAAAGTTGCCGCGAGTTTATAAAACGCATCAGCCTCACCGATGCAATCGAGTGCGATATTTGCCATCGCGATATCTTCCTCGATAATCGGGGCATGACCGCACCATTCGGATAATCTGTGTCCGAGTATTAATCTATCATCAGCAATACCGAGAATGTAATTAAACAACAGTTCTCTTGTTTTAACGTCAAATTCAGCCATTAAACACCCCTCACACCTTTTGGAATGGAGTAAAACTTTGGATACCGGAATATTTTGTCGGTCGCCGGATCGAAAAAGGGACCTGCATCGGAGGGTGAAGTTGAGATAATATCCTCACTCCTTACAACCCATATACTGATTGCTTCATTCCTGCGCGAATATACATCACGCGCGTTCTGGATTGCCATTTCGGCATCGGGAGCGTGCAGACTTCCGGCGTGTTCGTGTGGTGCGCCCTGTTTTGATTGCAGGAATACCTCCCACATGGGCCACTGATCTTCTGTTGTTTTAGTCATAGCCTTTCTGGTTTATTATTACTATATAAGTTAAAAAATCACCGATTTCTTGCGGGATGACCAAAAGTTAAAATCCTAAGCTGGTCATCCTCCGTCATTTAACTCCGTTAAATGCCGCCTCCTTCAAAGGAGGACTTTCAAAAAATATGCTTGGTCAGCAGTATAAGTCTGCCGCTACGCCAGAGGCGCACAGGTTCAAAAGGAGGACTTTAAAACACCTCTTAAACTAATTTTCGTGCAAAACCTTTTTTTTCTTTGCGTAAGCCTCTGCCGCTTCACGAACCCAACGTCCATCCTCGTGCGCTTTTTTACGGGCATTCATTCTTTCCCGGTTCATTGGTCCGTATCCTTTAATAACACGGTAAAACTCATTCCAGTCTATTTCACCAAACTCCCAATGACCAGTTTCTTCGTTAAATTTCAAATCAGGATCGGGGAATGTGATATTTACCGCTTTCGCCTGTGGAACGGTAAGATCAACAAAACGCTGACGTAAATCATCATTTGAGTGAATTTTAACTTTCCATTTTGTGAGTTCTGCCGAGTTGGGGGAGTCTTTATCTGTTGGACCGAACATCATAAGTGAAGGCCACCACCATCGGTTTACTGATTCCTGTATCATTTTGCGCTGTGCGTCTGTACCATTTGCGAGAGTGGCGACTATCTCATATCCCTGTTTCTTGTGGAAATTCTCCTCCCGGCATATTCTCAGATTTGCGCGCGAGTAGGGACCATAGGAAGATTTAGCGAGCATAGTCTGGTTTACAATCGCGGCACCGTCAACCAGCCACCCGATAACACCTATATCTGCCCATGTGAGCGTGGGATAGTTAAAAATACTGGAATATTTCGCTTTTCCGGAAAGGAGGTCATTGATCATAGATTCACGATCAACTCCCAGAGTCTCAGCCGCGCTGTAAAGATATAAACCATGACCCGCCTCGTCCTGCACTTTCGCGAGAAGCGCCATTTTACGTCTGAGATTGGGAGCCCTGGTGATCCAGTTACCCTCCGGGAGCATCCCGACAATCTCGCTGTGCGCGTGTTGAGAAATCATACGCACAAGCTGCTTGCGGTAACGTTCCGGCATCCAGTCTTTCGGTTCAATTGACTCACCATTTTTTAATCTGGTTTGAAATTCTGCCAGTTTTTTTTCGTCTTCCATGGTATTTCCTTTGTTGGAGATGGAAATAATATAATGTATCTATTTTAATAGCGCAAGGGGAGATTAAGTTCCAACTAACAAACAAATAACATAATCATTTGAAAATTTTAATTTTTATTAAATACGACCCCTTATCATCTTAATGATATTGCGAACGGATTTTTATATCTTGTTCAATTAACTTTATTATTATTTGAAAGAAACCGAAATGATTACAATTCGGGGTAAATATAATTTTGCCCATGTGTTTATAGATGAGATTGATGAAACCACGAGAGAGCAGATTGAATCGATGATGAATCATCCGGCATTCGCGAACTCTCAAATACGTATCATGCCCGATTGCCATGCCGGGGCGGGCTCTGTTGTGGGATTTACTGCCAAGCTTAATGAGTATGTTATTCCAAATGTTGTGGGTGTCGATATCGGCTGCGGGATTTATTCATATAATCTAGGTAAGCTGAAACCCGATTTTCCCTCGCTCGATAATTTTATCAGAACTGATATTCCACACGGGTTTAATATTCGTAATGATGTTTACAGTGAGAATGGAGAATATAACAAATTCGAAGAGGAACTTGGCGATTTAATAGATTTACTGGAGCTCGATAAATCCAAAGTGGAAAAGTCTGCCGGATCTCTCGGTGGTGGTAATCATTTTATCGAGTTTGGCGAAGATGATAACGGAGATAACTGGTTGACGGTGCACTCCGGTTCCAGGAATTTCGGGCTGCAGGTAGCTACTTTTTTCCAGAAACGGGCAAAAGATCTGATGAAGGAGAGTAATCACGCGGTACCTTCCGGAACAGAATATCTTCCGATGGAAGCAGGGGGAAAAGCATATCTGGACGCAATGCGGATTGCGCAGAATTTCGCACATTTTAACCGTGAAATTATGGCTGAACAGATAATCAGATTTTTGCGCGTGGAGGTCAAAAACGCAGTCTTTTCTGTGCACAATTATATTGATTTCAGTGATAATATTATCCGTAAAGGGGCTATTCGCGCTTATGAAGGGGAAAAAGTTGTAATACCCTTCAATATGCGCGACGGACTTATTATCGCGAAAGGTAAAAGCTCGCAAAAATGGAATTACTCTGCTCCACACGGCGCGGGGAGAATCATGTCGCGCAAGCAGGCAAAGAAAAATGTAAATCTGCACGATTTTTCCTACACAATGAAAGATATTTACACAACCTGTATGAACAAAAATACTCTCGATGAGGCTCCTTTTGTTTACAAGGACAAAGAGATAATACTTAATAATATTAAAGAAACCGTTGATGTTGAATTGTGGGTGAAGCCTAAATACAACTTCAAATCGAATTAAAAATCTGAAAATGAGAATTTATGGAACAGGCGATTAAAAATTTCTTCTACCCGAAATCAATTTGTGTTGCGGGTGCTTCAACCAAAGAGAAAAGTATTGGATATGAATTATTAAAAACCATTAGCACCTATGGATACAGAGGTGTACTTTATCCCGTGAATCCGAAAGCTGATAGTGTGTTAGGATACAAGTGCTACAAGAGTATTGAGGATATATCCGACCCTATTGATTTAGCGATTATTGTTGTGCCGAAACCATTTGTTGAGGGTACGGTTGATTCTCTGTTGACAAAAGGGGTGAAATCCATTGTATTGATAACAGCGGGATTTAAGGAAACCGGCAAAGAGGGGGAAGAACTTGAAGCCAGGATCGTACAGAAGATTAAAGATTCAGACGCCCGAATGGTTGGACCAAATTGTATGGGTGTGATCTCAACATTACCTGATATCAAACTTAACGCTACTTTTGTCGCTGAAAGACCTGAAACCGGGAGTACCGGATTTTTATCCCAGAGTGGCGCGCTCGGGGCTGCTGTTCTGAATTCGCTTCGTGAGACCGATATCAAGTTCGCACATTTTATAAGTGTTGGGAACAAGGCTGATATAAGTGAAAATTCGCTACTCGATTTTTGGCAGGAGGATGATAATATCAAGACTTTCACTTTCTATCTCGAAAGTTTTGTTGATGGTGAAGGATTTGTTAAGAAGTATATGTCGGGTGAAATTACCAAACCTTCTATCGTGCTAAAGGCAGGAAAAACTGCGAGTGGCATGAAGGCGGCTTCCTCACATACCGGAGCTTTAAGCAGCAGGGACAATGTGGTAAGCGCGCTATTGAAACAGTTCGGGATTTTGCGCGTGAATGACTTGAATGAGCTTTTCAATACAGCCAAGGGATTTGAGAATTTCCCGATTCCGAAGGGAAACAGAATTGGTGTGATAACAAACGCGGGCGGACCGGCAATACTTGCGGTTGATTCTCTCGATAAAGAAGGTCTGGAGCTAGCCGAGTTCAGCGAAGAAACCAAAATTAAACTGCGTGAAGTTGTGCATCCTGAAGGAAGCGTTGAAAACCCGGTTGATTTACTTCCCGGCGGTAACGCTGAAGCGTACAAACGTGTAAATGAAATTGTAGCAGAAGATAAAAATGTTGACTCGATAATCTCAATTTTTGTCGAGCCTGTGATGGTTCACCCCTTTGATGTTGTAGAATCGGTTTATGATGTGAAAACGGAAAAACCAATCTTGCAGGTTGACATGCCCCTCCCTGAATTCTGGGAGAATTACAGAAGAAACTCCAAAAAACACCTCCCTTTGTTCCGAAATCCGGAAGACCCGGCAGCGGTTATCAGCAATATGCTATTTCACTCAGCAGGTCGCGCGAAACTGGATAGAAATAATTCCTGCTACAGCGAAGTACTGAAATTAAAAGCAAAGCAACAGACATGGAAACCGGGATTTTTGACACAGCAGGAGGTGAATCAACTCGCTTCCGGGTATAATTTGCCCGTTATTAAAAACTTGATCGTAAAACCTGAAAATCTTGATAATGTGGGGGATGAGTATTTTCCACTTGTTATCAAGGGACTTAACAGCAAGGTGATCCATAAAAGCGAACTGGATGCGGTCAAATTAAATATCAAAAATTTTGATGAGCTTATAAAAGCTGCAGCAGAAATAACATCTTCCTTCAATCGATTCAAGTTCGAGGTTGAGGAATATCTGATACAACCATTTATTGATGGAAGGCATGAAGTTTTGATTGGCGGTTTTCGTGACCCTTCATTCGGACCGGTAATTATGTTTGGAACCGGTGGCAAATATGTTGAAGTTGTGTGCGATACCGAGGTTCGTTCAGCTTACCTGTGTGATGAAGACGTGGATGAAATGATAGACTCAACCGTTATCGGGAAGATTCTTGCGGGTGTGCGAGGTGAAGCCTCCGCCGATATGGTAAGAATACGGGAGATAATCAAATCATCAGCGCGTATGCTGATTGAAAATCCCTCAATCACCGAATTTGATTTTAATCCGCTTATCATAGATAGTAAAAATGATATTCACGCTGTTGATATAAGGATTAAGGTGGGGTAGAGATAGCACGAAAATGTTGAAACATGATCAGAGAGTTTACTGGTGGTAGAGTGAGTGTTTCCCTGCTTACGGGTGTTCCCCGCTCTGCGGGACAGGCGAGAGCCTCACACGCCTGCAAGTGAGGTTCCTGAGTTAAATCAAAGGGCCGAGCGGTATTAAGTCTTAAGTCGCTAGTCATCAGACTAAAGCTCCCATAGCAATATGATTGGGATTAAGTGAGTGTTCGTAAAGTATTAACACACGGTTTGAACCGAGGGTGGGTTGCTACAAAAAATCAATAATACAACCGTTTTAACGGTTTCAGAAAAAACCGATAATAAAGTTAAAGGGAAATAAGTTTCAGGAATAATCCCACAACTGAAGTTGCGGGTTAATTGGTGCATGACCAAAAGTCGAGAAAATATTAATATCATCCTCCCCTTATCACAAGGGGAGGAGTATGAAAATAATTAAACTTCTACGTGTGAAACTGTCAGTACGTTAGGATTATGTCTGATAGTTTTTAACATTTCGTTGTTTGCAGCTTTGCGCAATTTCATGGTACAGCACGCAACCAAACCACCATCGAAAATAACGTTTTCAACTTCTTCAATATTAATATCATCCATTTTAAGTACATCAAAAACAGAAGCGAGCACACCCGGTTTGTCGTAATGTTTTACAACAAGCTGGAAGTGCTTTTCGTTGATCTTAGCTCTGTTAACCCAGTGAGCTATTACACCGCTGTTAACAAATTTCATGATGATATTTAATGTTTCCTGGGCAACAGCATTCTGAGCCTGCTGAGTAGAAGCACCAATGTGATGTGTTATATAAACATTATCAAGTGCCTGAAGTTCTGAAGATACTTCACCGCTTTTCTGTTCAGGTTCGTTAGAGAAAACATCAAGTCCGACACGAAGATTTTTCTCTTTAACAGCATTGATCAATGCTTTTTCGTCTATGATTTCCGCGCGTGATGTGTTTACAAGATAAGCGCCGTCTTTCATATATCCGAACATCTGATCGTTGAATAATCCTTTAGTATCAGGAGTAGCGGGAAGATGCAGGGAGACGATATCTGCGATTGGAAGAATTTTTTCCATATCGTCGAATGAAGTGATTTTTTCGCCTTCAACGCGGGAAATATCTTTCGCGTAAACATTCATTCCAAATGCCTTTGCGCGTTCAGCGACTTCTTTACCGATATTACCAAAACCTACAATCGCGAGGTTTTTACCTTTGAGTCCATCACTCTTGCTGTATCCGGCTTTGTTCCAGACACCTTTTCTGAAATCGGCAACGTTATCGGGGATTCTTCTGTCGAGAGAAACCATAAGTCCCACAGCAAGTTCGGCAACCGCTACAGAGTTCATACCGGGACAGTTGGCAACATAAACACCACGTTTGTTACAGGTTTTAACATCGATGTTGTTATATCCGGCACCGGCGCGGATAACAAGGTTGAGGTTTTCGCCGGCTTCAACCGCCGCAGCGTTTACTTTGGTGGAACGAACTACCAAAATATCGATCTCTTTCATGGCACCGGGAATATCATTTTCGCCAAGTTTAGGTTCATAAATAACTTCAAGTCCGTTAGCCTTCATTTTTTCGATATAGGCTTCGGGGAATTTGTCAGCGATTAATACCTTCATTTGCGTTCTCCATTATATTAAATTATTACTGATGTAATAATAAAAATAAATACGAACATATCCGAAGTTATGTTCGTTAAATAAAGTTATTTGTCTTGTATGGTTCACCCGTTACAGAACAATATCTCGACAAAAACATTTTCTGGATTCCTGCCTGCGCAGGAATGACAAGAATTTTAGAATTAGACGGCATCCGCCGCGGCGGAATGCCGTCTTTACAAAAAAATAATTCAAAACGTAAAGACGGGATTAGGATGGTGAGCTTGTCTGCCTGCCCCGCTCGCGGGGAACCATATCCCGTCTATACGAAAGATCAAAGTTCAGCTTATTTCATCATTGGTATTTTAACGCCTAAAGCTTTAGCGTTTTTCTCGGCTCGTTCATACCCGGCGTCTGTGTGACGAACAATTCCCATACCGGGATCGTAAGTTAGAACACGTTCGAGGCGTTCTTCGGCCTCTTTAGTTCCATCTGCGACGATTACCATACCCGCGTGGAGCGATTTACCTATTCCAACACCACCACCATGATGCACAGATACCCAGCTGGCGCCACCGACAGCGTTTAGCATTGCGTTAAGAATCGGCCAATCGGCAATTGCGTCACTACCGTCAAGCATAGCTTCTGTTTCACGGTTAGGTGAAGCGACTGAACCACAATCGAGATGGTCACGACCAATTACGATCGGGGCAGAAACTTTACCTGATGCTACGAGTTCGTTGAAGATTTTACCCATTTTCGCTCTGGCTCCGTAACCAAGCCAGCAAATACGAGAAGGAAGTCCCTGAAAGTGTACTTTTTCCTGCGCGAGTTTGATCCAGCGGATAAGCGCGGTATCTTCGGGGAATGCTTCAATTACCGCCTGATCAGTAGCGTAAATATCTTCCGGATTACCGGATAGCGCTGCCCAGCGGAATGGTCCTTTACCGTCACAGAATAGCGGACGAATATATTCCGGTACAAATCCCGGGATATCGAAAGCGTTTTTAAGTCCGTTTTCCTTGGCTTCACCGCGAATGTTATTACCATAATCGAAAGTAATTGCGCCACGATTTTTCATTTCAAGCATAGCTTTTACATGAACAACAACAGTTTCGCGCGCTTTGCTGATGTATGTATCGGGGTCTTGTTCGCGCAGATTATTCGCTTCAGCCAGATTCATACCCATTGGCACGTAACCGTTAAGTACGTCGTGAGCTGAAGTCTGATCGGTAAGAACATCGGGGATAATATTTTTTTCTATCATTGCGGGAAGAACTTCACCGCAGTTTCCAACCAATCCGACAGAGAGAGCTTTTTTATTCTCTTTTGCTTCAGTGACGAGTTTAATCGCTTCGTCAATATCATCTGTGATAACGTCAAGATATCCGGTGTCTAAACGTTTCTGCATGCGGGCACGGTCAACCTCAATACCGAGATAGGTCGCACCATTCATTGTCGCGGCAAGTGGTTGAGCTCCACTCATACCTCCCATACCACCGGAAACAACAAGTTTTCCCGCGAGTGAACCGTTAAAATGCTGATTTGCGCATTCGGCAAACGTTTCGTAGGTGCCCTGAAGGATACCCTGTGTGCCGATATATATCCATGAACCTGCGGTCATCTGACCATACATTGTGAGTCCGAGGTGCTCAAGTCTGCGGAATTCATCCCACGTAGCCCAGTCATGAACAAGATTTGAGTTTGCGATAAGTACCCGCGGTGCGTTAGTATGTGTTTTAAAAACCGCTACCGGTTTACCCGACTGAACAAGCATTGTTTCGTCACCCTCGAGGTTTTTAAGGGTTTCGACAATTGCGTCGAAAGCTTCCCAGTTTCGCGCCGCTTTACCGGATCCGCCATAAACAACGAGGTCTTCGGGGCGTTCCGCAACTTCGGGGTCGAGGTTGTTCATTAACATTCTCAAGGCTGCTTCCTGAATCCAGCCTTTGGTATTCAGGGTTGTACCTGTTGGTGCTTTAATAATTCTTTTTTCACTCATAGTCTAATCACTAAAATGGTTGTCAATTAACATTTGGTACTGAGTACGGATTGAACGGTAAAACCATTTCTTGATTATCCAGCTTTCAGCGATTTTACCATCGATAAATTTTATGTTTTCGTTCAACTGCGAAACGAGTAACTGTCTTTCCTGTTTCGTGAATTTAATTTTTTCTTCGCCACTGTGAAGTTTGTCAAGAATTGAGTTGAATGTATTCACATATCCGGCAAATTTGTTATCATCCTGCATTTGGGAGACTGCCTGTTTGCAGAAGTTGCTGATAATTTTTATTTCGTTTTTATCGAATTCGAATGTATAATTCTTAAATAGAGCTTTTTTTGCCATTAGTATTCCTTTAATGAAAGTAGTTTTTCACGCATTTCTTTATAACCGGGTTTTATAACCTTGTAGATGTATTCAAGCCTTTCCTTATGAGGAAGAAAAGATGATTTCATTGCGTTGATATTCAGTTTTTCAATGTCATCAAGATTTATATCAAATTTTTCAGCAGCAACGATATATTCGTTAGATAAAGTAGTATCACTCATGAGTCGGTCGTCAGTGTTCAAAAATACTCTGAAACCTTCCTTGAAAAAGTCGCGGAACGGATGTTCTTCAATAGTACTTATCGCTCCGGTATGAACATTACTTAGCAGGCATATTTCAAGTGGGACACGTTTATCCAGAACGTATTGAGCGAGTTCACCAAGTGAAACAATATTTCCCTTTTCGTCGTAGTGGATATCCTCAATTAGTCGGGTAGCATGCCCGATTCTGTGGGCTCCACAAAACTGTAGTGCCTGCCAGATTGAGTCTTTCCCGAACGCTTCACCGGCATGTACAGTTATACTAAAGTTTGCGCGCTGTATATACTGAAAAGCATCGATATGTTTTTTAGGAGGATAACCACCTTCTTCACCCGCGAGATCAAAACCAACAACACCGCGGTATCTATAATTTACAGCAAGTTCAGCGATTTCGAGAGTATTTTTCATATTGCGCATTCCACAGAGTATTAAACCGTAGCCAACTCCAAAGTCTTTTTTACCTTTTTCAAGTCCTTTGAGCACCGCGTTCATAATATCATCGTAATGGAGCCCGTCGGACGTATGAAAGACGGGAGCGAATCGAGTCTCAACGTAGCATATTCCGTCATTTTTCATATCCTCCATCATTTCGTAGGCGACTCTCTCGAGTGCTTCCTTTGTCTGCATAACGGCAATGGTATGTTCAAAACCTTGCAGGAATTCTACCAGATTACCTTTGTTTGCTCCTCTGAAAAACCATTCGGCAAGTTCCTCCGGGTCCCGGGTGGGCAGTTTATCGTAATTTATCTGATTTGCGAGGTCAATTATTGTTGATGTACGCAGACCTCCATCAAGATGATCATGAAGAAGTACCTTTGGTACCGCTTTTATTATTTCGGCTAATTTCATTTCTTCCAAACCTTACTGTCAAACATATAAAAAGATGTAATGTTAAAATATGATATATAAGTATATATTTAAAGGGGTGAATGTAAAGATGTAAACCATGCCGTAGAAAATTTTGCCCCCTGAAAGAAATTTATTAAAAAGAGGCGAAAATATAGATCAAACGAGCCATAATAGAGGGGAATTTATACTTGACTATAGAGTCCTAAAATGGTTATTTTCATATATTATAATTATGTAAGTAATCAAAAATATATAATGGGAGAATAAATGAAACGTGTTTTTAGTATAATCGCGCTTCTGGCCATGATCTTTGGTGTAACTGCATTCCAGTGCTCATCTACTGAAATTACAAGTGCCAAGCTTTACATTCAGCAGGAAAACTTGCCTAAAGCGAAAGAAGTACTACTTAAAGAGATTGAAAAAAATCCTAAGAGTGACGAAGGATTTTTCTTGTTGGGTTATGTGAATGGTCAGCAGGGTGATGTAAAAGATATGATGGAAAATTATAAAAAATCACTCGAAATCAGCAGTAAGTTCAAAGAGAAAATTGATGGCGACAAACTCTCTCACTGGGCCGATAACTTTAACAAGGGTGTAGGATTTTATAACAGAGCCTCAAAAGCTAATACTCCCGATTCTACAAATATGTATTTCGAAAAAGCTATTACACATTTTGGAAACGCTATCGATTTACAGCCTGACTCGCTAAACACATATCAGAACCTTATCTTCACCTTGATTCAGGTTGACAGATCAGACGAAGCTATACCTTATCTTGAAACTTTAATTGAAAAGAAAAACACAGCGGATAACTATGTAACACTTGGCGAAATATATAGCACCAAAGGCGCCAAACTTATGAACCAGTTCAAGGAGAATAAAAATAACGCTGACAGTGTTGCTGCTATGGTTGAGTATAATAATGCTATCGGGGTGCTGGAAAGAGGTCGTGAAGCGCATCCGGATAATAGTGATGTTCTTCTTCTACTTTCAAACGCATATATAGCCGCTGACAAAATGGATGTGGCTATGGACGCCTTTAAGGCCGGTGTTGAAAAAGAACCGGATAACCAGTATTATCGCTACAATTACGGTGTGCTTTTGTTAGGCGCGAACATGTTCAGTGAAGCTGCTGATCAGTTCGAAAAAGCGGTTGATATTGACCCTGATTACACTAATGCTCTTTACAACCTTGGCGTAACCTATATAAAATGGGGAACTGAAGTAAGAGAAGAAGCCGAAGCCGCGGAACAAGAGGATGATTCTTACAAAGGTATGTTTGAAAAAGCGCTTCCAGCTTTGGAAAGATATCTTGAAATGAAACCTGAAGAACCCGCTGTTTGGGAGCTTGTTGGTAAAATTTACGCTAACCTTGGTATGAACGATAAATCAATGGACGCGTACAATAAAGCTGATCAGTATAGAAATTAATAAGTAGTGAATATTATTTTAACCCACAATTTGCAAGTCAGATTGTGGGTTTTTTTTTATTATCAGGAGTAAAACATGCAGAACAACAAGAATAATCCGGGTAAACCCAATCAACTTAATATAGAACTTGGTGAAAAAGAAGCTGAAGGTATTTATTCAAACCTCGCGATAATTACACATTCACCAGCAGAGTTTATAATCGATTTTACAAGAGTAGTACCCGGAGTACCAAAAGCAAAAGTGCACGCGCGTGTTATTACAACACCCCAGCACGCAAAAATGCTGCTAAAAGCCTTAAAGGAAAACATTGACAAGTTTGAAGCAAGATTTGGTGAAATACGTTCGGATGAAAAAACAAATCCGCCGTTTGGTTTTTCACCTGTAAACAAGGATGAACCTGTTAATTGATACAATCTGGTTTCTGCTTTTCAATAGCATGGCTTTTATAATATTTATTTTGCAAATTATATTGTTAATTTTTATTATTGAACAAAAACCGCGGTAGCTTTGCTATTTGAGAATTTATTTATTCATATTGATTTTTGCGGCAGTTTCTGTTTTATCCGCGCAATCGCTTTCAATTAAGCGATTTACCAGTGATGATGGTATGCCACAAAACTCGGTTTATTCAATTATACAGGATAACCGCGGTTACTTATGGATCGCCACGGAGGACGGTGCCTCTCGGTATAATGGAATGAATTTCAAGAACTTCTACGTTTCCGATGGTCTGGCATATACATCGGTTCGAACTGTTTTTGAAGATTCGGAAAACAATATCTGGTTTGGTACCGAAAAAGGGCTTTCGCGATTTGATGGCAAATCATTTATAAATTACTATAAATCTGAAACTTTCAAAGATGACTATATCCAGGGCATTGCTGAGGATTCATCCGGTGTTGTATGGATAGCCACTCGCTCGGGTGGAATTGCTCGCTACAAAAATGGTAAACTCGAATCGGTAAATGATGAATTGGGTTTACCGGAAGACGCGCTTGAAACTTTATGCCTTATTGATGGCGAAAATAACCTCTGGATTGGTACGATCGGATATGGAGTTTATCGCTACTCGGAAGACTCGCTTTCCCATTTTACCAGAAATACAGGGTTACTTAGCGACTCTGTTACCAGTATTCAGGAGGATGCTGATGGCAATATTTGGTTCGGGTCTTTATTTGGTGCTTCAAAGTATGACGGCGTCGAATTTACTGATCTGTATCTTTCAGATGAGAAAAAACAAGTCGCAAAAGTAACATTCGTATCCCAGGATAAAGATCAGAATTTATGGCTCGGTACCGATGGGAAAGGACTTTATAATTTCGATGGTGAAACACTGAACCATTATTCCGAAATTACCGGGTTACCTTCCGATATTATCAACTGTTTTTTGGAAGACCTCCGGGGTGATCTCTGGTTTGGTACAAGGAATGGCGGGTTGTTCAAGGTACCTGTGGAAAAATTTACCATTTTTTCCCGGATGACCGGGCTCGCTGACGATGTTGTTTATTCAATCTTCAAGGATAACAAAGGGCAGACCTGGTTTGGTCATGAAGGTGACGGAATTACAATTTTTAACGAGCAAAAAGATACATACGAGTACCTCAATAGCGAGAACGGACTTAAAAGTAATTTGGTTCCCTCAATAATAGGTGATGAAAAAGGCAATATCTGGATATCTGTTTTCGGCGCGGGTGTTTCAAAGTATGATGGTAGAAACTTCAAAACATATTCTTCCGATGACGGATTATTTAATAATTTTGTGATCAGTATGCATGAGGATTCCGAAGGGAATATCTGGTTTGGTTGTGAAGGGGGTATCAGTATGTACGATCCCAACTATGACGAGATCATCACCAAAGAAGGAATAAACTCTGTCACCGGAGATCAGTTCGTATATAATATTTTTGAAGATTACGAGGGATTCCTCTGGTTTGCCACAGCTACCAATGGCCTGCTCAAATTTAACAAGCACAAGTTTATAAAAGCATACACGATAGAGGATGGTCTTCCGAGCGATGCTATTTTCTTCACCACACAGGATAAGTTTGGTAATTTTTGGATTGGAACTGAAGGTGGCGGTGTTAGCAGATTTGATGGTAAGTCCTTTATGAACTTTTCAATCCGGGAAGGTATGCCGAGCAACTCATGCTATTTTATTGTTGAGCATAATAACTATTTATATATAGGCTCTACACAGGGTATCACCCGTTTTGAGTTTATGTCTTATGAGGAAAAAGGTCGGGACGCGTTTAAAACCTACACGAGCAAAGATGGTCTTGCCTCTATTGAGATGAACAGTGGCTCTGTATATAAAGACAGAAATTATAATATCTATTTTGGCACACAGAATGGTGTAACAAAATTTAATCCGAAGAATAAACCTAGAGAAGTACCATCTCCCATTTACATTAAAAACGTAAGAATTATTGATGAAGAATCGGTAAGAGATACACTTCCCAAAATCACACTTGATCTCGATTACACGGAAAATAATATTAGCTTTGATTTTATCGGTGTTGAGTTTATAGCTCCTGAAAAAGTTTTATACAGATATAAACTTGAAGGTGTTGACCTTAACTGGACCGAAACTTTTGAACATTCCATTACATACAGGTCTCTTCCGGCAAACAATTATAACTTCAAGGTTGTATGCAGAAATAGTGACGGTATCTGGAGTGAACAGGAAGCGATTGTTCCATTTATCATTACACCGCCGTTTTGGGAAACATGGTGGTTCTATACTATTTCTTCTATTTTTGTTCTTTCAATGGTTTATATGTTCTACACATATAAAACACGTCAGGTTAAAAGACGTAATCTTGAACTTGCTCAAATGGTCAAACGTAGAACAAAAGAATTGGAAGAAGAGAAAGATAAGAGCGACGCGCTATTAATGAATATTCTGCCGGGAAGTTGTGTTGATGAATTGAAAGAGAAGGGATATGTACAACCGAGAGAATTCAAGAATTGCTCAATTCTTTTCACAGACTTCAAGGGCTTTACCTATACGGCATCGGTACTCCCCGCTGATAGTCTTGTAAATGAACTGAACGAAATATTTAAAGGTTTTGACGATATTGTTTCTAAGTATGGTCTGGAAAAAATGAAAACGATCGGTGACTCGTATATGGCGGCAGGTGGTTTACCCAAGGAAACCAGGGATCATGCGCTGATAACCGTATATGCTGCACTGGAAATGCAGGATTTTATTAGAAAGCGCGGTGAAACAGCACCGATTAAATGGGAAATGAGGGTTGGTGTGCATTCCGGTTCTGTTATTGCCGGAGTTGTGGGAACCAAAAAGTTCGTGTATGATATTTGGGGCGATACTGTTAACCTGGCAAGCAGGATGGAAAGCTCCGGAGAACCGGGCAGGGTTAACGTTTCCGCGTACACATTTATGCTCATCAGGGATCACTTCGATTGCGAATACCGTGGCAAAATGGATGCCAAAGGTAAAGGCAAAGTTGATATGTACTTTGTAAAAGGATTAAAAGGTAAAACTGAAGAACGATCTGAAGATATTATTAATAGAATAGAAAATTAAATTTATTTTAATATGTTATATCTTAATTTATCAATATCTTTGATTCCATTGATGTGATTCAGGTTACAGGTATGACCTGCAACATTTGCCAGAATATGTTTTAGGGTTAAATTGTCGTTGAAATCAATAATATTTTACAAGGAGTACAGAATGAGAAAAGTTTTATTTACTATGATTACGCTTATGGGTTTTGGTCTTCTGACCAATATATTCGCCCAGCAGGATACCGTTTTCTATCAATTTTGGATAACACCTCCGGGATCACCACTTAGTTATGCCGTAACCGAAGAGGAATTTTTCCTTGAAGGCGGATCGTTTGAAATTCCGGAAGATGATCTTCCAGGTTTCCCATGGAATCTTGAACCTTATCAGGGTTTATATGATGCGATAGTTGGCGGTACGTTCTCTCTGGATGATGGCGCGCTGAACAATAATATTAAAATGGATATTTTTGTTTCCAACCTTCAGCCGGGTGGTGTTCAATATAACCCTATTAATGGTGAACCTCTGTTCCTTTATTTCGATATTCAGGTGGAAGACCTTGCCACAGGTACCGTTTACACCGGTGATGACCATTTTTATTTTAATGATGACAAATACTTCAGGTTCTGCCTTTCTTATGGTTCGGCGTTTGATGCCTTCCTGCAGATTGTTGGTTTGACACAGGGTAATCTCGGTTTTGCCTATTTGATTGGCGGTGCATGGTCAGAAGCCGGTATTCAAACTGTTCTTGAACCAACCCAGGTCTGTTTCGTCGCGGAACATTTGTCTAAATTTGGAGGTGGTAGAAGCGGACTTGGCGCAACAAACTCTGTTGAACCTGATGCATTGCCGGGTATTCCTGAAGAATTTGATCTAAATCAGAACTATCCGAATCCATTCAACCCGACCACAAAGATCGCTTACAGCATACCTTCTGATGGTAACGTAACTCTTAAAGTTTACAACACGCTTGGTGTTGAGGTAACAGAACTCGTCTCCGGTTATCATAACGCGGGAAATTATGAAGTGACATTTGATGGAGCTAACCTGGCATCAGGTATTTACTTCTATGAACTTAGAGCTGACGGTGTCTCACTTACACGCAAAATGATGCTCGTTAAATAATCTTGATTTTATCGTGGCGGAGAGTATTTATCTCCGCCGCGTTTTCTTTACGACATATGTCTTATTGCCAAACCATCTGAATTTTTGAAAATTATTTTTAAGTATAAATAAACCGGCTGATCCGGTAATCTTTTTATTAACCAGGGGATTTTATGAAAGAAAAAATCAAACTATTTCTACCCATTCTAATTCTTTCATCTCTCTTTCTCTATGGGTGTTTTGATACTCCGGGAGATTTTTACGCGCCCAAATATGATATCAATATTGACATCCCGATAACCGAACGCGCTTACCTGTTGCAGGAAGCGATAGAGAAAGATACTGCTTTCGTGCGCTACAATTATAACCCTACATTTCCGAGACGTTTGTACTATGTCGATAACTCGATCACAATAGACCCGGTAACAGTAGGCGATAACCTGAAAGTTGATGACTTGTCAACCAGCTTTTCACAGACAATTGGTACAATTAAAATAAATGATCCGGCACCTGTTACAGCAGAGATACTTGTTGAGCAGTGGTCGAATGCAACTACTGGCTCGCTGATGATATTTCCTCAATCTCAAGGTGATCCGTCAGTTCAGTTTGAACAGATTGACGCTTTTGAAGAGGTTTCACTAAGCGGAGGATTTTTAACATTCACCATTACCAACCGTCTTCCGGTCGCAATTGAGATGCGTGGTTTTAGTGTTACCAACGTTGTTACTCAAACCACGGTAGCTGATACAAATGCTATCTTTCCTATTGCGGAAAACGGAGGAAGTGTTGATATACAATTCTGGATTGGTGGAAAAACAATTACAAATCAGCTTCAGTTTGATGGTACTTTAAGAACTGACGGTAGTTTAACTCCTGTACAAATCCCTAATGACGCAGGTACAGTTGTGACAACCACATTCAGTGATCTTGTCCTGGAATCTGCAAGAGCTCCATTACCTGAGCAGGATCCGTTTACAAAAGACAGTACATTTGTCATTGATGATTCTACATTCATCCAGCAAGCAAATTTTAACGCCGGTAATTTCCAGATCAAGTTTACTAATAACTTCGATATGGATATCAGAACTGAGATCACCTTGAACAATATGTTCGACTCGAATGGTAATCCGTTTACCGCCAATGTAAATATTCCACGCGGTGAAGAAAGATATGTCCCTTCTGATCCTGACAATCCGCAGAGTATTGCAGGATGGAGCATCCAGTCACTTTCGGGTAACCCGGAAAATACATTATCATATTCCGTACTTGTTAACACCGAATCTACAACAGATCCTCGACAAATAGCTACAACTGATAGTATCGGTATAGATGTAAATATGTCAGGACTAGTATTCGAATCTGTTTCCGGTATAATTAAACCCACATTTTTCGCGCTTGATCCTACTTCATTCGCGTTTGATCTTGGTGACCTGGAAGAAACTTTCGAGTTTGGAGTTATTAATTTCGATAATCCGGAAATTTTGCTTACGCTTAATTCCTCGGCAAACATTGATTTGGATTTGAGCGCAAATGTGACAGGTACCAGCAGTACCCAGACCGAGTCAATAGCATTAAATAATATTGGTATTGCCGGTGGAGCCTCAACTCAAATAAAACTTTCCGATTATGGATTGAAAAACCTTATAAATTCATTTACCGGCTCTTTCCCAAATACTTTTACTATTGATGGCGATGCATTGATCAACCCGAATTTTGTTCAGGGAAGTGTTACCCGAAATGACAGTATTACAGGAAATGTTGGGATCGAAATACCACTTAACCTCGCAATTGAAGGTGGTGAGGTAATTGACACCGTAGAGATTGATTTTGGTGAAGTTGACGAGGATGAAATTGCCAAAGTTAATTTCGGTCAGTTAACTATCGAGATGGAAAATGAAGTACCGATAGATATAATATTTCAGGCAGATGTAATAAATGAATTCGGTGCGGTAGTTCTTACTCTCCCTGTTCCTGCAAGATCACCGGCTTTAACTGTCCCTGCTCCTACCGTAGATAGTGAAGGTGAAGTAGTAAGCGCCGGTACAGTAACTCAGGTGATAGACCTTTTCCAGGATGAGATACAGGAGTTACTGAACAATGAAAAAATGATTATCCGAATCGAGCTCGCAACACCGCCTCTCGGATCTCCGCAACCTGTAAAATTCCGTACTTCGGATGAAATCAGGTTGAAATTATACGCAAGTGCAAGTTATAAAATTGACTTTGACTAAGAGAGGAGATTGAAATGAAATTACTTATAAAAATATTTATAGCATTGCTTTTCACTTTGGAAGTATTTGCTCAGGGAGGCGGTTCGGTAGCGCTTTCTGATGCCCGGTCGGTGGCGTTGGGAAAAACTTATACTATCTCCAGCAGAGGTATAAACGCTTTTGGCATTAACCCTGCAAACCTTGCCATTGAAACCGACAGAACTGTTGAACTGAAGACAATTTTCCCAATACCTAATCTGAGTTACATTATTGGAAATGATTTCTTCTCAATAGAGGATTATAACTATTTCTTCGGTGGCGAAGTGAATGCCGCGGGTGAAACTGTTGGTAAAACATTAACCGACGGTGAGAAACAGGAATTTAAGGATTTGTTTACAAGTGGATCTGCCTTGTACACAGAAGTGAACCTTCCAATTTTTGCTGTTGTTGTAAACGCCGGTGAAAAAATCGGTACATTTGGTTTTTCGATGGCAGACAAGATGGCGTTCAAAGTTGATATTCCTACCGCGCTTTTTGATATTTTCCTTGACGGTTTACAGAAAAGTCAAACTTACAGTTTGGATGATCTTGATATTCAAAGCTGGTATGTCAGGGAGTATTCTCTTAGCTACGCACGCACATTACCACAAATTTTTCCTAAACTTGCTCAAGAGATTAATGTAGGTCTTTCTTTGAAGCTGATCCAGGGATTTGCTTATGCTGGTATTGAGCAGTTGAATACCAATATTCAGGTGGGAGATCAGGGTAACGCGATTACAGTTAATAGTGATATTATCGCAAATACTGCCTTTTCACCGAGTTTTGGTTTGAAATATGATTTTGAGCCGGATTCTTTGGAGAAAGATAGTAATCCCGGATTTTTCAATGATCCTGCCGGAAGTGGCTTCGGGTTTGATCTTGGTGTTTCGGCGAAAATAAATGATCAGCTTTCTGTTGGTCTTGCCATCACTGATATCGGGAGTATCACATGGGATACCGAAGCGGCGGAATATGCTTCCGCGACTACTTCATATACTCTGACTGATCTCACCGAGAAGGAAAAAACAGATTCACTTGCTGACGCTATTCTTGGTGAAGGTGATTATGTTGAATCGTTTTCGACCGGCTTACCTACAACATTGAGAATGGGCGCCATGTACAAATTCACATACAAGTTTCCGATGATGGTTGCGCTTGATTATAATCAGGGTTTCAATAATTTACCCGGAAATAGTACACAACCGCGTTTTTCAGTTGGATATGAAGTTCATCCTTTAAGTTGGTTACCGGTAAGAACAGGTTTCTCGGTTGGTGGCAGAGCAGGTTTTGGATGGGGATTTGGATTTGGATTTAATACCAGTTTCCTTGAAATAAACTTTGCTACCTCATCAATGAATAGTTTTGTCGCGGGTAATAGTGCAAAGGTAGTTGGTTTCGCTCTCGGTTCACGATGGAAGTTCTAATTATTTCCTGACTGTAAATATATATCCGATTGCCACTACCAAAAATATAATGTTATTAAACCAGGCAGTAAGAACGGGGTCAAGTACCCCGTTTTTGCCATATGCCTGAGCAATATTCATCAGCACCAGGTAGATGAATGTTATCAGTACATTTATTATAAACTGAACCGCAAGTCCGCCTCTTCTTTTATTCGCTGATAGTGGAATCCCAAATAAAACAATAACGAAGCTCGCGAAAGGATAGGCTAATCTTGTGTGATATTCTATCAATATCCTTGTCGGATCGTTACCCGATTTGAGCTGACTGTCGGCAAGGTCCTTCAGCTCTGTGATATTCATTTCTTCCGGCTTTTGCTGCTTTTTATAAACCTCTTCCGGAGTGAAATTAAGGTGCGAAAGTGCGAGGCTATCGTAATAAAATATACTCTCGTTTTGCTTTCCGAACTCACGTTTTGTAGCTTTTTTTAATATCCAGTCTCCCGAAGTGGTGTCATAAACCATTCTTGAGGCGTCAATCCTGCTGAGCATTTGTGTAATATCGTTATCGGCAAATTCCTGAATACTCACCCTGTTTGCCTGATATCTGTTTACGTCGTAATAAGCAATGGTTACTATTCGCGTTTTACTATCCTGAAAGAATATATTACTCCCCGCGTGAACAATACTTTTGTTCATGTACTCCTGTTCAATTTTTACCTTCTCCTTGTTGGCAAAGGGAACTACATAACCTCCAAAATAGACGCTTCCAAGGCTAATAATCAAAGCGGTTACCATGAATGGAACCATAAAACGGTACAGACTCACTCCACCTGCTTTTATAGCGGCAAGTTCGTTCTGACCAGACATTTTACCTACGGTAAACAATGCGGCAAGTAAAACAGCGACTGGCGTTATCAGGCGAACCATCTCAGGGAGGAAAACAAGATAATACTGAGCCATGATCTCTGCCGGAACATCTTTGTCAATGAAATCATCCAGGTTTTCCATCATATCTATTATCAGGAAGATCAGAATAAACGCTAAAATCCCGAAGAAGAAAATCTGCACAAATTGCTTCACAACGTATCTATCCAGCAGCTTCATCATTACCTGTAATTCTTAATTGTTTTGGTAGAATTTTCGATATAAACTCAAAACTTAGTGTCACCCGTTCTTTCGCCGCGCGAATAGTTAGAAAAATGCCAAGTGCCCCGAGAAAGAAATTCGCGCTCCACATTCCCCAGAAAGGACTTAACAATCCACGATCCGCGAGTTTTTCACCCCCAATCAGGAATGCCCAGTATATGAGGAAAAATATGAGACTTATACCAGCGGCAGCTCCCACTCCACCTTTACGTACCATAGTTCCTAATGGTGCTCCTATCAGCACAAAAACTATACAAGCGAATGGGAGTGAGTACTTTTTATGAATTTCCACCCAGAAGCGGTTTGCTTCTTTTTTGTTATTTTCTATTCGCTTCAGCTTTGATGTTAAATTGTTGCGGATTGAACGGAGTTTATTTTCAACTCTGAGATATGAATGTTTGAACATCGCGCCGGCAGGACGTTTGGTCTTCAAAAACGCGCTGTCAGCTGTGAAATATTCATTTACATCAACAAGATAATTTTCTGCGTGGTTATCACGAATTGCCCTCAAACTATCGACTATTATAAGCATATCCTGCGCGCTGAGTTCGCGGTCACCCCTTGTACTTCCGGGTCCTGATTGGCGGAATAAAAACTGATCGGCCGGAAGTGATATTTTATGTCTCTCAAAAATTAATCTTCTGTAGTTTTCGCGGTCGAGCAAATCGGTGGTATGAATTTCACCATTATAGAGGTCGAGCATCAGTTTTTCCTGATTACCGGAAAAATAGATGTTCCCTTTTTTTGCCGAAACAATATTTATAAATGACGGGTCGGAAGTATCGTATATTGTAAGGTCGATAAGTTTATTGGTCTCACGGTCGATATCCCTTGCAAGGATTGAATAGTTTGGTATTTCCTGCGAAAAAACACCGGGTACAAGCGACAGGGTAGGTTTTTTCTGTGAAATATCCTGCATAAGCAATCGTGCGGAATAATTGGCGTTTGGATACACATGGTTGTTGAACTGGATCAGTAAAAACGCGACTACAACCGATGCCAGAAGTACCGGGGTCATCATTTTGTAGAGACTCATTCCGCTCGACTTCATTATCGCTACTTCGTTATTCTGGCTCATAGCGCCGAATCCCATGAGAGTCGCGATGAGTACCGACATTGGTACAACCAGCACCACCATCCAGGCGAGGTTATACATGATCAGCTGAACGATAATCCAGAAATCAAGTCCTTTACCAATGAGTCGCTCTGCAAATCGCATCAGGAATTGCAGCAATAGCACTGAAATCACAATAAATATTGAGAAGACAAAAGGAGCCAGATGGTTTCGGAGTATGTATTTGTATATAATCATTGTGTTTGCAAATTATACATCAGCAGATCGTTTTTGTTCTGTATCAGGTAAATAAAATCGAATTTCTAAAAATAACAAAATTATGGGGATTTATTTTCGTTATTATTTTTCGTGATCAGCGGTTATGTTGTGCAACCTCCGTGACGATATTCTCAAATGTTTTCAGGAAATAATTGAGGCAGGTTTTTAGTAAGGTAAAAACATGTTGTCACACCCAATATTATTTTCTTGATAAAAATAAGTATAATATTATTACAAAATTACACAGGATGGATCTAATTATAGCCATTTTACAGGATGTGGGGGGTATAATAACTTTAATAATAGCAATTAATTAGTTAAGTTAAGATAACGTACAGTTTTGAAAGAATTAAAATTAACGGAGGAATTTTGGATAAAGTAATCAGTTATTTGAAAGATAATTACAATGATTATATCGATGAATTAAAAGAGTACATCAGCATTCCAAGTATCAGTACAAGTTCTGAAAATAAAAATGATATGAAGGTTTGCGCTGATTTTGTTAAGGCAAAACTTGAAGCAGCCGGAATGAATAAAACCGAGATTTTTGAAACTGAAGGTCATCCGATAGTTTATGGCGAATGGCTTGAAGCGCCCGGTAAACCAACGGTTTTGATATATGGGCATTATGACGTTCAACCTGTTGACCCGATAGACCTTTGGGATTCACCACCATTTGAAGCTGAAATTAAGGATAATAAAATTTACGCTCGTGGAGCAAATGATAATAAAGGTCAGAATTTTGTTCACATAAAATCAGTTGAAGCATTTTTCAATACGCATGGTAAACTTCCGTTAAACGTGAAATTTATTATCGAGGGTGAAGAAGAAATTGGCAGCCCGAATCTTGAAAAATTCCTGGCAACACAGAAAGAATTATTAAAATGTGATGCTGTATTGATCTCCGATACAAGTATGTACGGACCGGGAATTCCAACTGTAAGCTATGGTTTACGTGGACTCGCGTTTATGGAAGTATTTGTTACCGGCCCTAATAGAGATTTGCATTCCGGTAGTTTTGGCGGTTCAGTTGCCAACCCGATAAATGAACTCGCTAGAATGATCTCCAGGCTTATCGACGAAAATGGTGTTATTCAGATACCAGGTTTTTATGATGACGTTGTTGAAATGACTGAACTTGAGTTAGATAATATTAAAAAACTCGCGTTTGACGATGACGCATACGCAAAAGAACTCGATGTGAAAGAACTTCATGGTGAAAAAGGTTTTAACACATTGCAGAGATTGTGGGCTCGTCCGACACTTGATTGTAACGGTATTGTTGGTGGATATACAGGAGAAGGCGCGAAAACAGTATTGCCCTCCAAAGCGAGCGCAAAAATTAGTATGCGTCTGGTTCCAAATCAAACCCCGGAAAAAATAGGTGAATTGTTTGAAGCATATTTCAGGCAGATCGCGCCTGAACATATCAAGGTTGAGGTAAAAGCTTTACACGGCGGTAAACCGGTAGTTGTGCCGTTGGAAAGCAAGGCGATGTCTGCAGCTGCGGTTGCGGTTTCAAAAGCTTTCGGTAGAGAAACTGTATTTACACGTGAAGGCGGAAGTATTCCTATTGTTGTAGAGTTTGTTGAACAGCTTGAGGCTCCAGCAATTTTGATGGGGCTTGGTCTTGATACCGATAATATCCATTCCCCTAATGAACATTTTTCACTCGAAAGTTTCCACCAGGGAATGATAGCTTCGGCTTACTTCATTGAAGAATTCGCAAAATAATCCAACCGGAAAATGGGACGGGCTTTAACCGTCCCATACCTTCGATTAACATTTAATTTAACCAATTTTGATTGTATATTACTTTTGGAATTTGAATATCTTTATAATTGCGGGATTATTTAGATTAAATATATTCACTCAGGATTGTTCGAAAATTGAACGGGATACCACGACGATGAAAATTCACAGATTATTTGGGCTGGTAATAGTCGCTATCGCATTACTTGTTGCGTGCGAGGATGATACTTCCGATAATGGTGGTGAGTTCAGGGGGGATGAGAAAAATATCAGGGAAGAAAACCTTGAGAAAAAGGAAGAGGTAACCGGCAGCAGAAGGCAGCCTTGCGACACTCTTTCACTTCAGGAATACATTATAGAAACATTTCCTGATGGTAATTACCTCGTTGAATTTGATTCACCGCTTCTTTACGCGGACACGCGACCTGCGGTTTTATACCACAGAGAAGGCGGCACTTTTATATTTGGTGTGATCGCGAAATCAAAACCGGGTGAAAGAAATGTTGAGGTTAAAAACCTTGTCGGTTATGATGCCAGCTTCCTTAACCTTGATAGTACCAAACTGGGCACAGCATTCTTTTTTCTCACATTATTCGAGTGCTCTGGTGATGGCGCTTTTAACGTAGTTTGGGAAACAGAAGTACCGATTCATAGTGGTTTCAGTTCGATGAAAATGAAAAGATGGGGTAAAAGAAAAACACCTTATGTTGAAATTAACTTTATAGATGGTGTTAATTCCGGGTACAGGAATTATAACTACTTCCTTGTTGACGGAATAAAAAATAAACCACACATGATGGAGACCTATACATCTATTTCGCGTCGAAGATCAATGGCTGATATCAATGATGACAAGTTCCCTGATTATTGGGAGCACAGATTTGTTGAAGATGATACCGCATTGTTTATCAGAGAATATGATTCGGTGCCATTTTATTGGGATACTACTAAACAGCTCTATCTTTCTAAAAAAGAGAGACGCTGGAAAAGAGAATACTAATTGCGGAGTGATTTTCGACTGTTATGAATGAATTACTGGATTTTTTTAAAGAGAAATACCCCGGAATGGCTACCCGGGATGATAAAATAAGTTATTATACTTCATTTGAGGAAGAATACCGTTCGATTAATAAGGAAGTAGTAATAAGAGCCCTCAATAAAAACGGGGTTGTAAAACTCGCCGGTGAAGAGGCTATTGATTTTCTGCACAGGATATCAACCAATGAAATTTCTTCCCTGAAGGAAAATGAGCGCAGAAATACTCTCCTCACTAATGAAAAAGGTCGTTTCATAGACAGAGTAACTTTATTCAGGTTCCGGGATTCGGTGCTGATATTAACCGGAACGGAAAAAGGTGATTTTGTTTCAGCATGGCTTGAAAGATATATCATAATGGAAGACCTGACGGTTGAAAATCTTTCACAGGATTATGCAGTTCTTGAGTTTTTAGGTCCGCAGGCGGAATCTTATCTCACGTCTATTTTCGGGAAGGCTATTGATCTGATAAATGAGAGCAGGTTTATTCATCTTAATTTTGAAAAAGCGAATGTAGTACTTGCAAAGTTGGAATATTTGCCAGGCACTCACCGTTATACTGTTATTATCCCTTCTGAAAATCAGAGAGAGATTTTGGAACTTCTTCTTGGAAATAATTCGTTATTTGATGTAAAGATGTGCGGCGATGATGCTTACAATTTATACCGGATTGAGCATAAAATCCCCGGGAATCTTGAAGAACTTTCCGATAAATTTAATCCTCATGAAGCAAATTTGATTCATGAAGTCAGTTTTACAAAGGGATGTTATATCGGTCAGGAAGTAATTGCCAGGCTTGATACATACGACAAGGTTCAAAAGAAGCTTGTCAGGATAAAAACTGAAACAAATTATGATACTCTTCCCGCTCAGCTTGTAGATGCGGATGGAAGTGATGCCGGAATTCTTACGAGTATCACAAGAGTATCACTAAATGGTAAATTTGTTGGTCTGGCTTATATAAGGAAGAAATTTCTGGAAAATTGTTCAAAGCTGTACATTGATGATGATGACGATATTCTAATTGAATTATGCGATAAACAGGCTTAAAATGAAAATTTATACAAAATCGGGTGATAGTGGAGAAACCTCACTCTTTGGTGGACAAAGAGTAAGCAAGGATAATCTTAGAATAGAAACTTACGGCACTATCGATGAACTTAACGCTGTTCTGGGATTGGCGCTAACTGAAATTTCTGATGAAGAGCTGGCAGACGTTTTGGTTTCCTTGCAGAATGATTTATTTGTAGTGGGTGCAGATCTGGCTACACCAATAAGCAATAATGGCAAGGATAGCTATATTACCCGAATTGATAATTCTTTCTCGGAAAGATTGGAAAAACTGATTGATAAGTACTCTGATATATTACCTGAATTAAGGGCATTTATTCTGCCCGGAGGGAGTAAGGGAGCAGCCTGGCTTCATTTGGCCCGTACAGTGTGCCGCCGAGCGGAAAGAAAAGTGGTAACCTTAAGCAGTAGTGTTGAAATTGGCACTGCACTTGTTGTATATTTGAACCGCTTGAGTGACTTGCTTTTTGTATTGGCTCGTCAGGGAAACGCCGTTAACAACTCACCCGATATTGAATGGCATAAATAACGGGGGTGAAACTGGTTTCGACGGGGTTATTTGGTCTTTGAATTGCACGTCGTGTTCGCCGTAGACACGTAAAACGACGGTACAAAAAAATAAACGACGAATATAATTACGCTTTAGCTGCGTAAATAAAACTTATGCAGCTCGTTCTTCTCGCCATCGCGTATTGTGGTGGGAAAGAACGACGTTTAGATACGCTAGCCGATCCGAGAGTCTGAGTAGGTGACGCGAAGTTTAATCAGACTGGCATCCGTTAACTCTGTCTGCTGAGGTTTTGGGTGTGAGATTAAAAAACAGACTAAGCGTGTAGAAGTTCTCTGATAGGTAATTTCGGACGCGGGTTCGACTCCCGCCACCTCCACTAAAGTCTATATAAAATAATAGCTTACAGAACCGTCTCACAATATTCTCACAATTATTATGCTTAAATTATTACTGTTTTTTTCACATTTACAAATTGACAAATCATCCTCAATAATTATATAATTTTCTTTTGGAATCATCATCCAAGCGTGAAGTGTTTGATTACTACTCCGTGTGGAATACATATACAAAATAACTGCTCCCTATTCGCTATTATTTTCAGCTTGATAGTTATATATAATTATACAAAGGTAGTTTCTGATTGGGATTTAGAGAAAAGATTTTTTCTTATATTAAAATTTCAGAAAGCACAAGAAATAGTTTTATCATCTGAGTATAGTAATAGTATATAACTATCGCCGATCAAATTTTCAGCTAACATCAAATCCATTGATTGGTCTTTCTAATTGCAACAATAGCATCAACTATACCACTAAGTATGTATACCCAAAGTCAGGAAGTTATCATTATGAAAAAAATCACGCCTAAGGAAAAAGAGCTGTTACTTCAAATTTTAGAGTATGGAATATTATCAACAAACCAAATCATGTTAATAAATGGAGTAGGGAAAAGAGAAGTACAAAGAAAATTAGAGAACCTTCGAAAAAAAGATTTAATAACTTTTCACAATATTAAGAAAGAAGGTAGGAAAGGTAGAACCGAGTATGTTTCATCTATAAGTGAAATCGGCGCAACAATTATTCGAAATGAATTTGATGGGCAATTTTATTTTTCATCTGATAAAATTATATTTAAAAATATTTATACCGCAAAGCATCAATTATTATTGAATTGGTTTCGAATCCATCTCAACTTCCTTCATATAAAATTACCAGATCTGACAGTGGATTTCATATCAGCAACAACTCCATTCCTGCCATTAAAAAAAAATGGATTACCATTAATCTCGGAACAATTTGAAACTAAATTGCTTAAAATAAATTTTACGCCTGATGGTGTGTTTTGTATTAAAAACAAAACACAAAATAAAAGTTTGCTTTTCATGCTCGAAGTAGATATGGGAACAGAATCCTTGACGACCAGGAGTTCAAAAACAAATAACATTGCTACTAAGATCAAAAACTATAGTGTCTATTTTCAAACTGAAAAATACAAACGATACCAGAAAAAATGGAATACATTGTTCAATGGATTTAGGTTATTATTTTTAACTAATTCACTCGAACGAGAAGAGATGATCTGCAAGCAGGTTGGCTCGGATAGATCTAATAACTTCGTGTGGATATCTACTAAGTTGGAATTATTTGAAAAAAGTCTTGGTGGAAAGATTTGGGTTAGTGGCGGCAATTTGCATACACCAAAAGAATCCATTATCGGACCGTCTCTAAATTATGAAGAAAGTTTATTCCTATAATTAAAATCCTAATCGTTTAGTTGAATCACAACATCAAGCGTCCATCCCTAATTTCCCGATATATTTTCTTCGTTTAATGCGGCAAAACTATTCGCATAATAAACAAAAGTATGCATTTAACGTATAGTCGGTATCTTTGTAAATCATTAATATACAATAGGTTGTATGGTTCTATTTAAAACGACTATATATAAAAATAGATATTGTGATAAAGTATAGTACATTTGAAAAGAGGGTTAGTAGGAAATTCTCGAAAATAAGCTTTGAATAAAATCTAATTTTAATTCGAATCATAAAATATTTTGAAAAGAGAAGTTCTTTTTTGAAATGCTATTTTCATAGATTTTTGAATAGGTATGTACACAAAATAATCTGAAAATAATTATTCATTTGGCACAATAATTCAATTTCAAATTGTGCTTGATGAAAGTTCTAGAGTGAAATTTTTGTGGTAAATCTTTTCTTACAATCTCTACATATTCTGATTCTTTTTGTGCCTTGTTGTGTTTTTCTGTAGCCTTTCCAAGTTGTATATGTTCCATTACAGTATGGACATTTATATGGTCGTCCCATTGATTTTAATCACCTCATTTCTCTTAAAAAATCTAATTCCTAGTATTTACTAGATAATATTCTTAATAAATATTTCGATATAATAAATTTCTATTTTTGATTAAAGAATAGGGAAAATCGACTTAGGCCATCAAAACTAGACAACAAATTGGAAGGTTTATTTGTGTGACAAAAATTATGAAATCTTTTTATTAAATTTATTTAAATATTCCGTAAATAAAAGTATAGTTGAGAAAATGAGTGCAGATATAACTCGGATACTTCTAAAATTAAAAATAAGAGACAATCAAATGCTATCACTCGAATGTACGAGTGAAACAATAGTATCGGAAATAGAACATTATATCTCCACATATTCTAAAAACTTAGATTTAAGTAACATCTTTAATACAAGGACAATTCCCAAAGGTAGTTACTTGATCAAAAATGATATATACATTCATGAAGGAGGATGCTTAAACATAGAACATGGAGTTCAACTTTATTTTAGTAAGGATTGTGGAATTATTGCCTACGGTAAATTAATGGCACAAGGAATCGCCGAAGATCCGATCGTTATAACTGGTAACAATTGGAGCAATCTAATTTTTTTACAAAATTCTTTACTGAGTGGAATAAATAATATCCTTGAATACGTTATTATTCATGGTGGAAGAAGTAGGTATACCTGTCCTATTGGTGCAAATAAATATACTTCAATTAATTTAAACGGACTTGGAGGAAATATTTGTGTAATAGATGCTGACTTTGTACTGGTTCAGCAGGAAATGGAATTTCGGTAAAAAAGAGATAAGGGTAAAAGTGGCATA